>NZ_JBHJPX010000021.1:0-37457 GCF_042262425.1 Streptomyces sp. NPDC056373
GTCCCGAGATACGGAACCCCCGGCAGGCCCCGCCCCCCCCCCCCGGGAAAAACGGCACCCCCCCGCCCCCCCGACCGAGGACCCCCCGCCGACCGGTGGGGGCCCCGGCCCCCCCGCCCCCGCCGGCCCCCCCCCCGGGTGGGGCTGGGGGCCCCCCCGCCGGCCTCACACCCGGGCCCGGGGGGGGCCCCGGCCTAACCCCGCGGGGGGCCCCGCCGCTTTGCCACAGGGTGCGTTCACCTGGTGTTCATCGCACCGTCGGTCATTTGCCGGGCAACCCCGGCGCCCTCAGTCGTGCCAGGCTCCGAAGTTCTCCAGGAGCCGCTGGAGGGGCTCGAAGACGCCGGGGGTACCCGCTACCGCCAGAGCGCCCGACGGGCGCTCTCCCGGGCGTCCACCGGTCAGCGCGCCCGCCTCCCGGGCGATCAGGTCCCCCGCCGCGAGGTCCCACGGGTGCAGCCCGCGCTCGTAGTAGCCGTCGAGGCGCCCCGCTGCGACGTCGCACAGGTCGACCGCGGCGGAGCCGCCGCGCCGGATGTCGCGCAGCAGCGGAATCAGCCGCTGCGCCACATCGGCCTGGTGGGCCCGGACGTCGGCGACGTAGTTGAATCCCGTCGACACCAGCGCCTGCTCCAGGGGCGGTGCGGGGCGGCAGGCGAGCTTGCGCTCCCCGTCCCAGGAGCCGGTGGCCCAGGCACCGTGGCCGCGCACGGCGTGGAAGGTCTCACCGCGCATCGGGGCCGTGACGACTCCGACGACGGTCTCGCCGTCTTGCTCGGCCGCGATGGAGACGGCCCAGGTGGGCAGCCCGTACAGGTAGTTCACCGTGCCGTCGAGCGGGTCGATCACCCAGCGGACGCCACTCGTACCCTCGGTGGCGGCGCCCTCCTCGCCGAGCACGCCGTCGTCCGGGCGACGATCGGCGATCAGACCCGTGATCAGCTTCTCCGCCGCGATGTCCATCTCGGTGACGACGTCGATGGGGCTGGACTTGGTCGCGGCGACCGCGAGGTCGGCCGGACGTCCGTCCCTCAGCAGCGCGCCGGCGCGGCGGGCCGCCTCCTGGGCGAGGTCGAGCAGGTCCGTGTGCAGGGGGTCGGTCACGAGGCTCCTCACGCGTAGGTGCTGTCGGCGCCCGCGGCGACGGGCCGGGGAGCGCGGGCCGGGCAGCAGCCGACCGGGCAGAGGTCGTGGCTCGCACCGAGGGCGCCCAGGGCGCACGGCGTGACGTCCTGCCCGCGTTCCACGGCGGCTCGCTCCACGACGAGCTCGCGGATGGCGGCGGCGAACCTCGGGTCGGCGCCGACCGTGGCCGAGCGCCGCATCGGCAGCCCGAGCTCCTCGGCCCGGGCCTTGGCCTCGGTGTCGAGGTCGTAGAGGACCTCCATGTGGTCGGAGACGAAGCCGATGGGGGCGATGACGACGGCCGGGACTCCGGCCGCGTGCCGCTCGTCGAGGTGGTCGCAGATGTCGGGCTCCAGCCACGGGATGTGCGGGGCGCCGGAGCGGGACTGGTAGACGAGCTGCCAGGGGTGGTCGACGCCGGTGCGCTCCCGGACGGCGTCGGCGATCTGCCGTGCCACGTCCAGGTGCTGCTTCACGTACGCGCCGCCGTCGCCGTGCTCCTCGACGGGGCCGGAGGTGTCGGCGGAGGCCGTCGGGATCGAGTGGGTCGAGAAGGCGAGGTGCGCCCCGTCCCGGACGTCCTCGGGAAGCTCGGCGAGGGACTGCAGCACCCCGTCGATCATCGGCTCCAGGAAGCCGGGGTGGTTGAAGTAGTGCCGCAGCTTGTCGACCTTCGGCAGCTCCAGGCCTTCCGCCTCCAGGGCCGCGAGCGCGTCGGCGAGGTTCTCGCGGTACTGGCGGCAGCCCGAGTACGAGGCGTAGGCGCTGGTGGCGAGGACCAGGATGCGGCGGCGGCCGTCGCGGACCATCTCGCGCAGGGTGTCCGTGAGGTACGGCGCCCAGTTGCGGTTCCCCCAGTAGACCGGCAGGTCCAGGCCGTGCTCGGCGAAGTCCTTGCGCAGGGCGTCCAGCAGGGCGCGGTTCTGGTCGTTGATCGGGCTCACCCCGCCGAACAGGAAGTAGTGCTGCCCGACCTCCTTGAGGCGTTCCTTGGGGATGCCGCGCCCACGCGTCACGTTCTCCAGGAACGGGACCACGTCGTCCGGGCCTTCCGGGCCGCCGAACGAGAGCAGGAGCAGGGCGTCGTAGGGGCTGACATCGCGCGCGTCTGGCATGAGTCGATCCTGCCACCCTGCACCGACAGCCGGGAAACGGCGGGGTGACAGAGGCGCGGCCGGCGAGCCCCGGGCGATACGCAGCCGGGTCGGACGGGCGTGAACGGCGGGGCGGCCCCGACGGGGCCGACCGGGTGCGCCGGGTGCGCCGGGTGCGCCGGGTGCGCCGGGTGCGCCGGGTGCGCCGGGTGCGCCGGGTGCGCCGGGTGCGCCGGGGCGATGGTGGTGCTGGACCGGACAGGTGCGCCGGTACGTTCGGGCCGTAAGCTGTGTCGACTGCGTTCGCAGCTTACTGAGCCTTTTCGGAGACCCCGTGCCCAGCCCCTACCGCACTCTGTTCGCAGCCCCGGGCTCCAAGGGTTTCTCCGCCGCGGGCTTCCTGGGCCGGATGCCGCTGTCGATGATGGGCATCGGCGTGGTCACGATGATCTCGCAGCTCACCGGGCGGTACGGGCTCGCCGGTGGCCTGTCGGCGACCATCGCGCTGGCCGCCGCGGTGGCCGGGCCGCAGGTCTCCCGGCTGGTGGACCAGTACGGGCAGCGGCGGGTGCTGCGACCGGCCACACTCATCTCGCTCACGGCGGCGGCAGTCCTGCTGCTCGCCGCGCACCACGGCTGGCCGGACTGGGTCCTGTTCGCGGCCTGCGCCGGCATCGGCTGCGTACCGAGCGTCGGCGCGATGATCCGGGCCCGCTGGGCGGCGCTGTACCGCGGCACCCCGCACCTGCACACCGCCTACTCCTTCGAGTCCGTGGTGGACGAGGTGTGCTTCGTCTTCGGGCCGATCATCTCCATCGGTCTGTCCACGGCCTGGTTCCCGGAGGCCGGCCCGCTGCTCGCCGCCTGCTTCCTGGCCGTCGGCGTGTTCTGGCTGACCGCGCAGCGCGCCACCGAGCCCGAGCCGCACCCGCGGGAACGCGAGGGCGGCGGCAGCGCGATGCGCGCGCCGGGCCTTCAGGTCCTGGTGGCCACCTTCGTCGCCACCGGCGCGATCTTCGGGGCGGTCGACGTGGTCACGGTGGCCTTCGCCGACGAGGAGGGCCACAAGGCCGCGGCGAGCATCGTCCTCGCCCTGTACGCGGGGGGTTCCTGCGTCGCGGGCATGGTCTTCGGGCTCCTGCACTTCGCCGGGGCACCGGAACGCCGGTGGCTGCTGGGCGTATGTGCCATGGCCGTGAGTATGATCCCCCTCCTACTGGTCGGAAACTTGCCGTTTCTGGCCGTGGCGCTGTTCGTTGCGGGACTGTCCATCGCTCCGACGATGATCACGACGATGTCCCTCATCGAAGAGCACGTACCACGCGCGCAGCTCACCGAAGGCATGACCTGGGTGAGCACCGGGCTCGCGGTGGGGGTCGCACTCGGCTCCTCCGCGGCCGGCTGGGTGATCGACGCGGCCGGGGCGCGTGCGGGGTACGGGGTTCCGGCGGTGGCCGGGGCCGTCGCGGTCGCGGTGGGTTTCCTCGGGTTCCGCCGGCTCAAGCGACCGGCACCGGGTCGGGGAGGCTCCGTTGAGCAGCACAGCGAACGGAAAGAACGGCACGTGGCGTAACTGGGGCGGCAACGTCTCGGCGCGTCCCGCGCGAGAGGTCACCCCTGCCTCCGTCGACGAGCTGGCCGCCGCGGTGCGGCGGGCCGCCGAGGACGGTCTGAAGGTGAAGGCGGTCGGCGCCGGGCACTCGTTCACGTCCATAGCCGCGACGGACGGTGTGTTGATCCGTCCTCAACTGTTGACCGGTATCCGCAGCATTGATCGCGAGAACATGACGGTCACGGTGGAGTCCGGCACCCCGCTCAAGAGGCTCAACGTGGCACTCGCGCGTGAGGGCCTGTCGCTCACGAACATGGGCGACATCATGGAGCAGACGGTCTCCGGGGCCACCAGCACCGGCACGCACGGCACGGGCCGCGACTCCGCCTCGATCGCCGCCCAGATCAAGGGCCTGGAGCTGGTCACCGCCGACGGTTCCGTTCTCACCTGCTCCGAGAAGGAGAACCCCGAGGTCTTCGCCGCCGCCCGCGTCGGCCTCGGCGCCCTGGGCCTCGTCACCGCGATCACCTTCGCCGTCGAGCCGGTCTTCCTGCTGACGGCCCGCGAGGAGCCGATGCCGTTCGACCGGGTTCTCTCCGACTTCGAGGAACTCTGGGCCGAGAACGAGCACTTCGAGTTCTACTGGTTCCCGCACACCGGCAGCACCAACACCAAGCGCAACAACCGCAGCGCGGGCCCGGAGAAGCCCGTGCCGCAGCTCAAGAGCTGGATCGAGGACGAGTTCCTCTCCAACGGGGTCTTCCAGGTGGCCAACTGGGTCGGCCGCGCGGTGCCCGCCACGATCCCGGCGATCGCCCAGATCTCCAGCAAGGCCTTGTCCGCGCGGACCTACACGGACATCCCGTACAAGGTCTTCACGTCGCCGCGCCGGGTGCGCTTCCTGGAGATGGAGTACGCCGTTCCGCGCGCGGCCGTCGTCGAGACGCTGCGCGAACTGAAGGCGATGGTCGACCGCTCGGGCCTCCGGGTCAGCTTCCCCGTCGAAGTGCGCACCGCCCCCGCCGACGACATCACGCTGTCCACCGCCTCGGGCCGGGACAGCGCGTACATCGCCGTCCACATGTTCCGGGGCACTCCGTACCAGCGGTACTTCACGTCCGCGGAGCGCATCTTCACCGCCCATGAGGGCCGTCCGCACTGGGGCAAGATCCACACCCGGGACGCGGAGTACTTCTCCCGGGTGTATCCGCGCTTCGGCGAGTTCACGGCGCTGCGGGATCGTCTCGATCCCGACCGGCTGTTCCAGAACGACTACTTGCGGAGGGTTCTGGGGGCGTAGGAGGCGCACGGGGGTGGCGCTGACCGCGCCCTCGCTCCCCGTGGTGTTCGGACTCGGCCCCGGAAAAGAGGTTTCCAGGCCTGCCCGGCCGCCGGCCGGGCAGGTGCCGCCTACCGCCCGTGGCGACGACGTACTCCGGCACAACCCTGGTTTCCGATTTTGGTGATTACGTGAAGTACCCCACGTTCAAGATCGCGAGATGAGGGCAGGGGAGGCGAAGTCCCACCCCTCGCCAGAAGTTGGGCGGCGCGCCGATCCACGCACGTGGCCCGAATGGAGTACTGTTGCGAGCCCTGGGTCCGGTCTCCCGTCAGGGTGCACAGGACCTTTAAGGACCGCCGGGAGGGGGCTAGTTGCACAGGGTGACAGAGTTCGTCACTTAGCGTTGCGAATAGGTAACCGTGCCATAACGGCGATTCAGGGCCCGCGCCCGACACGCCGGGCAACTCGGCAAGGTTGTGGCAGGCTGCACCCGGGCAGGCCACACTCGACTAGCGGAAGCAGCGACGCACGTGACGTCGGCAGGCACCACCCGGGAGGTCCCCATGCCCGAACTGCGTGTCGTGGCCGTCTCGAATGACGGCACACGGCTGGTGCTGAAGGCTGCCGACTCTACGGAGTACACGCTTCCTATCGACGAACGCCTGCGCGCCGCCGTGCGCGGCGACCGTCCGCGTCTCGGCCAGATCGAGATCGAGGTCGAGAGCCACCTCCGCCCCCGCGACATCCAGGCGCGTATACGTGCCGGCGCGACCGCGGAAGAGGTCGCGCAGATGGCAGGCATCCCCGTCGACCGGGTGCGCCGCTTCGAGGGCCCCGTGCTCGCCGAGCGCGCCTTCATGGCCGAGCGGGCCCGCAAGACCCCGGTCCGCCGCCCCGGCGAGAACTCCGGCCCGCCCCTCGGCGAGGCCGTACAGGAGCGACTGCTGCTGCGCGGCGCCGACAAGGACACCGTCCAGTGGGACTCCTGGCGTCGCGACGACGGCACCTGGGAAGTCCTGCTGGTCTACCGTGTCGCGGGCGAGCCGCACTCGGCGAGCTGGACGTACGACCCGCCCCGGCGACTGGTCCAGGCCGTCGACGACGAGGCGCGCTCCCTGATCGGCGAGTCCGACGACCTGTCCGCACCCGAGCCCAGCTTCCCGTTCGTCCCCCGGATCGCCCGGTTGCCGCGCGACAGACCGCTGGACCGCCCCGAGCGCGATCGGCCCAGTCTCCCCGCGCAGGCGTCCGAGCCGATCGAGGAGACCACCGGCGAGAGAGACTCGCTGACGAGCCTGCTCGAGGCGGTGCCGAGCTTCCGCGGCGACCTGGTGGTTCCGGAACTCCCCCCGGCGGAGACCGAGGAGGAGGCCGTCGTCGTGGCCGAGGTCGAGGAAGAAGAGCCTCCGGCTCCCGCGGCCTCGGCCGGTTCCGCCTACGCGGATGTCCTCATGCCGCGCAGTGTGGGCAGTCACCGTGACCGGCTCATCGGGGCCACCGACCGCCAGGCCGAGGCGGACGGCGTACGTCCCGGCCGCAGGGCCGCCGTCCCGAGCTGGGACGAGATCGTGTTCGGCACACGGCGCAAGAAGCAGGAGTAGCCGGACCGGCTACCGAAGGACGAGGGCCGCGCTGTCCGGGCGCGGCCCCTCCTCATGTCGGATCACTGAGGGTCCGGGCCGACGGCGACCGGCCGGTCCGGGTCCGAGGACCACTCCGACCAGGACCCCACGTACAGCTCGGCCGGAATGCCGGCGGCAGCGAGCGCCAGGACCTGATGGGCGGCCGAGACCCCCGAACCGCAGTACACGCCGACCCGCGAACCCTCGGTCACACCAAGCCCCTTGAACCGCTCCCGCAACTTCCCGGCGGACAGGAACCGCCCGTCGGCCCCCACGTTCTCCGAGGTGGGCGCCGACACCGCACCAGGAATGTGCCCGGCCACCGGGTCGATCGGCTCCACCTCACCGCGGTACCGCTCTCCCGCCCGCGCGTCCAGCAGCACCCCGGACCGCGCCAGCGCCGCTGCGGCATCCGCGTCGAGCAGCCCCGTCGCCCCCGGCTCGGGTGCGAAGTCGCCCTCCTGCGGAGCCGGCACGGACTTCTCCAGCGGACCCTCCCAGGACGGCAACCCGCCGTCGAGGACTCGCACATCCGGGTGACCCGTCCAGCGCAGCAGCCACCACGCCCGGGCCGCCGCCCACCCCTGGCCGCCGTCGTAGACAACTACCGGCGCCCCGGCCGAGACCCCGGCCCGGCGCATCGCGGCACCGAAGCGCGCGAGGTCGGGCAAGGGGTGCCGGCCGTCCTCGCCCGGCGCTGAGGCCAACTCCCGGTCCAGGTCGACGTAGACGGCCCCGGGCAGGTGCCCTGCCTCGTACTCGGCCCGGCCGTCGAACGGCGGCTCCCCGGCCGCCTTGGCCGCGGTGAGCTGCCAGCGGACGTCGAGCAGGACCGGCGGGCGGACGCCCGTGAGATCCCTGGCGAGGTCGGATGCGGAGATGATGGCGTTCATGGTGCCCATCCTCGCGCACACGGGTGGCCGAGTCGTCCGTGTCCGGCTACTCTGCTCGGCCGGAGCGGGGCGATCACGTGGCGTACGGGAACAGGCACATGCTGTACAGCTGAGCGACACCCGCCGACAAGCGCGCCGTGACCACAGGTGCCCGCACATCGGGCATTCTCCCGGCAAGGGACGCCCCACAGGGCCGCCCCACCAGGCTGCGGAGAGCACGGCCACCGCGAGGCCGAGAAGAGAGTGACGATGACCGACGCACGGGACTCCGCCGGGCCGAACAGCGACACACCCGTTCGGCACGCGCCCGGCGCGCCCTGCTGGGTGAGCCTGATGGTGCACGGCCCGGACGCGACCGAGGACTTCTACGGAGCGCTGTTCGGCTGGGAGTTCCAGCCGGGGCCCCAGCAGCTCGGGCCCTATGTGCGCGCGCTGCTCGACGGGCGCGAGGTGGCAGGGATCGGACGGCTGCCGTCGGACCGCCATCTGCCCATCGCGTGGACGCCCTACTTCGCCTCGGAGGACGTGGATCTGACGGCCGAGACGGTGCGCAGCCGCGGCGGCACGATCGGAGTGGGCCCGCTCGACGCGGCCGACGCCGGCCGCCTGGCCATCGGCTCCGACCCCTCCGGCGCGGTCTTCGGCATCTGGCAGTCCGCGGCGCACCTCGGCACCGCCGTCGCGGGCGTCCCCGGCACCCCCGCCTGGAACGAACTGCTGACCTTCGAGTCGGCCGGCGTCGCCAAGTTCTACCGGACGGTGTTCGGCTTCGAGGAGGAGCCGGTGGTCTCCGCCGACTTCGACTACGTGTCCCTGCACCTCGGCGGCGAACCCGTCGCAGGAATCCACGGCCTCGGGCACGCTCTGCCCCGCGACCGGGGACCGCACTGGGTCACGTACTTCCAGGTGGCCGACGTGGACGACGCCCTGGACCATCTGGACCACCTCGGCGGGCAGGTTCTCAAGCCCGTGCACGACACGGCCCACGGGCGGGTGGCGCAGGTGTCGGACCCGGAAGGGGCGCGGTTCGCGCTGGTGCAACGCCCGAGATGAAGTCCGGGAGCAGGCCGGGGCTCAGGCGGACGTCACCGGCAGCACGTCCGGGGACAGGGCCGCAGCCCGGGACGTCGCCGCGGTCATCCGGCGGCGGTGATGACGCCGGCACAGGACCTCGTAGCCGACCTCGTCCGCGGAGTGGGTGACGTCGCCGACGACCACCTGGGCGCCCTCGACGACCATCACCCCGCCTATCGTGCGGGCGTTGTGCGTGGCGCGGTCGCCGCACCAGCACAGGGCCTCGACCTGGAGCACCTCGACCCGGTCGGCCAGTTCCACCAGCCGCTGCGAGCCGGGGAACAGCTTGGAGCGGAAGTCCGTCGTGATGCCGAAGGCGTAGACGTCGAGGCTCAGGTCGTCCACCACACGCGCGAGTTGGTCTATCTGCTCCGGCGCGAGGAACTGCGCCTCGTCGGCGATCACGTAGTCGGCGCGGCCGCCCTGCGAGAGGTGGTCGACGAGGTGGCCGTAGAGGTCCTGCCCGTCCCCGACCTCCACCGCGTCCGTCACCAGGCCGAGGCGTGAGGACAGCTTGCCCTCGCCCGCGCGGTCGTCGCGCGAGAAGATCATGCCCTGCAGGCCGCGCGCCGAGCGGTTGTGCTCGATCTGGAGAGCCAGCGTCGACTTCCCGCAGTCCATCGTTCCGCAGAAGAACACCAGCTCGGGCATGTGGAGTTGAGCACCTTTCGGCATGGGAGATCGGGGCGGGCCGTGTGGGGAGCGTACTTCGGGTTCAGGAGCGTACTTCGAGCAGGGGGACCAGCTGCTCGGCGGGGGTCATCGAACCGTGGTTGCCGACCATCGCCGACTCCTTCGGCTCCCGCTCGGAGGCGATGAGCAGGACGTCGTCCCGGGCGGCCGCGACCACGTCGCCGATCCTGCCGTACACCCGTTCGTCGATGCGCGGGCCGAACCAGCCGGCGGCGATGGCCTCGTCGCGTGAGGCGACCCAGAACTGCTCGCCGAGCACCTCGCGCCAGCAGGTCAGCACGTCGTTCGCAGCGCCGGGCACCGCGTAGACGTGGCGGGCACGGCCCTCGCCGCCGAGCAGGGCGACACCGGCGCTCAGCTCCCAGTCCTCGTCGAAGTCGATGCGGTGCTGCTCGTCGAAGGGGACGTCGATCATGCCGTGGTCGGCGGTGACGTAGAGGGCGCTGCGCGGCGGCAGTTGCTCGGCCAGGCGCTGGACGAGGCGGTCGGCGTACATGAGCTGGCCGCGCCAGGTGTCGGAGTCGACGCCGTAGCGGTGGCCGGCGCCGTCGACCTCGGCGAAGTACGTGTACACCAGTGAGCGGTCACCCGCGGCCAGTTGCTCGGCCGCCAGGTCCATGCGGTCCTCGCCGGACAGCCGTCCGAGGAACGTTCCTCCACTGAGCGCGACCTTGGTCAGCGGGGTGTTCTCGAAGGTCGGGGACGACACCTGCGCGGCGTGCACTCCGGCCGCGTGCGCCAGCTGGAAGACCGTGGGGTACGGCTGCCAGGGGCCGGGCGGGGCCCACGGCTGCCAGCGCAGCTGGTTCATCAGCTCGCCGGTGTCGGGGTTGCGGACGGTGTAGCCGGGCAGGCCGTGCGCGCCGGGGGGCAGGCCGGTACCGACGGAGGCGAGGGAGGTCGCCGTGGTCGCCGGGTAGCCGGCGGTGAGCGGACGTCCGGTGCCACCGCGGGAGGTGGCGAGCAGGGACGTCATGAAGGGGGCGTCCTCGGGGTGCGCCCTGAGCTGCTCCCAGCCCAGGCCGTCGATCAGGAACACACAGTTGCGGTCGGCTGGGATCAGCTCCGCGATCGAGGCGCTCATGTCCGGCACGCCCAGGCCGGCGGCCAGGGTGGGCAGGAGGTCGGCGAGTGATCCGCTGCCGTACTCGGGGACCGGTGCGGAGGCGACGGTGAGCGGTTCGGGGTCCGGGTCCCAAGCCGTGTCGAGCTGCGCCATCAGCGGGTCGTGTCCGCGGTCGCCTCGGAGAGCGCCTGCGCGAAGGCGAGCGCCTCCCGCACGGTCTCCGGTCCGTCCCCGGCCTCGCTGACGCGCAGGCTGAGGTCGTCCGCCGTGGAGTTGCCGGTGTAGCCGTGGTCCGCCTCGCAGTTGGGGTCGCCGCAGGCGGCAGGCTCCAGGTCGATGCGTGAGACGGCGCCCCAGCCGATGGTGAGGACGACCTCACGGGGCAGCGTGCCCGGCTTGTACGACTCGGGGTTGGCGACCACGCGGCTGACCACGACGGACGAGATGCGGCCGATCTTCACGGACTCCGTCGACGTCGTGGCGTACGGCGTCGGGGAGGTGCTGTCGGCGGCCTGCTCGTCGGTGTGGCTGACGATGAAGCGGGTGTCGGTGAGGACGAGCACCGTCACGTGCCGCCGTACCTCGTTCTGGTCGAACGTCGTCTCCTGGTGGACCAGGTACGACCGCATGGGCTCACCGCCCACGGCGGCCTCCACCGCCTCGGCCACGAGGGCCGGGTAGTAGCCGCTGCGCTCGATCGCCGCCCGCAGCCCCTGGGTCGTCGTACTGGTCTTGGCCATGACGCCCATCCTACGGGGGACCACTGACTGCGAGGGACCGCTCGCCCCCGGTCAGTACGCGGGGAGCGTGCGCGGGCCGAGGTCGTCTCGGGCGGGAGGGGGCGCGAGGCGGACGGAGGCGCCCAGGACGCTCAGGCCGTGCGAGGCGACGACGACCGGCTCCAGGGTGACCGCGACGACCTCGGGGTGGTCGTCGACCAGCCGTGACACCCGCAGCAGCAGCTCCTCCAGGGCCCGGGTGTCGGCCGGTGCCGAGCCGCGCCAGCCGAACAGCAGCGGGGCGGTGCGGATCGAGCGCACCAGCGAGGACGCCTCCCGGTCGGTGACCGGGATCAGCCGGTGCGCGGTGTCCCCGAGCAGTTGCGAGGCGGCCCCGGCGAGCCCGAAGGAGAGCACGGCTCCGGCCGCGGGGTCGATGACGGCCCGTACGACGACGTCCACGCCGCGCGGTGCCATCCGCTGCACCACCGGCCTCAGCTCCTCGGGTGAGCCGAACAGATCGGTCAGCTCGGCGTAGGAACGGCGCAGTTGGTCCTCGTCCGCCAGGTCGAGGCGGACGCCGCCCAGGTCGGCGCGGTGCCGGAGGTGCGGGGCGGTGGCCTTGAGGGCGACGGGGTAGCCGAGGTCGCGGGCGGCCTCGGCGGCGGCGTCGGGGGTCGGGGCCGGCAGCGCGCGATGGACCTGGACGCCGTAGTGGCCGAGGAGGTCGCAGGTCGCGTCCGTGCCGAGCGTGAGCCCCTGCCCGCGCGCGAGCAGGCCGCCGATCAGTGCTGCGGCGCCCTTCTCCTGGATGTCGTCGTACTCGGGCACCCTGCCGGGGTCGGCGGCGTCGCGTCGCCACTGCGCGTAGGTGACGGCCTGGCCGAGGGCGCGGACGGCGCGCTCCGCGGCGGGGTAGGCGGGGATGAGGTGGGCGTCTTCGGGGGCTTCGGCGGCGGGGACGTGTTCCGCTGCAGCCATAGGACTTGGGGCGTTTTGCTGCGGTTTGTCCGACGCGGCCTGTGGTGCCGTGCTCGCCGCAGCCGACAGGGCCTCCGCGAGGCCGCCGAGCTCCACGTGGACCACCAGGACCGGCTTGGCCGGAGCGGCTGCCGATGCCGAGCGCAGGGCCTGCGCGAGAGCGGCGTCACCGACGGACCCCTCCCCCACCGCCGGTATGGCGGTGACGACGACGGCGTCGCACCGGTCGTCGGCCAGCGCGCGGGTCAGGGCCGCATGGAAGTCGGCCGCGGACGCCGCCGTGGTCAGGTCCTGCGGAGGGTGCGGCCGCAGGCCCTCGGCGAGGCACGCGTCGTAGGTGAGCAGGCCGAGCGACTCGGAGTTGCCGAGGATCGCCACCCTGGGCCCGGCCGGCAGGGGCTGGCGGTCGAGCAGCAGGCCCGCGTCCACCAGCTCGGTGATGGTGTCGACGCGGATGACACCGGCCTGCCGCAACAGCGCCGACACGGTCGCGTGCGGGAGCCGCGTCGCCCGGACGGCGTGCCCCTGGGGGGCGGCGCCGTGCCGCGCACCCTGGACGACGACCAGGGGCTTGGCCGCGGCGGTCCGGCGGGCGAGGCGGGTGAACTTGCGGGGATTGCCGATGGACTCCAGGTACATGAGGACGACGTCGGTGTCGGGGTCCTCGTACCAGTACTGCAGGACATCGTTGCCGGAGACGTCGGCGCGGTTGCCGGAGGAGACGAAGGTGGAGACGCCCGTCACGCCCGTGACGCCCCCGCCGCGCCGGTGCAGCCGGGACAGCAGGGCGATGCCGATGGCGCCGGACTGGGCGAACAGGCCGATCCTGCCGGGGCGTGGCACCTCGGGGGCGAGAGAGGCGTTGAGCCGTACCCGTGGGGAGGTGTTGATGATGCCGAAGGCGTTCGGGCCGATGATCCGCATGCCGTACGTACGCGCGTGCCGCACGAGGGCGCGCTGGCGCTCTCGCCCCTCGATGCCGCTCTCCGCGTACCCGGCGGAGACCACGACCAGCCCCTGCACGCCGTGTTCACCGCACTCGGTGACGACCTCGGGGACGTACTCGGCCGGGACGGCGACGACGGCGAGGTCCACGGGGCCGTCGATGTCCCGCACCGAGCGGTGGGCGGGCACCCCGTCGAGCTCCTTCTGATCCTCGGGGAGGGCCTTGTTCACGGCGTAGAGGCGGCCGGTGTACCCGGCGTCCCGGATGTTGCCGAGGACGCTGCGGCCCACGCCGCCGGGCGTGCGGCCGGTACCGACGACGGCGACCGAGCCGGGCGCGAGCAGCCGCTGCACGGACCGTGCCTCGGCGCGGTGTTCGCGGGCGTACTGCACGGCCAGCGAGCGGTCGGTGGGTTCGAGGTCGAACTCCAGACGGACGACACCGTCCTCGAAGCTGCGCTTCTGGGTGTAGCCGGCGTCCGTGAACACCTTGATCATCTTGGTGTTGGCGGGCAGCACCTCGGCGGCGAAACGGCGGATGCCGCGCTCGCGGGCGACGGCTCCGATGTGTTCGAGCAGCGCGGAGGCGACCCCGCGGCCCTGGTGGGCGTCCTGGACGAGGAAGGCGACCTCGGCCTCGTCGGCGGGTGCGGACGCCGGTGTTCCGTCGGCGCCGATCCGGTCGTAGCGTACGGTGGCGATGAACTCGCCGCCGACCGTGGCCGCGAGTCCCACCCGGTCCACAAAGTCGTGGTGCGTGAAGCGGTGGACGTCCTTGGCGGACAGGCGAGGGTACGGCGCGAAGAAGCGGTAGTACTTCGACTCGTCGGAGACCTGCTCATAGAAGCTGACCAGGCGATCGGCGTCATCAACGGTGATGGGCCGGATGCGCGCGGTACCCCCGTCGCGCAGCACCACGTCGGCTTCCCAGTGGGCGGGATACTCGTGCCGGTCCGGCGAGGTCTGCATGGGCCCCAGAGTACGGCTAGCGCCTGACAACGGCGCGAGGCAGTCTGTGGAGGGCGTCAGTCGGGCCGAGGCCGCGATCCGACGGCACCCCGGAGCGGAACACGAGGATCGCTCCGGGTCGGCTTCACGTTATGGGAAACTGGTCTAGACAACCCTGAACACCGAAGGGCAGCAACACATGGCTGAGCGCCGCGTCAACGTCGGCTGGGCCGAGGGCCTCCACGCCCGCCCCGCCTCCATCTTCGTCCGAGCCGCCACGGCCGCAGGCGTCCCGGTGACGATCGCCAAGGCTGACGGCAACCCCGTCAACGCGGCCTCGATGCTGGCCGTCCTGGGCCTCGGCGCCCAGGGAGGCGAGGAGATCGTCCTCGCCTCCGACGCCGAGGGCGCGGACGCCGCCCTCGACCGGCTGGCGAAGCTGGTCTCCGAGGGTCTCGAGGAACTCCCCGAGACCGTCTGATGTCCTGAGCGCCCGATGCGGCGCACAGCGAAGGGCTCGTCCGAATTCACCGGGCGGGCCCTTCGCCATTCCCGGTCCGCACGGGGTGGAAATTCCCTTCTTTCCGGCAGCGGAAATAAGCCCCCGGGAATTCCCGTCTCTTTGTATACGGCTGCCGTGTTAATGCCGCAGGCTCGCCGTGTTTACGGGATGTTGCGAGTTCCTCACACGGTCCGCACGTTCCTCGGCGGAGCCCAGGCGCAGGCGGTGCGCGCCGGTCGCCCGCTCGGTGTGCAGCGCCGTGACCGCCCGAGCGCGTTCGCCGTCCCCGCGCGCCACCGCGTCCACGATCGCGCCGTGTTCCGCCCAGGACTCCACCGGGCTGAGCGGCGCCTCCACGGCGTACATCCAGGCGATCTTGTGGCGGAGCTGGGTGAGCATCGAGGTCAGGGCCGGGCTGCCGGAGGCCTGGGCCAGCGTCTCGTGGAACCAGGCGCCCAGGGAGCGCAGGTCGTCGCTGTTGCCGCGCCGGGCCCGGTCCTGGCCCAGCCGGACCAGGCCGCGCAGGACCTTCAGATGCGCCTCGGTGCGGCGCTGGGCGGCGCGGGCCGCACCGAGCGGCTCCAGGAGCATCCGCATCTCCAGCAGGTCGCCGGCCTCCTGCACGGTGGGTTCGGCCACGCACGCGCCCGCGTGCCGGCGGGTCACCACGAAGCCCTCGGCCTCCAGCGTGCGCAGCGCCTCGCGGACGGGCACCCGCGAGACGCCGTAGCGGCGGGCGAGGAGTTCCTCGGTGAGCCGGCTGCCGCGTGCGTGGACACCCGCGACGATGTCGTCCCGGATGGCGGTGCACACCGAGTGCGCGGGAATACGCATGACCGGACCTCGCTTAATCCCCGTGAAACGCCGACGAGCGGCGCGTGTTTCCGTGACTCTATTGCAATGAGCCGGAATTTCCGACGGCAGGCGAGAATCCAGGGATATTTTTTGGACAGCGGACACGCGAGGAGATCCGGAACGGGCCCGCGGACATCGGGCGGGCGTCCCGCGGACGTCCAGGCGGGACATCCGGGGGCGTCCGGAGAAGCACCGAAAGCCCCGGCTCGGGGAGCCGGGGCTTCGGGGAACGGCGGAGGCGTTCCGGTCAGACGTTGACGCCGTGCGAGCGGAGGTAGGCGACCGGGTCGATGTCCGAGCCGTAGTCGGGGCTCGTACGCGCCTCGAAGTGCAGGTGCGGGCCGGTGACGTTGCCGGTCGCGCCGGACAGGCCGATCTGCTGGCCGGGGGTGACCTTCTGGCCGACCGAGACGCCGATGGACGACAGGTGGCCGTACTGCGTGTACGTGCCGTCGTCCATCTTGATCACGATGTTGTTGCCGTAGGAGCCGCCCCAGCCGGCCTCGACGACCTCGCCCCTGCCGACCGCGTGGACGGAGGTGCCGGTGGCGGCGTGGAAGTCGACGCCGGTGTGGCTGCCGGAGGACCACAGACCGCTGCTCGCCTTGTAGCCGGTGGAGACGTACGAGCCGGAGATCGGGGGCACGAAGGCGTTGAGGCGCTTGCGCTCGGCCTCACGGGCGGCGCGCTCCTCGACCTCGCGGGCCTTCTCGGCCTCCGCCTTGGCCTTCTCGGCCACCTCGGCGGCCCGCTTGCGGGCGGCCTCCTCGGCCTTCTGCTTGGCGGCGGCCTCCTCGGCGGCCTGCTGCTGCGCGATGGCCTGGGCGTCGATCTGCTGGGCCACGGTGTCACCCATGGTGACGACGGGGGTGAGGCCGGTCTGCTCGGCACTGGGCTCGGCGGCGAAGGCCGCGGGGGCCGCCACCGTGCCGATCACGCCGGTGGTGGCGAGGGCCGCGACACCCGCCGCGCGGGCGGTGCGGCGCTGGATCCTGCTGGGACGTCGGTGCTTCCCGGTGGCGCGAGTGAACGCCATGTGGTGGCTGGTCCTTTCCTTCCCTCTCGCCTACCGGGTTAGCTGACGGGTTCGGAGCAGGAAGGTCTCCTACGGACTCCCTCGCGACACGCGCGGGCGTCCGATTCACCCCAGGGACTGCGGTGGGTCCCCGGCTCCCCTGGCTCGCGCCGTACGGGGACTCGGCGATGACTGTCCGGTGCCGCGGGTGCGGCGCACTGCCTGACGAACAGCCCGGACGACGCTAAGCGGCGCCACTTTCAATTCCCAAACGCATCCCGGCTTTTGTAGCGCATCCCACAGGGCAGACAGGCAACTCCCATCCCAATTCGGGCATAAAGGAGCCCTGGTGCCTTCGAAGACATCCAGGGCCCCTGAGCGCGCGTGCCGTTACTCGGCGGCGACGACGGTGACTTCGCCGATGCCGAGCGCCTCGACAGGCGCCTTGATCTGCGCCGCGTCACCGACGAGGACGGTCACCAGCCGGTCCACCGGGAAGGCGCTGACGGCCGCTGCGGTGGCCTCCACGGTGCCGGTGGTGGCGAGCTGCCGGTACAGCGTGGCTTGGTAGTCGTCGGGCAGGTGCTGCTCGACCTGGTCGGCCAGCGTGCTCGCGACGGCCGCCGCCGTCTCGTACTTCAGCGGCGCGACGCCGACCAGGTTCTGCACGGCGACGTCCCGCTCGGCGTCGGTGAGTCCCTCGGCGGCGAGGGTGCGCAGCACCGTCCAGAGGTCCTCCAGGGCGGGGCCGGTGTTGGGCGTGTCCACGGAGCCGCTGATGGCGAGCATCGCCGCACCCGTGCCGTCGGGGGCGGACCTGAGGACCTGGCCGAACGCCCGTACCCCGTAGGTGTAGCCCTTCTCCTCCCGCAGGACGCGGTCCAGGCGGGAGGTGAGGGTGCCGCCGAGGCAGTAGGTGCCGAGCACCTGCGCGGGCCACACGCGGTCGTGCCGGTCCGGGCCGATACGGCCGATCAGCAGCTGGGTCTGGACGGCTCCGGGGCGGTCCACGATGACGACCCGGCCGGTGTCGTCGGCGGTCACCGGCGGCACGGGACGCGGCTCGGCCGGGGAGCCCGTCCAGGCGCCGAGCGTGTCCCCGAGCAGGGCGTCGAGGTCGATGCCGGTGAGGTCACCGACGACCACCGCGGTGGCCGTGGCGGGGCGGACGTGCTTCTCGTAGAAGGCGCGTACGGCCGCGGAGTCGATGGCGGCGACGGTCTCCTCGGTGCCCTGCCGCGGCCGCGACATGCGCGAGGCCGCCGGGAACAGCTCCTTGGAGAGCTCCTTGGCCCCGCGGCGGGACGGGTTGGCCAGCTCGTGCGGGATCTCGTCGAGACGGTTGGCGACCAGCCGCTCGACCTCGCTGTCGGCGAACGCGGGTGCCCTCAGGGCGTCGGCGACCAGGCCCAGTCCCTTGGCGAGCCGGGAGGCCGGCACCTCCAGGCTGAGCCGGACGCCGGGGTGGTCGGCGTGCGCGTCGAGGGTGGCGCCGGCGCGCTCCAGCTCGGCGGCGAAGTCCTCGGCGGAGTGCTTGTCGGTGCCCTCGGAGAAGGCCCGGGCCATGATCGTGGCCACACCGTCGAGGCCGGCGGGCTCGGCGTCCAGGGGGGCGTCGAGCAGCACCTCCACGGCGACGACCTGCTGGCCGGGGCGGTGGCAGCGCAGCACCGTGAGGCCGTTGTCCAGCGAGCCGCGCTCGGGGGCCGGGAAGGCCCACGGCTTGGCGTCGCCCGCCTGCGGCCGGGGGTGGAAGTCCATCGTGGCGAGCTCGGTCACCGGGCCGCCTCCTCGTTCTCGTCCTGGTCGGCGGGGGCTTCGGGGGCGGTCGGCTCATAGACGAGCACCGCGCGGTTGTCGGGCCGCAGGCGGGCCTTGGCGACCTCCTGGACCTCCTCCGGCGTGATCTCCAGCACGCGCTGCACGGCGGTCAGGGCGAGCTGCGGGTCGCCGAACAGCACCGCGTACCGGCACAGTTCGTCGGCGCGGCCCGCGACCGTGCCGAGCCGGTCCAGCCACTCGCGCTCCAACTGGGCCTGGGCGCGCTCCATCTCCTCGGCCGTGGGGCCCTCCTCGGCGAACCGGGCGAGCTCCTCGTCGATGGCGGACTCGATGACCGGAACCTCCACGTCACCGGACGTCTTCACGTCCAGCCACCCCAGGGAGGGCGCCCCGGCGAGCCGCAGCAGGCCGAAGCCGGCCGCCACGGCCGTACGGTCGCGGCGCACGAGCCGGTTGTACAGGCGGGAGGACTCACCGCCGCCGAGGACGGTGAGGGCCAGGTCGGCCGCGTCGCACGCGCGCGTGCCGTCGTGCGGCAGCCGGTAGGCGGCCATCAGGGCACGGGCCGGGACCTCCTCCTCGACGACCTCGCGCAGCTGCTCGCCGATCGTCTCCGGCAGCGAGCCGTCGCGCGGGGCGGGCTTGCCGTCGTGGCCCGGGATGGAACCGAAGTACTTCTCGACCCAGGCCAGGGTCTGCTCCGGGTCGATGTCGCCCACCACGGAGAGCACGGCGTTGTTCGGCGCGTAGTAGGTGCGGAAGAACGCGCGCGCGTCCTCCAGGGTCGCCGCGTCCAGGTCGGCCATCGAACCGATCGGGGTGTGGTGGTAGGGGTGGCCCTCCGGGTAGGCGAGGGCGGTCAGCTTCTCGAAGGCGGTGCCGTACGGGACGTTGTCGTAGCGCTGGCGGCGCTCGTTCTTGACGACGTCGCGCTGGTTCTCCATCGACTCGTCGTCGAGCGCGGCCAGCAGCGAGCCCATACGGTCGGCCTCGAGCCAGAGGGCGAGCTCCAGCTCGTGGGCGGGCATGGTCTCGAAGTAGTTGGTCCGCTCGAAGCTGGTCGTGCCGTTCAGCGAGCCGCCCGCGCCCTGGACGAGCTCGAAATGACCGTTGCCCTTGACCTGCGCGGAGCCCTGGAACATGAGGTGCTCGAAAAGGTGAGCCAGGCCGGTACGTCCCTTGACTTCGTGGCGTGAGCCGACGTCGTACCAGAGGCACACCGCCGCGACCGGGGTCAGGTGGTCCTCGGAGAGCACCACGCGCAGACCGTTGGCCAGGCGGTGCTCGGTCGCTGTCAGGCCCCCGGAGCCTGCCTGGGCTGTGGCCGTGTGACCCATGGGCATGTACGTCCCTTCGCTCGCGGAGCGGTTGTTCAGACCGCGATTTTCCTGCCGGTCCTGCCACTGTATGCAAGCGTGCGGAGCGCTGGTGAAGTTCCCGGCGGCGACCTTGTCCCGCAGTACGGGGTGTGCCCCGGACCGGGTCGCGGTCCCGGTTGTCAGTGCGGCGGTCCACAATGGTCGGCGTCAGTTCTCGTTCACGCTTCAGCATGAGCGAGCCGAAGGGCGCGCCGGTGATGAGAGGGCGAGCGCGCGGAGGCCCGAAGGGTTGAGCACGATCGGCCTCTCATCACCGGCATCAGTGCCCGTAGGCGAGCGACCAGGAAACAGAAGGAGCCGGCAGCGATGGCCCGCCGCAGCACGAAGACCCCGCCGCCCGACGACTCGTACGAGGAGCGGATCCTCGACATCGACGTCGTCGACGAGATGCAGGGCTCCTTCCTCGAGTACGCGTACTCGGTCATCTACTCCCGCGCCCTGCCGGACGCACGCGACGGCCTCAAGCCGGTGCACCGCCGCATCGTCTACCAGATGAGCGAGATGGGCCTGCGCCCCGAGCGCGGGTACGTCAAGTGCGCCCGCGTCGTCGGCGAGGTGATGGGCAAGCTCCACCCGCACGGCGACGCATCGATCTACGACGCCCTCGTGCGCATGGCCCAGCCCTTCTCGATGCGGGTCCCCCTTGTCGACGGCCACGGCAACTTCGGTTCCCTGGGCAACGACGACCCGCCGGCCGCCATGCGGTACACCGAGTGCCGGATGGCCGAGGCCACGAGCCTGATGACGGAGTCCATCGACGAGGACACCGTCGACTTCAACCCCAACTACGACGGCCAGGAGCAGGAGCCGGTGGCCCTGCCCGCCGCCTTCCCGAACCTCCTGGTCAACGGCGCCTCGGGCATCGCCGTCGGCATGGCCACGAACATGGCGCCGCACAACCTGCGCGAGGTCATCGCCGCCGCCCGCCACCTGATCAGGTTCCCGAACGCGGATCTCGACGCGCTGATGAAGCACGTTCCCGGCCCCGACCTGCCCACGGGCGGCCGCATCGTCGGCCTGCCCGGCATCCGGGACGCCTATGAGTCCGGCCGCGGCACCTTCAAGATCCGGGCGACGGTGTCGGTGGAGCCCGTGACGGCCCGCCGCAAGGGTCTCGTGGTCACGGAGCTGCCCTTCACGGTCGGCCCCGAGAAGGTCATCGCCAAGATCAAGGACCTGGTCGGTTCGAAGAAGCTCCAGGGCATCGCCGACGTCAAGGACCTCACCGACCGCGAGCACGGTCTGCGTCTGGTGATCGAGATCAAGAACGGCTTCGTGCCGGAGGCCGTCCTGGAGCAGCTCTACAAGCTGACGCCGATGGAGGAGTCCTTCGGCATCAACAACGTGGCCCTGGTCGACGGCCAGCCGCTCACGCTGGGCCTCAAGGAGCTCCTGGAGGTCTACCTCGACCACCGCTTCAACGTCGTCCGGCGGCGCTCGGAGTTCCGCCGCGGCAAGAAGCGCGACCGGCTGCATCTGGTCGAGGGTCTGCTGACGGCCCTGCTGGACATCGACGAGGTCATCCGCCTGATCCGCTCCAGCGACAACTCCGCGCAGGCCAAGCAGCGCCTGATGGAGCAGTTCTCGCTGAGCGAGGTGCAGACGCAGTACATCCTGGACACGCCGCTGCGCCGTCTGACCAGGTACGACCGCATCGAGCTGGAGGCGGAGAAGGACCGGCTCACCGCGGAGATCGAGGAGCTGACCCGGATCCTCGACTCGGACTCCGAGCTGCGCAAGCTGGTCTCCTCCGAACTGGCCAACGTCGCCAAGAAGTTCGGCACCGACCGGCGCACGGTCCTGCTGGAGTCCGGCGGTGCCCCGGTGACGGCCGTGCCGCTGCAGGTGGCCGACGACCCGTGCCGGGTGCTGCTGTCCTCCACGGGGCTGCTGGCCCGCACGGCGAACGGCGAGCCGTTCGCGGAGGACGCCGCCGCCGAGCGCGTGAAGCACGACGTGATCGTCTCGGCGGTGCCGGCCACCGCGCGTGGCGAGGTGGGTGCGGTCACCTCCTCGGGCAGGCTGCTCCGGCTGAACGTGATCGACCTGCCGCAGCTCCCGGAGCCGCTGCCGTCGCCGAACCTCGCGGGCGGCGCCCCGCTGGCGGAGTTCGTCTCCCTGGAGGACGACGAGACGGTGGTCTGCCTGACCACGCTCGACGAGTCGTCGCCGGGTCTGGCGCTGGGCACGGCGCAGGGAGTCGTCAAGCGCGTGGTGCCCGACTATCCGGCCAACAAGGAAGAACTCGAGGTGATCAGCCTCAAGGAGGGCGACCGGATCGTCGGCGCGATCGAGCTGCGCACCGGTGAGGAGGATTTGGTCTTCATCACGGACGACGCGCAGCTGCTGCGCTTCCAGGCGTCCCAGGTCCGACCGCAGGGGCGCCCGGCCGGCGGTGTGGCGGGCATCAAGCTCACCGAGGGCGCGAAGGTCATCTCGTTCACGGCGGTGGACCCGGCCGTGGACGCCGTCGTCTTCACCGTCGCGGGCTCGCGGGGCACGCTGGACGACTCCGTCCAGACGACGGCCAAGCTGACCCCGTTCGACCAGTACCCGCGCAAGGGCCGCGCCACCGGCGGTGTCCGCTGTCAGCGGTTCCTGAAGGGCGAGGACTGCCTGTCCCTGGCCTGGGCGGGCCCCGTCCCGGCCCTGGCGGCGCAGAAGAACGGCACTCCCGCCGAGCTGCCGGAGATCGACCCGCGCCGCGACGGTTCCGGGGTGTCCCTGGCGAAGACGGTCTCGGTGGTGGCCGGGCCGGTCTAGGCGATGGTGGCCGGGCCGGTCCAGGCGGTGGCGGCCGGACCGGTTCAGGCCGGGTCGGCGCCCTCTTCGTCGGGGCCGCGTACGTACCGCAGGACGCCCCACATGCCGTGCTCGTCGGCGTGTGGGGCCTCGTTCCCGCACGCCTGCAGTTCCTTTTCGAGAGCGGCGGCGTCGATCCCCGAGCCGATGAGGACGAGCTGGGTGAGGCGTTCCGAGCCGGCGGGCCAGGGCTCCGGATAGAAGCGCAGGAAACGCCCGACGGCATGGACGGCGTAGCGGTTGCGGATGTCGTACGGCCCGAAGTCGACATAGCCCTTGATCCGGTACAGCCCCTCGGGCCGGCTGTCGAGGAACGTCATCAGCCGGCGCGGGTCGAGGGACTCGGGCGAGACGAACGACAGGCTGTCGTAGGCGGTGTGCAGGTGCCCGGTGTGATCCTCGCCCGTGCGGTGCTCGCTCCCGTCGGTGCCGTGTGCGTGCAGGTCGTCGAAGGACAGCTGCCCGACGCGTTCCTCGCTCGGGCGGCAGTCGAAGAGAAACTCGGGGTCGATCCGGCCGTAGGTGGCCGGGACGACGGCGGCGCGGTCGACGAGGGACCGGACCCGTTCGAGCACACCTTCGCCGTCCGCGGCACGATCGAGCTTGTTGACCACGACGAGGTCGGCCAGTGCGAGATGCCGGTCGATCTCGGGGTGCCTGGACCGGGTGTCGTCGAACTCGGCGGCGTCGACGACCTCGACGAGCCCGCCGTAGACGACCCCCGGATGCTCGCTGGCCAGCAGCATCCGCACGAGTTCCTGCGGCTCGGCGAGTCCGCTGGCCTCGATGACGATGACGTCGATGCCGACGGAGGGCTCCGCTAGCCGCTCGAGGTAGTGGTCCAGTTCGCTCGCGTCGACGGCACAGCACAGGCAGCCGTTGCCGAGGGAGACCGTCGAGTCGCCGAGTGCTCCCGCCACTGCCATCGCGTCGATCTCGATCGCCCCGAAGTCGTTGACGAGGGCGCCGATGCGGCTGCCACCGCTGCGGTGCAGGAGGTGATTGAGCAGGGTGGTCTTCCCCGAGCCGAGGAATCCCGCCAGGACGACGACCGGGATCTGCTGCGGTTTCGGGCTCGGCTGGCTCACCGTGCGACCTTTCTCGCGCCGACGCGTGCACCGGCTCGCGTTCCCGGCACAGATGGGGATGGGGATGCCGCCCCAGAATACGAGCCGCGAGATCCACGCCGACGTGAAGTCGGCGGCGCACCTCCGCAGGGCTCAGGTCGCGGCATCCCCACCGGACACGAACGGCCAGGCGGACGCGGGGCGGGCGCTCAGGCGGGCACGGGCGCAGGTGCTTCCGGCCCCACGTACCGCGCCACCGGCCTGATGATCTTCGTGTCCTCAGCCTGCTCCAGGATGTTGGCGCTCCAGCCCACCACCCGACCAGCGGCGAAGGTCGGGGTGAACATCTCGCGGGGCAGGCCGCAGAGTTCCATGACCACGCCCGCGTAGTACTCGACGTTGGTGTGGAGTTCCCGGCCGGGCTTCAACTCCGCGAGGATCGCCTCGATGTGACGCTCGACTTCGACGGCGAAGTCCACCCGCGGCCCGCCGAACCCCTGGGCGACCTCGCGCAGCATCCGGGACCGTGGGTCCTCCGTGCGGTAGATCGCGTGTCCGAAGCCCATGATGCGCTCGCCGGCGAGCACCCGCTGACGCACCCAGGGCTCGATCCGGTCCGGGGTACCGATCGCGTCCAGGGTGTCCAGCGCGCGGCTGGGCGCCCCTCCGTGCAACGGGCCCGACAGCGCGGCCACCGCCCCGGCCAGGCATGCCGCCACATCCGCGCCCGTCGAGGCGATGACCCGGGCCGTGAAGGTTGACGCATTGAATCCGTGATCAATGGTTGAGATCAGGTATTGCTCGATGGCCCGTGCGTGCGGCTCGGCCGGCGCGGAACCGGTCAGCATGTAGAGGTAGTTCGCCGCACAGGACAGGTCCTCGCGCGGCTCCACCGGTTCCAGTCCGTTGCCCAGGCGGTGCAGAGCCGTGAGGAGCGTGGGCACGGCCGCGGCCGCCTCGATGGTGTCCTGCCGGCGCCGGTCGGCGTCGATGTCGTACACGGGACGGAATCCCTTCGCCGCGCCCAGCAGCGACAGGGCCGTGCGCATCCCGGCGAGCGGCCCGGAACGCCCGCCCGCCGCCGCGATGGCGGGCAGTGCCGCTCGCACCTCGTCGGGCAGCCTCCGCAGCTTGGCGGTCTCGGCCGCGAAAGCCGCGCTCTGCCCGGCGTCCGGCAGTTCGCCGTGCACGAGCAGGTGCCAGACGTCCTCGAAGCCGCGGGTCCGCGCGAGGTCGACGGCCGAGTACTGCCGGTAGTGGTAGAAGCCCTCCAGACCGCGGACGTCACCGATCCGGGTGTCGGTGACGACGACCCCGGCGAGCCCCCTGGGTGCTTCGAGAAGAGTGGCTGCTGACCTGTTGACGGACATGACTTCCTCCCTGAACTTGATTCGACTGTCTATGATTGATTCTAGTGCTGTCAATATTGATTCACTCAATACATCAGTCAATGGTCCACCAGACGGATACGGTGACCCCCATGCGCGATCAAGAACCCGCCCCCCTCGGCGCGGAACGACGGCTGAGCACCAAGGAGGCCGCCGAGCTGCTCGGCGTGAAGCCGGAGACCGTGTACGCGTACGTGAGCCGCGGCCAGCTCAGCAGCCGACGGGTGATTGGCGGGCGCGGCAGCACCTTCGACGCGCGGGAGGTCGAGGCCCTCGCCCGGCGCAACAGGCGGGAGAGCGTGGGCGGTTCCGGTTCCGGCGGCGAGCTGTCCGTGCGCACACGGATCACGCTCATCGAGAACGACCGCTACTTCTTCCGCGGTGTCGACGCGGTCGACCTGGCCACACGCCACACCTACGAGGAGGTAGCCGAGTGGCTGTGGACGGGCCGGATGCTCCCGGGCCACACGTTCACCGCGCCCACCGCCTCCGTCGCCGTCGCCCGCCGAGCGATCGAAGCACTGCCCGAGCACGCCGCTCCGACCGACCGCCTGCGGGTGGCGGCCATCGCCGCCGCGACCGCCGACCCGCTGCGGTTCGACCTGTCCGAGGAGGCCGTCCTCGGCACCGCACGCACCCTCATCCCCACGCTCGTCGACGCGCTGCCTCCAGCGGGGCACCACCGCCTCGACGAAGGCCCCCTGGCCCACCGCCTGTGGAGCAGGCTGTCCGTGCGCAAGGACCCCGACGAGGCGTCCCTGCGCGCCCTGGACGCCGCCCTCGCGCTCCTCGTCGACCACGACCTGGCCGCCTCCACCCTCGCCGTGCGTGTCGCCGCGTCGGCCCGTGCACACGCCTACGCGGCGGTCTCCGCGGGGCTGGGGGTGATCGAGGGCCCGCTGCACGGCGCGGCGAGCGGGCTCGCCCACCGGCTGCTGTGGGATGTCCTCGAACAGGGCGACGCGGCGCCCGTGATCGCGGGAGAACTGCGCGCCGGACGCCGTGTTCCGGGCCTCGGACACCGGCTGTACCCCGGTGAGGACCCACGCGCGCGTGCTCTGTTCGCCCTCCTGGAAGAGATCCCTCGTGCGGAGCCCGCTCTCCTCGCCGCCCGCGACATCGTGGAGACCACCGCCCGGCACGCCCCCCTGCACGCCAACGTGGACCTGGCCCTCGCGGTGCTCACCGCGTCCAGCGGCATGGATCCGACCGCGGGCGAGACGATCTTCGCCGTGGCCCGGACGGCGGGCTGGATCGCCCACGCCCTGGAGGAGTACGGCGAACGCCCGCTGCGGATGCGGCCGAGCGGTCTCTACGCAGGCCCGAAGCCTCCACAGCCCCTGCCTGAGTGAGCCGATGCCGCCCAGCGGTGTCCATCCGGACCCGAGGCCTCCTCAGCCACTGCCGGAGCAAAGCCGGAGGGGGCCGAAAGTCGCGGCGGCGCAAGTCAGGTTAGGCTCACCTCTGTGAGTACGTGCTCTAGCGTCTCCCGGGACTTCGACGAGCCCGTTTCGGGAACCGCGGCCACCGCGAGGACCTGGCTGTTGCTGGAACAGCCCGGTCCGTGGGGTGCCAAGGCGCTCACCTCGAGCCACCTGGACCCCGCCCTGGGCCGTGCCCTGGAGGCGGCCGCCAAGGACACGGGCGTACGGATCGCGCTCATCCGCCGCCCCGGGCGCCACGCGGACCGCCGCATGCCCGCCTCGCGCCGGGTGTACGTGGCGCACGTCGTCCCGGGGAACGTGTGGCTGCACAGCGCCACGACCTCGGACCCCGGACAGCTGCTCGATCTCGACTTCGCGGCACTCGGCCGGGGCGACCACCGTCCGTTCGACGCAGTTCTCGGCGGCCGACCCCACGACGGCGACCCCCTGGCCCTCGTCTGCACCAACGGCAAGCGTGACCGCTGCTGCGCGCTCCTCGGCCGCCCTCTGGCGGCCGAGCTGGCGACGTCCGGGGCCGAGGGCGTCTGGGAGGTCACCCATCTGGGTGGTCACCGCTTCTCCCCGACCGTGCTGGTGCTGCCGTACGGATACGCGTACGGCAGGGCCGAGGCCCACACCCTCAAGGAGGTCCTGCACAGCGCGCGGGAGGGGCGGATCGTCATGGAGGGATGCCGGGGCAGCTCTGCCTGGGAACGGCCCGGTCAGGCCGCCGAGCTCGCCGTGCGTACCAGGACCGGGGAGTACACCGCGGAGGCCCTGAGCGTCGTCCGGACGGTCGGTAAGGCACCGCGCTGGGAGGTGACCGTCGCCCACACCGACGGACGCCGCTGGCAGGTCGACGTGGCCCAGGCCGCGGGCCTGCCGCCCCGCCCGGAGAGCTGCGGGGCGTCCGTCCTCGGCTCACCCGCGCGGATGGACGTGGTGGCGGTGCGCGAGGTGCGGGTGGCGACGGCACTGGCCGGCTGACCGCCGGACTCGCCCTCACATTGATCTGGAGATCCACGCCACACCCGTCTAGGGCGGGTGGCCGTCCACACGTACGGTCATGGGTATGAGCCCCACTCCCCCCGCACGCCGCCTGCGCCTCGGCCTGCCCCGGCGGGTGTTCTCGCAGGTGCTGCTGATGCAGGTGGCGATCGCTGCGGGAGTCGCGGTGCTCGCCACCGGGCTGTTCCTCGCCCCGCTCGGCAATCAGCTGGACGACCAGGCGATGCGCCGTGCGCTCGCGATCGCGCAGACGACCGCGCAACTGCCCGACCTCTCGAAGGACCTGCGGGACACTCCCCCCACACCGGACGGCCCGGTGCAGCGGGAGGCGGAGCGGATCCGCAAGTCCACCAAGGCCGAGTACATCGTGGTGATGGACTGGCGGGGCGTGCGCTGGTCGCACACGGACCCGAAGCAGATCGGCGGCACCGTCTCCACCGACCCCGGCCAGGCCCTGGCCGGCAAGGAGGTCATGGAGATCGACAGCGGCACCCTGGGCCGCTCCGCCCGGGGCAAGGTGCCGCTGCGGGACGGCGACGGCCATGTCATCGGCGCGGTCTCGGTCGGCATCGCCTACGACAGCGTCCGGGCCCGTCTGATCCACGCGATCCCGGGGCTTCTCGCGTACGCCGGCGGCGCCCTCGCCGTGGGCGCGCTGGCCGCATGGGTCATCTCACGGCGGGTCCAGCGGCAGACCAGGGACCTGGCCTTCTCGGACATCGCGGCGCTTCTGTCCGAACGCGAGGCGATGCTGCACGGCATCCGCGAGGGTGTCGTCGCCCTGGACCGCACCGGCCGCATCCGCCTCGTGAACGACGAGGCACAGCGCCTGCTGGGCATCGGGGAGAACGTCGTGGGCCGCTCCCCCGACGAGGCGCTCGGCACGGGCCGTACGGCCGACGTGCTGGCCGGGCGGGTCACCGGTACGGATCTGCTCACCGTACGCGGCCAACGGGTGCTGGTCGCCAACCGCATGCCCACCGACGACGGCGGCGCCGTGGCCACCTTGCGCGACCGCACCGAGCTGGAGCAGCTGGGCCGCGAACTGGACTCCACACGAGGTCTGATCGACGCCCTGCGCGCCCAGGACCACGAGCACGCCAACCGGATGCACACGCTTCTCGGACTGCTCGAACTGGAGATGTACGACGACGCCGTCGAGTTCGTCGGAGAGGTGGTCGGTGACCACCGGGCCACCGCGGAACAGGTCACCGAGCGGATCGAGGACCCGTTGCTCGCCGCCCTGCTGGTCGGCAAGGCGACCGTGTCGGCCGAGCGAGGCGTCGCCCTGTGGGTGTCGGACCGGACCCGGCTCCCCGACCGACTGGTCGACCCGCAGGGTGTCGTCACGGTCGTGGGAAACCTGGTGGACAACGCCCTCGACGCCGTCGCCGGCACGCCGCACGCGCGCGTGGAGGTCGAACTGCGCGCCGAGGGGCGTACGGCGATCCTCCGGGTGCGTGACACGGGTCCGGGCGTCCCGCCGGAGCACCGGGAGTTGATCTTCACCTCCGGATGGTCTACGAAGAAGCCGCCGGCTCACCGTGAGCGGGGTATCGGACTCTCCCTGGTGCGCAGGCTGGCCGAACGGCAGGGTGGCAGCGCGACCGTCGGCGAGGCACACGGCGGGGGCGCGGAATTCACCGTCGTCCTGCCCGAGGCACTGTCCGAGCCGGGTCCCGAACCGGCTGCGCTGACCGTGCCGTCAGCCCCGCAGACCGCCGAGAAGGAGTCGTGATGATCGAGGTCCTGGTCGTGGACGACGACGTGAGAGTCGCGAAGGTCAACGCCGCCTACGTCGAGAAGGTGCCGGGCTTCCATGTCGCCGGTGTGGCCCACAGCGCGACGGAAGCGCTGCATCAGCTTGAGACGCTGTCCCGGCTGGACCTGGTGCTCCTGGACCACTACCTGCCGGACGCCACGGGACTCGCGGTGGTCCAGGAGATGCGGCGGCGCGGTGACCAGACCGATGTGATCATGGTGACGGCGGCCCGGGACGTCTCCACCGTGCAGGCGGCGATGCGGCACGGCGCGCTGCAGTACCTGGTCAAGCCGTTCGCCTTCGCCGGACTGCGCGCCAAGCTGGAGGCCTACGCGGAACTGCGCCGCACCCTGGACGGCGGCGGGGAGGCGGAGCAGGCCGAGGTGGACCGTATCTTCGGGGCCCTGTCGGCACCGTCGGAGCCCGACCTGCCCAAAGGACACTCCCCCACCACCGCTGAGCTGGTCCGTCAGTCCCTGATGCACGCCGACGGGCCCCTGTCCGCCCAGGAGATCGCCGATCGGACCGGGGTGAGCCGCCAGACCGCCCAGCGCTATCTGAAGCTCCTGGAGCGCACGGGACGGGCCAGGCTCACCCTCAAGTACGGCGACGCGGGCCGCCCCGAACACCGTTATGTGTGGGCGACCCGCGGCTAGGGCGTCAGCCGTTCGGCCTTCCGACGGTGACAGTCGCGGTCCTGGTCCCGGCACCGCGGACCCCACCCCTATGCCGCTCCCGCACCCGTCAGCGACCGCACCTCGGTCTCCGCGTGCTTGGCCTCGTCCGGGACCTCCGCCGAAGTGACCGTGCCCAGCCAGCCCGCGAGGAAGCCGAGGGGAATCGAGACCAGGCCCGGGTTCTGCAACGGGAAGCACTGGAGGTCGATGCCCGGGAAGAGCGAGTCGGGGCTGCCGGAGACCACCGGGGACAGCACCACGAGCACCACGGCCGGGATGAGACCTCCGTAGACGGCCCAGACGGCGCCCCGGGTGGTGAAGCCCGGCCAGAACAGGGAGTAGAGCAGCACCGGCAGGTTCGCCGACGCGGCGACGGCGAAAGCCAGGCCCACGAGGAACGCCACGTTGAGGTCCCGCGCCAGCAGACCGAGCGCGATCGCCACCGCGCCGACGCCGACAGCCGCGATACGGGCCACGGCCACCTCGCTGCGCGGCTCACCGCCCCGGCGCCGCAGGGAGGCGTACAGGTCGTGGGCCACGGCTGCCGAGGACGCGAGCGTGATTCCGGCGACCACGGCGAGGATCGTCGCGAAGGCGACCGCGGCGACGATGGCGAAGAGAACCGTCCCGCCGGTGGACCCCGCCCCACCTCCCAGATCGAGCGCCAGCAAGGGGACGGCCGTGTTCCCGGCCGCGTTCGACCCGCGCACCGCTTCCGGCCCGAGAACGGCGGCCGCGCCGAACCCGAGCACGATGGTCATGAGATAGAAGCCGCCGATGAGCCCGACGGCCCAGACGACCGAGCGGCGGGCGGCCCGCGCCGTGGGCACGGTGTAGAAGCGCGACAGGATGTGCGGCAGCCCCGCCGTGCCCAGCACCAGAGCCAGCCCGAGACTGATGAAGTCGAAGCGGGCGGTCCAGTCTCCGCCGTACTTCAGCCCCGGTGCCAAGAACGCCGCTCCGTGCCCGCTGCGCTCGGCCGCCGTGATCAGCAGCCGGTCCACGTCGCCGTGGAAGCGCACCAGGACGAGGACCGTCAGCACCACGGTGCCACCCAGCAGCAGGACAGCCTTGACGATCTGGATCCAGGTGGTCGCCCGCATACCTCCCAGCGAGACGTAGACGACCATGAGCGCGCCGACCCCGATGACGGTCCAGGACCGCGCCGCGTCGCTCGTACCGCCGAGCAGCAGCGCCACCAGGCTCCCCGCGCCGACCATCTGGGCCACCAGATACAGAACGGACACCGTCACCGAGGAGGTTCCCGCCGCGATCCTCACCGGCCGCTCCCTCATGCGTGACGCCACGACATCGGCGAGCGTGAACCGGCCGCAGTTGCGGACCAGTTCGGCCACCAGGAACAGCACCACGAGCCACGCCACCAGGAACCCGACGACATACAGCAGCCCGTCGTAACCGAAGAGCGCGATGAGCCCGGTGACTCCCAGGAAGGAGGCGGCCGACATGTAGTCGCCCGCGATGGCAAAACCGTTCTCCATGGGTGAGAAGAGCCGCCCGCCGGCGTAGAACTCCTCGGCCGAGCCCCGCCTGTTACGGCTGACCCATGTGGTGATCCCCAGCGTGACCGCGACGAACGCGCTGAAGAGCAGCAACGCCAGCGTCTGGTGTTCCTCCGTCACGACCTACCACCACTCACACCACGCGTCAGTTCCTGTGTGTCCCAGCGCAGTTCGAGTGCGGCCCGGTCCCTGCGCAGCCGCGCGTGCCGTGCGTACGCCCAGGTCAGCAGGAACGTGGACAGGAACTGCCCCAGCCCCGCCGCCATCGCCACGTTCACCGCTCCCGCGACGGGCCGCGCCATCAGCTCCGGCACTGTCGTGGCAGCAACGACATAGCCCACGTACCAGGCGAAGAAGGCCACGAACGCCGGCACCACGAACCTCCGGTACCGGCCCCGCACCTCCTGAAAAGCGGCACTGCGCTGCACTTCCAGGTACACATCGGCCGCCGCGGCCCCCGTCACGCCCTCTCCCCGCGCAGGCGGAACCAGCGTGTGAACCTGCTCCCCGTCGACCGCGGACTCGCCCCAGCCGGAGGCGAGGGCGTCGTACCAGGGATCGTCATACCTGAGCTGTCCAGGCTCCTCGGGCGGAACCGGATCATGACCGTCGAAGGGCTCGGCCCGACTCTCCTGGCCCGCTCCGCCGCCGCGGGGACGGCCCTTGCTTTGCTGCATGCCCAAGGATGGACAGAACGGGAAGTTCCCCGACTCTTCTTCCCTTCGCTCTTCACCCCATCAGGTGACTAACCCGCTGGTGGCCGCACAAGTCCCTTCCCGAAGGCGTAACGCACCGCCTGCGCACGGTCTTTGAGCCCGGTCTTGGTGAAGAGGTTGTTGATGTGGGTCTTCACGGTCGCCGTGGAGACGTGCAGCCTCCGGGCGATCTCCGGGTTGCTGAGCCCTTCGGCGATGAGGAGCAGTACCTCCGTCTCCCGGGCGGTGAGTCCGTCCGGCGGCTCCGGGGGCGCGGCCGGCCCGGGCTCCGGCTCGGTCAGGCGCTCCAGCAGACGTCTCTGGATGCCCGGGGAGAGGCCCGCGTCGCCCGACAGCACGCTGTGCACGGCCCGCACGATCTCGTCCCCACCCGCGTCCTTGGTGAGATAGCCGCGCGCACCCGCAGCCAGCGCGGGAAACAGCGACTCGTCGTCCGCGAACGTCGTGAGCACCACGACCTGTGTCCCGGGGTGCTCCGCGCGGATCCTTCGGGTCGCCTCCACTCCGTCACAGCGGGGCATGCGCAGGTCCATCAGCACCACGTCCGGAGCCAGTCGGGCGACGAGCGCCACCGCTGCCTCCCCGTCTCCCGCGGCGCCGACGACCTCGATCCCGGGCAGCAGACCTAGCAGCATCACGATGCCCTCACGCACCACGGTCTGATCGTCCGCGACCACCACCCGAGCGGCCTTCGGCTCGGCGTCCCGCGTCATACCGGCACCTTCAACGTCACCACGAACCCCTCCTCGCCCGGCCCGGCCCGGAGGGAACCGCCCAGCAGTTCTGCTCGCTCCCGCATGCCCAGCAGACCGTACCCGGCCCCCGTCCCGGTCAGCTCACCCGGCGAACCGCCCGAGTCGCGCACGTCCAGGGTCACTTCGTGCGGACGGTAGTCGAGTCTGAGGTGGACTCTGGCGCCCGGGGCGTGCTTGCGCACGTTCGTCAGAGCCTCCTGGGCCGCTCGGCGCACGGCCTGGGAAGCCTCGGCCGGCAACGGCCTCCGTTCACCCGTGATGGTGATCTCGGCACCGCCGTCCGTACCGACCAGGCCACCCAGGAAGTCCTCCAGAGGCGTCAGCTCACCGCGCAGAGCGGAGAGCGCCTGCCGGGTCTCGGCGAGGCCGCCCCGCGCCATCTCCCGCGCCGCCACCACGCGTTCATGGATCTGCTCTCGTTCCCCTCCCCGCTCGATCAACAGCCTGGCCGCCTCCAGATGCACCAGCTGGGCCGAAAGGCTGTGGGCCAGCACGTCGTGTATCTCCCGCGCTATGCGGGCCCGCTCGGCGAGGGCCGCCGTCTCCGCCTCGGCCGCACGCGCTGCCCGCTCCTGGGCGAGAAGCCGCAGGGCACTTCCGCGGGCCTCGGCGTCGAGGCGCAGGGTGTAGCCGGCCAGGGCGATGCCGATGCCGGTGACCACGGTCGTCAGCAGGTCGTCACGCTGGACGACCCCATATGTGCCGAGGGCCACTACCGCAGCGCTCAGGGCGGCGGCCGACGGCAGCCGCTCCAGCGCCGAGACGGCGCAGCCGCACAACATGACCACGGCGGCGACGCGGAATCCGGACAGCTGGGCTGCGACGGCGATGACCTGCAACAGGGCGAGCGAGGCCAGCGACGGCCACAGCCGGTGCCGGAGCGTGGTCCGGAAGAAGGCCCGGGCGAGCACAGCGGCCAGCAGGACTCCTGCGGCGCAGGATGCCGCCTCCCAGCCGCTCACGTGGCTTTCGGAGAAGGCACCCCACAGGAGCAGTCCGAGGACCAGCGTCCGCACCGCCCAGGCCAGCAGGCACCGGGAGCGTGAGAGTCCCTCGCAGCTGAGTGCCTCCCGGGAAGGCCAGCGTGTCCAGGCGTTCTCCTTCACACGTGCTCCCTCCCCATGGCCCGGGTCGTACCGTCACCGTACGCCCCGCTCGACGCCGCGCCACGGCGCGAAGATCGTCCGCGCCGGGCCAGGATCCCGGCCCGGACCAGCAGAGTGCCGGCGAGCCCCAGCAGCAGGGCCGCGCTGTCCTGGTGCACGCCCACCGCTGTTCCGAGCGCGAAGAATCCGGCCCGTAGCCCGATGCCGACGGCCCAGACGGCGATACTGGCCGCGCTGCTCCTGCTCCAGACCGTGCCGTCCGGCTCGGCCCACACATGGGTGGTCCAGGCCCAGCCGGCACCCGTGACCAGGCCGACGAGCAGTTCGGCACCGAGCAGGAGCGCCGAGGCCGTGGGGTGGTGCGCGTCGATCATTCCGGGCTCACGCAGCGCAAGCACGACCAGGAGCACGGGCAGGAGCCACCAGCGACGCTCGCTGTCGATCCGGTACGCGCGGAACTGGCGGGCTGTCACCACGACGGCAACGAGCACGATCACCGACGCGTCGACGAGCCCGGACATCACAGCCTCCGTGAGCGAGAAAGGGGTGCCGGCAGCGAGTGCCGCCGACGCCTTCGACGCTACGGAAATCGCCAGGCCACGGGATCGGAGCCTGGGTGGATCACGGGTTGATTCCCGACCGTGCGCCTCTCCACCCGGGGGTGGAGAGACGCCTTCCGCGGCCGGACGGCAGGCGGACGTTCAGGACGGTGACCAGGAGCCCAGGACGGTGACCTGGTGCTCGAACGGCGCCCAGGCGCCTCGCAGCCCGGGCAGAGGCACCGGCCTGTTGTCGCACTCACCCGGCCCGTATCCGGCCCCCGTCCGAGGCAGCGGCTACGCGTCGATCCTTGACCGGTCCAGCGTGGCCGCCGAGTTGGAGATGAACTCCTTGCGCGGCGCCACGTCGTTGCCCATGAGCAGATCGAAGACCTGCTCGGCGGCCTCCAGATCGGAGAGGTTGATCCGGCGCAGGGTGCGGTGGCGCGGGTCCATCGTCGTCTCGGCCAGCTGGTCGGCGTCCATCTCGCCGAGGCCCTTGTAGCGCTGGATCGAGTCCTTGTAGCGGATGCCCTTGCTCTGGAACTCCATCAGCTTGTCTCGCAGTTCGCGGTCGGAGTACGTGTAGACGTACTTGTCCTGGCCCTTCTTCGGCTGCACGATCTCGATGCGGTGCAGCGGCGGCACCGCCGCGAAGACCCGGCCGGCCTCGACCATGGGCCGCATGTACCGGTGGAACAGCGTCAGCAGCAGGGTGCGGATGTGCGAGCCGTCGACGTCGGCGTCGGTCATCATGATGATCTTGCCGTAACGCGCGGTGTCGATGTCGAACGTCCGGCCCGAGCCGGCTCCTATGACCTGGATGATCGCGCCGCACTCGACGTTCTTCAGCATGTCCGTCACGGACGACTTCTGGACGTTGAGGATCTTGCCGCGGATCGGCAGCAGCGCCTGGAACTCGGAGTTCCGGGCGAGCTTCGCCGTGCCGAGCGCGGAGTCGCCCTCGACGATGAACAACTCGCTGCGGTCGACGTCGTCGCTGCGGCAGTCGGCCAGCTTGGCCGGCAGCGAGGAGGACTCCAGAGCCGTCTTGCGACGCTGAGCGTCCTTGTGCTGCCGTGCGGCGATGCGCGTACGGGCCGCGGCGACGGCCTTCTCCATCACGACACGGGCCTGCTGTGCGGCATCCCGCTTCGTGGACGTCAGGAACGCCTTGAGTTCCTTCGTGACCACGTTGTTCACGATGCGGCGAGCCGCCGAGGTCCCGAGGACCTCCTTGGTCTGGCCCTCGAACTGCGGCTCGGCGAGACGCACGGTGACGACCGCGGTCAGGCCCTCCAGGGCGTCGTCCTTGACGATGTCGTCCTCGGCGACGCGCAGGAGCTTCTTGGTGCGCAGCACCTCGTTCATCGTCTTGGCGACGGCCTGCTCGAAGCCGGCGACGTGGGTGCCGCCCTTAGGCGTGGCGATGATGTTGACGAAGGACCGAAGCGTCGTGTCGTAGCCCGTCCCCCACCGCAGCGCGATGTCGACGCCGAGCTCACGGGTGACCTCGGTGGGTGTCATCTGACCGTGGTCGTCCAGGACGGGCACGGTCTCCTTGAAGGTGCCCTGACCGGAGAAGCGGAGCACGTCGCAGACCGGCTTGTCGTTCGCCAGGTACTCGCAGAACTCGCTGATGCCGCCGTCGAAACGGAAGGACTCCTCGCCCTTGCTGCCGCCCTCGCCGAGCCCGAACTCGTCGCGCACGACGATGGTCAGGCCGGGCACCAGGAACGCCGTCTGACGGGCGCGCTGGTGCAGCGTCTCCAGGTTGAGCTTTGCGTCCCGGAGGAAGATCTGGCGGTCGGCCCAGTACCGCACGCGCGTGCCGGTGCGGGTCTTCGGGATCTTCTTGGCCTTGCGCAGGCCGCCCTTGGCCTCGAACTTGGCGTCGGCGCCGTTGCCGGCGAACGCTCCGGGCACCCCGCGCCGGAAGCTGATCGCGTGGGTGTGCCCACCGCGGTCCACCTCCACGTCCAGCCGCGCGGACAGGGCGTTCACGACGGAGGCGCCGACGCCGTGCAGACCGCCGGAGGCGGCGTAGGAGCCGCCTCCGAACTTGCCGCCGGCGTGCAGCTTGGTCATGACGACCTCGACACCGGAGAGGCCGGTCTTGGGCTCGACGTCGATCGGGATGCCCCGGCCGTTGTCCCGGACCTCGACCGAGCCGTCGTCCTGGAGGATCACCTCGATGTGATCGCAGTACCCGCCCAGGGCCTCGTCGACGGAGTTGTCGATGATCTCCCAGACGCAGTGCATCAGGCCACGGCTGTCGGTCGACCCGATGTACATACCCGGGCGCTTGCGCACGGCCTCGAGCCCCTCGAGGACGAGCAGGTGCCGCGCGGTGTAGTTGGATCCGTCCCGGTCTGCTCCTGCCAGCAGAGCTGTGGACGGCACGGACGTCTCGGCGGTCACGCGGTTCGCTCCTCGCTGAATTTCGGATGGGGCCCTCGTGGGTAAGGGCGCGGCTTCAGTCACCGGTGAGAGGGTACCGAGGCCTGGTAGAGCCGGTGTAACGCCACCCTCGTCGAAAACTCACACTAGTCCACACTCGTATGAGTGTTCGATCCCTCGATGGAGTGAAGTACACATCACGTTCCCTTCCAGGCATGAACCATTTAGGCTCCGGGCACGTCCTCATGAACAACCGGCAACCCAGCCGGGAGGACCGACCACCGATACAACGCGAAGCCCCGTAAGACACATAGACACGCAATACGGCACATTCGCCGCCAACCGGCAGCAGACAGCCGCCTCGCAAAGATTCTTTCGAGGAAAAGCCACGAGCGGGAACGTTTTGGGGCTGGTTGGATGTTGACCCTGGTACGACAGCTCGTCGAGCTAGAGAAGAGGCGACGTGACTACTGTTCTGACCCCCGCGAGCCCGCTGACGGCCGCTGATCGCTGCGACCGCTGCGGCGCCCAGGCGTACCTGCGCGTCGTCCTGCTGAGCGGCGGAGAACTGCTCTTCTGCGCCCACCACGGTCGCAAGTTCGAGCCGGAACTCAAGAAGATCGCCGCTGAGATACAGGACGAGACGGAGCGGCTTACGTCCGTTCCCGCGAACGCCGCCGAAGAAGAGCGCTGACACCTCGCGTCCGACGACGAGCCAGCCCGGCACAGGCCGGTGGACGGGCGGCTGCCTCTGGTCCCCAGAGGC
>NZ_JBHJPX010000021.1:37467-140600 GCF_042262425.1 Streptomyces sp. NPDC056373
AACCACGCGCCCTCCCCCCGCCCCACCCACCCCGCCCCCCCCGCCCCGGGCGGGGGGCGGGGGGGGCGGCACGGCCCCCCCCGCGCCCCCCGCCCGTCCTCGTCCGCCGAACCGGCACAGGCTCCGCCGGGCGCTTCAGGCGTCGGCGCTTCAGGCGTCCGCGCTTCAGGCGTCCGCGCTTCAGGCACCTGCCGAAGTCGACCGCGTCCAGCCGAGCGTCCGCATGATGTCGGACACACGCATGTACACGCCGGGATTGCCGGCCCGACCACATCCGATCCCCCAGGACACGAGTCCGATCAACCGCCCCTGGGCCACCAGCGGCCCTCCGCTGTCGCCCTGGCAGGCATCCTTGCCTCCCTCGGTCTCCCCGGCGCACAGCATGCTCCTGGCGTCGTAGGTGCCTTGGGAACCGCCCGGATAGGCCTCCTCGCACAGCGCATCGGGGAGCACGCGCACACGTGCGGCCCGCAGGCTGTCCGGATAATCGCCGACACCCGAGGTGTCACCCCATCCGTAGACCGTCGCGGTCCCGCCTGCCGTGTACGCAGGGTCACCGGCAGCTGCCATGGGGATGGTCGAGTTGCCTTGGAGGGGCTCGGCGAGAGTGAGCACGGCGAAATCCCCCTCGTTGCTGTCCCCGTCGTAGGCCGGGTTCACCCATGTGCGGCGCACGGCGATCTCCTGACCGCCGCGGCCCGCCAGCAGGTCTGTGCGTCCGGCTATGACCTTGAGGTCTCGCACACGCTCCGGCGGCACCCCCAGAACGTTCTCGTCCAGGCAGTGGGCCGCGGTGAGGACGGTCGTGCGACCGACCGCCACGCCCCCACAGAACTGACCCGCTCGCGTACCCCCGAACCGGTCACGACTGGACAGGGCGACCGTCCACGGGCTCTGGGATATCTCGACGGGGAATCCACCTATGACCACGCTGTCGGCGGCCACAGGGCCACTGGAGCCCATGGACAGGGCGGGTACCGCGGCTGCAAGGGCCAGCGGCAGGAACAGCGCTCGTGCCAGACGACGACGCATTTCGCTCCTCACTCCGTGGTGTCGATGAGACACCCAGAGTCATGCACTCCGCGTCACCCCGCACCCGCGGCGAGACGGCACGGCAAAGGCCCGGTCCCCCCTCGGGGAACCGGGCCTTGCGCGTCGTAGACCTCGCTCAGTCGAGGTAGTCGCGCAGCACCTGGGAACGGGACGGGTGGCGCAGCTTCGACATGGTCTTGGACTCGATCTGGCGGATCCGCTCACGCGTGACGCCGTAGACCTTGCCGATCTCGTCGAGGGTCTTCGGCTGACCGTCGGTGAGGCCGAAGCGCATCGAGACGACGCCCGCCTCGCGCTCCGACAGGGTGTCCAGGACGGAGTGCAGCTGCTCCTGCAGGAGCGTGAAGCTGACCGCGTCGGCCGGGACGACCGCCTCGGAGTCCTCGATGAGGTCACCGAACTCGCTGTCGCCGTCCTCGCCGAGCGGGGTGTGCAGCGAGATCGGCTCGCGGCCGTACTTCTGGACCTCGATGACCTTCTCGGGGGTCATGTCGAGTTCCTTGGCCAGCTCCTCCGGGGTGGGCTCGCGGCCCAGGTCCTGGAGCATCTGACGCTGCACACGCGCGAGCTTGTTGATGACCTCGACCATGTGCACCGGGATACGGATGGTGCGGGCCTGGTCGGCCATGGCGCGGGTGATCGCCTGACGGATCCACCAGGTGGCGTACGTGGAGAACTTGTAGCCCTTGGTGTAGTCGAACTTCTCGACCGCGCGGATCAGACCGAGGTTGCCCTCCTGGATGAGGTCCAGGAAGAGCATGCCGCGGCCGGTGTAGCGCTTGGCCAGGGAGACCACCAGACGGAGGTTGGCCTCCAGGAGGTGGTTCTTGGCGCGGCGGCCGTCCTCGGCGATGATCTCCAGCTCGCGCTTGAGCTTGGGGGCGAGCTTGTCGGCGTTCGCCAGCTTGTCCTCGGCGAACAGACCCGCCTCGATGCGCTTGGCGAGCTCGACCTCCTGCTCGGCGTTGAGGAGGGGGACCTTACCGATCTGCTTGAGGTAGTCCTTGACCGGGTCGGCGGTGGCACCGGCGGCGGCGACCTGCTGGGCGGGCGCGTCGTCCTCGTCCTCGTCGGAGAGCACGAAGCCCGCGTTCTCGGGGGTGGCCTCGGGCTCCTCGCCGGCCTTGCCGGGGGCCGCCTCCTCGAGCACTTCCTCCTCGAGGATCTCGGCGTCGTCCTTCTTGGCGCTGGTCTTCTTGGCCGCGGTCTTCTTGGCGACGGTCTTCTTCGCGGCCGCCTTCTTGGCGGTCGTCTTCTTGGCAGCCGCCTTCTTGGCGGGTGCCTCCTCCTCGGCGGCGGGTTCGGCGGCGGGCGCCGCCGGCGTGGCGGTGGCCTTCCGGGTGGTCACCGCCTTGGCCGCGACCGTCTTGGTGGCGGTGCGCTTGGCGGGACTCTTCGCTGCGACGCTCTTTCGGGTGCGCTTTGGCTCTGCGGCACTGACCATCAGCGTCACACCCTCTTCCTCGAGGATCTGGTTGAGGCTGCGCAGTACGTTCTTCCACTGAGTGGCCGGAATCTGGTCAGCTTCGAAGGCCCGACGCACGTCATCGCCGGCGATCTGCCCCTCAGCCTTTCCCCGCTCAATGAGCGCCATGACAGAGACGGACTCGGCGATCTCCGGCGGGAGCGTACGGGATGTGCTGGCCGACACGAACAACCTCTCGGAACGTTGGAAAACGGCTTCCGGCCCCGTCCGGTGTGGACAGGAGCCGACCGCCGGCTTGGGGATGGGCCGACGGCGCGGGCGGGGGCCGGGAAGATGCACAGCGCCGTGAACGGCGTCCGTATTCCCTCCGCGGCTGTCACCTCTTAGGTCATCGTGTTCTCCCCGCGAGCGTTACGCCGAATCTGCGTGGCCCGAGTCACACCCCGTAAGCGAACAGAAACGGTCGAACACGGGCAGAACGGGTCACGCACGGTATCCACCCGACCGCGCCATGGGATATCGACCCCTTCGCGCCGTCGGACCCCGCAGGATCCAAGGATCCCACGGGGTCCGACGGGAGGCGGATCACCGATCAGGCACTGCCACAGGAGGGGGGTGGCACACCCGGCCGCGCCGCCCGCGGAACGCGGTCAGTGCTCGCGCGGGGCGGGCACCACCCGTTCCACCTCGGGGTGGACCGTGAGGAGTTGACGCATGGCCGTCTCGGCCGCCGCTCCGTCACCGGCGGCAAGGGCGTCGCAGATGCGGCCGTGGTGCGCGAGGGAGGCCTCGTTCGGCCGGTCACAGCCCGTGACCGGACCGCCCGAGACCTGCAGGGCGGCGGAGACGATGCCGGACAGGTGCTCCAGCATGCGGTTGCCGGCGACCTGGATGAGCAGCGAGTGGAACTCCGAGTCGGCGCGGGAGAACGTGAGCGCATCCCCCTGGGCCATCGCGTGCCCCATGATCTCGACCATGTCCGTGAGGCGCTGCTGGACGTCCTCGCGACCGTGCCCCGCCGCGAGGCGGGCGGCGAGCGGCTCGATCGTCCATCGCAGCTCGCTCAGCTCACGGCGCTGGTCGTCGCGCTGGGGCCCGAAGGCCCGCCATTCGATGATGTCCGGATCGAGGAGGTTCCAGTCACTGACGGGACGCACGCGCGTGCCGACGTTCGGACGGGCGCTCACCAGACCCTTGGCCTCCAGGACGCGGAGCGACTCGCGGACGACGGTGCGGGAGACCTCGAATCGCTGGCCGATCTCCTCGGGCACCAGCGGCCGGTCGGCGCCCAGGTCGCCGGAGACGATCATCTGACCCAGCTGTTGAACGAGTTGGCCGTGCAGCCCGCGTCCGCGGCTGCCCGCGGCACGACGGCCCACACGGCCCAGCTCAGGGTCTCCGCCGTCCCAGGCAGGGATCCCGACGCGGTCGACGGCGGGCGCCTCGGCGTACGGGTAGCGGTCGAGTTCGCCCGGGCTCGCGAGGCCGGAGTCAGCGGAGCGGGCGGCGGTCATCATGGTGTGCGCAAGGGTACTCACGCATCATTTGTCGGCGCCCTCTCCAACTCCCTTGAGGTCTTTGGTGAAAAGCACACGAAAGGGTGATCGCTCACCCCGTCGCAATTGACGCCTTATCGGAAAGAAATGGGCGTTCTGCAGGGAGTTGTGCGCATAGCCGGACTAAGGGTTACGGACAGTCGTCACCGGAATCTGCTGCGCAGCGTCGTGAGCAGGTACGCACAGAGCAGCGCGGCCAGCGACAACGTCAGTGCGCCGCCCACGGGTTGGGACATGACCTTGAGCGCGGCTTCCAGGTAGCGCTCTCCTCCGAAGGGCCACCGCGGCAGGAGCGTCTCTCGCAGCCGCACGGGAAGTCCGGCCGCGGTTCGCATGGACGGACCGTTCACGAGCCTGTGCACGACGGGTACCACGAGGAGGGGGACGGCGGTCACCGCGGCGAGGCCGGCCGTGGTCGACCGGAAGACACCTGCGGCAAGCACGCCGGCCCAGGCGCAGCCGACCACGAGCCCGATCCAACTCGTCATCAACGGGACCCAGTCGGCGGGAACCTGTGCGAGCTCCCGTCCGTAGACGAGATAGAGCACTTCGGCGTCGCATCCGACGGTGAGGACGGCCAGCACCAGCGCGGCGGCCGTGGAGACGAGCAGTTTGGCGGCCAGGAGCCCCAGCCGGCGGGGCACGGTGCCGCGGTCCGCGGCGAGGGCGGGGTGGCGGAACTCGTCGCCGAAGGCCAGCGCGCCGAGCAGCCCCGCCCCGAGCGCCGCGGGGGGCAGGGGCAGTTCCTGCGGCCAGGCGGCCAGCAGCCGCGGCTGTGGGGTGTGCCCGATGCGTGCGAGCACTACGGCGGTCACGGCGGACACGGCAAGTACGGTGGCCGCGGTCAGGAACCCCGTGCCGATCCCGGTGGCACGGCGGATCTCGTAACGGAGCGGGCGGAGCGGGCTGGGGGCGGGACGGACGGAGATGGGGGGCGGCAGAGGAGGCGGCGCGTCGAGCGTACGAGCGGTCAGGACTGCGGTCGGGTGCGCCGTCCGCGGCCGGGACGGCGGAGTCGCCGTCAGGGAACCGTCGTCCGTTCCTCCGGCCGGGGAGAGCTCCGAGAGTTCGTGCGGCTCCACGTCGGGCAGCTGCGATTGCCCGAAGGACAAGGACGGCTCACCTGTGCCCGGCTCCCTTGCGATGGAGAGGGATCCCGGCTCGAGCACCTGGTGCGGCTCGGCGGTGGGAGCCTGGGTGTCCGGTGCGAAGGGTCTCGTCGGACCGGCAGACGATGACGACTCGCCGGAATCGGGCGTGAGAGCCGCCCCGTGCGTGTCCGTGACACGCAGCGGCTCGACCAGGACGGAGTCGCGCTGCCCGTTTGTGTGAGCTGGACCCGCACCGGGCCCCATGTCTCCGATCTCGTCGGCGAGTTGGTGAACGACGATGCCGTGACGGAACGCGATCTCGCCGATGTCCGCGCAGGTACCGCCGTACACCGAAAGACGGTTGCCGCTCTCTCGGACAACTTCGACGGAGCGCTGCGATGTGCGGGCTTGCTTGGTCAGGAGAACTGCCAGACGGGCCGCGTGCGGACTCCGCACCGCGACACGGGGACGCAGGCGGGTACGCGCGAACTCCGCGGCCTCCTGGTCGGCCACGAGCCTGCCGTGATCCAGAGTGACGACGCGATCGGCGGTGCGCGCCGCTCCCTTGGGGTCGGCCGTGGTGAACAGGACCGTGCCGCCCCGAGCGGCATGGGCGCGCAACATGCCGTGCAACCAGGCGCTCTCACGGGTGGAGAGTCCGCCGGCCGGGTCGTCGAGGACAAGGGAGTGCGGGTCGGCCAGGAGGACGCAGGCCAGACCGAGGCGCCGGTCCATACCGCGGGAGAGTGTACCGAGGCGCTCCTCGCGCAGGCTCACGAGCCCGACCGCCTCGAGCACTACGTCGGCACGCCGGACCGAAACCCCCGCGGCCGCGCACAGCATGCGCAGATGGCCTCGGACCGTCCGGGCGGGATGCCCGGGCACGTCTCCCAGCAACACGCCGACCTCGCGCGAGGGATGAGTGATGCGGTGCAGCGGACGGCCGCGGAAGTGGGTGATGCCGCGACCCTGTTGGAGTTCGAGCATCAGTCTGAGAACCGTCGTCTTGCCGGCGCCCGGTGCTCCGAGCAGCGCGGTGACGCGGCCCGCCCGCGCCTCGAACGAGACGTCGTCGGCTGCGGGCGGAAGCTCTTTGCGAGGGTTGCTGGTCAGTCCGAAGGCCTGGATCACTCACAGCAAGATAGCGCGCTATGTCCGTTTTTTCGGGCACCTGAGGTCCCTATCGAGGCCCACCTCGGGAAGGACCGACACCCGCGACCGGGCTGCGGCCGGTTTCGAGTCCTGCCGCTGCGGCCGGTTTCGGTTCCTGCCGGTGCGCCGCCCGAACCCGGCCGACCACTCACACCTCGGGACGCAGCATCGGGGGGTTGAGCAGCGTCGCGCCACCGGCGCGGAAGAGCTGGGCCGGGCGTCCTCCCTGGCGAGTCGTCGTCCCACCGCTGGGAACCAGGAAGCCGGGTGTACCCGTGACCTTGCGGTGGAAGTTGCGCGGGTCGAGCGCAACCCCCCACACCGCCTCGTAGACACGACGCAGTTCCCCCACGGTGAATTCGGGTGGGCAGAACGCAGTGGCCAGTGATGAGTACTCGATCTTGGAGCGAGCGCGTTCCACTCCGTCCGCCAGGATTTGCGCGTGGTCGAAGGCGAGCGGCGCGACCGGCTCCGCCTCACGTCCATAGCCGCCCTGCTGCAACAGTTCCTCGACCGGGGCCCAGCGCGCGTTGCTGGCGTCTCCGCCCGCCCTGGGTGGTGGCAGATCGGGAGCGAGGGCGAGGTGGGCGACACTGACGACCCGCATTCTGGGGTCTCGCTTCGGGTCTCCGTAGGTGGCGAGCTGCTCCAGGTGCGCGCCGTTGTCCTGAGCCGGGGCGGCCGGGTCGTGGACGCGCAGTCCCGTCTCCTCGGCCAGCTCGCGCGCCGCGGCCCGCGCCAGATCCTCGTCGGCCCGTACAAAGCCGCCGGGAAGCGCCCAGCGCCCCTGGAACGGCGGTTCACCCCTGCGCACCGCCAGCGCGCACAGGGCGTGGCGGCGCACGGTCAGCACGACCAGGTCCACGGTGACGGCGAAGGGCGGAAACGCTGACGGGTCGTAGGGCATGCGGCGATCATAGTCGTCTGCCTGACGATAAACACCTCCTTCGCCGGTCCGTCCGCCTAGTGATCCACTTCGGTCCGCTGATGGACTCAGTTGCCCGCACCTGCCACGTAATGGCACGTCGGTGCACGTCACACCCCCAGTTGCAGTCCGTCGGCCGCCTCCTCGACCATGGCCAGTCCCAGCCGGCCTACCCGCACGGAGAACCGGGCGCCCGCCACGCGCAGTCCCGTGAAACCGATCTCCCCGAGGGGTGCGCTGCGCACGGGGCGCAGGGTGACCATGCCTGCCGGAGCGTCCGGCCGGATGCCGGCGAGGGTGGTCAGCAGCATGACTCCGGCGGCCGCCGCTGTGGCCGCCGGACGGCAGGCTGCCGGATGTGGGAGCGGGGCGCTTCCTTCCGTGCGCTGCTCCCCCGCGTACATCTCGGGCAGCCGGTAGGCGAAGGTCTCGGCTGCCGCGAGCACGCCCCGCACCAGTGAGCCGGCCTCCTTCTCATAGCCGGCGGCGGCGAGTCCCGCGGCTGCGAGCGCCGTTTCCTGGGTCCGTACGGCTCCTGCACGGTGGCCGAACGGATTGAATCCCGCTTCCTTCGAACCGAGTCCGCGCAGGCCCCAGCCCGAGTCCATCACGGGGCTGCCGAGCAGCCGGGCGAGGTGCTCGGTCCGGACCTTGTCCAGCAGGCCGGGCGCCAGCTCGCCTCCGCCCAGCAGGCCCGTGTCGAGGAGGTGCACGGCAGCGGCGCCCAGGTGCGGCACCGGACTGCCGTCCGGCGCACGTGCCGCCGCCGGCCGGCCGCCTCCCCGGTCCTCGACCCAGAAGTGCTTCCGGAAGGCGGCCCGCAGGGTCTGCGCCCACTGCCGGAGCGCCTCCGCCCCCGTCCGGCCACAGGCGTCGAGGAGGTCGGCTCCGAGCAGCGCGGCACGGTGGGCGTGGGCCTGTGTCTCGCAGCGGACGGGCCCTCCAGGGTTCGGGTCGCGCAGGTAGGTGCCGTCTCCCACGGTGTCCCGCAGCCAGGTCAGGCAGCGCTCGGCGGCGGGCAGCAGTGCTTCCGTTTCCTGGTCGGGGAGTCCCCAGCGGCGGGCCTCCGCCAGCAGGGCGGGGAAGAGGAGCGTGGCCTCTGTGCCGGTGCACTGGGGCGGGAGGTGCGGCCCGGCGTCCCGTCTGGGGCCGGGGATCATTCCGTGCTGCGGCCCGGGGCCGGTGAGTTGGGTCCGCGCGAGGATCCGCAGCGTTCCCGCGGCCAGGCCGGTGCCCAGCGGCAGCACCATCCGGGCGGCGGCCAGCGCGTCGGCGGGAGCCAATCCGCAGCGCCAGGGGGCCCCGGCCGCGAGGTGGGTGTCGGCGGGGTACGCGGAGTCGCGCAGGAGGAGGGCCTGGAGGTCCTCGATGCTTGTCCGCAGGAGGGTGGGGACCCTCGGGTCGTCGCCCTCCGCACATGCGGCGGCCAGCGGGCTCGTCGCCGCTCGTCCCATGGCTCGGAGGGGCCCCGCGCCGTCCGGCCGCACCCGTAGTTCGACGGTTCTGCTGCCGCCCGGTGGCAGGTCGAGCTCCCACCGCAGCAGCCCGACCGAGGCCAGGGCGTCCGAGGGAGGCGGTTCGGCTGTCAGGGAGGCGTTGCCGGTGGCGCAGGACCAGCGCAGGCCTGAGCCGTGGACACTTGCGGCAAGTTCGGGGCCCGCACTGCCGGAGGCGATCGCGCCGAGGTCGGCCAGGTCAGTGCCCAGAGTGATCTCGACCGGCAGCCGCAGGGTGCGCGGAGCCGCGCTGTGCAGGGTGACCCGCTCAGTGCCGTCGGCGAAGCGGTTGCGTTCCACGATCACGTCAGGGTCCGGACCTGTCTGCGGTGACGTGCGGAGTGTGCCCACGAACCGGGCGCGGTCGGCCGAGGCCATGCGGGCCTGTACCGCGAGCGGTTCTCGCCCGGCGACACGGATCTCGCACCGGGAGAGCACGCGGCGGCCGGCACGGTAGAAACCCTCCAGTCCCCGCCCCGTCAGCTGCCCTTCCTCGGTCGAGATGGCCAGTCCGGGAAGGGCGACACAGATCATCGCGGTGTGGGCGGGGGGCAGGTCGGCGGACCAGCGCAGTCCCGGGACGGTGGCACCCCGGGGCGGGGGTGCCGATGAGTGCCCCACGGTTGATGGCGTCCGCCCTTGAGCGAAGGGTGAGGAGGCTGGGCCACGTCCCGTACCCGCGCCAGGGCGACGGCTCTGGCCCGCCCACCGTGGGGACGGACGGCCCGGACCCGACGACGAGGGTGGACGCGAGTCGGCGCTGGGCGGCGCAGAGGGGTAGGACATGCCGCCGGGGAAACTCGGCCCGTATCCGTCGCCGTGTGCGGACGGTTGGGGAGGGACAGACTGGTTTTCGACTCGCGGTACCCGGGCCCAGGGCGGGCCGAGGCCCGACCCTGGGGGCTGTGGGGGGCCACCCTGGGGGCGGCGGTCGTCGGCGGCGGGCCGAGTCGGCTGGTGCATGAGACGGCTTCCTCTGCGCTCGGTGCGCCGAGACCGGGTGCGGCGCGGGTGCCGGGGGGCTCCGACGGAGCAGGGACAGTGCGGCCTCACGGTCCGTCCGGCCGTTCCGCCACTCAGGTGAACGCTGTGAGCGTCCTCCGGGTCACGCCCCGGGCCGCCCTCCGCCCGGAGCCCGCCCGCCCGCCGCAAGCTCATTCCTCACCGCTCAAGCCCTGATCTGTCTGCACGCCTTCCTCGCCCCTGTTCCGATCGGGCGTGGCTGTCTTCTTCGGCGCATGCGAAGGCGAGTTGCCTGTTCGCGCGTCGCCGGGCCGCGCGGTACCGGGCGCCGTCACACGGCCGGGGCGAGCACCGGTTTCGGTAGCGCCCACGGAACGCGTGGCCGCGGGACGTGTGGCGGCCGCGGAACGTGCGGGGCCAGCCGGGCGCGTGGTGCCCGCCGGTGTGCGCCGGCCAGGAGTGCGCACTGCGCCGTCACGGTCGTCCGCGCGGGTACCGCCGCATGCTGAGCCGGTGGCGCCGGACGTGCGAGTGCGGCGGCGACGGCGGGACGGCGCTGCCGGTTGAGCGGGCTTTTCGTGCTGCTCGGACTCGGGCCGCACCGTTGTCGGTGAGGAGTTGCCGGGTGGTCCGAGCCGGGGCGCGGCTGCTGATGACGTTGTTCCGTGGGGCTGGATCTCTGGCGCCGCCTTGGTGTCGCGTCCGGCGGACTCGGAACTTTCCGCATGCGGTTCCAGGTCGGCGGCCGCACGCCCACGGCCTTCCCGCTCCGCCCGAAGGCACCTGCGGATCGACTCCGGGTCGAGGCCTTCGTTGCAGGCCTGGTGCAGGAGACGGGCGAAGAGGTAGTCGGGGTCGGCGCCCAAGGCCATGGCAAGGGCTTCGCGGGCCTCGAGTTCGTCGCCGGCGGACCAGGCGACCCAGCCGGCGAGGGTGAGCGGCGCGGCGGCGTGTTCACTGTAGGGCCCGACACAGCGGCGGGCCAGGGTGCGCCAGAGGCGAAGGGCGCGTGCGGCTTCGTCGCCTTCCATCCACGCGGCCGCGCGGTCGCGCGTGGCTCGGTCCTGGAGGCCGAGGATCAGCCGGGCGGCCTCGTCGTGGCCGAGCAGTTCGTCGTCGCGAAGATCCGCCAGGAGCATGCCGGAAACCGGCTGTGCCTCGGCGAAACGGTCCAGGATCCTTCCGGCCAGCTCCAGCGTCTCGTCGGCCACGGTGGCGCGGCCCGCGTCGTCCAGAATTTTCGGCACCAACGCCATGCTGGCGGTGTCCAGGGCTGCCTCCTGCTCGAGGGCCGCGGCGTTCTCCCAGGGCAGCAACCGGGCCCGGAGCTCCCGCAGCGTGCCGCGCACCTGGATGCCGGCGTAGGTGGCGGCCGCGGCGAGCACCGAGGTGCCGGGGAGGCCCATGGGGGCTCCCTCGGAGGAGCAACATGCCTCGTTGTCACAGCAGTACGACCAGTAGCGGCCCTCCGAGATGCACAGTGCCTCGACGACCACCACGTCCAGGGAACCGCACTCGACGCGCAGCCTCTGGGCCAGGGGCCGCAGCCGCTCCATCACCTGCCGGCCCGTCTCTCCCTTTCCCGGTTCCTGACACAGGAAGGCGACCATGGACTCGGGCCGGCCCCTTCGGCGCTCGCTGCCCGTCACGAGGCCGTGGGACAGCTGCCTCGCAGCCGACGGCCAGTCGTCCGGGCTCGCTGGGATACCGAGCCGGGCCCGGCCTCCGAACCGCCCCCGGCCGTTGCTGTCGTGGAGCGCGACCAGGACGATGCTGTCCTCGGGGCGGTAGCCGAGCAGGTACGGCAGGGCGTCGGCCAGCTCGGCCGGCGTGCGCAGGGTGACCTGGTGCTCGCCTCCGTGACCGGCGTAGGGCGGCCCGGCGGTGTTCGGCGCGGACGGTTCGTTCCCCTTGTTCTCCTGCTTGCTGTTCCTGTGCCCGCTCTGTGTCCCGGGGCCGGTGATGTCACCGTTCTCAGGGGATCCGGTCGTTTCGCTGTGGTTCGTCATGCGAAGACGATCTCGCGGAACCCAAACCTCCGCTTGAGCCTGTGGATAAGTCTGATCAGGGACGCGTCATCCTGTGCGGTTGTGTCCACAGGTCTCGGTGCGCGGCTCCGGATGTCAGTGACGTCCTGTTGTATGGAACGCATGGAGCACACGAGCAACACGGAACTCCGGGCGGCCGCCGACGCCGTCCTCACCCGTCTCGTCGGGGACGTCTCGGGAGAGGCCCGGCTGCGCGAGGACCAGTGGCTGGCGATCGAGGCGCTGGTCGCCGACAGACGCCGTGCCCTTGTCGTCCAGCGCACGGGCTGGGGCAAGTCCGCGGTGTACTTCGTGGCCACTTCGCTGCTGCGGGCGCGGGGCAGCGGCCCCACCGTGATCGTGTCCCCCCTGCTCGCCCTCATGCGAAACCAGGTCGAGGCGGCGGCTCGGGCCGGCATCCATGCCCGGACGATCAACTCCTCCAACACCGAGGAGTGGGATGCCGTTCAGGAGGAGATCTCCGCGGGCGAGGTGGACGTCCTGCTGGTGAGTCCCGAACGGCTCAACAACCCCGACTTCCGTGACCAGGTGCTTCCCCGGCTCGCGGCCGCCACCGGGCTCCTGGTGGTGGACGAGGCCCACTGCGTCTCCGACTGGGGTCACGACTTCCGTCCGGACTACCGCAGGCTCCGCACCATGCTCGCCGATCTTCCGCCCGGTGTGCCGGTGCTCGCGACCACCGCCACGGCCAACGCGCGCGTGACCGCCGACGTGGCTGAACAGCTCGGCACCGGCGGCAGCTCGGACGCCCTCGTCCTGAGGGGCCCGCTGGACCGGGACAGCCTGAGCCTGAGCGTGCTGCGCCTGCCGGACTCCGCCCACCGGATGGCCTGGCTCGCCGAGCACCTCGACGAGCTGCCCGGGTCCGGAATCATCTACACCCTCACCGTGGCGGCCGCCGAAGAGGTCACCGCCTTCCTCCGGCAGCGCGGCCACACGGTCTCGTCGTACACGGGCAAGACGGAGAACGCCGACCGTCAGCAGGCCGAGGAGGATCTCCTCGCCAACAAGGTGAAGGCGCTCGTCGCCACGTCGGCGCTCGGTATGGGCTTCGACAAACCCGACCTGGGCTTCGTGGTGCATCTGGGCTCCCCCTCCTCCCCCATTGCCTACTACCAGCAGGTGGGCCGCGCGGGACGCGGCGTGGAGCATGCCGAGGTGCTCCTGCTCCCGGGCAAGGAGGACGAGGCGATCTGGAAGTACTTCGCGTCGCTCGCCTTCCCCCCGGAAGACCTGGTGCGCCGTACGCTCGACCTCCTGGCGAACGCGGAGAAGCCCCTGTCGTTGCCGGCCCTGGAGCCCTTGGTCGAGCTGCGCCGCTCCCGCCTCGAGACCATGCTCAAGGTTCTCGACGTGGACGGTGCGGTCAAGCGGGTCAAGGGCGGCTGGATCGCGACCGGGCAACCGTGGGCCTACGACACCGAGCGGTACGCCTGGGTGGCACGTCAACGCGAGGCCGAGCAGCAGGCCATGCGCGCGTACACGTCGACAGCGGAGTGCCGCATGGAGTTCCTGCAGCGCCAGCTGGACGACGAGGCGGCCAAGCCGTGCGGGCGCTGCGACAACTGCGCCGGCTCTCGCTTCACCGCCGACACCTCCGAGGAGGCTCTCGACGCCGCGCGCGTGGATCTGGGCCGGGCAGGTGTCGAAGTGGAACCCCGGCGGATGTGGCCCACCGGGCTGCCGGCGATCGGAGTGGACCTCAAGGGACGCATCCCCGCCGGCGAGCAGGCCGGGCCAGGACGCGCGCTGGGACGCCTCTCGGACATCGGGTGGGGCAACCGGCTGCGGCCCATGCTCGCGCCCCAGGCCCCCGACCAGCCCGTGCCCGAGGATGTGGCAAGGGCGGTGGTGGACGTACTGGCCGACTGGGCCAAAGGCCCCGGTGGCTGGGCCCCGGGCGCACCGGAGGGGCGATCGCGCCCGGCCGGCGTCGTCACCGTCGCCTCGCGTACGCGACCGCAGCTGATCAGCTCCCTGGCGGCGCACATCGCGGAGATCGGGCGGCTGCCGCTGCTGGGCACCGTCGAGTACACCGGCGACGCCTACCCGAGTTCCAGGAGCAACAGCGCCCAGAGGCTGAAGGCGCTCGACGGAGCGCTGGCCGTGCCGCCCGCCCTCGCGACCGCTCTCGCAGGGGCCCAGGGCCCGGTCCTCCTGGTGGACGACTACACGGAGACCGGCTGGACCCTCGCCGTCGCCGCCCGTATGCTCCGCCGCTCGGGCGCGCAGGGGGTGTTGCCGCTGGTGCTGGCCGTGCAGGGCTGACGGCATTCCCGAGTTCGAGGTGGTTGTCCCGACGCACACCTCTGGACGCCGCCCACCCCCATGACGTACGAACGTCTCGTGCTCGAACGCCCCATGGGTGGTCCGGAGACACGCATCGCGGGGATATTAGCCGCGCATCATCTGATAACGGTCGGCTGCCTCAATTGCTCGTTGCCGCATTCAAGTTCGACAGGAAGAATTGAGGTCCGCTCCCGCACGGCTCGCCCGCCGCTCCGGTTAGGGCTTTGCCGCGGTGCGCGCTCCCAGAATCCGACCCCGCCCGCAGTGTGGGCGCGTAGCCGAAGGGAGGACCGTGACCTTCGGATTCGCTCCGGCCGCGGCAGCGGCGTCGACGTCCGTCGCTTCCGCCAACCGCATGCTCGAACCCGCGGAATGGGCCGCCGCCGGGATCCCACTCCTGCGCAACCCCCGCGAGATCGTCAGCGGACTGCACGCCCGGCACCACCCGCAGCCGGCGACCGCTGTCGTCGCCGTACTCGACCCGGACGAGCGGCTGCGGGCGAGCGCCTCGTTCGTGCGCCGTTCGTCCCCGGCCGACGGCTGGATGTTCCGCAACGCGCTGCTTGCGCAACTGCGTCGGGTCATCCCGCACGATCTGCGTCGCCGGACACCGGTACGCACCGCGGTGCTGCTCTACTGCCGTGAGGGCGACGCGCGTTGGACGGAGGAGGACGGCGCGTGGATGTGGGGGCTGCGCGACGCGTGCACGCTGCACGGACTGCGCTGCGGGGCGTACATCACTCTGACCCGTGACGGCTGGCAGGTCCTGGGCGAGGGTCGCGGTGGGCGCCGCCCAGACTCGACCTCGGCGCCGGAGCCGTTCGCCACGTCGGAGGCACCGCCGCCCATATCGCGCACCGGTGGCGCCTCCGAGGTGCTGCGCCGCGCGGCGGCGGCTCGCTGAGTCCGGGCCGACCGCTCCACACGGCCCCGGTACCAACGGCGCCTTGCCGCCCGGCACAACGCGGTCGGGACGACGAGCAGCAGGAACGAGCACTCCGAACCCTGCCCTGCCCGAGGCACACGCACGGTCGTCCGCCACAGCCGCAGCGGCGCTACCCCGGACCGGGCGAGGACGGCACAGAGTCACGTCCCACACCCGCAGGGCAGGGTGAACCGCCCACCGCGCTACGCCGCTGCAGCGGCGACCCGAAGCCCGCCCCCGCGCCCTACCGGGCGCTACGGCACCGGCTCAGACGCCCGCGCCCAGCACCGAGTTGATCCGCTGCGGGTCACCACAGACGATCAGCAGGGCACCGGCTCGGGAGTGGGCCTGGGACAGGGCACTCACGGCCGCGGCCTCGGGACCACCGTTGACAGCGACCACGACCACCGAACGCGACGCTGCACGCTCCGCGATGGTGGCGTCCGTGTAGAAGACGTCGTCGCCCGTGTCGTGCTGGGCCCAGTAGGAGGTTTCACCGAAGGACAGCTCGTGGGCGGCCCACGGGTGCTGCTCCCCGGTCGTGATCACCAGGATGTCACCGGGGGCACGACCGGAGTCCAGCAGCAGGTCCACGGCCTCCTCGGCGGCGTCGAGCGCCCCCTCGACGGAAGCCGGGATCAGCTGGATCTGCGGGGTGGCCGGAGCGGCGGCATCGGCGGCAGGGCCCGACGGGGCGGGCTTGGCGGCCACATCGCGCGGCGTGCGTTGCACCGGCGGCGCCGGCCGGAGAGGGCCGGGGCGACCGGGACGCGACGGGGCCGCGGGACGGGGGCCTGGTACGGGACGGGGGGTCGGCGCGATTCGGCCGCTGGCCGGAGTGGCGCGGGGACCCTGGGCACTCTCGTGAATCTGAGGCTCCTCGGGAATGAGAGGCATGAGTTGATATTTATCAAACGCTAGTACGGCCCGCTTCGGCGGGTGGCGCATGAGCGTGAACGAAACCGTCAGAAATCGAAGCCGAGCTGACCCTCGATCTCCGGAACGCTTCCGTCCACCCAACTGCGGACCTTCTTGAGGTGCCGCCACTGGGGCAACGCATCAAGATACGCCCACGACAAGCGGTGGTAGGGGGTGGGGCCCCGCTCCGCCAGTGCGGCCTTGTGCACGGGTGATGGATACCCGGCGTTGTCCGCAAAACCGAAGTCTGCATGGTCGATACCCAGTTCGGCCATCATTTTGTCGCGCTGGACCTTGGCGATCACCGAGGCCGCCGCGACCGCCACGCAGGACTGGTCACCCTTGATCACCGTACGGACCCGCCAGGGGGTACCGAGGTAGTCGTGCTTGCCGTCGAGGATGACGGCGTCGGGACGGACCGGCAGCGCGTCCAGCGCACGCCCCGCCGCGAGACGCAACGCGGCCGTCATACCCAGCGCGTCTATCTCCTCCGGAGAGGCATGACCCAGCGCGTACGACGTAACCCAGGTCCGCAGTTCCTCGGCCAGGGCGGTGCGTCGTTTGATGGTGAGCAGCTTGGAGTCCGTGAGCCCCTCGGGCGGACGGCGCAGTCCGGTGATCGCCGCGCAGACGGTGACGGGACCGGCCCACGCGCCGCGCCCCACCTCGTCGACACCTGCAACGATCTTCGCTCCGGTCGTGGCTCGAAGGGAGCGCTCGACGGTGTGAGTAGGCGGTTCGTACGGCATGGCGCACCTAGATTACGCCGCCCTCCGGCGTCCGCGACACCCCGGTCCGCCGCAGCGGGCTCACCACCCTCGCGAGCCCCCTCCGGGCGCCGTCCCTCAGGAGCGACAGACCACTCCGCCGGGACGTCAGGAGCCATGCGGACGCAACAGCGGAACCATCAACTGGTCGATCATCTCCTCGACTTCACCGTCCTGCCATTCACATCCGCACATCTTGGAGCGATACATCATCATCGCCGGTATGGCGTCATAGACGTAACCGTTCGCAGCTTCCGGGCGCACTTCGCCTCGCCTGACGCCTCGATCGACAACCTCCCGCAACATCTTCATGGTGGGCTCCACAACCCCCTCGAAGATCACGGCATGAAAGCGTTCGGCCTGCGCTGTGTCGCACTCGTGAATCACCGAGCGAAGCGCGGAACCCGGACGGGAGAACATCGCGTCACGGGCTCGCAGGCACAGGGCCAAGAGGTCATCACGCACACCGCCTTCGTCCGGAACCGCGTCGAACTGCGGCAGCCCGGCACGCAAGGCGTCGGCGACAAGATCCTCCTTGGACGGCCAGCGCCGGTAGACCGCGGCCTTGCCGGTCTGGGCGCCGGCGGCGACGCCCTCCATCGTCAGGCCGTTCCAGCCGACGGTGCTGAGCTGGTCCAGGGCGGCTTCGAGAATGGCACGTTCGAGCACCGCGCCTCGGCGGCGAGCGGCCGTCCGGGCGGGAGCATCCGCCCAGCTGGGGGTAACCATCTGACTCTCTCCAACGAGCAGAGGAAGCGGGCATTTCGGGGACGGAGGACGCGCCGCACGGCCACACAAGGGGGACGCGCCGAACGACGCTGTCATAAGTGAACGCTTGCGTTCACTGTCGGGGACTCACTACCGTTGACGCGGCAGTGAACGCCAGCGTTCACTAAAGCTCTCGTGGGGGACCCATTGTGACCACCTCTCCATTGCTCCAGAAACACAAGCCAGGCGCGGCACGCCGGGAGGGACGCCCCGGCATCGCGCTCACCGTCATCGCGGCCTGCCAGCTCATGGTGGTACTCGATGCGACGATTGTGAACATCGCGCTCCCGCACATTCAAGCCGCGCTCGAGTTCAGCACCACCGACCTCACCTGGGTCGTCAGCTCCTACACACTCACCTTCGGCGGCCTGCTGCTCCTCGGCGGCCGCGCCGGCGACATCCTCGGACGGCGCCGGGTCTTCATGACCGGCATCCTGCTGTTCACCTTCGCCTCGCTGCTCGGCGGGCTGGCCCAAGAGCCCTGGCAGTTGCTGGCTGCCCGGGTCCTGCAGGGGGTGGGCGGCGCGATCGCCTCGCCCACCTCGCTGGCCCTCATCACCACCACGTTCCCCGAGGGTCCGGAGCGCAACCGGGCCTTCGGTGTCTTCGCCGCGGTCTCCGCCGGTGGTGGTGCCATCGGTCTGCTCGCAGGCGGCATGCTCACGGAGTGGCTCGACTGGCGCTGGGTGCTCTTCGTGAACGTGCCGATCGGCGTGCTGATAGCCGTGCTCACTCCGCTGTACATCAGCGAGTCCGAGCGGCACACCGGCCGCTTCGACATCGCGGGCGCGGTTACCTCGACCGCGGGCATGGCGTTGCTCGTCTACGGATTCATTCGCGCCGCGGACGAGGGTTGGCGGGACAGCCTCACCATCGGGTCCTTCGCCGCCGCCGTTGTGTTGCTGCTCGCCTTCGCGATCATCGAGTCCCGGGCCAAGGAGCCGATCACCCCGCTGCGGATGTTCGCTGACCGCAACCGCTCCGGCACGTATGTGATCATGCTGAGCCTGGCAGCGGCGATGTTCGGCATGTTCTTCTACATCGTTCTGTTCGTGCAGAACGTGCTCGGGTACAGCCCGATCGAGGCGGGCCTCGCCTTCCTGCCCGTGACGGTCGTGATCGCACTCGGCGCGGGCCTGTCGCAGCGGTTCCTCCCGGTCCTGGGCCCCAAGCCCTTCATGCTGGTGGGCTCGGCACTCGCGATGACCGGACTGGCCTGGCAGGCGCTCATCAGCTCCGACAGCTCCTACGCCGGCGGGGTCCTTGGCCCGATGCTGGTGTTCGGCTTCGGCATGGGGCTGAACTTCGTGACGCTGACACTCACTGCGGTCTCCGGCGTCGCCCCGCACGAGGCGGGTGCGGCGTCCGGGCTGCTCAACACGACGCAGCAGGTGGGCGGATCGCTGGGCCTTTCCATCTTGACGACGGTCTTCGGCACGGCGACCAAGGACGAGGCGGAGAAGCAGCTTCCGAAGTTCATGGCCGACGGATCCGCGGAACAGAAGGCGGAGTTCGCCAGGACGCAGCAGCTGCCCGCGCCGTGGGGGCACGAGGTGCTGGCGCAGGGCATCTCGACGGCCTTCGTCCCCGCGGCCGCGATGGCCGTCCTCGCCCTGATCACGGCCTGGCTGGTGATCCGGGTCCGCAAGAGCGACCTGGAGGCACTTTCCGGCTCTGCCGGACCGGGTCTCGGCTGATTCCGGGGCATCGCGAACCGGCCCCGGCGGCCCGCCGGCGGGCACGACACATGCTCGCCGACGGCCGTCGAGCCGGTTCACGATCGGCTGCCGATGCCCGGTCCGCATCCAGGGAACGGGCGAGGCCAGCAGCGCCGCCAACCGCACGCCTCCCGCACGAGGTACGACAGCGCCCCACCAACGGATCAGGGCCGCGAATAGAAACTTCATGACGCCCCCTCCCTCGCGCTCACCCGGATGTCCTGCCGACGTGCGCCTCGACGGCCCACGCCGCATGTCGGAACAACGGGCGGACGGTTACGGAGAGTTCCCGATGTACACGGAGAGTTTCCGGCGGGTGAGCGTCCTCACCTCAGGCCGACAGGGGCACCCAGTCCGGAAGCGGCTCCGTCCGCTCGATCCAGTCGGCGGGCGGAGCCCCCGCCTTACCCGAGGCGACCACGCCGCCGACGATGGCGCACGTGGTGTCGACGTCGCCGCCCACCTGGGCAGTCGTCCAGAACGCCCGCTCGTAGTCGCCGAGGCTTCTCGCGGCCGACCAGAGAGCGAAGGGCACGGTGTCGTGGGCCGTCGTACGCCGCCCGCACCCCAGCACCGCCGCGACTGTGCCCGGGTCGTCGTAGTCGAGCATGTCCCGGGCCCGGCGGAGTCCCGCACCAACGGCGCTCTTCGGCACCAGACCGATGACCCCGTCGAGGAGTGCTTCGGCGCCGGGCGGTCCGTCGGGGGCAGCGGTGAACGCTGCCGCCGCGGCGACGGCCATGGCCCCGACGACCGCCTCGCGGTGCTGATGGGTGGTGTAGGCCGAGATCTCCGCCTGATGTGTCGCCTGCTCAGGGTCGCCGGCGTACCAGGCGCCCAGCGGGGCGATCCGCATCGCGGCGCCATTGCCCCAGGACCCCTGCCCGTTGAAGAGCGCGGCGGCGAGTTCCCGCCAGTCACCGCCCTCCCGGACGAGACGCAAGAGGCGATTGACGGCGGGGCCGTACCCTCGGTCGAAGTCGTGGTGCTCCGCGAAGGAGAGGGCCAGGGCGTCCTGGTCGATGCGGTGGTGGGCGGCCAGGACGGCGACGACCGAGCCGGCCATCTCCGTGTCGTCCGTCCACTGCCACGTACCGGACGGCACCTCGCGGCGCTTCAGCAGCGGGTAGTTCACCGGCACGAAGTACTGGCTGCCCAGGGCGTCCCCGACGGACAGTCCGCGCAGGCAGGCCAGGGCGCGGTCCAGGCGCACGTCGGGGGAGGAATCAGCGGTCATCGCCCTGCCACTCTATCCGGTGATCTCGTACGGCTCGGGGTCTCGCCAGCGATCGAAGGGCCGGTCGAGCGTGTACTTGCCGTCGTCCCCCAGAACGAGCATCCGCACCTCGCCGTTCCCCGGGTTCGACAGCGACTCGAACTCCGCGACGGTCCAGTGGAACCACCGCATGCAGAACAGCCGCATGGCCAACCCGTGCGTGACGATGAGGACGTTCGGCGGGTGGTCCGGATCCTCGAAGCTACGGAAGAGGCTCTCCAGGAAGCCTCCGACCCGGTCGTAGACGTCGGCGCCGGACTCGCCCTGGGCGAAGCGGTAGAAGAAGTGCCCGTAGGCGTCCCGATAGGCCTTCTGGAGGCGGACCTCGTCCCGGTCCTGCCAGTTGCCCCAGTCCTGCTCGCGCAGCCTTGGTTCCTCGCGCACCCGTATGAGACCGGTGTCCAGATGGAACGCGCGCAGAGTCTCGTGCGTGCGGCGGTACGGGGAGACGTAGACGCTGACGCGCTCGTCGCCGAAGAGGTCGCGCAGCTGCTCGCCCGTCGCCTCCGCCTGCCGTCGGCCGCGCCCGGTCAGTGCCAGGGCGTGGTCGGGTTCACGCTCGTAGACGGAGTCATCAACATTGCCCGTTGACTCGCCGTGCCGGACAAGGACGATGCGCCGTGGTCGTGCCATGCCAAGACCCTAGATCGAGTGAGGGCCCGGGGAGCACTCACACCGCATCCATACCGCGTAGGTCACACGATTCGTGCACCACGGATCACTCCAGTCGCACGCTTGTCCGACCTCAACGACCTCAACGACCGCGTCCGGCTTCCGGAAGACATGGCCCGGAATCAGACGGTCCAGCTCGACTCCATGTCCACGACATCCCCGGTGAGCGCCGCCACGTCCGCCTCGATCTGTGCCCTCAGGGCGAGCCGTTCCACACGTTCCGTGCGGTACTTGCCGTGCTCGGCGGCCGAGCGCCACATCGACAGCACCATGAACTCGTGCCCGGGTGCCTCGCCGAACAGCCCACGCACCATGCCGGGCGAGCCGGCCATCGCCGGGTTCCAGACTTTCTCCTGCATCAGCACGAAATGCTCCGCCCGCGCCTCGTGGATACGGCAGAGCGCCACCCGGAGCAGGTCGGCGTCCGTGAACCGAGGTTCGAAGCCGGTCTTCACGTCGAAGCGGTAGTCGAAGAGTCTGACCTGTGCGTCCTTGAACGTGCCCGCCTGGGAGGATGCGAGCCGGTCGTGGGACCGTGCCATGAAGGAGTCGTAGAAGGCGCGGCTCTCCCAGAACGCGAAAATGTGCGCCACGTCCGGCCGCCCCCGGCTCCAGCCACCCCCCTGCCCGCGAAACCCCGGCTCCCCCAGAAGCCCCGCCCACTTCCGCTGCCCCCGCTCGAAACCGCGGCGGTCCACCACGGTGCAGCGAATCCACTTGACCAGCACCGCGCCATGGTAAGGCCACCGAGCGTGGCGTCGGTCACTCTCGGCTGGACCGCTCCCCCTCGCACCTACCCGCGCGCGTGGCAGGATGGACAAACAGTCATGCGCGCCCGGCAGTTGGGCCGGCGGACGGGTCGGTACGGGGAAGGGGACTCTGGTGGACGGGCTCAACAAGGGGCTTCGCAAGGTCGAGATCGCGGTGCGGTGGGATCCCAGTCCGGCGGGGCAGCCGTCCACCGACCTGGACCTGGTCGCTGCGACCTACCTGGCGGACGCTCCGCACGGCGATCCCGCATACGTGGTGCACTTCGACAGCCGCTCCCCGGACGGCACCATCACTCTCAACCGGGACAGCAAGGACGGCCAGGGCTTCGGCTACGACGAAGTCATGACGCTGGAACTGGACCGGCTCGACGTCCGGTACGCGCGCGTGGTCGTCGGTGTCGTCATCCAGCAGCGCCCGGCGGAGCGCACTTTCGTCAGTGTGCGCAACCCCGGACTGCGTATTCGCGAGGGGTACACCGTCCTCGCGGAGGACGACTTCGGCGGTGTCCTCGGCGCGACCGCGGCGACGGTCGCCGAGTTCGCCCGGGACGGCTCGGGGCCGTGGGACTTCCGCGCCGGCCTCCGTGGTTTCGAAGGCGACCCCGTGGACTTCACCGGGACGATGGGCTCGGCACACCGTCCCTGACGTCGCCACCGACGAGGCACTCACGACAGGAGGGGCACCGCCCGCAGGCGGTGCCCCTCCGTCATCGGCTCAGGTGCTCGACGTCAGCTGCAGCCGCTGGTCGAGCCGCAGCCCTCGCAGATGTAGCAGGAACCGGCACGCTGCATCTTCGTGCCGCAGGAGAAGCACAGCGGGGCGTCGGCCTGGATGCCCAGCTGCATCTCCACCAGTTCGGCACTGGTGTGGGCCTGCTGCGGGGCGGGCTTGACCGTCTCCTCGGCCTTCGGCGCGGAGACCGCCTTCAGCTCCTGGGCACGCGGCGCCGACTGGGCCAGGCCCTCGACATCGACCTCGTCCTCGCTCGGCTCGTACGAACCGGTCTCGAGGTGCCGCTGACGCTCCTCGGCGGAGTGGATACCGAGCGCGGAGCGCGTCTCGAAAGGCAGGAAGTCCAGCGCCAGACGGCGGAAGATGTAGTCGACGATCGACTGCGCCATCCGCACGTCCGGGTCGTCCGTCATACCGGCCGGCTCGAAGCGCATGTTGGTGAACTTCGAGACGTACGTCTCCAGCGGCACGCCGTACTGGAGGCCGACGGAGACCGCGATGGAGAAGGCGTCCATCATGCCCGCGAGGGTCGAGCCCTGCTTGGACATCTTGAGGAAGACCTCACCGAGACCGTCGTCCGGGTAGGAGTTGGCGGTCATGTAACCCTCGGCACCGCCGACGGTGAAGGACGTGGTGATGCCGGGACGTCCCTTCGGCAGGCGCTTGCGGACCGGGCGGTACTCGACGACCTTCTCGACCGCGGTGCGGATGGTTTCCTCGGTCTTCTCGGTGATCTCCGCCTTCTCCTTCTCCTTGGTCTTGGCGGAGAGGGGCTGGCCGACCTTGCAGTTGTCGCGGTAGATCGCGAGCGCCTTGACGCCGAGCTTCCAGGCCTCGAAGTAGATCTCCTCGACCTCCTCGACGGTCGCCGACTCCGGCATGTTGACCGTCTTGGAGATGGCGCCGGAGATCCACGGCTGGATCGCGGCCATCATGCGGACGTGGCCCATCGGGGAGATGGCCCGCTCGCCCATGGCGCAGTCGAACACCTCGTAGTGCTCGGGCTTGAGACCGGGGGCGTCGATCACGTTGCCGTTGTCGGCGATGTGAGCGACGATCGCCTCGATCTGCTCTTCGAGGTAGCCCAGGCGGCGCAGGGCCTGCGGGACGGTGCCGTTGACGATCTGCATCGAGCCGCCGCCGACCAGCTTCTTGAACTTGACCAGCGCGAGGTCGGGCTCGACACCGGTGGTGTCGCAGGACATCGCCAGACCGATGGTGCCGGTCGGGGCGAGCACGGACGCCTGGGAGTTACGGAAACCGTTCTTCTCACCGATGCGCAGGACGTCGCCCCAGGCCTCGCTGGCGGCGGCCCACACCGGGGTGTCCAGGTCGTCCATGCGGACGGCCGTGTCGTTGGCGTCCGAGTGCTGCCTCATCACGCGCTTGTGGGCGTCGGCGTTGCGGGCGTACCCGTCGTACGGGCCGACGACCGAGGCGAGTTCGGCGGAGCGCCGGTACGCCGTGCCCGTCATCAGGGAGGTGATGGCACCGGCGAGGGCGCGGCCGCCGTCGGAGTCGTAGGCGTGGCCGGTGGCCATCAGCAGGGCGCCGAGGTTGGCGTAGCCGATGCCGAGCTGGCGGAACGCGCGCGTGTTCTCGCCGATCTTCTGGGTCGGGAAGTCCGCGAAGCAGATCGAGATGTCCATCGCGGTGATGACCAGCTCGACGACCTTCTGGAAGCGCTCGGCCTCGAAGGACTGGTTGCCCTTGCCGTCGTCCTTGAGGAACTTCATCAGGTTCAGCGAGGCGAGGTTGCAGGACGTGTTGTCCAGGTGCATGTACTCGCTGCACGGGTTCGACGCGGTGATCCGGCCGGACTCGGGGCAGGTGTGCCAGGTGTTGATGGTGTCGTCGTACTGGATTCCGGGGTCGGCGCAGGCCCAGGCCGCCTCGGCGATCTTGCGGAAGAGCGCCTTGGCGTCGACCTCCTCGATGACCTCGCCGGACATCCGGCCGCGCAGCCCGAACTGCCCGCCCTGGTCGACCGCCTTCATGAACTCGTCGTTGACACGGACCGAGTTGTTGGCGTTCTGGTACTGGACGGACGTGATGTCGTCGCCGCCCAGGTCCATGTCGTAGCCCGCGTCACGCAGAACGCGGATCTTCTCTTCTTCCTTGACCTTGGTCTCGATGAAGTCCTCGATGTCCGGGTGGTCCACGTCGAGGACGACCATCTTGGCGGCGCGGCGGGTGGCGCCACCGGACTTGATCGTTCCTGCGGAGGCGTCGGCGCCCCGCATGAAGGAGACCGGACCGGAGGCGTTGCCGCCGGAGGACAGCAGCTCCTTGGAGGAGCGGATCCGGGAGAGGTTCAGGCCGGCGCCGGAGCCGCCCTTGAAGATCATGCCCTCTTCCTTGTACCAGTCGAGGATCGACTCCATGGAGTCGTCGACGGACAGGATGAAGCAGGCGGAGACCTGCTGGGGCTGCTTGGTGCCGACGTTGAACCAGACGGGGCTGTTGAAGCTGAAGATCTGGTGCAGGAGAGCGTAGGCCAGCTCGTGCTCGAAGATCTCGGCGTCGGCGGGCGAGGCGAAGTACTTGTAGTCCTCACCGGCCTTCCGGTACGTCTTCACGATGCGGTCGATCAGCTGCTTCAGGCTGGTCTCGCGCTGCGGGGTGCCCACGGCACCGCGGAAGTACTTGCTGGTGACGATGTTGACCGCGTTCACCGACCAGAAGTCGGGGAACTCCACGCCGCGCTGCTCGAAGTTGACCGAGCCGTCGCGCCAGTTGGTCATGACGACGTCACGGCTCTCCCAGGCCACCTCGTCATAGGGGTGGACCCCGGGAGTGGTGTGGACGCGCTCGACACGCAGGCCCTTGCTCGCCTTGGCGCTCTTGGCGCGGGAACTCCGTGCCGGACCGCTCGCCGTCTCTGTCATGCCGCCTCCCTGTACGGGCGAAAACGCCCTGAAGTGCCCCGTTGTTCCCGGTGCACGATGTTCTGTCTGGTGTTGCGGGCTCCCACTCACACGCCCGCAACAGGTCTTCTCACGCCGCCGCCCGGCCGGGCCCGGAGCTGCCTTCCGGGTCCGGCCCGCCGGTCAGTCGGCGGCGCCTGCGGGCTCGGGGACCTGCTTCGTCCCTCCGGGCCCGCGGTCGTCTTCCCGGCTCTCCGCAGCCGCGTCCTTGCGGTCCGGGTCGTCCGTATAGGTGTGTCCCGTCTGCGCCCTGAGTTCCTCGATGGCCGCCTCGAAGTCGTCGAGCGAGTCGAACGCCCGGTAGACGGAGGCGAACCGCAGGTAGGCGACGAGATCGAGTTCCTGCAACGGGCCGAGTATGGCCAGCCCCACGTCATGGGTGGTCAGCTCGGCGCTTCCGGTGGCTCGCACCGCCTCCTCGACCCGCTGGCCGAGCTGGGCGAGTGCGTCCTCGGTGACAGGTCGCCCCTGGCACGCCTTGCGCACACCATTGATGATCTTCGTACGGCTGAAGGGCTCGGTGACTCCGGACCGCTTCACCACCATGAGCGAGCACGTCTCCACGGTCGTGAAACGACGGGAGCAGTCAGGGCACTGGCGGCGCCTGCGGATCGATGTGCCGTCGTCGGTCGTACGACTGTCGACGACACGGCTGTCGGGGTGCCTGCAGAAGGGGCAGTGCATGAACTCCCAACCCTCCTCACAGCAGACTCAATAGCCTCGCCGGGCATCTTGCGCCCCACGAAGCAGCCCCAAGCATAGGCGATGACCATGGGCCTCGAGACCCGGGGGACCACAACTTATGGGCTGCGGATGTAATCCAACCACTAGATGTGGGGATTGGCTCATACATGCACGCCCATCTCGCGTGTCGCACGCGTAGGCGCAGGTGACGGGCGGCGGCTCCCGCTTCACGGGCACGTGCACACCCCGGGCGCCACTGCCGGCGCCTTCGCCCGGAGCGCGTCGGCATCCGCTCCCGCACGGCCGTATCGCCGCGGCGCATGCGGAGATACCGTGGGCGCCGCAAGGAGGGGGCGTGGGACTCCCGCGCAGATGAGGGCTGGTCCCCGGGTCCGGGGATGCCGGATGGCAGACTGGGCCACAGTCCACGAGGCGATCACCCCGGCGGTGAAGAGTACAGCAATGGGCCCTTTTGCCCGCCCGGTGACCCGGCCGCTAATACACCCGGACACACGATCGCGTCCGACGATTCGCGTTTTTTCACTCGAACGTGTGTTTGGCGCAACCTTTCGAAAGCAACTACCGTTGTCCAGCAGGGAGACCATCGAGAGGGGCCGACGTGACCACCACCGCAGACAGTGCCGCCATCGCTGCCCAGGACCGCTCCCAGGGCCGACTGGAGCCGGCGCATGCGATGAACGAAGCCACGAACCCTGAGGGGCACAAGCGCTCCCTGCCGGGCCGACCTCCCGGCATCCGGGCGGACAGCTCGGGACTCACCGATCGCCAGCGCCGGGTGATCGAGGTCATCAGGGACTCCGTGCAGCGACGGGGGTACCCGCCGTCGATGCGGGAGATCGGTCAGGCTGTCGGCCTTTCCAGCACCTCCTCCGTCGCACACCAGCTGATGGCACTGGAGCGCAAGGGCTTCCTGCGCCGCGACCCGCACCGCCCGCGCGCCTACGAGGTGCGCGGCTCCGACCAGGCCGCCTCGGTGCAGCCCACGGACACCGCGGGCAAGCCCGCCGCGTCCTACGTGCCGCTGGTCGGCCGGATCGCCGCAGGTGGCCCGATCCTCGCCGAGGAGTCCGTCGAGGACGTCTTCCCCCTGCCCCGCCAGCTGGTCGGCGACGGCGAGCTGTTCGTCCTCAAGGTCGTCGGTGACTCGATGATCGAGGCCGCGATCTGCGACGGCGACTGGGTCACGGTGCGCCGTCAGCCGGTCGCCGAGAACGGCGACATCGTGGCCGCGATGCTCGACGGCGAAGCCACCGTCAAGCGCTTCAAGCGCGAGGACGGCCATGTCTGGCTCCTGCCGCACAACGCGTCCTACGAGCCGATCCCCGGCGACGATGCGACCATCCTCGGCAAGGTGGTGGCCGTGCTGCGCCGCGTCTGACAGCGCGCACGGCGTCGGGCGGGCCCCGCGGGCCCGCCCTCTTGACCGGGCCCCGGGACCCCTGCGCCGGTTCCGGGGCCCTGCGCTGTCCGGGGCGGTTGTCGAACCTCAGGACTCAGTGGTTCGTGCACGTGGGGGCCGACCGACGGCTGAGCCGCCGGCCGGCCCACCGCTCATTCTTCTTCCGCCTGCTGGGCCGCGGAGTCGATCGCCGCGAGCGACTTCCGTACCTGGTTCCGGTCCGTCGTGAACCAGAAGTCGGGCAGCGAGGCCTTGAGGTAGCTCCCGTACCGGGCCGTCGCCAGACGCTGGTCGAGGACGGCGACCACGCCCCGATCCCCGGATGCCCGTACGAGCCGACCGGCGCCCTGGGCCATGAGGAGCGCGGCGTGGGTGGCGGCGACCGCCATGAAGCCGTTGCCTCCGGCGTCCTCCACGGCCTTCTGGCGAGCGCTCATCAGAGGATCGTCCGGGCGCGGGAACGGAATCTTGTCCATGACGACCAGCTGGCAGCTGGGGCCCGGGACGTCCACGCCCTGCCAGAGCGACAGTGTGCCGAATAGGCAGGTCTTCGGGTCGGCCGCGAAATTCTTGATGAGCTCGCCGAGCGTCTCCTCCCCCTGGAGCAGGATCGGGAACTCGGGGATGCGGGACCGCAGTTCCTCGGCGGCCAACTGGGCGCCCCTCATGGAGGAGAACAGGCCGAGGGTGCGGCCGCCCGCCGCCTGGATCAGCTCCGTGAGTTCGTCGAGCATGTCCGCGCGGTCACCGTCTCGCGCGGGACGCGCCAGGTGTTTGGCGACGTACAGGATGCCTTGCTTGCGGTAGTCGAAAGGCGAGCCGACGTCGATGCCCTTCCACTTCGGGACGTCATCACCCTCGGTGCCCTCCGGGGCGAGGCCCAGGGAGGCACCGACACCGTTGAAGTCACCACCAAGCTTCAGCGTCGCGGACGTCAGCACCACGGAGCGGTCAGCGAAGAGCTTCTCGCGCAGCAGCCCGGAGACGGACATGGGCGCGACGCGCAGGGAGGCACCGAAGCGGTCGTGCCGCTCGTACCAGACCACGTCCCACTCGGAGCCGTTCGTGATGCGCTCCGCCACGTCGTGCACGTTCTCCACGGACGCCAGAGCCTGCTTACGGACGGCGTCCTCGTCCTGGACGGACTTGTCGCGGGTCGTGCCGATCGCGGAGATGACCGTGCGGCACGCGTCCCGAAGGGCCATCAGGGCGTACCCGAGGTCCTCGGGAATCTCTTCCAGACGGCCCGGCAGCGCCAGCTCCATCAGCCGTTCGAAACCCTCGGCGGCGGTCTGGAGCTGGTCGGCGGCCTTCTCGTTGACCAGTTTCGCGGCACGGCGCACCGCGCGGTTGACCTGGCCGGGGGTGAGCTCGCCGGTGGCGACTCCGGTGACCCGGGAGACCAGCTCGTGCGCTTCGTCGACGATCAGCACCTCGTGCTGCGGGAGGACCGGGGCGCCCTCGATGGCGTCGATCGCGAGCAGCGCGTGATTGGTGACGACGACCTCGGCGAGCTTCGCCCGCTCACGGGCCATCTCGGCGAAGCACTCGGCACCGTACGCGCACTTCGACGCGCCCAGGCACTCCCTGGACGACACCGACACCTGAGCCCAGGCCCTGTCCGAGATGCCGGGCGTGAGGTCGTCACGGTCGCCGGTTTCGGTCTCGTCGGCCCAGTCGCGCACCCTCAGCAGGTCCTGGCCCAGCTTGCTGGTGGGCGCGGCGGCCTCGAACTGGTCGAAGAGGCCCTCCTCCTCGTCCTGCGGGACACCCTCGTGCATACGGTGCAGACACAGGTAGTTCGACCGGCCCTTGAGCATCGCGAACTCCGGGCGGCGGCGCAGGAGTGGGTGGAGCGACTCGACCGTTCTCGGCAGGTCGCGCTCCACCAGCTGGCGCTGCAGGGCGAGCGTGGCGGTCGCGACGACCACACGCTCCCCGTGCGCGAGCGCGGGCACCAGGTAGCCCAGGGACTTTCCGGTGCCGGTGCCGGCCTGGACCAGCAGGTGGGAGCCGTCGTCGATCGCTTCCTCGACGGCTTGGGCCATGGCCACCTGACCGGGGCGCTCCGTGCCACCGACGGCAGTGACGGCGGCGTGCAGGAGTTCGGGAAGTGAGGGCTTCGTCATAGCGCGACCACCCTACGACCCTGCACTGACAAACGGGTGATCAAGGCGGGTGCGGGGGACGGGATCAAGGCCGTGGGCTCCTCGGGAATGGGCCGTGAACGGGGGTCGTCCGGCCGGGACGTCGAGTCGTGGCACGGCCGTTCGAGAGATTGGCGCGGCGGACGGGAACTGTCCCGGCACGGGCCGCGTTCAATGAGTGATGGCGCGGTGACACAGCGCTACAAAAGGTGCCGGATGGGCCGGTCTCGGACCATGAGAGCGGCTCGCTTGGCGGTCAGGTCGACTTCGGCGGAGAACCGGAAACCGGCGGTCAGGAAAGCGGCGATGGAAGGGGTGTTGCGAATGTCGGGTTCCGCGATGACCCGTGCGCAGGAGGGCCGCTGCGCGAGGACGAGGTCGGCGACGGCCCGGAGCAGCAGACCGCCCAGGCCGCGCCCGCGGTCTGCGACCCCGCCTAGCAGGAGGTGGACCCCCGTGTCATGAGGCCGGGCGGGGTAGTGCCGGGCCAGCGGGTCCAGATCCGCCCGGTAGATCTCCCAGTAGCTCATCGGTGTTCCGTCCAATAGGCCGAGGCACGGAGCGCTGCGCCCGTCTCCGGCCAGCTGGGCGCGCAGGTGGTCCCGTGTCACCTCCTGCGGTCCGGCCAGGTCCCAGAACTCCGCGGCGGCGGGGTCGTTCATCCAGCGGCTGATGAGCGCCAGGTCGTGTTCGATGCGCACGGGGACGAGGTGGAACCGGCCTGCGGGCGTGTCTGCCGGGCTCCATGCGGCGATGTGGTCGAGGCCGTCCCCGCCGTCGAGCTCGGCGGCGGTGCCGGCCGCGACACCTGCGAGGTCACTGGCTGCACTCGGCCTGGTATCGGAGTCGACGCCCTGCCCGGCAGCGGTGTCGGCTCCGGACCCGGCGCCTCCGGTCACGGCGGTCACGGCGGTCACGACAGAGTCAGCAGCCACGGCGGCGCCGGTGCCGACGCCGTGGGTGGCGATACGGCTCCCGGCGATCGGGGTGGCGGGAGGCACCGGACGCTCCTCTCAGGAAGGGGGTGGCATGTCCTCAGGGACGAAGGAGATGGGTCAGCGGCGGTCAACGGGGATCAGAGCGGTCAGGAGTGCAGGGGGTTGTCGATCGTGACGTAGACGGATTGGGTGTCGACGGGGCCGACGAGTTCGTCGAGGCCGTGCAGCCGGGTCAGCAAGTTGGCCTTGCAGCGCAGGACGGGTGAGTCGAGCAGCAGGGCGGGCAGGGTGGTGCGCAGCCGGGACGGGCCGGAGGCGAGGTGCCCGAGGAAGCGCCGGAAGGCGGCGAGCAGCAGCCGCTCGTCGGCGAGCCCTTGGGAGCCGAAAGCGCCGATCAGGCCGAGCACGTTGTTGATCACCAGGTAGTACATGAGCCGCTCATCGGTCACCTGGTCGCAGACGAACGTGTCGCTCCGCTCGCCGATACCGGGCAACCGGTCGTCGAGGTCCTGGCGCCGGGATGCGCGGAAGTAGTAGCCCTGGTTGTCGCGGTAGCGGCCGCCCGTGGGCCAGCCGTCGGCGTCCAGCAGGAGCAGGGTGTTCTGCTGGTGCGCTTCCAGTGCGACGCCGGCCTCGCCGTCCAGCCAGAGGACGGGACGGACCACGTGGGCCAGGTAGCGGAGGAACCACTCGGCGGCGACGGCTGAGCGGGGTCGGCCGGTGCGGCGGGCCAGGCGCGTGACCACCTCGGCCAGTCGGGACAGCAGGGCCGGGCCGTGTGGGTCGGGGCGCCCCGGGGCACCCTCCGGCGCGGCCGGGGTGCATGGGTGCGGCGAGAGGAGGCCGGCGACGCAGGACACGTCGTCGGAGGGGCTGAACGGATTGTGGCGGATCACCACGTCCAGTCCGGGCACGGGGTCGCCGTCGGGGGTGTCGACGGCGAGCCAGGCCGGGTCCCGGACGATGTCGAAGCACGGGTGCGCGGCGTGCCACTGCTGCCCGAGGCCGCTGCGGAGCAGGCGGTGGACCTCGACGCCGCGGTGCAGTTCCTTGCGGAGGTTCTCACGGCGGGAGTTGGTGATGCGCAGGCCCAGCGAGAGCTTGAGCATCGCGGGGGCATGGGTTCGGTAGACGGTTCGTACGGAGGAGGTGGGGTGCCAGGCCGGGCCGTGGGTGCCGAGGTCACGGAGCAGTCCGGTGTCCAGCAGGGCAGCGGTCTGCGGGCGGCGCCGGACCTCGTGTGCCTGCCAGGGGTGCAGGGGCAGCAGGGCGTACCCCTCCGGCAACCGCGCTCCGGCCCCGGCAAGCCGGGCGGCGAGGAGGGGTGCGGCGACCGGGCGGCCGCGTTCGGTCCAGGAGGAGTCGGTGGCCAGCACGGAGGGGGCGACAGCCATCCAGTGCAAGGGGAAGGAGCCGCGCGACTCGGGTGAGTAGAGGGGTGCTTCGGCCTCGGTGAGGCCTTCGCGGCTCTTCGGTGTGGGGTGCAGGGGGTGTCCGAGGACGAGTGCCTGTTCGGCGGACAGGAAGAGGTCCGGGTAGTCGGCCGGGCGTTCCCGGCGGTCGGTGATGAATCCGGCGACACGGCGCAGGGAATCGGCAACACCTGCGACGAGTCCGACGCCGTCGACGGATCCGGATGGCGCGGAGTCGGGCGCGTGCGTGGGGACGGAGGGGGCGTGGGCACGGCTGGTGCCGGGCGTGTGCGTGGACGTCTCCCTGGTGAGCAGGGCGGCGATGGTGACCGCGTCGGCGGGTGGAGCCGTCTCGGGAGCATCGGCGAGACGAGGAGGGCCGAAGCGGTGCCAGCCCGTCGGGGACCAGTAGCGCACCGGTGCGAGGAGACTCGTACCGCTGGCGGGAAGGGGGATGTGGAGGACGCCGTCGGCCGGGTCGGGCGCGTTGGTCTCGCGCGCCCAGCAGCGGAGCAGGTTCTCCACGGCGGCGGCCTGGGCGACGGTGTGCGGGTCGGGATGCTCCAGTGGGTCACCGTCGTGGCCGGCGCTCGGCTCCTGGGCGGGTTTCGCCGCCGGCCGGGGGTGAGGGACCAGCGGGCTCGGCGACGCTGCCGACGGCCAGGCTTCGGCGGAGCTTTGTCCCGAGGCAGGGGCGTGGTCGTCGGGGTGGGGCGTGAAGTTCACGGCAGGTACCTCATGGGGTGGTTCCGGGATCATGCGGGTGGGGGCTGCGGGACGAGGAGCCGGACTCCGCACGGCATGCGGTGCGCGAGGCCGAGCGGTGGGCGGACGGGTGTGCGGGGTCTAGCTGCGGGCGGACGGGGGTGCGGGGCCACTTCGCTCGGCGTGCCGGGCGAGTGGCCGTCAGGACTCACGGCGCTCGGCGTGCCGGGCGTGTGGCCGTCAGGACTCACGGCACGCGGCTTGCGGGGCTCACACGGTCTGCGGGACTCACAGCCGGCGGCGCGTGAGGCTGGTGGCCAGCGGGGCTCACGGCCCACGGCGTGCAGGGTTCATGACGCGCGGCCGTCATGGCTCATGGCGCGTGGGCGTCCGGCGAACGGTGGCGCACCCCTGGTGCGCAGGCATGCCGCGCGGACTTTCACGCTCGCCGTGCAGGTCACCGAGTTCACGGTGCGGCTGCCGTGCCGGCACCACAGTCCCGAGCCGCCGCCCCGACCGCGTCGGCCAAGCGGTCCATTACGGCGGCCGCTTGTTCATCGGTGATGGTCAGGGGCGGCAGCAGGTGGACGACGCTTGCGTGCGGGCCGCCGAGTCCGACGATGAGGCCGCGCCGGAGACACTCCCGCTGGACCGCAGCAGCCGGTCCGGGAGCGGCGGGGAGGGGCCCGGGCCCGCTGCCCGGCCTCGCCGACGCCTCCATGCCGCAGTGCGCAGTCCGGGCGGCGCCGGGGTCGCCGGGTTCCCTCTCGCCCTCGGGATCCATCAGCTCAACACCGATCATGAGCCCTCTCCCCCGCACATCAGCGACACAGGCGAAATCGGAGACGAGCTGCTGGAGTTGGTTCAGCATGCGTGCCCCGAGGGTCGCCGCGCGCTCGGCGAGGGCGTTCTCGCGGACGTGGGCGAGGGTCGCCGTGCCGGCGGCCATGGCGAGCTGGTTGCCGGGGAAGGATTCGGCGGAGGTGCCGGGTTCTCCGACGTCGAGGTCGTCGCGGTAGACCACGACAGCCAGCGGCAGGCTGCCTCCGATGGCATCGGAGAGAACCATCACGTCGGGGGTCACGCCACTGTGCTCGACCGCCCAGAAGGCACCGGTCCGGCCCACCCCGGTCCGGATCTCGTCGGCGATCAGCGGGACGGACCGGTCGGCGGTGAGCCGGCGCACGCGCCGCAGCCAGGTGTCGGGGACGGGGATCACCCCGCCTTCACTCCGGACGGGCTCGATGATCACCCCGGCGGGCAGCGGCGCCCCGGCGGCAGGGTGGTCGAGGAGAAACTCGGTCCAACCGGCGGCGAGGTCGGGCCCGGGCTCGCCCCTGGCGCCGAGGGAGCAGAGATCGGACCCGCGCTCGCCCCCCGCACCGAAGGAGCAGAGATCGGACCCGGGCTCGCCCCCGGCACCGATGGCGCAGCGGTGGTCCCGCGGGTCGGGCAGTCGGGTGATCCGTGCGCCATGTGCCTCCGCGGAGGTGACGTCGAAAGCCCTGGCGGTACTTCTGTCACCGGCGCCGGTGAACGTCACGAGGCCGTTCCGGCCGGTCGCCGCGCGGACGAGCGCGTAGGCGGTCTCGACGGCTTCGCTGCCCGCCGGCCCGCAGAACCGCACGTGCGCCCGATCCGCGAGGCCCCGTGGCAGAGTGCGCAACAGTTCGGTGAGGAAGGCGTCCTTGACGGGGGTCGCCAGATCGAGGGCGTTCAGAGGTGCGCCGGAGTCGAGCACCTTGCGGAGGGACTCCAGGACGACCGGGTGATTGTGGCCGAGGGCCAGGGTGCCGGCGCCGGAGAGGCAGTCCAGGTAGCGGCGGCCGTCCGCGCCCTCGATGGTGAGTCCCCGGGCCCGCACCGGAACGATCGGCAGGGCACGGGCGTAGGTCCGGGCGGCGGATTCGCGGGCGGCTTGGCGGCGCAGGAATCCTTCGTGCGCGGAGCGGGGGGCAGGTGCGGTGTCTTCCCGCGCTCCGCCGAGGGGGGATGTCGCCTGCCCGCGCCCCACAGAGGCGTCCTCTGGTGCACAACCCCCACGGATGGATTCCGCCACGACTTCTCTGACCTCCCACTGCGCACGGGCACAGAGGACCGCGCGCAGACAGCAGGCCCCCCACCGCTACCAACCCCGGACCTCTCACGGGGTTACGGGTTGCCTCAAGATCCTTTCCGTGACGGAACTGTTGCGGATCCGTCGGGTCGCCCCCACAGCCACCGCATAGTGTGTGATGCCGTTCCCGGACACCGCGAGGTGGCCCCGAACTTCCCGCGAGGCAGCGGGAATCGGGGCCGAAGCCCGGTTCGTCCACGTTCGTTCCGCACCAGGGGGAGTCAGATCATGCGATCCACACGGCCGTCGTCCCATACCGTCCGAGGGGGGAGCGCGCGCCGCAGGAACTCCCCCGTCCTGGCAGCCGTGGCCCTGGCCTCGGCACTCGCCCTGACCGCCACCGCCTGTGAGTCGGGCGATGCGACGGCTGACGGTCAGGCCTCCGCGTCCGCCACTGCCTCCGACGACGGCAAGCTCAAGATCCCGGCCGACATCAGGGAGCGGCTCCGCGAGCACGGGATAGACATCGACAAGTGGAAGAACGGCGCCTGGAAGAACTGGGACCGGGACGACTGGCTGCGCGAGGCGAACGAGTACGTCAACCCGATCATCGAGGGGCTCTGGAACCCGGACCGCATGCGGGAGGCCGAGGAGCCCGACCAGGACGTCGACGCGGGCGAGATCGCCGAGGACCAGGGCAAGACCGACCCGACGCCCGCTCCCGTCCCGGCGCGGGCCGTGCCGCCGTCGTACCACGCCGACTCGCCCACGGCCGGCAAGGTGTTCTTCGACTCCCCCGAGGGCTCGGCGGTCTGCTCGGCGACCGTCGTGAAGGACCCGGCGCACCCGGGCAAGTCCAACCTGGTGTGGACGGCGGGCCACTGCGTGCACGCGGGCAAGAAGGGCGGCTGGTACCGCAACATCGCGTTCGTGCCGTCGTACAACGACGACGGCAAGCCGATGGCGGAGCTGGAGAACGCCACCCGCGAGGACGTCGCTCCCTACGGCGTCTGGTGGGGCGACTGGGCGCGGACCTCGGACCAGTGGATCGAGCAGGGCGGTTCGACGGGCGGTGACGGCGCACCGTACGACTTCGCGGTCATCCATGTCACGCCGGAGAAGGGCAGTGGCGGCAAGTCGCTGGAGGAGACGGTCGGTTCGGCGCTGCCGGTCGAGTTCAAGGCGCCGGCGGTGCCCCGGGTGAAGCGCGTCGTGGCGATGGGCTACCCGGCCGCCAAGCCCTACGACGGCCAGAAGCTGTATGAGTGCGAAAGCCGGCCCGGGCGGCTGTCGATCAACGCATCGGATCCGACGATGTACCGCATCGGCTGCAGCATGACCGGCGGTTCGTCCGGCGGCGGCTGGGTGGCGACCGGTTGGGACGGCAAGCCGGCGCTGGTGTCCAACACCTCGATCGGCCCGGCGACCTCGGGCTGGCTGGCCGGACCGCGCCTGGGTGACGTGGCCAAGGGCGTGTACGACTCGGTCAGCAAGAAGTTCGCCGGTCGGTGACGGCCCACTGAACCACGCCGTCGACGGCGGCCGCGTACCCGCACCCGGACGCTCCGCAGCTGCGCCGCGCACCTTGCTACTCCCGGGGGGCTGCGCCGCCCACCCTGACGCTCCGGGCCGCGCCGCGCAGCCGAACGATGCGGGCCGCGCCGAGTGCCCGGAGCGTGCCCGGCGCAGCTGAGCCCCCTGGCGTATGACATCGCCCCGGGGGCTCTGGGAAACCTTCACCGGCTCACCCCGGTACACCCTCAACTCCCCGGGCATAGTGGGGAGTCGCGCGGAGCCACCGGTTGCCGCGCCCATGCCGTGCCCACGCGGCACCTGCACTGAGCAGGACCAGCACCACTCAGTACGCACCAACGGGGGTCATCGCAGCATGCGTTCCACATCCACGCCCGCACCGAGGCGCGGACGGCGTACCGTCCTCGCCGCCGTCGGGCTCGTCGCCGCCCTGGCGCTCACCGCGACCGCCTGTGGCGGTTCCGGGGATTCGGCGAGTGACAAGCCCGACGCCACCAGCTCCCAGTCCTCCGCGAACGGCGGTGGCGAGGCCAAGATCCCGGCCGATCTCGCGGGCAAGCTCAAGGAGCACGGGATCGACGTCGACCGTTGGAAGAACGGCGGCTGGAAGGACTGGGACAAGGACAAGTGGCTCAGTGACGCCAAGGACTTCGTCAACCCGGTGATCAAGGACCTCTGGAAGCCGGAGCGGATGCAGTCCGCCGACGAGGCCGACAAGAGGGTCACGACGAAGGACGCGTCGGCCGGCCAGGGCGTCAGCGATCCGGATCCGGCGCCGGTCCGGGCACAGGCCGAGAAGACGCCGTACCACCGCAATGCGGCGCCGGTCGGCAAGGTCTTCTTCGACTCCCCCGACGGACCGGCCGTCTGCTCGGGCACGGTCGTCAAGGACGTCAACCATCCGGGCAAGTCCAACCTGGTGTGGACGGCGGGTCACTGTGTGCACGCAGGCGGCAACGGCGGCTGGTACCGCAACATCATGTTCGTCCCGGCCTACAACGACCTCGGCAGGTCCGAGGCGGAGCTGACCAATGCCAACCCGGCGGAGATCGCCCCGTACGGCAACTGGTGGGCGAACTGGGCCTCGACCTCCAACCAGTGGATCAAGGGCGGTTCGGAGACCGGCGGTGACGGAGCCGCGTACGACTACGCCGTGCTGCATGTGAAGCCGGAGCAGGGCGCCAAGTCCCTGGAGGAGACGGTCGGCGCCGCGCTGGACGTGGACTTCTCCGCCCCGTCGGCGGCCGAGGCCGCGAAGATGGGCGCCTGGGGCTACCCGGCCGCGCCGCCCTACAACGGCGAGAAGATGTTCAGGTGCATCGACAGCCCCGGCCGGTTCTCGCTCAGCCCGTCCCTGCCGACGATGTACCGCATCGGCTGCGACATGACCGGCGGTTCCTCCGGCGGCGGCTGGTTCCGGGTCCTGAACGGCAAGTCGGTGCTGGTCTCGAACACCTCGATCGGCCCGGCCGACAACACCTGGCTGGCGGGTCCGCAGCTGGGCCGCGACGCCGAAGCGCTCTACCAGAACATGAGCAAGACCTACGGCGGTCAGTGATCCGTACATGCTGAAGGCCCGCCCCCTGTGACAGGGGGCGGGCCTTCTCGCGTTCAGGGCGAGACCCGCCCTCAGGCCAGACGCGCGCTCAGATCGGACTCAGAGCGCCGGCGCCGGAGCGTACGGCGTGAGCTCCGCAGCCAGTTCCTCGTGCACCCGCACCTTGAGCAGAGTGCCCTCCGGGGTGTGCTCCTCGGAGATCACCTCGCCCTCGTCGTGCGCGCGGGCGACCAGCTTGCCGTGCGTGTACGGCACGAGCGCCTCGACCTCGACCGACGGGCGGGGCAGCTCGTTGTCGATGAGCGCGAGCAGTTCCTCGATGCCCTGGCCGGTGCGGGCCGAGACCGCGATGGACCGCTTCTCGACGCGCAGCAGCCGCTGGAGCGTCAACGGGTCGGCCGCGTCGGCCTTGTTGATCACGACGATCTCGGGCACGTCGGTGGCGCCGACGTCCCGGACCACCTCGCGCACGGCGGCCAGCTGCTCCTCCGGGAACGGGTGCGAACCGTCGACCACGTGCAGGATCAGGTCGGACTCGCCGACCTCCTCCATCGTGGAGCGGAACGCCTCGACCAGGTGGTGGGGCAGATGGCGTACAAAACCGACCGTGTCGGCCAGCGTGTACAGCCGTCCGCTCGGCGTCTCGGCCCGGCGCACGGTCGGGTCGAGGGTCGCGAACAGGGCGTTCTCGACCAGCACACCCGCGCCCGTGAGGCGGTTGAGCAGCGAGGACTTGCCGGCGTTGGTGTAACCCGCGATGGCCACGGACGGCACCTTGTGACGCTTGCGCTCCTGGCGCTTGATCTCGCGGCCCGTCTTCATCTCCGCGATCTCCCGGCGCATCTTCGCCATCTTCTCGCGGATCCGGCGCCGGTCCGTCTCGATCTTGGTCTCACCGGGACCACGGGTGGCGAGGCCGCCGCCCTTGCCGCCGCCCATCTGCCGGGACAGCGACTGACCCCAGCCGCGCAGTCGCGGCAGCATGTACTGCATCTGCGCGAGCGCGACCTGCGCCTTGCCCTCTCGGGACTTCGCGTGCTGGGCGAAGATGTCCAGGATCAGGGCCGTGCGGTCGATGACCTTGACCTTGACGACGTCCTCGAGGTGGATCAGCTGACCGGGGCTGAGCTCACCGTCGCAGATGACGGTGTCAGCGCCCGTGTCGACGACGATGTCGCGCAGTTCTTCGGCCTTGCCGGAGCCGATGTAGGTGGCCGCGTCCGGCTTGTCGCGGCGCTGGGTGACTCCGTCGAGCACCAGCGCACCGGCCGTCTCGGCGAGGGCGGCGAGCTCCGCGAGGGAGTTCTCCGCGTCCTGCACGGTTCCCGAGGTCCAGACGCCGACGAGGACGACCCGCTCCAGTCGGAGCTGGCGGTACTCGACCTCGGTGACGTCCTCGAGCTCGGTGGAGAGGCCCACCACACGGCGCAGGGCCGCGCGGTCGGAGCGGTCGAACTGGTCGCCGTCCCGCTCTCCGTCGATCTCGTGGCTCCAGGCGACGTCCTCTTCCATCAGGGCATCGGCCCGAAGACCCTCGGGGTGGCTGTGCACGAAGCGCTTGGAGTCCTGGGAAAAGGAAGAAGAGGAGGTCATTGGATCCTTACGTAGGTCGGAAACCGTTCACTGCCTGCAACGCACGGGCGGTCCGGGAGATTCCCGGTGCTCCGTGCCGCGCCGACCTGAAGATGGTCGCACGGCACGGGGCGTCTCGTCACCGTGTTATCGGGAGGGCGCCCACGCCCGCCCGGCCTGCTCCGCGGAGGCCTGCTCAAGGGGGGGGCTGCGGCCTCGGGCGCACTGCTTCAGGAGGTCTGCGGCCCCACGGCGTCCGGCGATTTCGCGGCGGCCTCGGGCTTCCAGTCCGGGTGGCCCGGCATCGGCGGGGTCTTCTCGCCGTAGAGCCAGCCCTGGAAGAAGCCGCCCAGGTCGCGCCCGGAGATCTCGGCGGCGAGCCGGAGGAAGTCCTCCGTCCCGGCCGTGCCGTCCCGGTGCCGCTCGACCCAGGCGCGTTCCAGGCGTTCGAAGGCCGCGCGGCCGATCTCCTGGCGCAGGGCGTAGAGGACGAGCGCCGCCCCGTCGTAGACGTTGGGGCGGAAGATGTCGGTCTTACGGCCGGGGTCGGGCGCCTTGGGCGCGGCGGGGGGTCCGCCGGTGGCGCGCCAGCGGTCGGAGGTCCCGTAGGCGGCCTTCATCCGGTCCCGCATCGGCTTGCCGCCCCGCTCCTCGGCGTACAACGCCTCGTACCAGGTGGCGTGCCCCTCGTTGAGCCACAGATCGGACCAGGTGCGGGGGCTGACGCTGTTGCCGAACCACTGGTGGGCCAGCTCATGGACCATGATCGACTCGACGTACCACGAGGGGTGGGACCGGTCGGTGAACAGATCACGCTCGAAGAGCGAGAGCGTCTGGGTCTCCAGTTCGAAGCCGATGGAGGTGTCGGCCATGAGCAGGCCGTACGTCTCGAAGGGGTAGCGGCCGACCTTGTTCTCCATCCAGGTGATCTGGCCAGGGGTCTTCTCCAGCCAGGGTTCGAGCGCCTCGCGGTGCTCGGTCGGGACGACGTCCCGTACGGGGAGTCCGTGCGGGCCGGTGCGGTGCAGCACCGTGGAGCGGCCGATGGAGACCTGGGCGAGCTCGGTGGCCATGGGGTGCTGGGTTCGGTAGGCCCACGTCGTCGTCCCGTTCGACTTCTCCGTTCCGGCGGGCAGGCCGTTGGCTACGGCCGTGTGCCCGTCGGGTGCCGTGACCCGGATGGTGAACATCGCCTTGTCGGAGGGGTGGTCGTTGCACGGGAACACCAGGTGCGCGGCGTCGGCCTGGTTGGCCATGGCGAGGCCGTCCGCGGTGCGCACCCAGCCGCCGTCGCGGCCCTTGGCGGGCACGGGGTCACTGGTGTGCCGCACGGTGATCCGCATCCACTTGCCGTCCGTCACCGGCTTCTCGGGCGTGATCACCAGGTCCTCGCCGGCGGTGTGGAACTGCGCCGGGTCGCCGTCGACCTCGACGGACTGGACCGTGCCGTGGGCGAAGTCCAGGTTGACGCGGTCCAGGTCGGCGGTCGTCCAGGCGTCGATGGTGGTGACGGCCCGCAGCGGCTGGCTGTTGCTGCCCGGGTAGGTGAAGGAGAGGTCGTACGACGCCACGTCGTAGCCGGGGTTGCCGAGGTACGGGAAGAGCCGGTCGCCGACGCCGAGCGGTACGGCGGGGGCGCTCGCGGCGACGATGCAGACGGAGACGGCCGACGTGAGCAGGGCGGCGGCGGTCCGGCGCCGCCGGGTGGGGGCGCCGGCCTGGCTGTGGAGGGTCAGGAGCATGCCCCATGGCTATCAGCGGGCGACTGAACGTCACGGACGGCGCGCTTCCGCCCCACCCGAACCGGGGACCGGGGCATGCGCCGGGTGCCGCCCCGGCGGTTCGGCGCGGCCGCACGCGACGGTCGTCCGCGGCCGGGTCAGCACCGGGGCGACACCGCGGACCCCACGCGGTCAGCCCGGGCAGGCCGTCCGCAGGGGCGCCCGGGCCTGCTCGGCGCGGGTCGCGTCAGCCGCCCTGGGGCTGCGGCTGCGCCCTGCTGACGTCGTACACCCCGGCCACGTCCCGCATCGCGCGCATCAGGCCTGGCAGATGGCCGGCGTCGGGAAGCTGCACGGTGTAGGTGTGCCGCACCTGCTGCTGGGTGGGAGGCTCGACGGTCGCCGAGACGATCTCGGCACCCTCGGAGGCCATGGCCTCGGTGAGGTCGGCCAGCAGATGCGGACGGACGAACGATTCGGCGACCAGCGTGACCCGGCACTCGGCGGTCTCTCCCCAGCGCACACCTACCTCCGTGCGCCCCCCGTCCTTCATGCGCGCTACCGCGGCGCACTCCACGCGGTGCACGGTGACCGCTCCCCCGCGTACGGCGAAGCCGGTGATCCCGTCGGGCGGGACGGGCGTACAGCAGCGGGCGAGCCGGACACTCGCGCCGGGCAGGTCGGCCAGGACGTTGCCGGTGGCGGAGCGGTCGGCGGGCTGTTCGGGCGACGGGTCGGGCTCGGGGACGTCGGTGGGCCGGATGCCTGTCCGGTTCTCCGCGACCCGCGCCTCGCTCTGCTGTGACTCCGCCTGCGCCGGATGGGCGGTCAGCCACCGCTGGATGGCGATCCGGGCCGCGGGAGTGTGCGCGTGCTCCAGCCACTCCCGGGAGGGCTCCGACGCCGGGTCCTGGCCCATGAGGAGCTGAACGGTGTCGCCGTCCTTCAGCACGGTGCTCAGCGTCGCCAGACGGCCGTTCACCCGGGCCCCCAGACAGGCGTGCGCGTCCTCCCCGTACTGCGCGTACGCGGCGTCCACGCAGGTTGCGCCCTCGGGCAGGCCGAGGGTGCCGCCGTCCGGCCGGAAGACGGTGATCTCGCGGTCCTGGGCGAGGTCCTCACGCAGGGTCGACCAGAAGTGGTCGGGGTCCGGTGCCGCCTCCTGCCAGTCGAGGAGCCGGGAGAGCCAGCCGGGGCGGGTGGGGTCGACGCGCTCGCCGTCGGCCGGGTCCTCGGGGGCCGGTGCGTAGGGGTTGCCGAGAGCGACGACACCCGCCTCGGCGACCTTGTGCATCTGGTGCGTGCGGATGAGGACCTCGACGACCTGGCCGTCCTCGCGCGCCACGGCCGTGTGCAACGACTGGTAGAGGTTGAACTTCGGTACGGCGATGAAGTCCTTGAACTCCGAGACCACCGGCTTCATGCAGGTGTGCAGTTCGCCCAGGACGGCGTAGCAGTCGGCGTCCTCGTTCACCAGGACCAGGACGCGGCCGAAGTCGGAGCCGCGGAGCCGGCCGCGTTTGCGGGAGACGCGGTGCAACGAGACGAAGTGGCGCGGGCGGATGAGGACTTCGACGGGGATGTCCGCCTCGCGCAGCACCCCGCGCACCTCGTCGGCGACCTCGGCGAGGGGGTCGTCGGTGCGGGCCGCGTTGCGGACGATCAACTCCCGGGTGTGGGCGTACTCCTCGGGATGCAGGATCGCGAAGACCAGGTCTTCCAGTTCGGTCTTGAGCGCCTGGACGCCGAGCCGTTCGGCGAGCGGGATGAGCACGTCACGTGTCACCTTGGCGATGCGCTCCTGCTTCTCGGGGCGCATGACGCCGAGGGTGCGCATGTTGTGCAGCCGGTCGGCGAGTTTGATCGACATGACGCGGACGTCGTTGCCGGTGGCGACGAGCATCTTGCGGAAGGTCTCGGGCTCGGCGGCGGCGCCGTAGTCGACCTTCTCCAGTTTGGTGACGCCGTCGACGAGGTAGCGGACCTCCTCGCCGAACTGGTCGCGGACCTGGTCGAGCGTCACGTCCGTGTCCTCGACGGTGTCGTGCAGCAGCGACGCGGTCAACGTCGTGGTCTCGGCACCGAGTTCGGCGAGGATCAGGGTCACGGCGAGGGGGTGGGTGATGTACGGCTCGCCGCTCTTGCGCATCTGGCCGCGGTGCGAGGACTCGGCCAGGACGTAGGCGTGACGCAGGGGTTCGAGGTCCGCTTCGGGGTGGTGGGCACGGTGGGCCTCGACGACATGGCTGATGGCGTCGGGCAGCCGCCCCCTGGCGGCTGGGCCGAGCAGGGCCGCGCGGCCCAGGCGGCGCAGGTCGATCCGGGGGCGGGCCTTTCTGCGGGTGGCTGTCGGTGTCACTGCTCCTGACACCGCACCCGGCATCGGGCCTGGGGTCACGGAATTCGTGGCCTCCGCACTCATGGGCACCTCCGGCTGCGTCAACCGGCGGACGGGCGCCCCAGAGCGGACATGGCTCAGGGGGCGGCTTCGGTCCCCCGTCCGGGCCGGTGCTTGATGCTACCGAGCCCACCACGCCCGACTGACCGCCTCTCGCCGAGCGTGAAACTGATCACCCATTCGAGGGAAGAATGTGAGGTTTGCACCCCTGCATCGAGTGGGCTTCGTGATGCAGTTCTCGCCAAGTGGCCGAATATCAACGGTGACTTCGGGCCGCCCGGCTGAAGATGCCCGCGTGTTTCAGGACGACACGCCCCGGCTCACGCGGACGCCGCGGTTTCCAGCCACTCCGCGTCGATCTCGCCCTCTGCCACGATCACGGCCGGGCCGGTCATCTCGATCATGCCGTCGGCCCGCTCGGTGATCACCAGGGTGCCGCCGGGGACGTCCACGGTGTAGGTCGCGGGGACGCCGGTGGTCTTCGGGTCGGCGCCGTCACGGCGGGCGGCGGCCACGGCGACGGCGCACGCGCCCGTACCGCACGAGCGGGTCTCGCCGGAGCCGCGCTCGTGCACCCGCAGGGCCACGTGCCCGGGGCCGCGGTCGATCACGAACTCGACGTTCACACCGTCCGGGTAGGCGGTCGCCGGGCTGAAGGGCGGCGGGGAGAGCAGGTCACCCGCGTGCGCCAGATCCTCCACGAAGGCGACCGCATGGGGGTTGCCCATGTTGACGTTGCGCGCGGGCCAGCTGCGCTCGCCGACGCTCACCGTGACGTCGCCCTCGGGGAGCACCGCGCGGCCCATGCCGACGGTCACGTCACCGTCCTTGGCGATGTGCACGGCCTTCACTCCTCCGCGCGTGGCGACCGCGAGATCTCCCTCGGTCACGTGACCGGCGCGCTGGAGGTAGCGCGCGAAGACCCGCACGCCGTTGCCGCACATCTCCGCGACCGAACCGTCGCCGTTGCGGTAGTCCATGAACCACTCCGCCTCGGCCGCCATGCCCGCCGCCTCCGGGTGCGCGGCGGAGCGCACCACGTGCAGCAGGCCGTCACCGCCGATGCCCGCGCGCCGGTCGCACAGGGCTGCGACGGCGGCCGGAGACAGGTCGACGGCGTTCTCGGGGTCCGGGACGATCACGAAGTCGTTCTCGGTGCCGTGACCCTTGAGGAAGGCGATCCGCGTGCTCATGCCTCGATCGTAAGGGGTGCCCACGACAACGCCTCGGCGTCCCTGCGACGGCGTTCCCGCAGCCCATACAGGGGGTCAGCGCAGCCGCGCCACACGCCACACGGCGAGGACCACCACGACAGCCACGACCAGGGCGTACGCGAGGGCGACCCGCCAGTCGGGTCTGCGGCCGGAGCCGCGGGCCGGCAGGCCCGGCCAGGTGTGGCCGACGCGGCGGGCGGCCATCATGCCCCACCCGGCCGCGCACGAGCAGATCAGCAGGCCCAGCATGGCGATGACGGCCCCGCTGTCGCCGAAGTCGAAGGCGAGCGGGAACGCGAACATCAGGGAACCCAGCGCCGCGAGGCTCACGATGGGCGCCAGCTGCCAGATCCGGAGCCGGCGCTGCGGGCGCAGCTCGACCTCGACCTCGTCTGCGAACATCTCACCGGGCTCGGGACCGTCGTCCGTCACACCCTGCGTCTCGTCGGGCCCGTCGGAGCTGAGTTGCTCCGTCTCCTGCTCCGACGCGTTCTGCTCCGACGCGTCCCCGCGCTCCGTCTCATCCCGCTCGGCGGTGATGTGATCGGTGCTTCGTGCGGTGTCGCGAGGGCCGGCCTCCATCGCCACGCGCCCTCCCAACTAGGACTTTGCTCGGTCGATCGAAGCTCGATGATGGCACGCCACCGAAGGACCGGATGACGGCCTGGGCGTCCCGATGCCATGACGTGATCAGGCTGTGACCGGTCGTTCGACCAAGGACATCGCGAGCTGCGGAAGTTCCGTGAGATCGGCCGCCGCCCCACTCAGCCAGTGCACCCGCGGGTCGCGCCTGAACCAGGAATCCTGGCGGCGCGCGAAGCGCTTGGTGGCACGCACGGTCTCGGCCCGTGCGTCGTCGAGCGTGCACTCCCCGGCGAGCGCCGCGAGCACCTGCTGGTAGCCGAGTGCGCGCGAGGCCGTACGCCCTTCGCGCAACCCCTGCGCCTCGAGCGCGCGCACCTCGTCCACGAGGCCGGCGTCCCACATCCGGTCGACCCGGCGCGCGATGCGCTCGTCGAGTTCGGGGCGGGCCACGTCGACGCCGATCTGAAGGGTGTCGTACACCGAGTCGTGGCCGGGGAGATTGGCCGTGAAGGGCCTGCCGGTGATCTCGATCACCTCGAGGGCACGGACGACCCGGCGGCCGTTGCTCGGCAGGATCGCGCGGGCCGCCTCGGGGTCGGCGGCGGCCAGGCGGGCGTGCAGCGCACCGGAGCCGCGCAGCACGAGCTCCTCCTCCAGCCGGGCGCGGACCTCGGGGTCGGTGCCCGGGAACTCCAGGTTGTCGACGGCCCCGCGCACATACAGTCCGGAACCGCCGACCAGGATCGGCCAGCGCCCCTCGGCGAGCAGCGCCTCGATCCGCTCGCGGGCCAGGCGCTGGTACTCGGCGACGGACGCCGTGACGGTCACGTCCCAGATGTCCAGCAGGTGGTGGGGGACGCCGTCACGCTCCTCGGGCGTCAGCTTGGCGGTACCGATGTCCATCCCTCGGTAGAGCTGCATGGAGTCGGCGTTGACGACCTCGCCGCCGAGGCGCTGGGCCAGGAAGACGCCCAGATCGGACTTTCCGGCCGCAGTCGGTCCGACGACGGCGATGACGCGGGGGGCGGGGGGTGCACTGCTCACCGACCCAGTCTCGCAAACCTCCAACCCTGGTCTCGAACGAGTTACGTGACGCGACGGACGCGGGGTCGTTGCCCGTTGCGAGGTTCCTGCCGCCGGATCACAGAGGCGGCAGCCCGGGCCGCGCAAATTGACGCACCGGGCAACGCGGGATTTCGCCCGCACGAGTAACGTATGGAGTGGATATGGGCGTTTTTGCACGACTTCTCCGGCGGTCGAAGGCCACGGCGGAGACGCCTGCGACGGCCGAGGCTCAGAACGACACGGCGAAGGCCGGGGCCGAGGCGGCGACGGCCGGGGCACAGTCGGCTGAGGCCGCCGAGACCGCCGAGGTGAAGGGCGACGACGAAGCCAGGGAAGCGGCGGAGCCGGCTGCCGAGGCCACTCCCGAGGTCACCGAGTCCGAGGCCGTCGACATCCCCAAGCAGCTGTCCACCGAGAAGGCGGCCGACAACGAGGCCGGCGAGGGCGCCCGTAAGTGACCGCCCCGCGCGAGGGAAGGTGAGCCATGGGTCTCATGGACAACGTGAAAGCCAAGCTGGGCCCGGCCAAGGGCAAGGTCTCCGACCTCGCACAGAGGCATGAGGGCAAGATCCATCACGGTCTGGACAAGGCCGCTCAGGCCGTCGACAAGACGACCAAGGGCAAGTACAGCGACAGGATCCAGTCGGGCACGGGCCGGGCCAAGGGCGCCATGGGCCGACTCACGCACCATGGCGACGGCACACCGGAGACGGGCGGCACGACGACGCCCGGCGCGGCCGGCACGACGACGCCGCCCGGCACAGGCCGGACGGCACCCTCACGGGACGCGGCTCCCCCGGACGCGCATCCGTCGGCGGACGCGGCTCCCCCGACGGATGCGGGCGGCACTCCGCCTCCGGAGGCACCACCGCCCACGTCCTGAGTCCGCTTCCGGCGCCCAGGACCCGAGCGCGTGCCGGAGCGCGCATCGGCACACCGAAGGACACATCGGCGGGCGGCCGCGGAGTTCGAGAGCTCCCGGCCGACCGCCGTTCCCCCGTCCTGCGCCTTGCGCCTTGCGCCTTGCGGGCTGTGGCCTACTGAGTCCGCATACCCGCTCTCTGCGGCCCGGTCTACGACCAGGCGGCCACGACGTACCCCACGCCGTACGGCGCGTCCTCGTACAGCAGTGAGCCGCCGAGGTCCGCGCCCTCGGCCGCCCCCGCCAGGACCTGCCAGGGAGCCCGGCCGGAGACCTTCAGCTCATGGGCCAGCCCGGTGTCCAGCGTGGTGAGTGCGGCCAGGTCCGCCGCGCCGAGCGCCCGTGCGACCTCCGCGTCGAAGGGCGCCGCCCGTTCGTCCAGGTAGCCCGGGGCCTTGAGCGTCCGGCACGCGCTGGCGTCCCCCATCACCAGCAGGGCCACGCGCTCGTCCAGGGCGGCGAGCTCCCTCCCGGACCGCACGCACCGCTCGGTCGGGCAGGACTCCCCCACCCCGAGTCCCTCGACCGGGGCGTCGGACCACTCGGTCCGCTCCAGCAGCCAGGCGGCCACACCGAGCGAGTACGGCAGCCGCGCTTGTGTGTCCGCGCCCTCGGCCTCGCCCAGCCGCACGTCGAGGTCGACGCCGAAACCCCGGAAGGACCCCGGCGTTCCCGCGGGGTAGTTCTCGGGCCCGGCACCACCGACGGGTCCGACGACCACGAGCCGTCCCGGCCGGGCGGCGGCGAGCACGCCCAGCGCGTCCGTGCAGGCGGCCCGCGCGGCATCCAGCTCCGGGGTGGCGCCCGCGGCGACCTCGGGGACCAGGAGGGGCGGGCAGGGGCAGGCAGCGGCGGCGACAAGCATGATCGGCAGGGTAACTCCCAGGAGCCGCTGTCACCGCACAGGGCGGCGGCGGCCCGGCTCAGCCGCAGCCCGCCCGCCAGCCACTACCGGCAAGGCGGGTGTGTCGACGGTCCGGCTCAGCCGCAGCCGCGCGCGCTCACCATGGCCGCCGAAACGCGAAGGTCAGGCGATCCACCTCATCGCAGCCGCTCGGCCCGCCACGACCAGCAAGAACGAGAGGGTCACCGATCCGGCTCAGTCGCAGCCGCACCCGCTCGCCACCGCCGGCAGGGGCTCGGGGGCGCCGATCTTCGGCAGGCCCAGCATCACGCCGACGGGCTTGGCCTTCTCGGCCGCGTTGCGCTTCTCCCAGGCGTCGCCCGCGCGCGTGCGGCGCACGTCCAGCACGGGCCCCTCGGCGAGGAGGTGGTGCGGGGCGGCGTAGGTGATCTCGACCGTGACGACGTCGCCGGGACGGACCTCCTGGTCCGGCTTGGTGAAGTGGACGAGGCGGCTGTCGGGGGCGCGGCCGGAGAGGCGGTGGGTGGTGCCGTCCTTGCGGCCCTCGCCCTCGGCGACCATGAGCTCCAGAGTGCGGCCGACCTGCTTCTTGTTCTCCTCCCAGGAGATCTCCTCCTGGAGGGCGACGAGCCGCTCGTAGCGCTCCTGGACGACCTTCTTGGGGACCTGGCCGTCCATCTCGGCGGCCGGGGTGCCGGGGCGCTTGGAGTACTGGAAGGTGAAGGCCTGCGCGAAGCGGGCCTCGCGCACCACGTGCAGCGTCTGCTCGAAGTCCTCCTCGGTCTCGCCGGGGAAGCCCACGATGATGTCGGTGCTGATCGCGGCGTGCGGGATGGCGGCGCGGACGTTCTCGATGATGCCGAGGAAGCGCTCCTGGCGGTAGGAGCGGCGCATCGCCTTCAGGACCGGGTCGGAGCCGGACTGGAGCGGCATGTGCAGCTGCGGCATCACGTTCGGCGTCTCGGCCATGGCGGCGATGACGTCGTCGGTGAAGTCGCGCGGGTGCGGGGAGGTGAAGCGGACGCGCTCCAGGCCGTCGATCTTCCCGCAGGCGCGCAGCAGCTTGCTGAAGGCCTCGCGGTCGCCGATGTCGGAGCCGTAGGCGTTGACGTTCTGCCCGAGCAGCGTGATCTCGGAGACGCCCTCGGCGACCAGGGCCTCGATCTCGGCGAGGATGTCGCCGGGGCGGCGGTCCTTCTCCTTGCCGCGCAGGGCCGGGACGATGCAGAAGGTGCAGGTGTTGTTGCAGCCGACGGAGATGGAGACCCAGGCGGCGTACGCGCTCTCGCGCCGGGTCGGCAGGGTCGAGGGGAACGCCTCCAGCGACTCCGCGATCTCGACCTGCGCCTCGTCCTGCACGCGGGCGCGCTCCAGCAGGACGGGCAGCTTGCCGATGTTGTGCGTACCGAAGACGACGTCCACCCAGGGCGCCCTCTTCACGATGGTGTCGCGGTCCTTCTGCGCCAGGCAGCCGCCGACCGCGATCTGCATGCCGGGGCGGGCCGCCTTCTTCGGGGCGAGGTGGCCGAGGTTGCCGTACAGCTTGTTGTCGGCGTTCTCACGCACGGCGCACGTGTTGAAGACGACGACGTCCGCCTCGTCGGCGCCCTGGGGCGCGCGGACGTAGCCCGCGTCCTCCAGCAGTCCGGACAATCGCTCGGAGTCGTGGACGTTCATCTGGCATCCGTAGGTCCGGATTTCGTAGGTCTTAGATGATCGAACGTCCACTGCCGGGCTCCGGTCGCTGCTGCTGGTCATGGTTCAAGGGTAGGTGCTCCCCGGAGGTCGTCGGCCCCGAGGTGCTGAGCCCTCAGCGTCGCTGTGCGGCCAGTCGGACGTGAGCGTTGGCGGCGCCGTAGCCGCGGTAGCCGCCGGTGCGCTGGACGATCTCGAAGAAGACCCGGCCCACGGTGGCCGTGTAGCAGTGGTGGAACTCGCCCCCGTGTTCGTCGCGGTCGTAGAGGATGCCGAGTTCCCGGTAGGTGTCCAGGGTGCCGGGAGCGAACTCGTAGCGGGCGTCGAGGTCCTCGTAGTAGTTGGCGGGGATCTTCAGCAGTTCCGCGCCGGCGGCGCGGACGCGGCGGGCGGCTGCGGTGATGTCGTCGGTGGTGAGGGCGATGTGCTGGGTCCGGGTGCGGGGGTCCGGGGCGGGGGCCGGGGCCAGGTTGAGGACGAGGCGCGGGGTGCCGCCGGCGCCGGTCATGGCCCTGCTGCGGAAGAGGCCGTAGGGGTCTGCCAGGTCGACGCTCTCGTGCGGGCGCAGCCCGAGCACCGCGCGGTGGAAGAGGACGGCTTCGTCGAAGTGGTGCCAGGGCTGGGTCAGAGCCACATGGTCGACACCGGTGAGGGGCCCGGCCGGTGAGAGTTCCTGCGGTTCGTCGGCGACAGCCGTGAAGTCGGCTACAGCCGTGACATCGGGGCCGGCCGTGGCATCGGGGCCAGACGCGAAATCGGTGCCAGACGCGAAGTCGGCGGTCCAGTCGGGGTGTCCGGGTCGTCGGGTGCTGCAGAAGAACAGTTCGGTGCCGTCGGGGGCGGCGACCGCGTCCAGCGGGACGTCGTGGTCGACGCGGCGCCGGGGCAGGACGGGCGCGAGCAGGGACTCGGCGCGCCGGGCGGCGGAGCGGGGCTCGGGGGTCTCCAGGCCGATGGCGGTGAGGAAGGGGCCGTCGCCTCGGGTGCCGGTGCCGTGGTTGACCAGGATGCGGGCGTCGCCCTGTGCCCAGAGGTCCACCGGCTTGCCGGTGTGCCGTCCGGTGCGCCGGAAGCCCAGTCCCTCCAGCAGGGAGGTCACGGGGAGCGGGTCGGCTGCTGCGATCTCGGCGAAGGCGAAGCCGGTCGGGACGGCCGGGGCCGGGAGCGGGGAGATGCCCGCACTCTCCTCCAGGGCGATCAGCGAGCGCAGCGCGTCGACCGCGGTGCTGCCCGCTTCCGCCTGGCGGAACACGTCGTTGAAGATCTCCAGGGACAGCGGCCCGTCGTAGCCGGTGGCCAGCACGAGCCGCACCAGCCCCGCGATGTCGAAGCCGCCCTGGCCGGGAAAGCAGCGGTAGTGGCGGCTCCACTGCAGGACGTCCATGGCCATCAGCGGGGCGTCGGCGAGCTGCAGGAAGAAGATCTTCTCACCGGGGATGTCCGCTGTTCCCGCGGGGTCCGAGCCGCGGGAGAGGATGTGGAAGCTGTCCAGGCAGAGTCCGAGCGCGGGGTGACCCGCTCGTTCGACGATGCGCCAGGCGTGGTCGTAGGTGCTGACGTGCCGGCCCCAGGCGAGCGCCTCGTAGGCGATCCGCATGCCGGATTCCTGGGCCAGAGCGGCCAGCCGGCTCAGCTGCTCGGCGGCGAGCCCGTCGTCGTCGACGGCGTGCGGGGAGACGTTGGAGCACACCAGGAGCGTGTCGGTGCCGAGCCTGCGCATGACGTCGAACTTGCGCTCCGCCCGGCGCAGGCCGCGTGCGAACTCCTCCTCCGGCAGCGCCTCGACGTCCCGCATCGGCTGGTAGAGGTCGATGGTGAGCCCGAGGTCGGCGGCACGGGCGCGGATCTCCTCCGGGGACAGGGGACTGGCGAGGAGGTCGTTCTCGAAGATCTCCACACCGTCGAAGCCCGCTCGGGCGGCGGCGGTCAGCTTCTCGGTGAGCGAGCCGCTGAGGCTCACCGTGGCGATGGACTTACGCATCCTGGTCCCCGATTCCGATCCAGGTCTTTCCCGCACGCTCGGCGGCCCCGGCGAACGCCTGCTGGGCCTCCTCGAGCGGGAAGCAGGCCTCGACGACTGCCGAGGGGCGGGCTCCGGGCAGCTCGGCGATCGCGGTGGTGAAGTCGCCCGGGTGGTCGTAGATCATCGACCCGCGGAGCACCAGTTGGCGGCGGACCACGTCGTCGGTGGTGAGCGGCAGCGGGTGGGGGCTGAGGCCGATCAGGACGACGGTGGCGCCGGGGGCGGCACGGTCCACGGCCGGGCGCAGGGCGGGTGCGTGGCCCGAGGTCTCGAAGACGTACGTGTATCCGGTGCCGCCGTCGTCGGGGGTCGCGCCCAGCCGTTCGGCACGGGCGAGCCGCTGTGGGTGTGGTTCGGTGACCACCGGCCGGATGCCGAGGCGGGCCAGGATCAGGCAGACCAGCAGCCCCTGCGCTCCGGCTCCGACGACCAGACAGCGGTCGGCGGGTGTCACTCCGCTGCGCCGTACGGCGGCCCTGGCGACGGCGTACGGCTCGGTGGCGGCGAGGTCGGCGCCGGTAGGGCCGTCCGGGACCAGGTGGGCGAAACGCGCGGGCAGGGCGGCACGTTCGGCGAGGACGCCGGGGGCGTTCAGTCCGACGATGGCCCGGTGCGGGCAGGCCGACGTCAGCCCGCTGAGACAGTCCGTGCAGGTGAGGCAGGCGTAGTTGGGTTCGATGACGACCCTCTGTCCCACCTGGCGGTCCCGTACGGCGCTGCCGACGGCGGCGATCCGGCCGAAGCCCTCGTGGCCCATGACCCATGGGGTCGTCGGCGGGAGGCGTTTGCCGTGGAAGACGGCGAGGTCGGTACCGCACAGGCCCACGCCGGCCATCCGGACGATGACGTCGTGCGGGCCGCAGACGGGTTCCGGCCAGCCCTCGACGGTCTCGATCGTGTTCGGCCCCGTGAGGACGGCTGCTTTCACCTGCACTCCTAGTGGTCCACTAGACGGATCGATGGATCCGTTCTGCGGTCAGGATAGTGGAGGGGTGGGTCCTCAACAAGGCTGAGGGATGCGCAAGAACTGGGGTTTCACGCACGTGATTGCACACAAGCAAGGGCCCCGGCTCAAAGGCCGGGGCCCAGCAGGCCCAGATTTCGGTCGGAACCGATCCGTCAGGCGGTCGCGTCCGCCGCCGCGGTCCGCTTGCGCACCTCCTCCGGGGACCCGGCCGCCGCGCCGCTACCCCGCATGCGCAGCGCGACGAGGAAGGAGATGGCGCACCCGAGGGCGATGTAGGCCGCCACCAGGGTCCAGGAGCCGTCCGCCCAGATCACCAGGGAACCGGCGATGAGCGGGGTGAAGCCGCCACCGACGGCGCTGGCGAGCTGGTAGCCGACACCGGCGCCGCTGTAGCGGTACTCGGGGCCGAACATGTCGGTGAACAGGGACTGCTGGACGGAGACCGCCATGTCGTGCGCGACGTTCACCAGCAGCACCGCGCAGGCGACGATCAGCACCATGGAGCCGGACTCCATCGCCCAGAAGTACGGCACCGCGCTCACGAGGCCCACCAGCGCACCCCAGCAGTACAGCCTCCGGCGCCCGAAGCGGTCGGCCAGGTAGGCGAACCCGGGGATGGTCAGCACGGCGAGGCCGCCGACGGCCAGGTTGACGTCGAGCAGGCTGTCGCGGCTCAGGCCGAGTTCGCCGGCGCCGTAGGCGAGGCCGAAGGTGGTCACGCCGTAGAAGGTGAACAGCTCGACGAAACGCAGGCCGATGATGGCGAAGAAACCCTTGGGGTTGGACTTCACGGCGGCGATCAGCGGCACCTTCGGCCGGGCGTCCTCGCTCATCGCGGCGACCTTCCCGGTGAAGACCGCGGACTCCTCGACCCTGGCCCGCACGATCAGACCGACGATCACGAGCGCGGCGCTGATCAGGAAGGGGATGCGCCAGCCCCAGGACCGAAAGGCCACGTCCGAGGTGGCGCCGGACATGATCTTGGTCATGAGAGTGGCGAGCAGCAGACCTACCGAGGCACCGACCTGCACGCCGCTGCTGTAGAGGGAGCGCCACTTGGCAGGGGCGTTCTCCACCGCCATCAGCGCGGCGCCGCCCCACTCACCGCCCACCGCGAAGCCCTGCGCCGCGCGCAGCACCACCAGCAGCACGGGGGCCCAGATCCCGGCCTGGGCGTAGGTCGGCAGGACACCGATGAGTGTGCTGGCCACGCCCATGATCAGCATGGTGAGGACGAGCATCCGCTTGCGGCCGAGCCGGTCGCCGAAGTGCCCGAAGACGATGCCGCCGAGCGGGCGGAACAGGAAGCCGACGCCGAAGGTGGCCCAGGCGGCCAGGGTGCCCACGGCCGGGGAGGCGTCCGGGAAGAACAGGTCACCGAAGAGGAGTCCTGCGACGATGCCGTAGAGGAAGAAGTCGTACCAGTCGACGACCGCCCCCATGAAACCGGCGATCGCCGCCCTCCTCGCGACACCGGGGGACCCGGCATCACCGGCCGATGCCGGCTGCTGCGCACTGCTCATCTCACATACTCCCTTGGATGCTGCGACTGCCCGGCCAGGGCGTGCCGTGCGCACGGCACAGGACACATCGGGGCGGGGTCACGGTTGGCTACGGCGAGGACAGATGCCCGGGCGACGGTGGCGCTCGGCGGGTGGGGAGCGTCCGTCACCGGCAAACCGGGCCTCGCCACAGCGTGCGGGCGGCGACCCTCAGAAATGGTCCATTGAGCGGACCGATCAAACCAAGTAGCGGAAACATACGGTGCGGGATTTCCGCCATCAAGGGTTGCACCGAGATTTCTTCGCCTTCATGGCTCCAGCGGTCCGCCTGATGGACTACCGTCACGAGTGGGCGCGGCGACGGTCACGGCAGGTGCCGCGCGGAGCCGACCACTGTGGGGAGCGGATCGTGGACGACAGGCAGGCAGTGGCCGGGGCGGCCCGGGAGCACAACGGGACGACTGGCGTCCGCAGCGTGCGGCGCGCCCTGGACATCCTCGGCCTGCTGAGCGAGGAGCGCCCGGTCATCTCACTGCGCGAGATCATCGACGCCACCGGACTGGCCAAGACCACCGTCCTGCGCCTGGTCCAGACGCTGGAGGAAAGCGGGCTGCTGTGGTCGCACCCGGCCGGTTACACCGCCGGACCCGGGCTGTGGCGCTGGGCCTACCTGGCCCGCAGCCAGTGGGAGGTGCCGCAGGAGACCCGCAAGGTCATGCGCGATCTCGCCGACCGGCTCGGCGAGACGGTCAACATCTTCGTCGCCCGCGACGTGAGCCGCGTCTGCGTCGCGCACGAGGAGAGCCCGCACCCTCTGCGTCACGTGGTCGACGTCGGCGACGAACAGCCCCTGTGGGCCGGCGCCTCCTCAAAGGTCCTGCTGCGCGACGTCTCGGAGGATCTGCTGCGCCGGGTGGCCGCCGCATCCCCCCACGGCGAGGCGCACGTCGACCGGTTGCGCGCCTGGGCGCAGGAGGCCGCGCAGCGCGGCTACGCGGTCAGCAGCAGCGAGTGGGACGAGGGCCTGACCGCCGTCGCCGTGCCGGTCACCGGCCGTTCGGACTCGGTCGTCGCCTCGCTCTCCCTCAGCGGCCCCAGCCACCGCTTCCCCTACGAGGCCGTGGAGCGGTTCGCCACCGACCTCGCGGAGGCGGCCGCGCTCATCTCGGCCCAGGGATTCAGCCACCCGCTCAGCCAAGGCCTCTGACGAGTCCGCGACCGTCGCCGAACGACAAGGGCGGCGGTCACCGGAAGGAGCCCGGCCTTGAGACAGGAGACCGAAGGAGCCCGAAGGAGCCCGAAGAGGCCCGAAGGAGTTCTGCCGCGAGGCAGGAGCCCCGCACCGGGCTCAGGGCTCAGGGCTCGATGAGCCCTGCCCTGATCGCGTACCGGGTCAGCTCCAGGCGGTCGCGCATGCCGAGTTTCTGCAGGAGGTTGGCGCGGTGGCGCTCCACGGTCTTGGCGCTGATGAAGAGGAGTTCCCCGATCTCCTTGGAGGTGTGGCCCTCGGCGACCAGCTTGAGGATCTCCTCCTCGCGTTCGGTGATGGCCCGCTCCGGCAGGCCGTCCCCCCGGTGCAACCGCTCCAGGTACGAGCGCACGAGGGCGCGTTCGGCACCCGGGTAGATGAACGGCTCGTCGCGCACGGCGGCCCGGCAGGCCTCGACCAGGTCCCGGTCGGCGACGGACTTGAGCACGTAGCCGCTGGCCCCGGCCCTGAGCGCCTCGAAGAAGTACTCCTCGTTGTCGTACATCGTAAGGATCAGGATGTGCAGGCCGGGCATCCGGCGTGAGAGTTCCCGGGCTGCCTGGAGGCCGGTGGTGCGGGGCATGGCGATGTCCAGGACGGCGAGGTCCACCGGGGTCTGCCGGGCCATGGCGACGGCCTCGGCGCCGTCCCCGGCCTCGGCCACGACCGTGAGGTCGGGCTCGCCGTCCAGGATGAGGCGCACGCCCCGGCGCACGAGGGTGTGGTCGTCGGCGAGCAGCACGCGGATCGGTGTGTTCATCAGCGGGGTCCTCCGGTCACGGGCACGCGCCGTGTCACCGGTACGCGCAGTCGCACCTCGGTGCCCCCGTCCGGCGTCGATTGCAGGGTCAGGGCGGCACCGATCAGCAGGGCCCGCTCGCGCATGCCCGTCAGGCCGGCGCCCTCGGGGGCGTCTTTGAGGCCTGTGCCGTTGTCGCGTACGAGGAGTTCGACGCCGTCGGGGACCGGCTTCAGGCGGAGTTCGGCGCGGTCGGCAGCCGCGTGCCGGGCGGTGTTGGTCAGGCCCTCCTGGGCGACCCGGTAGACGACGAGTTCCGCCTCCGGGGTCAGGGCGGGGAGCTCACCGGTGACGTGGTGGCGCACGGTCAGCCCGTGGGTCGTGAACTCCCCGGCCAGCGAACGCAGGGCGCTGGCCAGCCCGAGTTCCTCCAGCACGCCCGGGCGCAGGCGGCGGGCGATCCGGCGGATCTCGTCCAGGCCGGCCCGGGTCGCCTCCTGCGCCTGGCCCACCTCCTCGCGAAGGTCCTCGGGTGCCCGGTCGGCGACGCGTTTGAGCTGGAGGAGGACGGCGGTGAGGGTCTGCCCGACCTCGTCGTGGAGCTCTCGGGCGATCCGCTGCCGTTCGCTCTCCTGGGCGGACAGCGCCCGGGCGGCGCCCGCGGCCCGCTCGGCCTCCAGCCGGTCGAGCATCGTGTTGTACGTAGTGATCAGCCCGGCCGTCTCCGCCGGCCCCGCGACCACGGGCCGGGAGCCCGGACGCAGCAGGTCAGCGGTGGCCATGGCCCGGTCGAGACGTTGCAGGGGCACCAGGCCGTACCGCAGCACGAGCGCGTTGCCGGCGAGCAGCAGCACCAGGCCGCCCAGCAGGACGAGAGCCTCGCCGGCGAGGACGGGGGTGGACACGGTGACGGGGCCGAGCAGCAGCGCCGTGGCCACGACCAGGCCGACGGCATTGAGCGAGAAGATCCGCCAGAACAACGACACGCCTCTGGATCCGCTCCTTCCCGGCGCCGCGCAGTGCACCGCCCCCTCCATCCTCTCCGGCGACCCGCCACTGCGTATATCCGTCACGACACCCATGTCGTCACCGTACGGCCGGATGGGAACATGCGGAGTTGACTCGTCCGATGATCGGCTCCGTTCATCAGGCCGACAAAGCACGTCAACCAAGACGAACAAGACGAACAAGGGGAAGCAACGTGTCAGCTCCGCGCCTGAGGGCGACGCCGCTACCGGGTATCGGGGTCCAGTACGACCTGGAGACCCGGGAACACCGCCATCTGTCGGTGGTGGCGCACCGCGACGGCACGCGCACGGTGAACGTGTACCGGTCCGACGATCCCGACTCGTGCGCGCAGTCGCTGAAGCTGACCAGCTCGGAGGCGGGCTCGCTGATCGACGCGCTGAAGCCGTCCCACCACAGCCCCAGCCTGCTGTACACCACGGACCTCGGGCTGGTCGCCGAGCGGATCGAGGTGGCCGCGACCTCGCGCTGGAACGGGCGGGTGCTCGGCGACATGCGGATGCGCACGGAGACGGGCGCGTCGGTGGTGGCCGTGCTGCGCCGGGCCGAGGCCATCCCGTCGCCCGCGCCGGACTTCCGGCTGTCGGGCGGTGACACGCTGATCGTCGTCGGCACCCGCGAGGGCGTCGACGCGGCCGCGACCATACTCGGGCGGGAGTGAACTTTTGCACTCCGCTGTTCTGCTCATCGAGTTCGGTTCCATCATTCTCGGCCTCGGCCTGCTCGGCCGGTTCGCCGCCCGGTTCCAGCTCTCGCCGATCCCCCTCTACCTCCTGGCCGGTCTGGCCTTCGGCGAGGGCGGTCTGCTGCCGCTCGGCGCGAGCGAGGAGTTCATCGCCACGGGCGCGGAGATCGGCGTCATCCTCCTGCTGCTGATGCTGGGCCTGGAGTACACGGCGAGCGATCTGGTCTCCAACCTGAAGACGCACTACCCGTCCGGTCTGGTCGACTGCGCCCTCAACGCGCTGCCCGGGGCGGCCGTCGCGCTGCTGCTCGGCTGGGGCCCGGTGGCGGCGGTCGTGCTGGCCGGTGTCACCTGGATCTCGTCGTCCGGCGTGATCGCGAAGGTGCTGGGAGATCTGGGCCGGGTCGGCAACCGGGAGACGCCGGTGATCCTCAGCGTGCTGGTGCTGGAGGACCTGGCGATGGCGGTGTACCTGCCCATCGTGACGGCGCTGGTGGCCGGCGTCGGGCTCATGGCCGGCAGCGTGACCCTGGCGATCGCGCTGGGCGCGGCCGGACTCGTGCTGTTCCTGGCCGTGCGCTACGGCAGGCTCATCTCACGGTTCGTCTCCAGCGACGACCCGGAGAAGCTGCTGCTGGTCGTGCTGGGCCTGACGATCCTGGTCGCGGGTGTCGCGCAGCAGCTCCAGGTGTCGGCGGCGGTCGGGGCCTTCCTGGTGGGCATCGCGCTGTCGGGGGAGGTCGCGGAGGGCGCGCACACCCTGCTGAGCCCTCTGCGTGACCTGTTCGCCGCGGTCTTCTTCGTCTTCTTCGGGCTGCACACCGACCCGTCGAGCATCCCTCCCGTCCTGCTGCCCGCACTCGGACTGGCCGTCGTCACCGCGCTGACGAAGATCGCCACCGGCTACTGGGCAGCCCGGCGGGCCGGGATCTCCGTCAAGGGACGCTGGCGTGCGGGCGGCGCCCTGGTGGCACGCGGAGAGTTCTCGATCGTCATCGCGGGTCTCGCGGTCGCGGCTGGGGTCGAACCGTCCCTCGGCCCTCTGGCCACGGCCTATGTGCTGATCCTGGTCGTCCTCGGCCCGCTCACCGCGCGCTACACCGAGCCGTTGGCGACGTGGTGGTCCCGCCGCCGCGAGCCCCACCGCCCGGAGGTGGCACCCCGGCCGGCCGAGGCGGAGGCACCGGTCGCCGACTGAGGAGGGCCGGCCAGGGGCGCCCGGGCGTGGCCCAGAGGCCTGTCCCCGTCCGGGCGGGGACAGGCCCAGGCTCAGGCGCCCCCGCCCGGCCGCCACCCCTGCCTGCGCAGGACCCCCGGCACGTCCGGTGCCTCGTAGTGCTCGCCCTTGAGGACCTTGCCGTCCTCGCGGCGGGAGACCGAGCCGTCGGGGCCGATCTTCGTCATGTTGGAGCGGTGGATCTCCGCGAGGACCGCGTCGAGGTCGATGCCGTGGACGAGGGCGGTGCCGTACGCGACGTAGACCACGTCGGCCAGTTCGTGGGCGAGCCGGTCGAGCGGCCCCCGTACCGACACCTCGGCGACCTCCGCCGCTTCCTCCGCGAGGAGTTCGCCCCGGTGGGCCGCCAGTTCCGGGGAGACCTCCGTCGGCGTACTGCGAGCGTCCAGGCCGAAGGCGCGGTGGAATTCACGGACCAGGTCAGCGGGCGAAGAACTCATGGGGGCGACTGTAGTGGCGGCCACCGACACTCCCCCGCCCTCCTGGCTTGTGACCCCTGCCCTGGTCAGGGGGCCACCCGGCTGGCAGGATCGCCCGCATGTCCCGATCCCTCCCCCGTATCGGCAGACGTCGGGCCCTGCAGGGCGGCGCCGCCTCCCTCGTGGTCCTCGGCCTGCTGTTGTGGTGGCTGCGCCCCTGGGCCGAGGAGCCGCCGAGCGGGACCATCACGTTCAGCACGGGCACGCGCGCAGGGGTCTACCACGAGTACGGCAAGCTCCTGAGCGACGAGATCGACAAGGACATGCCCGACCTGAAGGTGCGGCTGCAGCCCAGTGCCGGTTCGCAGGAGAACGTCGCGGACGTGGCGACGGGCGGCGCTGACTTCGCGATCGCCGCAGCCGACGCGGTCGCCACGTACAAACTCGGCAAGGGCCCCGGCGCCGACCGGCTGCGCGGTGTCGCCCGCCTGTACGACGACTACGTCCAGCTCGTCGTGCCGCCGGACTCGGACATCCACTCCGTCGCGGACCTGCGGGGCAAGCGTGTGGCCATAGGGCTGCCCGACTCCGGGGTGCGGCTGATAGCCAACGGCGTGCTCAAGGCGGCCGGCATCGACCCGGAGAAGGACATCGAGCCGTCGTCGGACGGCATCGACACGGGACCCAAGCGCCTCGGCCACGGCCTGGACGCTTTCTTCTGGTCGGGCGGCCTGCCCACCGACGGGCTGAGCCGGCCGGCCAAGAAGTCGGCGTCGGCCTTCCGGTTCGTGCCGATCGACGCCACGCTCGTGGCCAGACTGCACGACCAGGGCGGTGCCACGCGCTACTACCGGGCCACGAAGATGCCGGAATCGGCGTACCCCACCATCCAGCGCGGCAAGGCGATACCGACGCTCGCGGTGTCCAACCTGTTGATCACGCGCAGCGACATGGACCCACGGCTCACCGAGTGGCTGACCCGTACGGTGCTCGACAGCCGGGATCTCATCGGCGCGACCGTCCACTCCGCCCAACTGGTCGACGTCCGCACGGCGATCTACACCGACCCCCTGAAACTGCACGTCGGCGCCCAGCGCTACTACCAGTCGGTCAAGCCGTAGCGCCCGGGCGGACACCAGTCGGCCGGACCGCAGCACCCGGGCGGACACCAGTCGGTCAGACCCTGGTGCCCGGACAGATCGCGGCCGCGCGGCAGTCGGCTTCCCGTCACGCCGTCGGCGCCGACCTCGGTACCGCCACCGTCACCTTCAGTCCGTGCGGCTCATGACGGTCGTACGCGATGGAACCACCGCCCGCCGCGAGCAGCGCCCGCGAGATGGACAACCCGAGGCCCGAGCCCTTGATGTTCTGGTGCCGGCCGCTGCGCCAGAAGCGGTCGCCGACGCGGGCCAGCTCCTCCTCGGTGAGGCCCGGCCCCTGGTCGGTCACCACGACGGTGGAGATGTCGCCGTTGGAGGCGACGGTCACCTCGACGGTCTGCTCCTCGGGCGTGAACTTCACCGCGTTGTCGATGACCGCGTCCAGCGCGCTGGACAGGGCGACCGGGTCGGCCCACGCGGTCGTCGGCGGGCAGTCCCCCACCAGGCGCACGCCCTTGGCCTCGGCGGTCGGCGCCCAGGCCGCGAGGCGTTCGGCGGCCAGCTCACCGATGTCGGTGATCCGCAGATCCGCCTCGGTGTGCTCGGCCAGCGCCAGGTCGAGCAGGTCGTCCAGGACCTGCGCGAGGCGCTTGCCCTCGGCCTGGACCGAGGCGATCTCCTGATTGCCCTCGGGCAGTTCGAACGAGAGCAGCTCGATGCGCAGCAGCAGCGCCGCGAGGGGGTTGCGCAGCTGGTGCGAGGCGTCGGCGACGAAGGCGCGCTGCTGCTCCAGCACGTCCTCGACGTTGTCCGCCATCTCGTTGAACGACCGGGCGAGCCGACGGAGTTCCGGCGGCCCGCCGGCGGCGGCGACCCGGGACTTGAGCCGGCCGGTGGCGATGTCGTGGGTGGTGGCGTCCAGGACGCGCACGGGCTTGAGCACCCAGCCGGTCAGCCGCAGAGCGGCACCTACGGCCAGCAGCATCGCGGCGAACTCGCCCGCGCCGATGACCAGCCAGCCGTGCAGCGTGCGTGAGCGCAGCTGCCCCGTGGGCGAGTCGGTGACGACGACCGCGACGACGTCACCGTCCCGGATGACCGGCGAGGCGACCACGAGGTTGCGGCGCTGCCAGGGCCACACCTGCTTCGGGTCGTGGCTGCGGCGGCTGAGCTTCGCCTCGTCGAAGGCGTCCCGCACCTCGCCCTCCTGGGGCAGCGACCACTCGGCGGGGGAATGGGCCATGGCCCTGCCGGTGCGGTAGAAGACACCGGCCCGGATGCCGTAGACCTCGTAGTAGCTGCGCAGCTCGCTGCTGAGGGTGGCCAGGCGCTCGTTCTCGAAGGCGCCGGTGGTGCCGTCGGGCGAGTCGGTGACGAACTGGGCGAGGGCGGCGAAGCGCGCCGTGTCGTCGATCCGGTCGACGACGACCTTCTGCTGCTGGGCGCCGGCGAGACTGACGGCGAGCGGGACGCCGAGCGCGAGCAGAACGGCCGCCATCAGGACGATGAGCAGCGGGAGCAGACGAGTGCGCACCCGGCCCCGCTACCCGGCAGGCGCGACGAGCCGGTACCCGACTCCGCGGACGGTCTCGATGAGGGCCGGCATCCGGAGCTTGGCGCGCAGGGACGCGACGTGCACCTCCAGGGTGCGCCCGGTCCCCTCCCAACTGGTCTGCCACACCTCGCTGATGATCTGCTCCCGGCGGAAGACCACTCCGGGCCGCTGCGCGAGCAGGGCCAGCAGGTCGAACTCCTTGCGGGTCAGGCTGATCACCGCCCCGTCCACACTGACCCTGCGCGTGGGCAGCTCGATGTGCACCGGGCCGAGCCGCAGCTCGGTCTCGATGCCGCTCGAGGTGTCCTCGTGGGAGGTGCGCCGGCTGACCGCGTGGATACGGGCGAGCAGCTCCCCGGTGTCGTAGGGCTTCACCACGTAGTCGTCGGCGCCGAGGTTGAGGCCGTGGATGCGGGAGCGCACGTCGGAGCGCGCGGTGACCATGATCACCGGGGTGCTGGTGCGCTTGCGGATCTTGCCGCAGACCTCGTATCCGTCCTGGTCGGGCAGGCCGAGGTCGAGGAGGACGACGCCGAAGCAGTCGCCCTCGGGGACGAGTGCCTGGAGGGCCTCCTCACCGCTGCGCGCGTGCGTGACGTCGAACCCGTGCCGCGCCAGAACAGCCGACAGGGCGGCGGCGACGTGGTTGTCGTCCTCGACGAGCAGCAGTCTCATCCGGTCCCCCTTCAGTTCACTGGCCGTACGATCTGTATGTGTACACAACGCGTGCACACGCGCGCGTGCACCTTGTGCAGTCACGCTGATGGATGAGGACGGCGTCAAGAGAGTTCCGGTTGCGGAGCCCTTCCGTTACCCGGCCGATATCAGCGCTGCTCACAAGTGCTACGACATGTGTCCGATTGCTATCGGATCGTGATGCTCAGATTCCCCTCAGATGTAATGACGCAGGTCGTAGAGGGTTACTACTGTCCTCCGAAACCGAGGAGGACGGAGCCTGAGAGCGATGACCGAAGTATCGGTGGCCAAGGAAGATGTGGCCGCGACCGGCGATCTGGTCGTCCTGAAGAGCGTCAACAAGCACTTCGGCGCGTTGCACGTACTCCAGGACATCGACCTGACGATCGCCCGCGGTGAAGTCGTCGTGGTCATCGGACCCTCCGGGTCCGGCAAGTCCACCCTGTGCCGCACCATCAACCGCCTGGAGACGATCGACTCCGGCTCGATCACGATCGACGGCAAGCCGCTGCCCGCCGAGGGCAAGGAGCTGGCCCGGCTGCGGGCCGATGTCGGGATGGTCTTCCAGTCCTTCAACCTCTTCGCGCACAAGACCGTGCTCGAGAACGTGATGCTCGGCCAGATCAAGGTCCGCAAGAAGGACAAGAAGGCGGCCGAGGAGCGGGCCCGGGCCCTGCTCGACCGGGTCGGCGTGGGCGCGCAGGCCGAGAAGTACCCGGCTCAGCTCTCCGGCGGTCAGCAGCAGCGCGTCGCCATCGCGCGGGCCCTGGCCATGGAGCCGAAGGTGATGCTCTTCGACGAGCCGACCTCCGCGCTCGACCCCGAGATGATCAACGAGGTGCTGGAGGTCATGCAGCAGCTCGCCCGCGACGGCATGACCATGATCGTCGTCACCCATGAGATGGGTTTCGCACGATCGGCCGCAAACCGCGTGGTGTTCATGGCGGACGGCCGAATCGTCGAGGAGGCTGCGCCCGACCAGTTCTTCAGCAACCCGCGCAGCGACCGTGCCAAGGACTTCCTTTCCAAGATCCTGCACCACTGACGGCGCGGGTCGCGTCCGCCGCGCACCCTGTGCCGCCCGCCCCTTGAGGGCCCGCATCTCTTCACCAGCCAAAGGATGTTCATCATGAAGCTCCGCAAGGTCACCGCCGCCTCGGCCACCGTCTTCGCCCTCGCCCTGACCGCCACCGCGTGCGGCGGCGACAACAGCACCGGCGGCGACTCCGGCTCCGGCGGCGGCAAGACGATCAAGGTCGGCATCAAGTTCGACCAGCCCGGTCTCGGCCAGAAGACCCCGCAGGGTTACGCCGGCTTCGACGTCGACGTCGCCACCTACGTCGCGAAGAAGCTCGGTTACAACGCGGACCAGATCGAGTGGAAGGAAGCGAAGAGCGCCGACCGCGAGACCATGCTCCAGCGTGGTGACGTCAACTTCATCGCGGCGACCTACTCGATCACCCCCGAGCGCCAGGAGAAGGTCGACTTCGCCGGTCCTTACCTGCTGGCCCACCAGGATGTTCTGCTTCGTGCGGACGACACCAAGATCAAGTCGCCGAAGGACCTGAACAACGCCAAGCTGTGCTCGGTCACCGGCTCCACCTCGGCGCAGAACGTCAAGGACAAGCTGGCTCCCAAGGCGCAGCTCCAGCCGTACCCGACGTACTCCGCCTGCCTGCCCGGTCTGCAGAACGGTGCCGTCGACGCGCTGACCACCGACGACTCCATCCTCGCCGGTTACGCCGCCCAGGCCCAGTTCAAGGGCAAGTTCAAGCTCGGCGGCTTCAAGATGACCAACGAGAACTACGGCATCGGCGTCAAGAAGGGCAGCGACCTCAAGGCCAAGATCAACAAGGCCCTCGAGGAAATGGTCGCCGACGGCGCCTGGCAGAAGGCCGTGGACAAGAACCTCGGCCCGGCCAACTACAAGAACGAGCCCGCGCCGAAGATCGGCGACATCAAGAGCTGAGGCAACGCCTGAAAGGGGCGCCGCTCCGCGGAGCGGCGCACTCGGGCATCCCTATACGCGGAAGCGCGGGAGATCGTGTTCGACTTTCTTGAGGGTTATGACCTGCTGGGAGCCTTCTGGACGACAGTGCAGCTCGCTGTGCTGTCCGCCGTCGGCTCCCTCATCTGGGGCACGCTGCTGGCCGCCATGCGCGTCGGCCCCGTGCCACTGATGCGCGGCTTCGGGACCGCGTACGTCAACATCGTGCGGAACATCCCGTTGACCGTCATCATCCTGTTCACGTCGCTGGGCCTGAACCAGACGCTGGGGATCTCCCTCGGCGCGGACGACGTCGAGACGATCAACTTCCGGCTCGCCGTCCTGGGGCTGATCTTCTACACCTCGTCCTTCGTGTGCGAGGCCCTGCGTTCCGGCATCAACACGGTGCCGGTCGGGCAGGCGGAGGCGGCCCGGGCGATCGGCCTCAGCTTCAACCAGGTGCTGGGTCTGGTCGTGCTGCCGCAGGCGTTCCGTTCGTCTGTCGTCCCGCTGGCCAACGTGCTGATCGCCCTGATCAAGAACACCACGGTGGCCGCGGCCATCGGTGTCGCCGAGGCGGCGGTGCTGATGAAGGAGATGATCGAGAACGAGGCTCAGCTGCTGTTGATCTCCGCGATCATCGCGTTCGGATTCGTGGTCCTGACGCTGCCGACCGGTCTGATCCTCGGCTGGGTGGGCAAGAAGGTGGCGGTGAAGCGATGAGTTCCGTTCTGTACGACGCCCAGGGCCCTCGCGCCAAGCGGCGCAACGTCGTCCTCACGGTGGTCTTCCTGGTCGCCGTCGCGGCTCTGCTGTGGTGGGTGATCGGGACCCTCAAGGACAAGGGCCAGCTGGAATGGCCCCTGTGGGAGCCGTTCTTCCACACCGAGGCCTGGTCCACGTACATCTGGCCGGGTCTGCAGAACACGCTGAAGGCCGCGGCCCTGGCGATGATCATCGCGCTGCCGCTCGGCGCGGTCCTCGGCATCTCCCGACTGTCGGACCACGCCTGGGTCAGGGTGCCGGCCGCGATCGTGGTCGAGTTCTTCCGGTCCATCCCCGTGCTGGTCCTGATGATCTTCGGTCTCGCGCTGTTCGCCGAGTACACCGCCGTGAGCTCCGACGACCGTCCGCTGTACGCGGTCGTCACCGGTCTGGTGCTGTACAACGCCTCCGTCCTCGCCGAGATCGTCCGGGCGGGCATTCTGGCCCTGCCCAAGGGCCAGTCCGAGGCGGCGATGGCGATCGGCCTGCGGAAGGGGCAGCTGATGCGCCTCATCCTGCTGCCGCAGGCGGTCACGGCGATGCTTCCGGCGATCGTGAGTCAGCTCGTCGTCATCGTGAAGGACACCGCGCTCGGCGGCGCGGTCCTGACCTACGCGGAGTTGCTCGCCGCTGCGGGCACGATGAGCGGCTACTACGGCGGGAACATCATCCAAAGCCTCATCGTCGTGTCCGTGATCTTCATCGCGCTCAACTTCGCCCTGACCTCGTTCGCCGGCTGGCTGGAACGCCGGCTGCGGCGGGCCAAGAAGTCGACGGGCGCGGTCGTGGGCCCGAACGACGCAGAGATCGCAGGCACGGCAGGGACCGGCGCCGGAGGCACCGTCTGACACGCGGTCACCTCATGTGACACCATCAGGGGCAGTGGCATGATCGCCACTGCCCCTGGTCACTTGACGCAAGCACCGGCAATGGGTTGCATACGTTCTGTGATCGTGCACCCTGCTCCACCTTCCTGTTCACCTACGTCTCTCAGGACACCACCGCGGGCAGGGGGCGCCACGCCGTGGACCCGGTGATCATCGTCGGAGCGGGGCCCGTCGGCCTCACGCTCGCCCTGGCGCTGGCACGTCAGCAGGTGCCGTGCGTCGTCCTCGACGAGGGCCCGGGCAAGGACGAACCCCGCGCGGCGCGCACCGTCGTCCTGCGCGAGGACACCACCGCCCTGATGGAACGGCTGACCGGCATGCCCCTCGCCCGGGCCGGTGCGCACTGGGCCGGATGGCGGTCGGTGCGGCGCAAGCAGGTGATGCGCGAGGTCTTTTTCGACGACGCCGAGCCCTCCCCCCTGCACATCGCCCAGCACGTGCTGACCGGCGCCCTGCGCGCCGCCCTCGCGGACGAACCGCTCGTCAAGGTGGCGGTGGACAGCCGCCTCGACGGCCTCGAACAGGAGCCCTCGGGGGTCACGGCCCACACCCGCGGCCCCAAGGGAACCTGGTGGCGCGGCAGTTACCTGGTCGGCTGCGACGGGCCCCGCTCGACCGTGCGCAAGATCCAGGACATCCGCTTCCCGGGCCGTACGGCGGTGGAACGTCACGCCGTCGCCGCGCTCCGTACGGAACTGCCCTTTTACGACGAGGCGTTGCTGCACCGCCTGCCGCCGTGGCGGATGTCCGGGCCCTCGGCCGGCGAGGTCACCGCGCGGCCGCTGCCGGACGGCGTCTGGCGCCTGGACTGGCTCCTGCCGCCCGGCAAGGACCTGGTCACCCCCGAGCTGCTGCTCACCCGCATCCGGGAGACCCTGGCCGGCTGGGCGGGCGGCACGACCTTGCCGTACGAGCTGCTGGACACCGGAGTCCACACGGTCCACCACCGGCTGGCCCGCCGATGGCGCGCCGACCGCGTGTTCCTCGCCGGGGACGCGGCCCATCTGCTCGGCGCGCTGGGCACGCACGGCCTGGACGAGGGGCTGCGGGACGCCGACAACCTCGCCTGGAAGCTTGCCCTGGCCTGGCACCACGGGCCGCACGAGGCGCTCCTCGACAGTTACCAGACGGAACGCCGGGCGGTCGTCGCCGCCCGGCTCCGCGCCGCAGACCAGGCACTGCCGCTGCTGCGCGGCGGGGGCGGGCTGCGGGCCGTCGTCCCGGGTTCGTCCCGGGGCCACGACGCCCTGCTCACCGGGGGTCATCTGGGGCAGGGCCAGCTCGGCGCGCCGGGGACGTACGCCGACTCGCCGCTCGCACCGCGTCCCCTCGAAGGGGAGGTCCCGGTCGACACACCACTGGGGGCACCGGTCACCGACGTACGGGTCACCGCGGAGGACGGCACTTTCGTGCGGCTGCGGGACCGGCTCGGCCGCGGTGCGCTGCTCGTGGTGCTGATCGCACCGGGCACCGGTGTCTGGGAGCGCAAGCACTGGGTCAGCGCGGGCATCATGCCGCAGCTCGCGGCGGCGGTCACGGCACTGCCGTACCCCGCCGAACTGCTCGTCGCCGAAAGTTACCCGGGGGCGGCCGCGCACACGGTGCTGCTGGTGCGTCCCGACGGTCACCTCGTCACCGCGCTGGGCGGAGTGCGCCCGGCCGATCTGTACGCCGCGGCGGAGGCCGCGGTGGGCGGACCGGTGAAGGCGCAGGCAGAGGCCGGTGCTTCGGCCGGTCCCCGCTGAGGTCGGCCCCCGGGGCCCGGTCCCGGGGCGATGTGCTCACTGTCACAGTGCGTCCGCATGGTGACAGTGAGTTGACCCGTCCGGTCGGCCATGGTGTACTCCGGTGCGTGACCGACACCTGTGTGCGCCTGTGGCGGAGGGTCCATATGGACCTCCTCCGCTATGCGGGCTGCGTGTGTCGCCCGTCCTGCTGAATTCGCATTCCTCTTCCCTTGTGCGCGCGCCGCGCTCTGTCCGCCGGCTGCCGCGCCTCGCCCGCGAACCCTCATCAGGACCTTCAGGACGGCACCCGTGTCTGTATCCCCTTCTGCCACCCCCTCTGTCTTCACCGGTCCGGCCCCCACCCAGGCCGACCTCTACGACTTCGTGCGGCGCACGGCCGCCGACACCGAGCTGATCGACTCCCTGCCGCTCGACCCGGAGGGCCGCACATGGGTGCGGCTGGACGGGCCCGGTGGCAGCGAAGCATGGCTGATCGGCTGGCCGCCCGGCACGGGCACCGGCTGGCACGACCACGCCGACTCGGTCGGCGCCTTTCTGACCGCTTCGGGCGAGCTCAAGGAGAACTCCCTCGCGGCTCGGCTGCCCACCGACGGCTGGAAGACCCTGGAACTCACCGACGACATGGACCGGGAACGCCGGCTGCGGGCCGGCCAGGGCCGTGCCTTCGGCCGACACCACGTCCACGAGGTGCTCAACGAGTCCCCCGACCGGCACGCGATCTCCGTCCACGCCTACTACCCGCCTCTGCCACAGATCCGCCGCTACAGCCGCAGCGGCCCCATCCTGCGACTCGAGCAGGTCGAGCGACCGGAGGACTGGCAGTGAGCGCCGCACCCGGACCGACGAGCCGTGACACCCGGCCGCCGGTCGGCATCGACGAGTTGCTGGACCGTGTCCGTGCGGACTACGAGCGGATCGAACCGCAGGTTGCGTACGAGGCTGCCCAAGCCGGCGACGCGCTCCTGGTCGACATCCGCTACGCCGCCCTGCGCGATCGGGACGGCCTCATCCCCGGCGCCCTGGTCGTCGAGCGCAACGAACTGGAATGGCGCCTGGACCCCCAGGGCAGCCACCGTCTCCCCGAGGCCACGAGCCACTCCCTGCGCATCGTCGTGATCTGCAACGAGGGCTACGCCTCCAGCCTGGCGGCCCGGTCCTTGCACCAACTGGGCCTGCACCGGGCCACGGACCTGGTCGGAGGCTTCCAGGCGTGGCGAGCGGCGGGGTTGCCGGTGGAGTGAGAGCGAGGGCCTGCCGCAGTGCGGGCAGGGCCGCTGTTCCGCCTCGGCGTCCTGCCAGGGGAAGCGGCGGCAGTTGCTCGGCGGGGCCACGCAACCGCTTCGGGGGCGCCGACCTCGTTCCATCGGCGATACGCCCCCCCTCAGCCCCCCTCGTCCTCGAGAAACTCCGTGTCCTCTCCCTCTTCCTCCAGCGCCTGCCGGACCACCCGCAGGGCCATGCCCTCGGGGTAGCCCTTACGGGCGAGCATGCCCGCGAGGCGGCGGAGGCGTTTGTCACGGTCGAGTCCGCGGGTGGAGCGGAACTTGCGTGCGACGAGCTCGCGTGCGGTCTCCTCCTCCTGCTCGGAGTCGAGCTGGGAGACCGCCTCGTCGATCAGCGTGGAGTCGACGCCCTTGGTTCGCAGCTCCCGGGCGAGCGCACGCCGGGCGAGCCCTCTGCCGTGGTGGCGGGACTCGACCCAGGCCTCCGCGAAGGCACTGTCGTTGATGAGGCCTACCTCTTCGAACCGGGAGAGGACCTCTTCGGCGGCGTCGTCCGGGATCTGCCGCTTGCGCAGGGCGTCGGCGAGTTGCTTGCGGGTCCGTGGGGTCCCGGTGAGCAGGCGCAGGCAGATCGCCCGTGCCCGCTCGACCGGGTCTCCCTCGGGTGCCTCCTGCTCGGTCCTCGACGAGGAGAGGGCACCTCCGTCCTCGGCGTCGGCCGCCGCCTCACCGAAGCCACGCCGACGACGACCGCGCCTGCCGCGCGGCCCGCCGTCACGCGAGCCGCCTGCGGATGAGCCGACCTCGTGCGGCCCGGTGTCCTCCCCGTCTCCGTACAGCCGGCCGCCCTCGGGTGGGGTGTCCCCGAAGCCGTCCACCTCGTCCACGGCCGAGCCCGTGTCACCTCCGGTGCCCCTCCCCCGTGGGGCACCGGAGGCGGCGTACTCGTACTCCGCCCAGTCGGTTCGCCGTGTCACAGGTCAGCTCTTGGCTGCGGCGGCCTTGGACTTGGCGGTCTTGGCCGGTGCCGGTGCCGGGACACCCGGTGCCGGGTCGGCCGGTGCGGAGGCCGCGGCGTCCGTACCCGGCTCGGCGGCCGGCTCCTCGGGGCGCACGCCGACGCCCAGCTTCTCCTTGATCTTCTTCTCGATCTCGTTGGCCAGGTCGGGGTTGTCCTTGAGGAAGTTGCGCGCGTTCTCCTTGCCCTGGCCGAGCTGGTCGCCCTCGTAGGTGTACCAGGCGCCGGCCTTGCGGACGAAGCCGTGCTCCACGCCCATGTCGATCAGACCGCCCTCGCGGCTGATGCCCTGGCCGTAGAGGATGTCGAACTCGGCCTGCTTGAAGGGCGGCGCGACCTTGTTCTTGACGACCTTGCAGCGGGTGCGGTTGCCGACCGCCTCCGTGCCGTCCTTCAGGGTCTCGATGCGGCGGATGTCGATGCGCACCGAGGCGTAGAACTTCAGCGCCCGGCCACCGGTCGTGGTCTCGGGGGAGCCGAACATCACGCCGATCTTCTCGCGGAGCTGGTTGATGAAGATGGCGGTGGTCTTGGACTGGTTGAGCGCGCTGGTGATCTTCCGCAGGGCCTGGCTCATCAGGCGGGCCTGGAGACCGACGTGGCTGTCGCCCATCTCGCCCTCGATCTCCGCGCGCGGGACGAGCGCGGCGACGGAGTCGATGACGATGAGGTCGAGAGCGCCGGAGCGGACCAGCATGTCCACGATCTCCAGGGCCTGCTCGCCGTTGTCCGGCTGGGAGAGGATGAGGTTGTCGATGTCGACGCCGAGCTTCTTCGCGTACTCGGGGTCGAGAGCGTGCTCCGCGTCGACGAAGGCGACCTGGCCTCCGGCCTTCTGCGCGTTCGCCACCGCGTGCAGCGTCAGGGTGGTCTTACCGGAGGATTCCGGTCCGTAGACCTCGACGACGCGGCCGCGCGGCAGGCCGCCCACTCCGAGGGCCACGTCGAGGGCGGTGGACCCGGTCGGGATGACCTCGATGGGCTCGTTCACCCGGTCGCCCATGCGCATGACCGCGCCCTTGCCGAATTGCCGTTCAATCTGTGCGAGCGCGGCATCCAGGGCCTTCTCGCGGTCGGTTCCTGCCATGGGTTCCACCCGATTTGCTTGAGTCGATCGCTTCACGTCAAAGACGCTAACGCCTGCCACTGACAACGGGCCCCGACGCACGTCCGGCCTGTGGATAACTCGGGCACTTCTCTACCCAAAGTACGTCGAAATGCCCTTCGTTGAGCCTCGCCGGTGCCTCCATGGGAATGGATGTTCGATTTTGGTGTCAAGCGCACCACGCGGCACATCCGGAACCCGGCCGGTGCCGTCCGTTCCGTGTCCGGGCACGTGCTGTCGGGCCTTCCCCCGAGGGCCACCTCCATGCCTCGCGCAGGCTGCCGCCCGATCGTCGGCGGCCTGGCCGGATCGCAGGCGGCAAGGTCGGTCAGCCCGCCGGCGGCCAGGTCAGGAGGAGTTCTGCCCGGGCCCCCGGCCCTCCGGCCGATGCGGCTCGCGGCGCCGTTCCCACAGTCCCTTCGCGCGCGCGAGGAGGCCCGGTCCGTCTCCCCGCCACCGGTGGCCGTGCACCCGGGGGTCGTCCGTGACGTCGTAGCGCTTCACGTACGCCCCGAGGAAGGCCTGGAGCGTGGCGACGGCGGGGATGGCGATCAGCGCGCCGACCGCGCCGAGGAGGGCGGTTCCGGCGATGACCGAACCGAAGGCGACGGCGGGGTGGATGTCGACGGTCTTGGAGGTCAGCTTGGGCTGCAGCACGTAGTTCTCGAACTGCTGGTAGATCACGACGAAGATCAGCACCCATAGCGCGTACCAGGGGTCCACCGTGAACGCGATCAGCATGGGCAGGGCACCCGCCAGGTAGGTGCCGATGGTGGGGATGAACTGCGACACCAGCCCGACCCACACGGCGAGCACGGGCGCGTAGGGCACGCCCAGGGCCTGGAGCAGGACGAAGTGGGCCACGCCGGAGATCATGGCCATCAGGCCGCGGGAGTAGATGTAGCCGCCGGTCTTGTTCACGGCGATCTCCCACGCGCGCAGCACCTCCGCCTGGCGGGCGGGCGGCAGGACCGAGCAGATCGCGCGGCGCAGTCGCGGGCCGTCCGCGGCGAAGTAGAACGAGAACAGGGCGATCGTGAGCAGCTGGAAGAGGCCGCCGATGACCTGGGCCGACACGTCCAGGACGCCGGTGGCGCTGTTCTGGACGTAGTTGCGCAGCCAGCCGGAGCGGAGCAGGCCCTCCTGGATGTCGACGCGCTTCAGGTCGGTGTTGAAGTGCGTGTTGATCCAGTGGATGACGGAGTCGAGGTACTCGGGGAAGCCCTCGATCAGCTTGATGAGCTGATCCGCGAGGACGGAACCGAGCAGGGTGACGAAGCCTGCCGACAGGATCATCACGCCGATGAAGACGATGAACGCGGCGAGCCCTCTGCGCAGGCCGCGCGAGGCCATCCAGCTCACCGCGGGCTCTATGGCGAGCGCCAGGAAGAACGCGATGAGGATGTTGACCAGCAGACCGGTGAGCTGGTGGAAGGCCCAGCTGCCCAACTGGAACACCGCGACGAGGGCGAGCGCGAGCACCATGGCGCGGGGCAGCCAGCGCGGCATGCGGCCGTTCGTCCCGGCCCCGCCGACCGGGGGCCGGACAGGCGGTGTCGTACCGGAAGCTGAGGGCTGCTGGGCTGCCTGCCCGGTCTCGTCAGTGGGTGCCACGGTCCAAGTCTCGCCCACGCCACCGACGGCCGTCTGCCCGGCTGCGATCTTCGTGACCGGTCGGCCTCGTCCGGGAGGGTCCTGCCGGGTCGGCGGGTGCTCCCCCGGACCAGCTGCCCGGCATCGCCGTCGGCTGAGGAGGCCGGACGGCCTCCTCAGCCGACGGCCTCCGGGGCGCACCGGCGACGGTCAGCGCCGCTCCCGGGGCACGTCCATCACCGAGCAGACCACCTGCCAGACCTCCTTGGCGTCCCAGCCGGCCGCCAGCGCCTCGTGCACCGTGCGCCCGCCGAGCTCGGACATCACGTGGTCGCGCGCGAAGTTTTCGGCGTAACCAGGACCGAAGTGCTCCGCCATTCGCTGCCAGAAGACCGTCAACCGCATGACTCCAGTATCCCGCCCCTGGGGGTGGGCCTGAGCCGGGACCGCCTGCCGGCGCCGCTTCGCGCCCTACGGTCTGACCCATGGCCGAAACCGGAGCTACCGAACTCCCCCCGACGCCCCCGCCGCACAGCCCCGTCACACGCGCGGAGCGTTTCGTCTGGCTCACCGCGCGCGTGCTCGAGCAGCGCCGCTTCGCCCACCACTTCCGGGGCGCCGCCGCAGATCCGGTGGAGACCGCCCTGGACGCCTACCGCAACGAGGACGGCGGGTACGGCCACGCGCTGGAGCCCGACCTGCGCGGCCCGGTCAGCCAGCCGCTGCACACCGCGCACGCGCTGGGCGTACTGGACGCGGTCGGACGCTGCGCCGGCCAGCGGGTGGAACGCATGTGCCGCTACCTGACGTCCGTCTCGACCGCGGACGGCGCCCTCCCGGCGATCCACCCCAGCCAGCGCGACTACCCCACGGCCCCCTTCGTGACGGTGGTGGACGACCCGCCCAGCGACCTGCTGGCCACCGGGCCGGTGGTGGGCCTGCTGCACCGCAACGAGGTGTGGCACGCCTGGCTCTTCCGGGCCACGGACTTCTGCTGGCGGGCGGTCGAGTCCCTGGAGACGTCGCACCCCTACGAGATCGAGGCCGCCGTGGTCTTCCTGGACTCCGCACCGGACCGCCCGCGTGCGCAGGCGGCCGCCGAACGTCTCGGCCGCCTGGTCCGCAAGCACCGTCTCGCGGCCCTGGACCCCGACGGCCTGGACTCCTACCCGGTCTCTCCCGGCTACGCCCCGGCGGAGCACCACTTCCCGTACGACTACGCGCGGACACCGCGCTCGCTCGCGCGCGCGTGGTTCACGGACGACGAGATGGCCCGGTCCCTGGACCACCTCGCGGCGCAGCAGCAGGAGGACGGCGGCTGGCCCGTCCGGTGGCGCCACTGGGCCCCGGCTCCCGCCCTGGAGGCCCGCCCGCTCGTGACGATCGAGGCGCTGCGGGTGCTCAGCGCGTACGGCCGCGTCATCGACTGATCAGCCCGCTCCCAGGGCCCGGACCCCCGCGGTCACCAGCACGGCCGCGGCCACGACGAGGAGGAACGGGGCGCGCAGCACCAGCGCCACGGCGGCGGCGGCGAGTCCGGCGGCCCTCGCGTCCAGCACCAGCGACTGCCCGTCGGCGAAGGTCTGCTGGGCCGTGAGGGCCGCCAGCAGGGCGACGGGCAGCAGGGCGGCGAGACGCTTGACGAGGGGCCGCTCGAGGGCCCCCGCGGGCACGAGGAGGCCCGCCAGCTTGACGGCGTAGCACCCGAGGGCGGTCGTCCCGATCGCGATCCAGACGTTCACCGCGCGTCCCCCCGTCCGTTGCGCCGGCCGTCCGCCCACAGCACCACCGGCGCCGCCAGCGCGGCCAGCAGCACCGGCACTCCGCCGGGCAGCACGGGCAGCAGCCCGAGCCCCAGCAGCACGGCGAGCGCGGCGACGGCCCGCTCGCTGCCGGTCTTCAGCATCGGCGCGAGCAGCGCCAGGAACACCGCGGGCCCGGCGGCGTCCAGTCCCCACGCGTCGGTGTCGCCGATGGCCTCTGCGCCCAGGGCACCGAGCAGCGTGGTGAGGTTCCACAGGATGTAGAGGCATAGTCCGGTCACGGCGAACCCGAGCCGCGCGGCACGCCGGGTGGGCTGGGCGAGTGTGACGGCGGCCGTCTCGTCGATCACCCACTGCGCGGCGAACGGCCGCACCAGGCGCGGGAGGGCCAGCAACTGCGACAGACGCAGGCCGTAGAAGGCGTTCCGCACGCCCAGGAAGAAGGCGCCGGCGGCGGCCGTGAACGGGCTTCCCCCGGCCGCGAGAGCCCCCACGAGGGCGAACTGGGACGCCCCGGTGAACACCAGGAGACTGAGCGTGCACGTCTGGAGCAGCGTGAGTCCGCTGCCGGCCGATGTCACGCCGAAGGCGAAGCCGGACAGCCCGACGGCCACCCCGACGCCAAGGGCGTCGCGCACGACCGCCCGATCCGTCTTCCCACCGATGTCTGCGTCTTCGAGAACTGTTGGATCTGCCACGCCCGCACGCTACGGGCCGCGGCTAGCCGAGGTCTTGTACGTTCTTGCGCTCCCGCTGATAGGCCCCGGGAGGCACGCCGACCATCCGGCTGAAATGCCGGTTGAGATGCGGCTGGTCGGTGAACCCGACCGCCAGGGCGGCCTCGGAGGGAGCCGTCCCCGTGTCCAGCAGCCGCCGCGCCCGCCGTACCCGCGCGTCCGTGAGCCAGGCGTGAGGCGGCATCCCGTAGGTGTTCCGGAAAGCCCGCAGCAGGGCGAACGGGCTTGTCCCGAGGTCGGCCGCCAGCCGCTCCAGGGTCGGCGGACATGCCATCCGCTCCTCCAGCACACCACGCGCGCGTGCCGCGATGCGGGCTCCCGCCGTCCGCACCTCCCGCCGTGGCAGGGGCCCGCCGTTCAACCGCAGCAGCCTGGTCACGGCGACCCGCAGCAGGGTGTCCGCGGCCAGCGCGTTGCCCTCGTCGGCGGCCCGCAGCACCTGGTGCACCAGTGACGCGGCGTAGGGGTCGTCCACCACCGGGCTGACGAATCCCGGTGTCCCGCGCAGCCCGGTCGTCTCGGCCGCTATCTCGGCGACCACGTCGGGCGGCGGGTACACGGCTCCGTACCGCCACCCTTCGGGCACCCCGGCCCGTCCGGTGTGGGGTGTATCGGGATTCACCAGCGCGAGAGCCCCGGCTCCCGCGTACTGGTCGCCCCCGCCGTGGTGGAACACCTCCACGCCGTCGGCGATGGCGGCGATCACGAAGTTCTCGTGCGTGTGCCGCACGAAGGTCTTGTGCACGTAGCGGGCCCGCAGCAGATCGACTCCGGGCAGCTCGTCGTACTGCCAGTGCCGTGCGCGCTCGTTCATACGCCCATTGTCCGGGGCCTCGGCCGCCCCGGCCCACCCCCGTCGGCCCGGCTCGTCCGTACACCCATGACCCTGGCCGCCCCTGGCCTCCCCCGGCCCGTCGGCGGCCGCACTCGCGGCGAAACGGCAGGCCAGGAGGCGTCGAGGCCCCGTTGTCAGTGCCGAGGTGCACGATGGACGCATGCCCAGCAATGCGCACCGAGCCCTGGACGGCTTCTCCCCCGCGACCCGAGCCTGGTTCACGGGTGCCTTCTCCGCGCCCACCTCGGCGCAGGCCGGTGCGTGGCAGGCCATCCAAGAGGGCTCGGACGTGCTGGTCGTGGCCCCGACCGGCTCCGGCAAGACCCTGGCAGCATTCCTGGCCGCCCTGGACCAACTGGCCTCGGCGCCTCCCCCCGCCGACCCCAGGAAGCGCTGCCGTGTCCTGTACGTCTCCCCGCTGAAGGCCCTGGCGGTGGACGTCGAGCGCAACCTGCGCAGCCCGCTGACGGGCATCCGGCAGGAGTCGGTACGCCTCGGCCTGCCCGAACCCGAGGTCAAGGTGGGCATCCGGTCGGGTGACACCCCCGCCGCCGAGCGCCGCGCCCTGTCGACCCGCCCGCCGGACATCCTCATCACGACCCCGGAATCGCTGTTCCTGATGCTGACGTCCGCCACGCGCGACGCACTGGCGGGTGTGGAGACGGTGATCCTCGACGAGGTGCACGCGGTCGCCGGCACCAAGCGCGGCGCCCACCTCGCGCTCTCTCTGGAGCGGCTGGACGACCTCCTGCCGAAGCCCGCCCGCCGCATCGGCCTGTCCGCGACGGTCCGCCCGGTGGACGAGGTGGCCCGTTTCCTCTCCCCCCGCCGCAAGGTGGAGATCGTCCAGCCGGAGTCCGGCAAGGAGTTCGACCTGTCCGTGGTCGTCCCGGTCGAGGATCTGGGCGAGCTGGGCGGTTCCCCGGTCGCGGACGGCCAGGAGGGCGCCGAGCGCCCTTCCATCTGGCCGCATGTGGAGGAGCGGATCGCCGACCTCGTCCAGTCCCACCGCTCCACGATCGTCTTCGCCAACTCCCGCCGCCTCGCGGAACGCCTCTGCAACCGGCTGAACGAGATCGCGTACGAACGGGCCACGGGCGAGCCCCTCGACGAGCACCACTCCCCGGCCGAGCTCATGGGCGGTTCGGGAGCGGCCCAGGGCGCTCCCCAGGTCATCGCCCGCGCCCACCACGGCTCGGTGTCCAAGGAGCAGCGGGCCCTGGTCGAGGAGGACCTCAAGGCCGGCCGTCTGCCCGCGGTCGTGGCCACGTCCAGTCTCGAACTGGGCATCGACATGGGTGCGGTCGACCTGGTCGTGCAGGTGGAGTCACCGCCCTCGGTCGCCTCCGGCCTGCAGCGCGTCGGCCGGGCGGGGCACCAGGTGGGCGCGGTCTCCACCGGGGTGGTCTTCCCGAAGTACCGGGGCGACCTCGTACAGGCGGCGGTGGTCACCGAGCGCATGCGCACCGGCTCGATCGAGTCGCTCAAGGTCCCGGCCAATCCCCTGGACGTCCTCGCCCAGCAGGTGGTCGCCATGACGGCCCTGGACACCTGGCAGTTCGACGATCTCCTCGCCGCCGTCCGCCGGGCCGCCCCCTTCGCCTCGCTGCCCGAGTCGGCCTTCACGGCGGTCCTCGACATGCTGGCGGGCCGCTACCCGTCCGACGCGTTCGCGGAACTGCGCCCGCGCGTGGTGTGGGACCGGGTCACCGGCGAGATCACCGGCCGCCCCGGCGCACAGCGCCTCGCCGTCACCTCCGGCGGCACGATCCCCGACCGCGGCCTCTTCGGCGTCTTCCTGGCGGGCACCGATCCCAAGAAGGGCGGCGGCCGGGTCGGCGAGCTCGACGAGGAGATGGTCTACGAGTCCCGCGTGGGCGACGTCTTCACCCTCGGCACCAGTTCCTGGCGCATCGAGGACATCACCCGCGACCGCGTCCTGGTCTCCCCCGCCCCGGGCGTGCCGGGCCGGCTGCCCTTCTGGAAGGGAGACCAGCTGGGCCGACCGCTGGAACTGGGCCGGGCGGTGGGCGCGTTCCTGCGCGAGGTCGGGTCACTGCCCGAGGAGGACGCGCGCCTGCGTCTCCTCGCCGCCGGGCTGGACGCGTGGGCGGCGGACAACGTGCTGTCGTACCTGGACGAGCAGCGTGAGGCCTGCGGTCACATCCCGGACGACCGGACGATCGTCGTGGAGCGCTTCCGTGACGAGCTCGGCGACTGGCGCGTGGTCGTGCACTCCCCCTTCGGCGCCCAGGTGCACGCCCCCTGGGCGCTCGCGCTCGGCGCCAAGCTGTCCGAGCGGTACGGCATGGACGCGCAGGTCATGCACGCCGACGACGGCATCGTGCTGCGCCTGCCGGACGCCGACCTCATGGGCCTGGACCTGCTGGACCAGGAGCCGGTCACGATGGGCCGGGAGTACGACGCCGAGCAGGCCCCCGTGGGCGCGGCGGACGTCGTCTTCGACAAGGGCGAGGTCGACCAGGTCGTCACCGACCAGGTGGGCAGCTCGGCCCTGTTCGCCTCCCGATTCCGCGAGTGCGCCGCCCGTGCGCTGCTGCTCCCGCGCCGCAATCCGGGCAGGCGCACCCCACTGTGGCAACAGCGGCAGCGCGCCTCGCAGCTGCTGCAGGTGGCGAGCGAGTTCGGCTCGTTCCCGATCGTCCTGGAGGCGGTCCGCGAGTGCCTCCAGGACGTCTTCGACGTGCCCGGTCTCGTCGAGCTGATGGGCGACCTGGAGTCCCGCAAGGTGCGCCTGGTCGAGGTGACCACCGCCGAACCGTCCCCCTTCGCGCGCTCCCTCCTTTTCGGCTACGTCGCCCAGTTCCTGTACGAGGGCGACTCCCCGCTGGCCGAGCGCCGCGCCGCCGCCCTGTCGCTGGACTCGCGGCTGCTGGCCGAGCTGCTGGGCCAGGCGGAGCTGCGCGAGCTGCTCGACGCGGAGGTGCTCACCGAGCTGGAGCGGGAGCTGCAGTGGCTCACCGAGGACCGTCGCGCCAAGGACGCCGAGGGCGTCGCGGACCTCCTGCGCCTCCTCGGCCCCCTCACCGACGCGGAGCTCGCCGAGCGGGGCGCCGAGCCGCAGTGGGCGCAGGAACTCGCCGGTGCCCGCCGCGCCATCCGGGTCCGCGTCGCGGGCGCGGACCACTGGGCGGCGATCGAGGACGCGGGCCGCCTGCGCGACGCGCTGGGCACCGCCCTCCCGGTCGGCGTCCCGGAAGCCTTCATGGAGCCCGTCAAGGACCCTCTCGGCGACCTCCTCGCCCGCTACGCCCGCACCCACGGCCCGTTCACCTCTGCCACGGCCGCCGCGCGCTTCGGCCTGGGCGTCGCCGTCACCGAGGGCGCCCTCCAGCGGCTCGCCGCGGCGGGCCGGGTCGTCCAGGGCGAGTTCCACCCGGCCGGGATCGGCCAGGAGTGGTGCGACGCGGCCGTGCTGCGCCGGTTGCGCCGTCGCTCCCTGGCGGCCCTGCGGCACGAGCTGGAGCCGGTGCCGCCTGCAGCGCTGGCCCAGTTCCTCCCCCAGTGGCAGCACATCGGCAAGGGGCACTCCCTGCGCGGCATCGACGGGCTGGTCCGGGCCATCGAGCAGGTCCAGGGCGCGTCAGTGCCGGCCTCCGCCCTGGAGAAGCTGGTGCTGCCCTCCCGGGTCGTGAACTACACCCCGGCGATGCTGGACGAGCTGACCGCGGCCGGAGAGGTGGTCTGGGCGGGGGCGGGCTCCCTCCCCGGCAAGGACGGCTGGGTCTCCCTCTATCTGGCGGACGCGGCCCCCCTGCTCCTGCCGCCCCCGCACCCCCTGGAGCTGACCGCCCTGCACCAGTCCGTCCTGGACACCCTCTCCGGCGGCTACGGCCTGTTCTTCCGCCAGATCGCCGACCAGGTCCGCGCCACCACCCATCCCGAGGCCGGCGATCCCCAACTGGCCGACGCTCTCTGGGACCTCGCCTGGTCCGGCCGCCTGACGAACGACACACTCACCCCGATGCGCTCCCTGCTCGGCTCGGGCCGCACCGCCGGCTCGACGGCCCACCGCGCCAAGCGCTCCGTCCCGCGCGGCCGCTACGGCTCCCTGACGGCCGCGGCCCGCGCCTCGTCCCGTTCCGGCCCGCCGACGGTGGCCGGCCGCTGGTCGCTGCTCCCGGCCCACGAACCGGACCCCACCGTGCGGGCCCACGCGCTCGCCCGCACTCTCCTCGACCGGCACGGCGTGGTCACCAGGGGCGCGGTCTCGGCGGAGGGCGTAGAGGGCGGCTTCTCGGCGACGTACCGGGTCCTGTCCGTCTTCGAGGAGAGCGGGCAGGCCCGACGCGGCTATGTGGTGGAGGGCCTGGGCGCCGCACAGTTCGCGATGGACGGCGCGGTGGACCGCCTGCGCGCGGTGTCGAACGCCCGGGACCGCGGCGCCGACCTGCCCGGCCCGCCCCCCGGCCCGGAGCCGGACCCGTTCCCCGCTCATGACTTCGCCGCCCCGGACGACGATCCCGCTGCCTCCCACGACCACACCGGCGACCCCGGCCCCGACGTCTTTCCCGACATGGTCCCCTCGTACGACATCCCGAAGCCGTCCCCGGGTGAGTGGGTCTCGCCACGCGACCACCCCCCGCAGGCCGCCCCGTCCTGGCAGAACGGCGGTCGCGCCGGGTACGACCAGGGCTTCACGGGCCGCCACAGCCGCCCCGACGGCGCTTCACGGGCCGTCGTCCTCGCCGCCGCCGACCCGGCGAACGCGTACGGCGCCGCCCTGCCCTGGCCCGAACCACCTAGCGGCGCCGGGCACAAGCCGGGCCGTAAGGCGGGCTCCCTGGTGGTCCTGGTCGACGGTGAGCTGACGCTCTACATGGAGCGCGGCGGCAAGACCCTGCTGGCCTGGCCCGCCCACCCGGACGGCGATCCCGCCGGCGACCCCCGGCTGCACAGTGCCGCCGAAGCCCTCGCCGCGGCGGCCCGCGCGGGCTCCCTCGGCACGGTCACGGTGGAGCGCGTCAACGGCGCCCAGGCCCTCACCTCCCCCATCGGCACCCTTCTGGAAGGAGCAGGGTTCATCGCGACCCCCCGGGGACTGCGCCTGCGTGCATGAGGGCCGGCCGGCCACCGTCGCTCCGGCCGGGTGTGCGGCGTTCGTGCCACCCTTGACCCATGCCCGAAGGTGACACGGTCTGGCAGGCCGCGAGACGGTTGGACGACGCCCTCGCGGGCAGGACGCTGACCCGCAGCGACCTCAGGGTGCCCCGCTTCGCCACGGCCGATCTCACGGGTCGGGCGGTACTGGACGTCACCGCGCGCGGCAAGCACCTCCTCACCCGCATCGAGGGCGGCCTGACCCTCCACTCGCACCTGCGGATGGACGGCTCCTGGAAGGTGTACGGGAACGGCCAGCGCTGGAGCGGCGGTCCGGGCCATCAGATCCGCGCGATCCTCGGCAACACCGACCGCACGGCCGTCGGCTACCGGCTGCCCGTCCTGGAACTGCTGCGCACGGCCGACGAGCATCGCGCGGTCGGCCATCTCGGCCCCGACCTCCTCGGCCCGGACTGGGACCCCGGCCAGGCGCTCGCCAACATCCTCCAGGACCCCGCCCGCGAACTCGGCGAGGCCCTGCTCGACCAGCGAAACCTCGCGGGCATCGGCAATGTCTACAAGAGCGAGCTCTGCTTCCTGCTCGGTGTCACCCCCTGGCTCCCGGCCGGCGCCCTGCCCGCCATCCGGGCCGAGAAGCTGCCCGCGCTCGCGAAGAAACTGCTGGAGGCCAACCGCGACCGGCCGATCCGCAGCACGACGGGCCGCCGCGGCCAGGACCTCTTCGTCTACGGCCGCGCTCCCCGCCCCTGCCTGCGGTGCCGCACCTCGATCCGCGTCGCGGACCAGGGCGACGGCTCCCGCGAACGCCCCACCTACTGGTGCCCCACCTGCCAACCGGGCCCAGCCCCGGCCACCACCCGGCACCGCCGCAGTGATTGACGACCCGTCAGAAACGCTCGTACGGTCCCTGTATGCCTGTCACGGCGTACGACCTCACCGGCCGCACGGTGTTCGTCACCGGCGCGGCGAGCGGCATCGGCCGTGCCTCGGCCCTCCTGCTCGCCCAGGCGGGCGCGACGGTGCACTGCGCCGACCGTGACGCCGGGGGCCTGCACGAGACAGCGGCCCTGGTCGAGGGCAGCGGCGGCACCGCCCGCACCCACGTTCTCGACGTCACCGACCGGCCGGGCCTGAAGCAGGCCCTCACCTCCTGCGAGCGCCTGGACGCCCTGGCCGCGGTCGCCGGGATCATGCACAGCAGCCCGGTGCTGGAGACCCGGGACGAGGACCTCGACCGCGTGCTCGACGTGAACTTCAAGGGAGTGCTGTACGCCTGCCAGGAGGCGGCCCGCCTGATGATCGCCCACGGCACCCGGGGCAGCATCGTCACCATGGCCTCGGGCGCCGTCGACACCGGCGGCGCCGGCCTGCTCTGCTACGGCGCGGCCAAGGCAGCGGTGGTCCAGCTGACGAAGACCCTCGCGACGGAGCTGGGCCGGCACGGCATCCGCGTCAACGCGGTCGCTCCTGGCTGGATCCGTACGCCGATGACCGACCGGCACGACAGCGCGTCCCAGGCGCACACGGAGTCCGTCATGGCCCGCATGTCACCCCTGGGCCGTGTGGGACGGCCCGAGGACATCGCCCACGCGATCCTCCACCTGGCCTCCGACGCCTCGGCCTTCACCACGGGCCAGATCCTCCGCCCCAACGGGGGCGTGGCCATGCCATGGTGAGACGCCCCCGCCGATCACCCCTCCCTGCAAGGAAAAACGGCCCCTCACGCCCCCCTACACCTCCCCCGATTTGACCCCCGCCGCCCCTTCACGCCCGGCCCGCCAGATCCTCCGCAGCCGCCCCGCCCCCACAACCCCCGGGGCCTCCCGCTTGGGCACACAGTGCACGGGCAGCACACTCAGCCCCCACCCCCCGGCCACGACAGCCGCTTCCAGCACTCCCGCCTCGGGCACGGTCAGCAGCCGGAGCACTGCCCACCACCACAGCGCCCCCAGCCCCAGCGCGGCCCCGCGAGCCCCCCAGCGCCGGCTCCCCCAGCCCGCTATCCCCGCCACGGCCGCCACCTCCGGCCCGACGCTATGCCGCTGCGCGGACCCACGGACAGGGCGCACCAGAGGCACACGGGAGCACCGCGCAGCTCTCCGAAACGAGCCGGGGCAACCGTCCCGGCAGACCCACGAAGCCCACCCGGCTCACCTGGCTCGCCGGACCCACCGGGCTCGCCTGACCCGCCCGGACCGTCGCCCGCGCCCGCGCCCGCTTCCGTCACCCGTTCTCGGCCTGGAACATCCAGTGATGCTTCTCCAGGTCCGCCGTGATCCCGATGAAGATGTCCTGGCTCACCGGATCCGGCTCACCGGTCGTCCCGACCCGCTCCCGCATCCGCGCGATCACCGCTCCCAGCGCATCGACCAGCGTTCCCACGGCGGTCGTGTCGTCGACCCAGCCCTCGGGTGTCACGCCGATCCCGCTGCCGACGGCCACCGTCGCGGCACGCCCGTCGGGTGAGATGCCGAGGGCCGCGGCCCGCTCGGCCACGGTGTCGGAGTACTTCCGCGCGGTGTCGACGACCTCATCGAGCTGGAGGTGCACGGAACGGAAGCGCGGCCCCACCACGTTCCAGTGGATCTGCTTCGCCACGAGGGCGAGATCCACCAGATCGACGAGGGCACCTTGCAGCGCCTCGGACACGGTCTTCAGGTTCGCGTCCGTCAACGGGCTCTTCACGACGTACATCCGCACCTCCGAGGACTGCCCCCCGCCATCCCCTCAACGATGACCGCCGTATGCCACACCGGCAAACGCACACAAAGCGGACACAGCACACGCGTGACGGCTCAGCCGGGCCGGCACAAGCGAAAACACGGTGCCCGAGCAGGCGAAGACCGCGGCGCTTGGGCAGGCAAGAGCCCCGGCGCCCCAGGCAAGCGAAAACCCCGGGCGACGCCTCTCCGGATCTCCCGGAGAGGCCCGGCCGGGGCCTCACCACTTCTCAGCGCCCGGTAGGCGCCGTTCGACTCATGCCGCGCAGGCGCGATGCCTCACGCGGCGACGACGTCCACCGCTTCGGCGGGCGCCTTGATGGTCACCCGTTCCGGTGGCACACCGGTCACCGAGACGGAACCCAGCATCGAGCGAACCGGCGTGGGTACAGGCTCGCTGGGGGTGGCCGCTGCAGACTGGGCCAGCTCGGCGAGGGCGAGCTCGTCGCTCACTTCCCGCATGAGCTCGGACATCCGTACGTCCAGCGCGTCGCAGATCGCGGAGAGCAGCTCGGAGGAAGCCTCCTTCTGCCCCCGCTCCACCTCGGAGAGATAGCCGAGTGAGACTCGGGCGGACGAGGAGACTTCGCGCAGAGTACGGCCCTGGCGCTGGCGCTGCCGACGCAGCACGTCACCCAGCAGGCGACGGAGCAGAATCATCGGTGGCTCCCTCCTCGGACCGCGTAGCCGCATCCATTACGCCCCACCGTACCGCCTTGCGCCGCGGCCGTGCGGGGAGCGATGTCGTGTTCACTCAGGGCTGCAAACATCAAAACCCCCCGTTCCGTTCCGTATCCTGTGCCCGCTCATTCCCAGTCTGTTCGCCCGCAAGCCCCTTCAGGAGCAGTGCGAGTACGCTCCGTACACTCTCTCTACGAATTTCCGCGCGGCCGCCGTTCAACCGCAGAGCCTCCACTTTTCCGCCGCCGGCAGAACCGGGATCCGCCGCAACCGGTCCGTCCACAGCGACGAAGACCGTGCCCACGGGCTGCCCGTCCTGCGGCTCGGGGCCCGCGACACCAGTGGTCGCGATGCCCCAGTCGGTGCCGAGCGCCTTACGCACCCCCGCCGCCATCTGCGCTGCGACCTGCGGGTCCACCGCTCCGTGGGTCGCCAGCAGGGCGGCGTCGACATCGAGCAGGTCGTGCTTCAGCTCGGTGGCGTACGCGGTCACGGAGCCGCGGAAGACCTTGGACGCTCCGGGGATCGACGTGATCTCCGCCGCTACGAGGCCACCGGTCAGCGACTCCGCGACGGCGAGCGTCTCGCCCTTCACTGTGAGTAGTCGCACCACGTCGGTGGCCGTGGAACTCACGCTTCCTTCTCCTCCAACGCGGCCTTGCGCTCGGCGATTCCCTGCCTGCGCAAGACAATGGCCTGTTTCACATAGTCGAGTCCGGTCACCACGGTCAGCACGACCGCCGCGGCCATCACCCACCACCTCAGGGTCGCCAGCCACCCCGTCAGCGCCAGCACGTACATGCCGACGGCCACGCCCTGGGTGAGCGTCTTCAGCTTGCCTCCGCGGCTGGCGGGAATGACGCCGTACCGGATGACCAGAAAACGCAGCAGCGTGATCCCGAGTTCCCTGCCGAGGATGATGCCGGTCACCCACCACGGCAGGTCGCCCAGCGCGGAGAGACAGATCAGCGCCGCACCCATGATCGCCTTGTCGGCGATGGGGTCGGCGATCTTCCCGAAGTCCGTGACCAGGTTGTACGTGCGTGCGAGATGACCGTCGAACAGGTCGGTGATCATGGCGATCGCGAAGGCGGCCCAGGCGAGGGAGCGCCACGCCGGGTCGTAGCCGCCGTCGGCGAGCATCAGCGCCACGAAGGCCGGTACGAGGACCAGCCTGAGCATGGTCAGGAGGTTGGCGATGTTCCAGACGCTCGCCTGGTTGACGGCCGCGGCAGCGATCTTCCCGCCCCGCGGGGTCTTCCCCTCACCCTGGGCGTCGACACCGGCGTCCTCGTCCAGGAGGGCCTCACCGACACCGGGCAGCGCACCGGCGCCCCCATCGGGCACCGCACCGGCAGCCCCGCCGTGTTCCGCGTCCGGAGCCCCACCGGGACCTGCACCTGCGGCCTCACCGGGCCCCGCGTCGGCCGCCCCGGCATGTCCCGTACCGGTCGCCGCGCCCTCGGCCGACCGAGCGGTCGCGGCTCCTGGAGCCTTGCCGGAGGCCGCCGAGGTCATGGCGGCCGCACCGGCCGCGGCCCTCCTCGCGCCGGAGGCGCCTCCCGCCGCGGATGCCGGTACACCGGTCATCTGCCCGCCTCCTCACTCCACGCAGGCGACGTGAGCGAGCCCTGCAGCGGCTCGGCCACCAGGTCGACACCCTCCGTACCGACCACCTTCGCCTCGACCATACGGCCGATACGCAGACCCGCGCCGCTCGTGAGCAGCACCTGGCCGTCCGTCTCGGGCGCCTGGTGCTCGGCACGGCCGTACACGCCGTCCTCGTCGACGGACTCGACGAGGACCCGTACGGTCTGGCCGACCCGGTCCTCGGCGCGCTGCGAGACGAGCTCCTCGGCCAGGCGGGAGATGTGGGCCAGGCGCTCGGCGACGACGTCCTCGTCGAGCTTGTCGTCGTAGGTCGCGGCCTCGGTGCCCTCCTCGTCGGAGTAGCCGAAGACGCCGATGGCGTCCAGCCGCGCGCCGTTCAGGAACCGCTCCAGCTCGGCGAGGTCGGCCTCGCTCTCGCCGGGGAAGCCGACGATGAAGTTCGAGCGGACACCCGCCTCCGGCGCCTTGCTCCGGATGGTGTCGAGCAGCTCCAGGAAGCGGTCGGTGTCGCCGAAGCGGCGCATCGCGCGCAACACGCCGGGCGCGGAGTGCTGGAAGGACAGGTCGAAGTAGGGCGCGACCTTCGGGGTCGAGGTCAGTACGTCGATGAGGCCGGGCCGCATCTCGGCCGGCTGGAGGTAGCTGACGCGGACGCGCTCGATGCCGTCGACCTCGGCGAGCTCGGGCAGCAGCGACTCCAGGAGGCGGATGTCGCCGAGGTCCTTGCCGTAGGAGGTGTTGTTCTCGGAGACCAGCATGATCTCCTTCACGCCCTGCTCGGCCAGCCAGCGCGTCTCGTTGAGCACGTCGCTCGGGCGCCGGGAGATGAAGGAGCCGCGGAAGGAGGGGATGGCACAGAAGGAGCAGCGGCGGTCGCAGCCGGAGGCCAGCTTCACCGAGGCGACCGGGGAGCCGTCCAGACGGCGGCGCAGGGGCGCGCGCGGGCCCGATGCGGGAGCGAGACCCTCCGGAAGATCCGCCGGCGCCACGGCGGGCTCGGCCGGTCCGTGCCCGGGCAGGGCGACCGAGGTGGCCGACTCCTGGCGCTCCGCCGGGCTGATCGGCAGCAGCTTGCGCCGGTCGCGCGGGGTGTGGGCGGCGTGGATGCCGCCGTTGAGGATGGTCTGCAGGCGGTCGGAGATGTCCGAGTAGTCGTCGAAGCCGAGCACACCGTCGGCCTCGGGGAGGGCCTCGGCGAGGTCCTTGCCGTACCGCTCGGCCATGCAGCCCACCGCCACGACGGCCTGGGTTCTGCCGTGCCCCTTGAGATCGTTGGCTTCGAGGAGGGCGTCGACGGAGTCCTTCTTGGCGGCTTCGACGAAGCCGCAGGTGTTCACGACGGCGACGTCCGCTTGCTCGGCGTCCTCCACGAGCTGCCAGCCGTCCGCCTCCAAACGGCCTGCGAGCTCCTCCGAGTCCACCTCGTTACGGGCGCAGCCAAGGGTGACGAGTGCGACGGTACGGCGTTCAGGCATGGGCTCAAGACTACTTCGTCCCGCTGACACCCCATGTCGACGGGGTTGGCCGTTTCCCGGCCAACCCCGCATCAACTGGACCTTTCGGTCCGATCACCCGGCTTCGGGATCGCCCTTCGTGTACGTCAGGCGTTCGACGGACCCGGGCTGGAAGTCCTCTTCGATCTTCTTGCCGTTGACGAAGAGGTCGATCGCGCCGGCGTCCCCGAGGACGAGCTGGACCTTCGAGCTGTCCTGGAAGGTCTTGGTGTCGCCCTGTTTGAGGACGCCGTCGAAGATCATCCGGCCGTTGTGGTCCTTGGCGGCGATCCAGCTGCGGCCGTCGGCGGCGGCCACGCGGACCGTCACCTTGTCCTGCGGCGCGGCGGCGATGGCACTGTCCGAGGGCTCGGCTTCGGCGTCGGCGGGTTTCTTGGTCTTGGTGGTCGGGGAGGCGGAGTCGCTGGGCGTGGAGCCCTCGGCCACGTTCGCCTCGTTGGCGTTGTCGTCGCCGCCCTGGAACATGGTGAAGCCGACGAAACCGATCACCGCGACGATCGCGGCGACCATGGCGGCGGTCCAGTTGGGGCCCCGCCGCTCCGGACGGATGCGTTCCGCCTCGAAGAGGGGAGCCGCCGGGGTCGGCGCCGGCCGCCCGCCGTGCTCGTCGCCGTACTGGGCGAGCAGCGGCCCGGGGTCGAGGTGGACGGCCTTGGCCAGGGTCCTGATGTGCCCACGGGCGTAGACGTCCCCACCACAGGGGGCGAAGTCGTCCGCCTCGATCGCGTGCACGATGTTCATGCGGACCCGGGTGGCGCTACTGACGTCGTCGACGGTCAGCCCGGCGGCGATACGAGCCTGCTGCAGGACATGGCCGATGGAGGGGCGGGCTTCCTCGCGGTCTGCTTCGACGTGCTCGTTTTCGAACGGACGCTCGTCTTCAGGGGAGTTGCCGATGGACACGGGGGCGCCTTTCGAGCGTGTAGCCGCCTGTGCTGGAAGTTCAGTCTAGGGGGGTACCAAAAGGGTGGGGCAACCGGGCGGTGTCACTTTGTACGCCATCGGAATGGCCCGACATTCCGATGGTGGGGTCGCTGCTTGTCGCTTCGCTCAACTTGACGTACGCCGAAGGGAAACGGTTGCTCGATGATCCCTTACGGGTGAGTCACGATCCGGACCCGATTGCCGTAACGCCCCGTGCGGCGACCACCGTGTCGCGCTTCCTACCCTTCAGACTCCCCCCGGATCAGCGCGAGCACGCCATCCAGCTCGTCAGGCTTCACAAGAACGTCACGAGCCTTGGAACCCTCGCTCGGTCCGACGATGTTCCGGGACTCCATCAGGTCCATCAGCCGCCCGGCCTTGGCGAAGCCGACACGCAGCTTGCGCTGGAGCATGGACGTCGACCCGAACTGCGTGGAGACGACCAGTTCGGCCGCCTGGCACAGCAGGTCGAGGTCGTCCCCGATGTCCTCGTCGATCTCCTTCTTCTGCTTGGTGCCCACGACGACGTCGTCCCGGAAAACGGGCGTCATCTGGTCCTTGCAGTGCCGGACGACGCCCGCGATCTCCTCCTCGGTGACGAAGGCGCCCTGCATACGGGTGGGCTTGTTGGCGCCCATGGGCAGGAACAGCCCGTCGCCCTTGCCGATGAGCTTCTCGGCGCCGGGCTGGTCGAGGATGACCCGCGAGTCGGCCAGCGAGGACGTGGCGAATGCCAGGCGTGACGGCACGTTCGCCTTGATCAGGCCGGTGACGACGTCCACCGACGGCCGCTGCGTGGCGAGCACCAGGTGGATGCCGGCCGCGCGCGCGAGCTGCGTGATGCGCACGATCGCGTCCTCGACGTCCCGCGGCGCGACCATCATCAGGTCGGCGAGCTCGTCCACGATGACCAGCAGGTACGGGTAGGGCTGGAGCTCGCGTTCGCTGCCCTCGGGCGATTTGACCTTGCCCTCGCGCACGGCCTTGTTGAAGTCGTCGATGTGCCGGTAGCCGTAGGCGGCCAGGTCGTCGTAGCGCAGGTCCATCTCGCGTACGACCCACTGGAGCGCCTCGGCGGCCCGCTTGGGGTTGGTGATGATCGGTGTGATCAGGTGCGGAATGCCCTCGTACGCGGTCAGCTCGACCCGCTTGGGGTCGACCAGGATCATCCGCACGTCCTCGGGGGTCGCCCGCATCATGACCGAGGTGATCAGGCAGTTGATGCAGGACGACTTGCCGGAGCCGGTGGCGCCGGCGACCAGCATGTGCGGCATCTTCGCCAGCGAGTGCATGACGTAGCCGCCCTCGACGTCCTTGCCGAAGGCCACCAGCATCGGGTCGTCGTCCTCGGCGGACTCCGCCAGACGGAGTACGTCACCGAGGTTGACCATCTCGCGGTCGGTGTTGGGGATCTCGATGCCGACCGCGGACTTGCCGGGGATGGGGCTGATGATCCGCACGTCCGGGCTGGCGACGGCGTAGGCGATGTTCTTCGTCAGCGCGGTGATCCGCTCGACCTTCACGGCGGGGCCGAGCTCGACCTCGTAGCGCGTGACCGTCGGGCCCCGGGTGAAGCCGGTGACGCTCGCGTCCACCTTGAACTCGGTGAAGACCGTCGTCAGCGACTCGACGATGAGGTCGTTGGCGGCACTGCGCGCCTTGCCGGGGCCGCCACGCTCCAGCAGGTCCAGCGACGGCAGGGAGTACGTGATGTCGCCGGAGAGCTGGAGCTGCTCCGCGCGCGGGGGCAGGTCGCGCGGTTCGGAGGGCGGGGCCTTGGTGAGGTCGCGGACGCCCGCCCTGGGCTTCTGCGGGCCGGAATCCTCCTGCTCGGGCTTGGTGTCCTTCTTGAGCTTGTCCTGCTGCGGCCGGGCGGCCGGGACGGGCGTCGGGGTGGTCGCCTCCTGGTCCCCCACCCGTACGCCCTGGGTGAGGTCGGCGACGACCGGCGACGGCGGCATGCCGTGCAGCACGGCTCCGTCGAGGGCGGCGGCCGCCGCGGCGGCGACGTCCACGGCGTCCCTGGGCCGGTCCATGTCGGGCTGCGGTACCGCCGAGCGGCGCGGACGGCCTCGGCGCCGCGTGAGCGCCTCCTGCTCGGCACCGTCGGGGTCGTACGCCTCGGGCGCCGGCGCGCGCCGGCCGCGCGGGCGCGCGGGCAGCGCCTCGCGCCACTGCTCCTCGTAGCGCTCGTCGTCCTCGGCGAAGCCGAACTCGTCCTCGGCCGGGTCGCGGACGATCCCGAGACGCACCCCGAGCAGCCGCAGCCGCTGCGGGATGGCGTTGACCGGGGTGGCGGTGACGACCAGCAGCCCGAAGACCGTGAGCAGCACCAGCAGCGGTACGGCGAGCACGTCACCCATGGCGTACGACAGCGGGGTCGCGACGGCCCAGCCGATGAGTCCCCCGGCGTCCCTTATGGCCTGCATGCCGTCGCCACGCGCGGGTGAGCCGCACGCGACGTGGACCTGGCCGAGCACGCCGATCACGAGCGCGGACAGGCCGATGACGATGCGTCCGTTCGCCTCGGGCTTCTCCGGGTGCCGGATGAACCGCACGGCGATGACGGCGAGCAGTATCGGCACGAGCAGGTCGAGGCGGCCGAAGGCGCCGGTCACCAGGATCTCGACGAGGTCGCCCACGGGGCCCTTGAGGTCGGCCCAGGTGCCCGCGGCGACGATCAGCGCGATGCCGAGCAGCAGCAGGGCGACACCGTCCTTGCGGTGGGCCGGGTCGAGGTTCTTGGCACCCTGCCCTATGCCCCGGAACACCGCGCCGACGGCGTGCGCCACACCGAGCCAGACGGCACGCACGAGCCGGTAGATGCCACCGGTGGGACTGGGGGCCGGTCTGGGCGCGACCTTCTTGGCCGCGGCCTTCCTGACGGGCGCCTTCTTCGCGGGAGCCTTCTTGGCGGCGGCCTTCTTCGCCGGAGCCTTCGCGGCCGCCTTCTTCGCGGGCGGCGGCTTCTTGGCTGCGGAGGGACGTGAGGCCATGGGTGTGAGGTTACCGGGGGAGACGACAGGGGACACGCGTGTCCACGGCTTCACCCGTTCGTGTCGCTTCGGGAGAGGCGCGAAACTGACGCGCGGTCACGGCGGACAATCCCGCCTGCGCACGCGTCAGTTCTGCGAGGACACCGAGGAGGTGCTCCCGGTGCCCGGCTCCAGCGCGTCCAGCGCCCGCCGCAACCCCGTGAGCTTGCGCTCCAGATGAGCCGCCGTGGCCACCGCGGCGGCGTCCGTCGACTCGTCGTTGAGCTGCTTGGTCAGCGCTTCGGCCTGCTCCTCGACGGCCGCGAGCCGTGCGGAGAGCTCCGCGAGCAGTCCGGCCGACTCCTTGGCCTCGCCGCCCGCGTCCTTGCCGTTGCCCTCCAACTGGAGCCGCAGCAGCGACGCCTGCTCCCGCAGCTGGCAGTTCTTCATGTACAGCTCGACGAAGACCGAGACCTTCGCGCGCAGCACCCACGGGTCGAACGGCTTGGAGATGTAGTCCACCGCGCCCGCCGCGTAACCCCGGAAGGTGTGGTGCGGGCCGTGGTTGATCGCCGTGAGGAAGATGATCGGGATGTCCCGGGTCCGCTCACGGCGCTTGATGTGCGCGGCCGTCTCGAAGCCGTCCATACCCGGCATCTGGACATCCAGCAGGATGACCGCGAAGTCGTCCGTGAGCAGCGCTTTGAGCGCTTCCTCCCCGGACGATGCCCGCACCAGCGTCTGATCGAGCGCAGAGAGGATCGCCTCCAGCGCCAGCAGATTCTCCGGCCGGTCATCGACCAGGAGGATCTTGGCCTTCTGCACCATGGCCCGCCCTCCTCGCCCCGGCGTGGGGCCTCCCCTGTCCGCAGGACCTGCGGCAGCACCGGTGGGTGCCACCCCAGGGGACGACTCCCTTGCGCCGCCCGTCCTTGTGCCGGTCATCGTAGCCGCACCCTGCCCGTCGCCACACCCTGTCACCGTGATGTCACTGTGCACGTAGCAGAAACGCAGCAGGAGACCAGAAGGTTCCCCAGATCTTGTACTTCTACACGACTATGCGCACACCGAGTCGGCAACTCCGCGTGAACACCGAACCTTCCCGTCATGGTCGCGCAACTGCCCAACGTTCCCCTCATTCCCCTCGCATCCACTGATCCATCACCGCCAGCAGGTGATCGGGGTCGACCGGCTTCGTCACGTAGTCGGAGGCGCCCGACTCGATCGCCTTCTCCCGGTCGCCCTTCATCGCCTTGGCGGTCAGCGCGATGATCGGCAGCCCGGCGAACTGCGGCATCCTGCGGATCGCACTGGTCGTCGCGTAACCGTCCATCTCGGGCATCATGATGTCCATCAGCACGACCGCCACGTCGTCGTGCTGCTCCAGGACCTCGATCCCCTCCCGGCCGTTCTCGGCGTACAGCACCGACAGGCCGTGCTGCTCCAGGACGCTGGTCAGGGCGAAGACGTTGCGGATGTCGTCGTCGACGATCAGGACCTTCTGGCCGCCGAACCGGATGCCGCGGTTCGGCTTCGGCGCCGGATCCTGCTCGGCCGGGGCCCACTGCTCCAGCTGCGCGGGGCGCGGCGGCAGCTCGGGCATCCTGCGACGCCGACGGAACAGGGCGGCGGGCCCGTTCTGCGTCTCGCGGTACGACGTCACCTCGGCCGGTGTCTCGGCCTCGACGTCCGACAGCTCGGACAGGTCGGTCGTCGACGCCACCAGGTCACCGGCCTCCAGGGCGGGCAGCTGCTGCTGATAGCCCTGGGGCGGCAGTTCACTGGGGTGCAGCGGCAGATACAGCGTGAACGTCGAGCCGCGGCCCGTCTCGCTCTGCGCGTAAATCTCACCGCCGAGCAGCTGCGCGATCTCCCGCGAGATGGACAGCCCGAGGCCGGTACCGCCGTACTTCCGGCTGGTCGTGCCGTCGGCCTGCTTGAACGCCTCGAAGATCACCCGCATCTTGCTGGAGGCGATGCCGATCCCCGTGTCGGTCACGGAGAACGCGATCAGCTCGGCCTCCGGATCGGTCAGCGACCCGGTCTCCAGCAGCTGCTCCCGGATCCGCTGCGGCACGTCGTCCCGCGCCGGCCTGATGACCAGCTCCACCGAGCCGGAGTCGGTGAACTTCACCGCGTTCGACAGCAGGTTGCGCAGCACCTGCAGCAACCGCTGCTCGTCGGTGTGCAGCGTCGCGGGCAGTTCCGGGGAGACCCGCACCGACAGATCCAGGCCCTTCTCCGCCGTCAGCGGCCGGAAGGTGGCCTCCACGTAGTCCACGAGCTGGACGAGCGCGATCCGCGTCGGGGAGACGTCCATCTTGCCCGCCTCGACCTTCGACAGGTCGAGGATGTCGTTGATGAGCTGCAGCAGGTCCGAACCGGCCCCGTGGATCGTCTCGGCGAACTCGACCTGCTTCGGGGAGAGGTTCCCCTCGGCGTTGTCGGCGAGCAGCTTGGCCAGGATCAGCAGCGAGTTGAGCGGCGTACGCAGCTCGTGCGACATGTTCGCCAGGAACTCGCTCTTGTAGCGCATCGACACCGCGAGCTGCTCGGCACGCTCCTCCAGGACCTGCCGCGCCTCTTCGATCTCGGTGTTCTTCACCTCGATGTCGCGGTTCTGCTGGGCCAGCAGCTCGGCCTTCTCCTCCAGTTCGGCGTTGGACGCCTGGAGGGCCTTCTGCCGCTGCTCCAACTCGGCCGAACGCTCCCGCAGTTGCTCGGTCAGCTCCTGCGACTGCGCCAGCAGCAGCTCGGTCTTGGTGTTGACGGAGATGGTGTTGACGCTGGTCGCGATCATCTCGGCGATCTGGTTCAGGAAGTCCTTCTGGATCTGCGTGAACGGCGTGAAGGACGCCAGCTCGATGACCCCGAGCACGCTGCCCTCGAACAGCACCGGCAGCACGATCACCTGCGCGGGCGGTGCCTCGCCGAGCCCCGAGGAGATCTTCAGATAGCCGCTCGGCGCGTTCTCCACGAGGATCGTGCGCTTCTCCTCGGCAGCCGTCCCGACCAGCGCCTCACCGGGCTGGAACGACGTCGGCATGGAGCCCATCGAGTAGCCGTAACTGCCGAGCATGCGCAGCTCGTACTGGTCCTCGTCCGCGGCGCTCATGTCCTCGCCGTCGACGAGCGGCATCGCCACGAAGAACGCGCCGTGCTGCGCGGAGACGACCGGGGTCAGCTCGCTCATGATCAGCGACGCCACGTCCTCCAGGTCCCGGCGGCCCTGCATCAGCGCGGAGATCCGGGCCAGGTTGCCCTTGAGCCAGTCCTGCTCCTTGTTGGCGATCGTGGTGTCGCGCAGGTTCGCGATCATCTTGTTGATGTAGTCCTGGAGCTCCTGGATCTCCCCGGACGCGTCCACGTCGATCTTCAGATTGAGATCACCGCGGGTCACCGCGGTCGCCACGCGCGCGATGGCACGCACCTGCCGGGTCAGGTTCCCGGCCATCTCGTTCACCGACTCGGTCAGGTCCCGCCAGGTGCCGTCCACGTCACGCACGCGGGCCTGGCCGCCGAGCTGGCCCTCCGTGCCCACCTCGCGGGCGACCCGGGTGACCTCCTCGGCGAAGGACGACAGCTGGTCGACCATCGTGTTGATGGTCGTCTTCAGCTCCAGGATCTCGCCGCGCGCATCGATGTCGATCTTCTTCGTCAGGTCGCCCTTGGCGATGGCCGTGGTCACCATGGCGATGTTGCGCACCTGACCGGTCAGGTTGGACGCCATCTGGTTCACGGACTCGGTCAGGTCCTTCCACGTCCCCGCCACACCGGGTACGTGCGCCTGCCCGCCGAGGATGCCGTCCGTGCCCACCTCACGGGCCACCTTGGTGACCTGCTCGGCAAACGAACTCAGCGTCTTCACCATCGTGTTGATGGTGTCGGCGAGCTGCGCGACCTCACCGCGCGCCTCGATGGTGACCTGCCGCGTCAGGTCACCGTTGGCGACCGCCGCGGAGACCTGGGAGATGTTCCGCACCTGAGTGGTGAGGTTCTTCGCCATCAGGTTGACGTTGTCGCTCAGGTCCTTCCAGATGCCCGTGACACCCGGCACGTGCGCCTGACCACCCAGGATGCCCTCGGTGCCCACCTCACGGGCCACCCGGGTCACCTGCTCGGCGAAGGACGAGAGCTGGTCCACCATCGTGTTGACGGTCGTCACCAGCTCGAGGATCTCGCCCTTGGCGTCCACGGTGATCTTCTTCGACAGATCGCCCCGGGCGACCGCGGTCGTGACCTCGGCGATGTTGCGCACCTGGATGGTCAGGTTGTTCGCCATGCCGTTCACGGACTGGGTGAGGTCCTTCCAGGTGCCGGACACACCCTGCACCTCGGCCTGACCGCCCAGGATGCCCTCCGTACCCACCTCACGGGCCACTCGCGTGACCTCCTGGGCGAACGACGACAGCTGGTCCACCATCGTGTTCAGCGTGTTCTTGAGCTCCAGGATCTCGCCGCGCGCGTCCACGGTGATCTTCTGGGACAGGTCACCCCGGGCCACGGCGGTCGCCACCTGCGCGATGTTCCGCACCTGCGCCGTGAGGTTCCCGGCCATGCCGTTCACAGAATCCGTCAGATCCCGCCACACACCGGCGACCCCGGGCACCTGCGCCTGACCGCCCAGCCGCCCGTCCGTACCCACCTCACGCGCCACCCGCGTCACCTGGTCGGCGAAGGCCGAGAGCTGGTCCACCATCGTGTTGATGGTGTTCTTCAGTTCGAGGATCTCCCCGCGCGCGTCGACGTCGATCTTCTGCGACAGGTCACCCCGGGCCACGGCCGTCGTCACCTGCGCGATGTTGCGCACCTGGGAGGTGAGGTTGCCCGCCATGGAGTTGACGGAGTCCGTGAGCTCCTTCCACGTGCCCGACACGCCGTCCACCTGGGCCTGACCACCCAGGCGCCCCTCGGTGCCCACGTCCCGGGCCATCCGGGTCACCTGGTCGGCGAAGGACGACAGCTGGTCCACCATCGTGTTCACGGTGTTCTTCAGCTTGAGCATCTCGCCGGAGACGTCGACCGTGACCTTCTGCGACAGATCACCGTTGGCGACCGCGGTCGTCACCTGCGCGATGTTCCGCACCTGTCCGGTGAGGTTCCGGAACGCCGTGTTGACGGAGTCGGTCAGGTCCTTCCACGTGCCGGCCGCACCCGGCACCTGCGCCTGACCGCCCAGCTCACCCTCGACACCGACCTCACGCGCCACACGCGTGACCTCGGCACCGAACGCGGACAACTGGTCCACCATCCCGTTGACGGTGTTCTTCAGCTCCAGCATCTCGCCGGCCACATCGACGGTGACCTTCTGCGACAGGTCACCGTTGGCCACCGCCGTCGTCACGGCGGCGATGTCCCGCACCTGCGTGGTGAGGTTCCTGAAGACGGTGTTGACGGAGTCCGTCAGGTCCTTCCAGGTCCCCGCCGCGCCCGGCACGTTCGCCTGTCCGCCGAGCCGTCCCTCGGCACCCACCTCGTTGGCCACGCGCGTGACCTCGTCGGCGAAGATCCGCAGCGTCTCGGTCATCTGGTTGATCGTCTCGGCGAGCTGCGCGACCTCACCGCGCGCCTGCACCGTCACCTTGCGCGACAGGTCACCGTTGGCGACCGCCGTCGTCACCTCGGCGATCCCGCGCACCTGAGCCGTGAGGTTCCCGGCCATCGTGTTCACGGAATCGGTGAGTTCCTTCCACACTCCCGCGACCCCGGGCACCTGCGCCTGACCGCCCAGCGCGCCGTCGGTACCCACCTCACGGGCCACGCGCGTCACCTCGGAGGAGAACGCCGACAGCTGGTCCACCATCGTGTTGACGGTGTTCTTCAGCTCCAGCATCTCGCCGGCGACCTGGACCGTGACCTTCCGCGACAGATCACCCTTGGCCACCGCCGTCGTCACCAGGGCGATGTCCCTCACCTGGGCCGTCAGCCGGTACGCCATCGTGTTGACGGAGTCCGTCAGATCCCGCCAGGAACCCGACATGCCCCGCACCCGGGCCTGCCCGCCCAGCTTGCCCTCGGTGCCCACCTCACTGGCCACACGCGTGACCTCGTCGGTGAACGTCGACAGCTGGTCGACCAGATTGTTGACGGTCCGTCCGACCTTCAGGAACTCGCCCCGCAGGGGCTGACTGTTGCCGTCCGGCACCTGCGTCCGCAGCTCCATCCGCGGCGACAGATCACCCTCCGCCACCGCCGACAGCACCCGGCCGACCTCGGAGACCGGCCGTACCAGGTCGTCCACCAGGGCATTGCCGTTGTCGATCGCCGTCGCCCAGGAGCCCTCGCAGGCACCCGTCTCCAGCCGCTCGGTGAGCTTGCCCTCGCGGCCCACCATCCGCCGCACCCGCGACAGCTCACCCGTCAGATGCAGATTGCGGTCGGCCACCTCGTTGAAGACCGCCGCGATCTCGGCCATCACGCCGTCGCCCGACACGGTGAGCCGCTTGCGGAAGTTCCCGTCCCGCATCGACACCAGGGCAGCCATCAGCCGGTTCAGGGCGGCCGTGTCCACCTCGGTCGTGCCGCTGCGCACCTTGCCCTGGTTGACCGGGGACTGTCCGCCTTTCGCGCGCGTCTTCTTGCCACGCGTCGCTGCGCCAGACTCCACTGTGTCCCTCCCGCAGGGATCGACCGTCACTGCTGTGTTCGGGTACCACGCTCGCCGTACCAGTTACTACTGCGTATTCTCTGCCCTGCATACCAGGCCGCTTCCACGGGGGCTGCTGCCCACGGTCACCATCGGGCACACAGCCTGCCCGGACCTTCACAGGAAGCTTGCCCAGTGTTTCACCCTGGCCGAACCAGGCCATAACAGTTCGGCAGCTTCGCACATCGTCCGCACACCCTCCGGACGGAAACACTGCAGACCGGCACCCGCACGGACCGCGAAGGTAAGTAACCTTGCATCCGGCTGTCCAGCCGCGCCGGTCCGTCCGGCCTGGGCGGTGGCACGAAGACGAGCGGGCATCGGAGGGGCGGCCGCACACAACATGACCACCGGACTGATCCCCGGGGGACAGCCCCCGGACCCCCGGCCGACGGGCAGCCTGCCGCAGCAGCGGCGCGAGCCGGTCGGCCCCGCAGCCCAGCACGTCGAGAACCGGTCGAGGAGTTCTGTGATCACCGCGCGCGCGGCCGCCAGTTTCGAGCCCGTCGGGCGATCGGTCGCGAGCGCCCGCTCCTTCGTCCGCGACACCCTCCAGGGCTGGGGCTTCGCCGACATCGTGGACGACGCCGTCGTTCTCACCAGCGAACTGGTGACCAACGCCGTGGTTCACGCCGGCACCTCCGCCGACGTGCTCTGCCTGCGCAGCGACGACGGCGTACGTATCGAGGTGGCCGACCGCTACCCCGAACGCGAGATCCCCCTCCAGGCCACGGCCATCAACATGGGCAGCCCGGACCGCGAAGGCGGCCGAGGACTCCAGCTGTGTGCGGCCCTCGCCGGCCGCTGGGGCGTCGAGTACATCCCCACCCACAAAACCGTCTGGTTCCAACTGGACCTGCCCGCACGCGCGGTGGGCACCCGCGCCGCCGGCCCGGCCCTCCCCTCCGACCTCCTCCCCCTCGCCGACGGCCGGGTCCGCGTCGCCGTCATCCAGATCGACCGCACCGGTCACATCACCGCCTGGAACGAGGACGCCGAGGAGCTCTTCGGCTACCCCGCCGAGCAGGTCACCGGCAAACCCCTGACCGACCTCGCTGCCTGGCCCCACACTCCGGGCACCAGCACCGGCATCGCGGAAGCCCTGCGTCTGTCCCGCTGGGAAGGCAGCTACGGCATCCGCGCGGCCACCGGCCGCGTCACCCCCGTCTACGCCTCCCACCTGCGCGTCCGCGACACCGGCGGCGAGCCGTCAACCGTGTGCCTCCTGGTACGGGACCACGAACGGGCAGTTCTGCAGACGCCCCTGCGCGTCCCCGGCTCCGACACCTCGACCGGCGCCGAGGGCCAGAGCACGGACCCCTTCGAAGTCTTCATCGGCTCCCCCGCCCCGGACGACCTCGACGGCCTTCTCCAGCGCACGGTCGAACGTGCCCGCGACATGCTCGACGGCGACTCGGCGTTCCTCCTGCTGGCCACCGACGACGAGACGGAACTGGAGGTCCGCGCCTCCACCGGCCTGCCCTCCGCCCGTCAGCGCTTCGCCCGCGTCCCCGTCGAAGCCGGCCCGGGCCGCTACGGCTCGGCCCGCATGCCCGCCGTCCACGACGATCTGAGCGCGGTCCCCGGCGCGGTACCGCTGCTGAACGGCACGGGTATGCGCTCGGTCGTCACCGTCCCGCTGAAGGTCGAGGGCCGCCTCACCGGCTCTCTCGGCGTCGCCGCCGAAGCGCCCGCCAGATACTCCAACGAGGAGGCCCTGCGCCTCCAGTTCGCCGCCGACCGCATCGCTCTCGCCGTCGAATCGGCCCGCCTGGGCGAACTGGAACGCCTGCGCCGCGGCTCCCTCAGCTTCCTCGTCGAAGCGTCCGACCTGCTGGCCGGCACCCTGGATCGTGACCAGACGCTCGCCCTGATGGCCCAGATGACGGTCCCGACCCTCGCCACCTGGTGCGCCGTCTACACGATCGCCGACCAGGCCTCCGAGCCCTACCTCTCCTACGTCCTCCACGAGGACGAGGAACTCATCGACGGCATCAAGTCCCTGCTGTCGAAGGTCCCCCCGCCCGACCCGGTCCCCACCCCGGGCGCCCGCGTGTGGACGGCCCCCGGCGAGGTCGCCCACCAGGCTGCCCTGCGCACCTCCATGCGCAGCCTCGGCCTCAGCGGCAGCCCGACCCGCCAGGTCACACCCGGCATCGGCCCCACCCTCGCCACCGCCTCCGCCGTCGGCGGCGAGACCGTCGTCCTTCCCCTGGTCGCGCGCAACCGTGTCATCGGCATGCTGACCCTCGGCAAGCCGACCGACGAGCACTTCCGCCAGGAGATCCTGGAACTCGCCGAGGACCTCTCCCGCCGAGCCGCCCTGGCCCTGGACAACGCCCGCCTCTACTCGGAGCGCACGGCGATCAGCCAGTCCCTCCAGCGCAGCCTCCTGCCCCCGGAGCTGCCGCTGATCGACGGCGTCGAGGTGGAGGTCATCTACCGCGCCGCCGGCGAGGGCAACGAGGTCGGCGGCGACTTCTACGACGTCTTCCCTATCCGCGACGGTGCCTACGGCTTCGCCATCGGCGACGTCTGCGGCACCGGCCCGAACGCGGCGGCGGTCACGGGCCTGGCACGTCATGCCCTGCGCCTGCTGGCCCGCGAGGGCCTCAGCGGCCCGATGGTCCTCGAGCGCCTCAACTCCGCCATTCTCGACGAAGGCGCCCGCAGCCGCTTCCTCACCCTCCTCTACGGCGAGATGCGCCCCCAGGAGGACGGCAGCGCGCAACTGAAGGTGGTCTGCGCCGGACACCCGCTCCCGTTGCGCCTGCGCCAGGACGGCTCGGTCGAACCGGCCGCGGAGCCCCAGCCGCTCCTCGGCGTCATCGAGGACCTGGAGCTCTACGAGCAGACCGTCACCCTCGACCCGGGCGATGTCCTGCTGTGCGTCACGGACGGCGTCACCGAACGACGGGAGGGCGCCCGCATGCTCGGCGACGACGGCCTCGCCGACGTCCTCACGACCTGCACGGGCCTGACGGCCGGCGCGGTCGCGGCGCGCATCATGCGCGCGGTGGAACGCTTCGCTTCGGACGCCCCGTCGGACGACATGGCGATCCTGGCCATGCGTGTCCCGGGCCTTCAGAAGGACTAGGAGAACGCGAAAGGCCCCACCCGTGAGGGTGGGGCCTTTTTGGTGGAGCCCCCAAGCGGAATCGAACCGCTGACCTTCTCCTTACCATGGAGACGCTCTACCGACTGAGCTATAGGGGCCTGTTGCTTGCGAGGTCTCCCCCGCGGCAACGGAATAGATCATACCCCGAACAGAGCCGTGCTCCCAACCGCGTCAGAAGGCAGGCTGCAGAAGTCCTCCGAGGGCATTGCAGGCGGACACGACGCGCTGCATGTCGCGCTTGGTCAGCGACGCGTCCACCGGCAGGGCCAGCGTCTCGTCGGAGGCCCGTTCGGTCTCGGGCAGGGATACACACCGCCTGAATTCGGGCAGCCGGTGCACGGGGGTCTTCACCGGAACGCGGCACTCAACTCCCTTGGCGCGCACGGCCCGCGCGAACGCATCCCGATCGGGTCGGCCATTGCCGGGAACCCGCACGACGTACTGCTGATAGGTGTGCCCATCTCCGTCCTCCGGCGCCCGGACACCCCTCAACTTGGCGTGCAGGTAGGCCGCGCGCTCCCTGCGCTGGGCTATCTCGTCGTACGGCGCTTCGGACTCACCCTGTTCCAGAACGAGCAGTCCGTGCCGCTGCCCGAGTGCGTGCAGCCGGGGAATGTCGGCGAGTCGCCCGAAGCGGTGCACGGCCACCACGGCCGCGGTCCGCGGAGTCACCGCCGCTTCCACGGCAGCGACGTCGAGGCAGTAGGTGGCGGGGTCTATGTCGGCGAACACCGGAAGAGCCCCGGCTTTGGCCACGGCCTCGGCGACCTCGACGTTCCCGAAGGCCGGCACGACGACCTCGTCACCGAGTCCGACACCGGCGGCCCTGAGCATTGCAGCAGTACCCATACTGTGGATGCTGCTCGCACAACGTGAACTTCAAGTGACGTGGAACAAAAAAGGGTTGGACCCGAAACCGAAGTTCCGGGTCCAACCCTTTCAATGATTGTTCGGCGGCGTCCTACTCTCCCACAGGGTCCCCCCTGCAGTACCATCGGCGCTGAAAGGCTTAGCTTCCGGGTTCGGAATGTAACCGGGCG
>NZ_JBHJPX010000022.1:0-135591 GCF_042262425.1 Streptomyces sp. NPDC056373
TTTCCAGCGCCCCCCGCGGCCTCGGGCCGCCCCGCGCACGCGGGGCCGTGGGGGTCGGCGGCGGGCGGGCGGGGGGGCGCCCCGGGCCCGCCGCCGCCCCCCCCGCCGGCTTGGAAACGGAGGGAAGGCCCGAGTGATGGCCGAGTACGTGAAGGACGTGATGACGGCGGGTGTGGTCGCCGTGCGCCCGGATGCCTCGCTCGTCGAGGCGGCGCAGCTGATGCGGACGCAGAACATCGGCGACGTGGTGGTGGCCGAGGGGCAGGACGTGATCGGCGTGCTCACCGACCGTGACATCACCGTACGGGCCGTCGCGGACGGCGCCGACCCGATGACGGTCAGCGCGCGAACCGTGTGCACCGGTGATCCGGTGACGGTGGCGCCGGGCGACCGGGTGACGACCGCGGTGGAGCTGATGCGTGAGCACGCGGTGCGCCGGCTGCCGGTGGTGGAGAACGGACTGCCGGTGGGGATCGTGAGCCTCGGCGACGTGGCCGAGGCCGAGGACCCCGCGTCGGCGCTCGCCGACATCAGCCGGGCGGACCCGGACGCCCGGGGCGATGCGTGAGCCCGGACCGGGCCGAGCGGATCGGCGGCACCGCCGACGCGACGAACCAGCACACCGGGCACGACGAGCATCACCACAACCACGAGAACCACGAGAACCACGAGAACCGCGAGAACCGGACAGGGAGCGACGCGGCGCGCCGAAGTGGCGCGCGCTCCCGGAGAGGACGTTGACATCATGCGTATCGCGTTTCTGGTCGCGCCCGAGGGCGTCGAGCAGGTCGAGCTGACCGATCCGTGGCAGGCCGCGAAGGACGCCGGCCACGAGCCCGTGCTGGTGTCGACACAGCAGGGTGAGATCCAGGCCTTCCACCACCTAGACAAGGCGGACACGTTCCCCGTGGACGAGGTCGTGGGCGACTCCGCACCGGACTCGTTCGGTGGCCTCGTGCTGCCGGGCGGTGTGGCGAACCCGGACTTCCTGCGGATGGACGACAAGGCCGTCGCTTTCGTCAGGGACTTCTTCGAGCACGGCCGTCCCGTGGCGGCGATCTGCCACGCGCCGTGGACGCTGGTCGAGGCGGACGTCGTGCGCGGCCGGGAGCTCACCTCCTGGCCGAGCCTGCAGACGGACATCCGCAACGCGGGCGGCACCTGGGTCGACCAGCAGGTGCAGGTCTGTGACCACGGGGCGAACAAGCTGGTCACCAGTCGCAAGCCGGACGACCTGAAGGCGTTCTGCGAGACCTTCCTGGACGTCTTCGCGCAGGAGGCAGCCTGATGGTGCCCCCCGCCGACCGCAAGGAGGCACAGCGCGAGGCGTCCCGGGCCGACGATCCCGCCGCCGGTCCGCTCACCACCGACCAGGGCGTCGAGGTGGACCACACCGACGACTCCCTGGCGGCGGGTGAGCGCGGGCCGACCCTGATGGAGGACTTCCACTTCCGGGAGAAACTCACCCGGTTCGATCACGAGCGGATCCCGGAACGGGTGGTGCACGCGCGGGGCGCGGGCGCGTACGGATACTTCGAACCGTACGAGTCCTGCGCGGAGTTCACCCGCGCGGCGTTCCTCCAGGACCCGTCCGTACGCACACCCGTCTTCGTGCGGTTCTCGACCGTGCAGGGCCCGAAGGGCTCGGCGGACACCGTGCGGGACGTGCGCGGCTTCGCCACCAAGTTCTACACGTCGGAGGGCAACTACGACCTGGTCGGGAACAACTTCCCGGTCTTCTTCGTCCAGGACGGCATCAAGTTCCCGGACTTCGTGCACGCGGTGAAGCCGGAGCCGCACAACGACATCCCGACCGGCGCCTCCGCGCACGACACGCTCTGGGACTTCGTGTCGCTCCAGCCCGAGACACTGCACGCGATCATGTGGCTGATGTCGGACCGGGCGATCCCGCGCAGCTACCGCATGATGCAGGGCTTCGGCGTGCACACCTTCCGGTTCGTGAACGCCGAGGGCCGCGGCACGTTCGTGAAGTTCCACTGGAAGCCGAAGCTGGGCGTGCACTCGCTGGTGTGGGACGAGGCGCAGGAGTGCCAGGGCCGGGACCCCGACTTCAACCGGCGTGATCTGTGGGACGCGATCGAGGCGGGCGAGTACCCCGAATGGGAGCTGGGCGTGCAACTTGTCCCGGAGGAGGACGAGTTCGCCTTCGACTTCGATCTGCTCGACCCGACGAAGATCATCCCGGAGGAACAGGTGCCGGTGCGGCCGATCGGCCGCATGGTGCTGGACCGCAACCCGGAGAATTTCTTCGCGGAGACCGAGCAGGTCGCGTTCCACACCGCGAACGTCGTCCCGGGCATCGACTTCACCAACGACCCGCTGCTGCAGGCGCGGAACTTCTCCTACCTGGACACCCAGCTGATCCGGCTCGGCGGGCCGAACTTCTCGCAGCTGCCGGTGAACCGTCCGGTCGCGCCGGTGCGCAACAACCAGCGCGACGGCTACCACCAGGGCGCGATCCACTCGGGGACGAACTACTCCCCGAACTCGCTCGGCGGGGGCTGCCCGGCCCACGCGGGCGCGGGCGGCAGCGCCTACACGCACCACACCGAGCGCGTGGACGGCCACAAGATCCGGCGCCGCAGTCCCAGCTTCCAGGACCACTACAGCCAGACCGCGATGTTCTGGAACAGCATGGCGGACTGGGAGCGGCAGCACATCGTGGAGGCGTTCCGGTTCGAGCTCGGCAAGGTCGGGGCGCTGACCGTGCGGGCCCGGACGGTGGAACACCTGGCCAAGGTCGACGGCGAGCTGGCGGCTCGGGTGGCGCGGGGCGTCGGGGTACCGGAGCCGTCCGGTGCGCAGACCCCCTCCAAGCAGGCCTCCCCCGCGCTCAGTCTCGAGTCGCTGCGCGGGGACGGTTCGATCCGGACCCGGCAGATCGCCGTGCTCGTCACCGACGGGGTGGACGCCGAGCAGGTGACCTCCGTGCGGGAGCGGCTGGCCGCCGAGGGCGCGATCGTCGAGGCGCTGGCCGCCACGGACGGCACGATCACCGGCGCCGACGGTGAGACGTACGCCGTCGACCGTGCGCTGCCGACCGTGGCGTCCGTGCTGTACGACGCCGTACTGCTGCCCGGCGGGCCCGTCGCGACCCCGCCGACGGCGGCCGATCCGGACATGCTGCGGTTCGTGCGGGACGCCTACCGGCACGGCAAGCCGGTGGGCGCGCTCGGTTCGGGCGTGGGGGTCCTGGCGGCGCTGGAGCCCGAGGGCCTCGGTCTGTCGACGGAGTTCCAGCGGGTGGTCACGGACCGGGGCGTCGTGACGGACACGTCGCCGGGGCCGGCGAGCGAGGAGTTCCGGGACGCGTTCGTGGCGGCGGTCGCGGGGCATCGCCACTGGGAGAGGCCGCCGATGCGGCGCTGAGCGGCGGGCCCGGGCCGGTGGCGGTCCGGCCGCGCGTGGCGCGTCGGTGCTGTTCCCGGTCGTTTCCTTTCGAGGGGCTCAGGTGCCGGGGGCCGTGGGAGTCGCCGACTCCCCGCTCCCCCGCTCCCGGGCCCCTTCGCGCGTGCGGCCCGCCGCCACCGGGCGGCTCGGGTTGCGGCGCAGGTACTCGCCCTCCAGTTGCGCCATGCGCTCGTTGTGGGCGCGCAGCGCGTCGTTCGAGCCGTAGAGCAGTGTGTCGTGGCGCGTGCGGTGGATGGTCTCCAGCTCTTTCATGAGCTGCTGGTCGTCCAGCCGGTCAGGGTTCACTCCGGTCATCGTGTCGCCCCGCTCGTCGTGTTCGTCTCTGCGGTCCGGGTACCCGCCCCCGGAGCAACTGAGCACTACCCCCGAGCGGCATCCGGGAGGAACCATGGATCTCGCCTTTCTGCACCCACTGTACGAACACCCCGGGCCTTGGGCCTCCGTGTACGTCGACACCTCACGGCACACGGAGGGCACTCCCCACGAGCGGGAGCTGACCGCCCAGGCGATGGCCGGGCAGCTGGCCGAACAGGGAGCGGACGAGGCGACGTGCCAGGCCGTGCGCAGCGCGATCGAGGATCTGAAGCACTCCTCCGAGCCGCACGGCCGGGCCCTGTTCGCACGCGCCGGCGAGGTCGTTCTCGACCCGCCGCTGGTCCGTCCACCGCAGGGCGGTGACTGGGCCGAATGGGCGCCGCTGCCCCGGGTCGCACCGCTGCTGGAGCTGGCCGGGGAGGACCCGGTGTGCGTGGTGGCGTACGTCGACCGCAAGGGCGCGGACTTCGAGCTGCGCAACGCGCTGGGCCGGGAGGACGCCGGGAGCGTCACCGGGCGGCAGTGGCCGGTGCACCGGACGAGCTCCGCGGACTGGTCCGAGCGGCATTTCCAGCTGCGGGTGGAGAACACCTGGGAGCACAACGCCGCGGAGATCGCCGACGCGCTCGCGGTGTGCCAGGAGGAGACCAAGGCGGACCTGCTGATCCTCGTCGGCGACGACCGGGAGCGGCGGTCCGTGCACGAGCGGCTGCCCAAGCGGCTGCACGACCTGGTGGTGGAGGCGCCGCACGGGGCGGGCAGCCGGCTGCTCGACGAGGACGTGGAGCGGGCCCGGGCCGAGCACGTGGGGCGGCAGGCCGAGGCGGAACTGGAACGCTTCCGCGCCGCCCGCACCACGGACGACGAGGGCCGGGCCGGAGCCGCCGAAGGCGTGCCCGCGCTGGTCGAGGCGGCGCGGGAGCACCGCATCGACGAGCTGCTGGTCAGGGTGGACGGGCCGGACGCGCACCGCGAGGTGTGGATCGGGGAGGATCCCGACCAGCTGGCGGTGCGCCGCACCGACCTCAAGATTCTCGGCGAGCAGCACTCGTGGCCGGCCCGGGCCGACGACGCGCTGATCCGCTCCGCGGTGGCCACGGACGCGCCCGCGCTGGCGGTTTCCCAGGAGGAGGTGCCGGTGGGGGGCCTCGGGGCGTTGCTGCGTTGGAAGTGAGCGCGGCCTGTGCGCCCAGCCCCCGTAACGCTGCACACGTTGCGTGTGCAGGCACGTCGTGGCTGGTCGCGCGGTTCCCCGCGCCCCTGAGGGGGCGCGCTCCCTAGCGGGCCCGTTCCACCCGGCGTTCGTCCCAGACCGGGTCCGGGGTCTCCCGGACCCGGCCGTCGCTGCCGAAGACCAGGAAGCGGTCGAAGGAGCGGGCGAACCAGCGGTCGTGGGTGACAGCGAGGACCGTGCCGTCGAAGGCCTCCAGGCCCTCCTGGAGCGCCTCGGCGGACTCCAGGTCCAGGTTGTCGGTCGGCTCGTCCAGCAGCAGCGCCGTCACGCCCTGGAGTTCCAGCAGGAGGATCTGGAAGCGGGCCTGCTGGCCGCCGGAGAGACGCTCGAACGTCTGCTCCGCCTGCTGGGTGAGCTCGTAGCGCCGCAGTCGCGAGGACGCGGCGCCGCGGTCCTGCGCGTGCTCCTTCCACAGGATGTCGAGGAGCGTGCGGCCCTCCAGCTCCGGGTGTGCGTGCGTCTGCGCGAAGTGGCCGGGCACGACCCGGGCGCCCAGCTTCCAGTCCCCCGTGTGTGATACGTCGTCGCCGGCGAGCAGGCGCAGGAAGTGGGACTTGCCGGAGCCGTTGGAGCCGAGGACGGCGACGCGTTCGCCGTAGAAGACCTCCAGGTCGAAGGGCTTCATCAGGCCGGTGAGCTCCAGGTTCGCGCAGGTGACCGCCCGTACGCCCGTACGTCCGCCCTTGATGCGCATCTTGATGTCCTGCTCGCGCGGCGGCTCCGGCGGCGGGCCGGCCTCCTCGAACTTGCGCAGCCGGGTCTGCGCGGCGGCGTAGCGGGAGGCCATCTCATGGCTGACCGCGGCCGCCTGACGCAGCGTCAGTACGAGCTTCTTCAGCTGGGCGTGCTTCTCGTCCCAGCGCCTGCGCAGCTCCTCGAAGCGGGCGAAGCGCTCCCGCCGGGCGTCGTGGAAGGTGGCGAAACCACCGCCGTGCACCCAGGCGTCGGCGCCCGCGGGACCGGGCTCCAGCGAGATGATCTTCTCGGCGGCCCGCGCGAGGAGTTCGCGGTCGTGGGAGACGAACAGGACCGTCTTGCGGGTCTCCTTCAGCCGTTCCTCCAGCCACCGCTTGCCGGGGACGTCGAGGTAGTTGTCGGGCTCGTCGAGGAGCAGCACCTCGTCGGTGCCGCGCAGCAGCGCCTCCAGGACGAGCCGCTTCTGCTCGCCGCCGGAGAGGGTGCGGACCTCCCGGAACTGTGCCTTGTCGTAGGGCACCCCGAGCGCGGCCGTGGTGCACATGTCCCACAGCGTCTCGGCCTCGTAGCCGCGGGCCTCGGCCCAGTCGGCGAGGGCCTGAGCGTACGCCAGCTGGGCGGCCTCGTCGTCGACGGTCATGATGGCGTGCTCGGCCTTGTCGACGGCCTGCGCGGCCTCACGGATGCGGGGCGTCGCGACGGACACGAGCAGGTCCCGCACGGTCGTCTCGTCGCGTACGGATCCCACGAACTGCCGCATGACCCCGAGCCCGCCGCCGACGACCACGGAGCCGCCGTGCGGCTTGAGCTCACCGGCGAGCATCCGGAGCAGGGTGGTCTTCCCGGCCCCGTTGGGCCCGACGAGGGCCACGACGGCCCCCTCCCCCACCCGGAACGAGACATCGCCCAGCAGCGCCCTCCCGTCGGGCAGGTAGTACTCCAGGTGCGCGGCTTCGAGGTGTCCCATGGGCGCGATTCTGTGCGGGCGCGGCCCTTCGGGGCAAGCCGGTTTCGGGCCGGGGGTGCCGGTCAGACACGTTCCAGCGGGCGATGCGGCTCGCTCGGGAGCTCCACCTCGATCGGGTCGCCGGGGCGCACCACGCCCCCTTCCCGCACCACGCTCATGATCCCGGCCCTGCGCACGGTGTTCCCCGCCTCGTCGCGTCCGACGACCCGCTTGAGGAGCCCGTCCTGAAAGTGGTCTATCTGCACACAGGGGTTGCGCAGCCCGGTGACCTCCACGACCGCGCCGTCGCCGATGCGCAGCAGGGTGCCGGTCGGCAGTCCGAGCAGGTCGATGCCCCGGGTGGTGATGTTCTCGCCGAGTTCGCCGGCCGCCACCTCGAAGCCGTCCTCGCCGACCTCGGCGAAGAGCTCCTCGTGCATGAGGTGGACCTGGCGCAGGTTGGGCTGCGTGGGGTCCTGTGCGACGCGTGAACGGTGCCTGACCGTCACGCCGGAGTGCACGTCCCCTTCCACCCCGAGCCCCGTGAGCAGCGTGATGCTCTCCCGGTTCGGCTTGGTGAAGGAGTACTCCCCGTTGCTGCTGACTGCCGTGACGTGCGCGTTCATCTCTCTCTTCCCCCTGTGACGCGGATGGTGATCGAACGTGAGCCTGCCCCGTGGGTGCCGGTGTGTCCAGACCCTCACGACTGACGTCCCGTCAGTCCAAATGACAGGATGCGGGTCTCACAATGCGGCACCCGGCGTACGGTGATCTCCTGCCGACCCGACCGGAAGGGGTGGGATCCGCCATGCCGGAACCCCGGGACACCGCCGTCTACACCCACGGGCACCACGAGTCCGTACTGCGCTCGCACACCTGGCGCACCGCCGCCAACTCGGCCGCGTACCTGGTGCCTTCGCTCAGGCCCCACATGAAGATCCTCGACATCGGCTGCGGGCCGGGCACGATCACCGCCGACCTGGCGGAGCTCGTGCCCGACGGGCGGGTCACCGGCGTCGACCGGGTCCCGGAGATCCTGGACCGGGCACGCGCCACGGCGGCCGGACGAGGACTGACCAACATCGACTTCGCGGTCGCCGACGTCCACGCACTGGACTACCCGGACGACACGTTCTGCGTGGTCCACGCCCACCAGGTGCTCCAGCACGTGGGCGATCCGGTGCGGGCGCTGCGCGAGATGAAGCGGGTCGTCAGGCCCGGCGGGTTCGTCGCCGTGCGGGACGCGGACTACGCGGCCATGACCTGGTACCCGGCGTCCGAGGGGCTCGACGCCTGGCTGGACCTCTACCGCCGGGTCGCCCGGGCCAACGGCGGCGAGCCGGACGCCGGACGCCGGCTGAAGGCCTGGGCACGGCAGGCCGGCTTCACGGACATCACGGCGACCTCCGGTACCTGGACGTTCGCCACGGCCGAGGAGCGGGCCTGGTGGAGCGGGCTGTGGGCGGACCGCACGCTGGCGTCGGCGTACGCGGACCGGGCCCGGCTGGGCGGGCACGCCGACGACGCGGAACTGCGGGCGGTGGCCGGAGCCTGGCGGGAGTGGGGCACGCGGGAGGACGGATGGTTCAGCGTGCTGCACGGAGAAATTCTCTGCCGGAAGGAAGCCTGAAACACTGTTTCGGGGACACCCTGAAAGCAGGAGGTTCGAATTATGGTTCCCATCCTGCTGGTGCTGCTTCTGGCTTTGGTTCTGTTCGGCGCCGGATTTGCAGTAAAGATTCTCTGGTGGATCGCACTCGCGGTTCTCGTCCTGTGGCTGCTGGGATTCTTCGTCCGCGGCACGTCGGCAGCCGGCGGCAGGGGCCGTTGGTACAGGTGGTGAATGAAAACCCCTCTTCCCGGTCCTGGGTCAGGGCCCGGGAAGAGGGGTGAGCGGGAGTCAGTCCCGCGGAAGCAGCGGTCCGAGCGGCCCGAGGTCCAGATTGAGGTCCTCGGGCCGCAGTCCGTAGCGCTCACGCAGTTCCGTCATGCGCTCGTCGAGCAGCATGAGCGTGAGCCCGATCCGCTCCTCCTGCTCCTCGCTCAGGTCTCCCACGTCGAACCGGCGCAGCGCCTGGCGCTCCATGAGCTGGCGCAGCAGCTCCACCACCGTCAGCACGAGTTTGACCAGGTCGCGCTCCACCGTGTCGGGCTCCAGATCCATGTGGTTGGAGCGCGGCCGGGGATTCTCCGGGGTGGTCACGGCAACTCCTCGAACGGTGAGGGAACCTGGGCGTTCACCGAGCTGATGAGCGCGTTGAGGTCGATACGGACGAGATCGACGTCGGCGATGCGCAGCGTGATGTCGCCCGTGATCACGACTCCGCCGGCGAGCAGCCGGTCGAGCAGGTCCACGAGGGCGACCTCCCGGCGTTCCACTACGGTCACGGATTCTCCCGGTCGTTCATGTGGCCTCCCCGGCGAAGGAATAGGCCGCCCAGGGGCCGGTGAGTTCGATACGCATTCCGGGCACCTCCCCCTTCGTGCGGTCCACCAGTTCCACGAATTCCTCGGAATGCGCACGCGGAACGAGATAGGCGGCGTTCAGTACGTTCCGCCCGGTCGCCTTGGAAAGCGCGGGGTTCTGCGGAGGATGCATCCGGGAATCCTCCGCGAATGCGGAGAGCTCCTCGTGTAGCCGGTTCGAGAAAGCCTCGGCTTTCTGCCACATTTCCTCGTGGGACCTGGTCTGCATGCGGCGCTGCCGCAGGTAGTCACGGCCCGACGCCGCCTTCTGCGGGGGCTTGGCGCTCTCCTGCGGTTCGGACTCGGCGTAGACCTTGACGCCCCATTCGACCCGGCCTTCCAGCCGGTCCAGGGTGCGCTGGAAATCCTCCTCGCGGGCCTCCATCATCGTCCGCACGCCGCTGTCGTCGTGGAAGACGGTGCCGAGACGCAGCGGCAGCGGGGTGGTGACGGTGGTGAGCGCGTCGATGACGCCCTGGTGGGCGCGGGCCGTCTCGGTGAGCCAGTCCAGGTCCTCCAGATGGCGCCGGAGCGGCTCCTCGGCGAAGTCCCGCTCCGGCACGTGGCTCACCACGGCCACCAGGCCGTGGTGAGCCAGCGCTCTGGGTGGATCACCCGCGACCCCGGTCAGCTGGGCCTGGAGGGGTGTGCCGAAGGGGCGGCAGACGGCGTAGACGTACCGCAGTCCGGTCACGGTGCCTCCTTCTTCTCCGCGCGGCCGGGCTCCAGTTCCTCCAGCCGGGCCAGCCTCTCGCGCAACTCGGCGTTCTCACGGGCCAGTTCGTCACGACGGGCCCGTGAGCTCAGGGCCGGGTCGGTCTCCCACCAGTCGATGCCCATCTCCTTCGCCTTGTCGACCGAGGCGACGATCAACCGCAGTTTGATGGTGAGGAGTTCGATGTCGAGCAGATTGATCCGGATGTCGCCCGCAATGACGATGCCCTTGTCCAGCACCCGTTCGAGGATGTCGGCGAGGTTGGCGCTGCTTCCCTGACCATAGGGCTCGGGCATCCTGCTGGGCGTCGTCATCGCCGGCTCCCCGCCTCGACTTCCTCGTCCTCGTCCTCGTATTCGTCGTCCTCGTACTCACCCTCGGGCTCCTCCTCACCCTCGGGCTCCTCTTCTTCGGCCTCCTCGTCGTACTCGTCCTCGGCCTCGCCCTCAGGCTCCTCTTCGCCCTCCTCGTCCGTCTCCTCCTCGTCGTACTCGTCCTCGGGCTCCTCGCCCTCGGGGCTCTCCTCCTCGGACTCCGACTCCTCCTCGGCGACGGCGTCCTCGTGGCTGCGGACGACCTCGCCGTCGCGGATCTCACCACGCCAGCCGTCCTCCGCCTCGCCCTTGATCGTGATGAAGCGGACGAAGTTCTTCAGGTCGAGCCGGGCACGGCGCCCCTGGGCGCGCCAGATGTTGCCCGTCTTCTCGAAGAAGCCGGCGGGGTAGTACTCGATGACCAGCAGGACGCGGGTCAGACCTTCGGTGAGTTCGTGGAAGGAGACGACGCCCTTCGTGGTGCCCTTGGCGCCCTCGGAGGTCCAGGAGATGCGGTCGTCGGGGATCTGCTCGGTCGTGGTCGCCTTCCAGCTGCGGTTGGACCACCAGACCTTCAGCTGCCAGTCGGAGGTGGTGTCGTCGGACTTGCTCGCGGCCTTGACACCCTTCGCGAAGGTGCTGAAGTCCTGGTACTGGGTCCACTGGTCGTACGCCGTGCGCAGCGGTACGCCGACATCGATGTGCTCGATGATGACCGTGGGCTTGTTGCCGGAACGGCCCTTGCCCTTGCCCTTGCCGCCCAGGCCCTTGAAGGCGCCCGTGACCTTGTCCTTGATGCGCGAGCCGCCCATCTCCAGCGCGGAGCGCAGCGGCCCCTTGCCCTCGGCGATCTTGCGGCCGCCTTCGAGGGCGAGCTTGGCGAAGCCGGGGCTGTTGCCCTCGGCGATGTCGTTCAGCTTTCCTGTGGTCTCGCCGAGCTTGTGGCCCACGCCGGTCAGCATGCGCGTGGCCTGAGCGGCGAGGTACTCCTGCAGTTCGGCCTTCAGCCGGTCGGCGGCCTCGCTGTGAGCCAGGTCTGAGAGCGGGTTCTTCGTCCCTCCGTTGGCGGCGGACTTCGCCGAGCCGAGAGTGTCACTCATCCCTCACCGCCTCCCTTCGACAGCCGGGACCGGGCGCTGCCGCCCCGGCCACCGGAGGTCGCCTTCTTGGCGGGCGTGGTCTTCTTCGCCGCCGCCTTGCGGCCCGCCGTCTTCTTCGCCGGCGCCTTCTTGGCGGGGGCCTTCTTGGCGGGGGCCTTCTTGGCGGGGGCCTTCTTGGCGGGGGCCTTCTTCGCCGCCTTCTTCGCGGGCGCCTTCTTGGCCGGAGCCTTCTTCGCCTCGGGCTCCTCTTCCTCCTCTTCCTCTTCCTCGTCGGAGGCCTCGGGCTCCTCTTCCTCCTCGTCCTCTTCGGCTTCGGAGTCCTCGGGCTCCTCGTCCTCGTCGAGTCCGGAGTCCTCGGGCTCCTCCGGCTCCTCGTCCTCGTACTCGGCGTCCTCGGCGTCGTCGTCCTGGCCGGGCGCCACGCCCGTCAGCTGGTCGCGTACCTTGGCGGTGCGGCCGTGCAGCCGGTCGGCGAGGGCGTCGATCTGCCGCTCGACCATGGCACCGGAGGCGGCCTTGCCGACGCCGCGCAGATCCTGCCGCAGCTGGTCGCCGATCTCCTTGAACTGCGGGTTGTTCCGCAACTGCTGCTGGACCAGATCCGCGACCATGCGCGGGCTCAGGTTCAGTTTCTTCCCGGCGACCAGGCCGCCGACGGCCATCGCCATCTTCAGTTTCTTGGTCCGTCCCAGGAGATATCCGGCCCCTATGGCGAGACCCAGTCCCGTTCGGTTCATTGTGTTGTCCCGTTGCCTGTTCCCGCGCTGCCGCGCGAAGCGATCTCCAACCGGTCGAGGAGTTCGTCCTCAAGACGGTCGAACTCGTCCTCCGTGATCTCTCCGGCCTCCATCTGCTCCTCGAGGCGGGCCAGTTCGGCCCGGATCGTGGCAGGGTCGTAGTAGATCCGCTCGGCCTCCTGCACCACCTGTTTGATGGCCCAGGCGCTGCCGCGTACCGGTGCGAACGGCAGCAGCAGCACCTCAGAGATCAGACCCACGTCGTCACCCCGCTCCGGTGTCCGTTCCGCTCGCCACCGTGCCCGCGGGCTCGGCCGGGCCGGGCTCGACGAAGCTGTACGGCGGCAGCGGTCCGTTGACCCGCACCTCCAGGTGCGGCATGTCCTTGCGAAGCTGCTCGACCGCGGCCAGGAAGGAATCGGCCGTCTCCCGGTCCACCAGGAACGACACGTTGGCCAGCCATCCCGTCGACTCGGGGCCCGTGCTCACGTCGTCGGCGCCCGGCTCCAGCGCCCGCTGCACCGCGGCGCCGTCGTCCGCCTCCTTGGCCTTGACCGCGGCCGCGACCAGTTCGCCGAGCCGGATCTTGTCGTCGTAACTGCCGCCTCCCGCCTGCCGGTTGGCCTCCGCGAGCCCGCGGATGTCGGGGCTCTCGGCCATCACCTGATGCAGCACGGCCTCTTCGACGTGATTGGCCTTGACGTTGTACTCGACCCGGTTGTCCAGGGCCTGCAGCCGCTCCTTGTAGTGCTCGGCGCGCTCGGCGAGCACGGCCGTGATGGAGTTGTCGTCCGGGGCGACGCTGCCGAACCGCATGGGCAGCACGCAGCCGGCCGCGCCGGCCTCGCTGAGCACGTTCTGGTGGGCGAGCAGGTCCTTGCGCTTGGGCCGCAGCCCCTCGGGCGCCTCACTGACGACGGCCGCAAGGTCACCCTCCCGCAGGATGCGCACCTCGCGGGGCGGGTCGCCGACGCCGCCCATGCCCTCGGGCAGGGAGGGGTGCGAGCTCGCCGCGATGCCGTAGACGTAAGTGCTCACTCCTGCTCCTCCTTACGGCGGGACGACGTGCTCTTACGGGCGCGCGGACGAGACTCGCCCTGACGTTCGGAGCCTTCGTCGCGCGCCTGCTTGAAGGCGTCGGATATCGTCTCGGCGGCGCCGGACAGCGCCCCCTTGGACTTGCCGCGGGCGCCGGACTCGGTGATCTCCCCGACCAGGTCGGGCAGGCCCGGGTCCTTGCGCGGCCCGGCCTCCAGGTCGAGCCGGTTGCACGCCTCGGCGAAGCGCAGGTAGGTGTCGACGCTGGCGACGACGACGCGGACGTCGATCTTGAGGATCTCGATGCCGACCAGGGACACTCGGACGAACGCGTCGATCACGAGCCCCCTGTCCAGGACGAGTTCGAGCACGTCGTAGAGACCGCTGCTGCCGCCTCCGCCGCCGGACTGCTGTGCCGGTACGACACTCATGCCGGATGTTCCTCCTCGTGTGTGGGTGCGGGTTCTGTCGGGCGGCCTAGCGGCCGCCGGGCCTGCGCGCGTCGGACCGACCGCGTTCGTAGCGGCGGACGCGCCGGTAACCCGTGAGCTGCCCCTCTGCGTCGAGCTCCACCTGGTAGCTCGCCATCAGGCTCATCGTGTCGGGTACGCGCTCGAGTTCGAGGACCTCGACCTCAAGCGCCCAGCCCTCCTCCGTCTGCTCGAAGGACGACACGGACTCGGCTTCCATGCCGGTGAGCTCCGCGAGCTGGCCGCGCGCCTGGCGCAGGACCTCCATGGGCTTCGGCCGGCTGCCGGCCTTCTGGTCGTCGCTCGTCTTGTCCGAATTCTGTGAGTCCTGAGACTTCTGTGAACTCTGTGACTCTTGCGTGTTTTTTGTGTTCGACATGGCCACCTCCCCCTCCGTGTGGCCGCAAGAGTGTTCGCCAAACCTCTACAGGCGCATGCATCTGACACCCACCGGGAGATCGCCGGGGGGCCTCAGCCGCGCCGGGCGTCCAGCCGCCGCCGGGCCGGTCCCAGCGCCCGGCCGCGGCTCAGCAGGCCTGACCAGGGGTTCGTGCGGGCCTGCTCGACGGCGTCGGCGAGGGTCCAGCGGCGGGCGTGCAGCTCGGGGTCGTCCAGCTGGTCCCAGGTGATGGGGGTGGCCACCGGCGCGCCCGGGCGGGGCCGGACCGTGTAGGGCGCGACGGCGGTCTGGGCGTAGGCGTTGCGCTGGATGTCGAGGTAGAGCCGCTCGCCGCGCTCCTTCTTGCGGGCGGCGGTGGTGAGCCGGCCGGGGTGCGCGTCGGCGAGGGTGCCGGCCACGTCCCGGGCGAAGGCGCGCACCTCGTCGAAGTCGTGCCGGCCGTTCAGCGGCACGATGACGTGCAGCCCGCGCGAGCCGGTGGTCATCAGCGCCGAGGGCAGCTCCAGCTCGTCGAGCAGCTCCCCGAGCAGCCGGGCGGCCTCCCGTACGGCCTCGAAGTCGTTCCCCGAGGGGTCGAGGTCGAAGACCAGCCGGTCGGGGTGGTCGACCCGGTCGGAGCGTGACAGCCAGCGGTGCAGGGTGATGCTCGCCTGATCGGCCAGGTAGACAAGGGTGGCCGTGTCGTCGCAGACGGCGTGGCGGACGGTGCCGCCCTCCTTGGCCACCTCGACCCGGGGGATCCACTCCGGGTAGTGCTCCGGGGTGTTCTTCTGCATGAACGTCGGTCCGTCGATGCCGTCCGGGTGCCGTTCCAGCATCAGCGGGCGGCCGCGCAGGTGCGGCAGCATGAAGGGCGCGACGGCCCGGTAGTAGTCCACCAGGTCGGCCTTGGTGTACTCCTTGGCGTCGCCGCCGCCGGGGAAGAGCACCTTGTCCGGCCGGTGCACCTCCACCGTGCGGCGGCCCGCCCGCACCCCGCGCGTGCCGTCGCCGCCGCTCACCGCACGACCGCCTCCTCCACCAGCAGCCGTCCGGCCGCCGCGATGGAGTCCGCGTCGATGCCCGAGGCGCGCAGCTGCTCCTCGGGGGACGCCGAGCCCGGCATGCTCCGCACGCCGAGCCGCACCAGGCGCGGAACGGGGCGTCCGTCGGTGAAGGCGTCGAGGACCGCGTCCCCGAGGCCGCCCTCGGGGTGGTGGTCCTCCACGGTCACCAGGCAGCCGGTCTCCTCGGCGGCACGGCGCAGGGTGGTCCGGTCGACGGGCTTCACGGAGTACAGGTCGATCACCCGCACCGCGATGTCCTCCCGCTCCAGGGCCTCGGCTGCGGCCAGCGCCTCGTGCACGGTGACTCCCGCGGCGACGAGGGTCAGCCGGTCCTCGCCGGAGGAGCGCAGCACCTTGCTGCCGCCGACCGGGAACTCCTCGTCGGGGGCGTAGATCACCGGGCTCTCGCCGCGCGAGGTGCGCAGGTAGCGGACGCCCTCCAGGCCGGCCATCGCGCCGACGAGCCGTGCGGTCTGGTTGGCGTCGCACGGGTACAGCACGGTCGAGGCGTGCACCGCCCGCATCATCGCCAGGTCCTCCAGGCCCATCTGGCTGGGTCCGTCCTCGCCGATGGCGACGCCCGCGTGCGAACCGACGAGGTTGATGCCGGCACCGCTGACGGACGCCATCCTGATGAAGTCGTACGCGCGGGTGAGGAAGGCCGCGAAGGTGGCGGCGTACGGCACCCAGCCGCGGGACGCGAGTCCGACCGCCGAGGCCACGAGCTGCTGCTCGGCGATGTAGCACTCGAAGTAGCGGTCGGGGTGCTCCTTGGCGAAGAACTCGGCGCGGGTGGAGTCGCCCACCTCGCCGTCCAGGGCCACGATGTCGCCGCGGCCGGTGCCGAGGGCGGCGAGCGCCTCGCCGAAGGCGTTGCGGGTGGCGACCTCCTCGCCCTTGCCCCACTTCGGGAGTTCGTAGCTCCCGGTGTGAACGGAGTGCAGCATGCGGGCGGCGGGCGGCTCCTGCACCCGGACCCGGATGTCGCGCGGGCCGCCGAGTTCGGTGATCGCCTCCTCGGCCTCCGGCAGCGGCTTGCCGTGCAGACCCTCGCGGTCCTGGACGCCCTCGACGCCCTTGCCCTTGAGGGTGCGGGCGAGGATCGCGGTGGGCTGGCCCTTGGTGGAGGCGGCCTCGGCACAGGCCCGGTCGACGGCGTCCACGTCGTGGCCGTCGACCTCGACGGTGTGCCAGTCGAAGGCCTGGAAGCGCCGGGCGTAGGCGTCCAGGTCGTGGCCGTGCCGGGTGGGGCCGCGCTGGCCGAGCCGGTTGACGTCGACGATCACGGTGAGGTTGTCCAGGTGCTCGTACCCGGCGTGCTCGGCGGCCTCCCACACGGATCCCTCGGCCAGTTCGCTGTCGCCGCACAGCACCCAGGTGCGGTAGCCGGTGCGGTCGAGCCGCTTGCCGGCCAGCGCGATGCCGACCCCGACGGGCAGGCCCTGCCCGAGCGAGCCGGTGGCCGTCTCGACCCACGGCAGGCGCTGTGGGGTGGGGTGTCCTTCGAGGCGGCTGCCCAGCTTGCGGAAGGTGAGCAGCTCTTCGTCGTCGATGGCGCCGGCCGCCTTGTACGCGGAGTACAGCAGCGGGGAGGCGTGGCCCTTGGAGAGGACGAAGCGGTCGTTGCCGGGGTGGGCGGGGCGGTCGAAGTCGTAGCGGAGGTGGTTCGCGAGCAGGACGGCCATCAGGTCGGCCGCGGACATCGAGGACGTCGGGTGCCCGGATCCCGCCGCGGCGGCGGCGCGGACACTGTCCACCCGCAGCTGCTGTCCGAGGTCGGTGAGTTCACCGGTGTTCATGAGTCTCCTTTCGTGGAGTCGTCCGGGTCGTCCGGGACGTCGGTTCGTTTGACGGGGCCGGGGGCGGGGTGGGGGGCAGGGGGTTGCCCGGGGCCGGGAGGGCGCGCGGGGCCGGGCTGGTTCTTCGCGGGCCCGCCACCCGGCTGGCCCCTGGCCGGCTCACCGCCCGGCTGGTTCTTCGCGGGCTCACCCCCTGGCTGGTTCTTCGCGGGCTCACCGCCCGGCTGGTTCTTCGCGGGCTCACCGCCCGGCTGATTCTTCGCGGGCTCATCGCCCGGCTGCCCCCCGGCCGGCCCACCGCCCGGCCTCCTCTTCGCAGGCTCGTCGGCGGTCCGCGCGGGTTCCGCAGCGGGGCGCCCCTTCGCGGTCTCCGACTCGGATCGCAACTGCCCGCGCCCCGAGCCGGGACGTCCCGTGGCCGGGCGGCCCTTCGCGGTCTCGGGCTCGGACCGCGGCTGCGCGGCCCCGGATCCGGGCCGTACCTGCGTCGCCCCGGATCCGGGCTGCCCCTTCGCGGGCTCATCGGGGGGCCGGTACCGGGCAGGTCCGGCGCCCCCGTCGTCCGTGTCGGCCGCGAGCGCCGCCCCCGGCCCGGAGCGGGCACTCGCCTCCTGCCGCTGCCCGGGTCCGCCCGGCACCCGGGCCACCTCGGGCGACGAGGTGTCCAGCGGCACGGACCAGGACCGTACGAGACCCAACTGCACGGCCTGTCGGGGCAGTACGGCGTCCAGCAGCCAGTCGGCCGCGACCCGGACGCGGTTGCCGGGCATCGCGGCGAGATGGTAGCCCCGCGTCACCGCGCCCGCCGGTACGCCGGACAGGGGCACGCCGAGAGGATCGGCGGCGGCCTTCGCCCCGCCGAGGTCGACGACGAAGCCCAGGTCACGATGGCGGTAGGGCTTGCGCGCACCGCCGAGACCGAGCGAGGCGGCGACGTTCTCCGCCGCGACCTTGCCGTGCCGCCAGGCGTGCTGCGCGGTCATCGGCGTGCAGCTCCCCGGGTTCTCCAGGTCGGGTACCGCGGCCACGTCACCGCAGGCGAACAACTCCGGCCGCCCCGGCACCCGCAGGTGCGGGTCGACGAGCAGCCGTCCCTTCTCCATCGGCAGTCCCAGGGACTCGACCAGCGGGTCGGGGCGTACGCCCACGCACCACACCAGCGTCCGGGTCTCGACGAACTCTCCGTCGGTCAGCAGGACCCCGTCGTGCGTGGCCTCCTTCACGGAGGTCCCCATCCGCACGTCGACACCCCGCTGCCGCAGCACCCGGTCGGCGGTGGCGGACAGCTTCTCGTCCATCTCGGGCAGTACCCGCGGCGCCACGTCCAGCAGCATCCAGCGCGGTCGCATGCCCTGCCGCAGCGGGTGCTTGCGCACCTGCGCGTCGGTGAACATCTGCCCGTGCGCGGCGACCTCGGTGCCCGTGTATCCGGCCCCGACCACCACGAAGGTGCACCGCGCCGCGCACGTCCCGGGATCGTCGGAGGAGGCCGCGAGCTCGACCTGCCGGGTCACGTGGTCGCGCAGGTACAGGGCCTCCGGCAGCCCCCGGAAGCCGTGCGCGTGCTCGGCGACACCGGGAATGGGCAGCAGCTTGTTGACGCTGCCCGCGGCGAGCACCAGCCGGTCGTAGGCGAGGGTGCCGCCCTCCCCCTCGGGGCCGGTGTAGTGCAGCGTGCGGTCGTCGAGGTCGATGCGGTCGGCCTCGCCCAGCACGAGCCGCACGTCCGGCAGCGAGTCCGGGAGGGAGACCGTGACCCGGCGCGGCTCCAGGACGCCGGCGGCGACCTGGGGCAGCAGGGGCAGGTACAGGAAGTAGTCGGTCGGGTTGAGCAGGGTGATGTGGGCCCGGCCCCGGGTGAGCCGGGACAGGGTGCGGGCCGTGCGGTACCCGGCGAAGCCGGCACCGACGACCAGGATGCGGGGTCGACTCACGGTCGCTCGCCTCCGGCGCTGTCGCGTAGCTCGGGGCCTTCCGCGTCCCCCTGGCCAGGGCACCCAAACGTCGGCGAGGAGCCCGCTCACCCGCACGCCGCCGGTTTCCGGCCCCTCGCTCGGGTACCCGGTGCGGGATACGGACCGCCGATGTCGCGGAGGCACTTCCCCATGCCCGAGTACGGATACTTTCTCTCCTGCGAGCAGTACGGACCCGCCGAGCTGATCGAGCAGGCGCGGATGGCCGAGCAGGCCGGGTTCGAGGCCCTGTGGATCTCCGACCACTACCACCCCTGGAACGACGCGCAGGGCCAGAGCCCGTTCGTGTGGTCGGTGATCGGCGCACTGTCCGAGGCGGTCTCCCTGCCGATCGAGACGGCGGTGACCTGCCCGACCGTGCGCATGCACCCGGCGGTGGTGGCGCACGCCGCGGCGACCAGCGCGGTGATGACGAACAACCGCTTCCGGCTCGGCGTCGGCTCCGGTGAGGCGCTCAACGAGCACATCCTCGGCGACCACTGGCCCCCGGCGCACGTCCGGCTGGACATGCTTGAGGAGGCCATCCAGGTGATGCGCCGGCTGTTCAGCGGCGAGGAGGTCAACCATCACGGGCCGCACTACACGGTCGAGAACGCCCGTCTGTACACCGTCCCGGACGAGCCGATCCCGATCGACATCTCCGGCTTCGGCCCCGCGGCGACGCAGCTCGCCTCCCGGGTCGGCGACGGCTACATCACCGTGACGCCGGACGAGGCGATGGTGGAGCAGTACCGCAAGGGCGGGGGCGGCGGAAAACTCGTCAGCGGCGGCACGAAGGTCTGCTACGGCACGGACAGGGACGAGGCCGTCCGGACCGTCCACCGGCTCTGGGCGAACGAGCAGCTGCCGGGCGAACTGGGCCAGGTGCTGCCCTCCCCCAAGCACTTCGAGCAGGCACAGCAGCTCGTCACCGAGGACATGGTGCGGGCGAACCGGGTGTGCGGCGACGACGTGGACGAGCACGTGGCGGAGCTGAAGCAGTTCGCCGACGCGGGCTTCGACCGGGTCTACGTCAACCAGATCGGCCCGGACCTGCGCGGCTTCTTCGACTTCTACCGCACGAAGGTGCTGCCGCAGCTCCAGCAGGCCGTCTGAGGCAGGTCCCGGAATCCGGGAACGGATCAGAGACCGCGCCCCGGCCGCCGGCGCCGGGGCGCGGCTGCCAGTTTCCGTACGGTCAGGGCGGCCGCTGCCGCGGTGAGGGCCGCGCCCATCCGTCCCCGGTTCCGCGACAGCCACTGCTGCGGGCTGCCGCCCGTGGATTCGTCGTCGAAGCGCCCGTGGGCGCCGAAGTCCCGCCCGTGCGGCCCGTCCGCCGGGGACCACAGGTTCGCGGGCCCCCCGGGCGGGCCGTCCTCCTGCTGCGCGTCGACGTTGGTGCGGGCCAGGTAGCGGTCGAGCAGTCCGGGGGCCACCGCGTTGGCCAGGAGTGTGGCGACGGTGGAACCGCCCACCCAGTACTCCCGGCGCCGTGCGTGCGACGACGCGTGCACGATGGCCCGGGCGGCGACCTCCGGCTGGTACACGGGCGCGACCGGCCGGGCCCGCCCGGGCATCCGGTTCAGCACCCAGTCGAACTGCGGGGTGTTGAGACCCGGCAGCTGCACCATCGTCGTGCGCACCCCGCTGCGGGCGTGCAGCAGCTCGCAGCGCAGCGACTCGTTGAACCCCTGGATCGCGTGCTTGGCCCCGCAGTACGCCGACTGCAGCGGAATGCCCCGGTAGGCGAGTGCGGAGCCGACCTGCACGATCGTGCCGCGGTCGCGCGGCAGCATGTGGCGCAGGGCGGCCCGGGTGCCGAACACGTAGCCCAGGTACGTCACTTCGGTCACGCGCCGGAACTCGTCCGGGGCGACCTCGGTGAACGGTGCGAACACCCCGGTGAAGGCGTTGTTGACCCAGACGTCGATGTGGCCGTAGGCATCGACGACCTGCTGGGCGGCGTCGTCGACGGCCTTGGCGTCGGAGACGTCCACCGGGACGACGAGCGCCTCTCCTCCCGCGCGTTCCACCGCGTCCGCCGCGGCGGCGAGTCCCTCACGTCCGCGGGCGAGCAGGGCGACCCTGTCGCCGCGGGCGGCGAAGGCCCGGACCGTGGCCCGGCCGACACCGCCACTGGCTCCCGTCACCACCACCACCCGGCCGCGCCGGTGCGATGTTCCTGGTGTGCGCATCCGGCGTCACACCCCGCGGCGGGGCACGTCCGGGTCGCCCGCCGGCCGCAGGGGCACGGGGCCCGGGGCGGCCGTGCCCCCGGGCGGGGCCGGCGGCACCGGCGGATACGGCATGCCGCCGACCGCCTCGGCGGCGGTCCGGCGGGCGCCGTCGCCGCCCGGCGCCGTCCCGGCCGCGTGCCCCGCGCCCGGCCCGGACGGCCGGGCCATGCCGCGCAGCACGTAGGCCAGGGCGCCCAGGATCACGGCGGTGATCAGCGCGGCGGCCCAGCCGGGCAGACCGAGGGCGAGGGCCAGTCCCACGGCGAGCGCGAGGGCCGCGCCCGCGTACAGGGCGAGCGCGCCGGACGCGGCGTACAGTGCGGCCTTGCGACGCTGCTTGCGCGTCTGCTCGCGAAGCTCCTCCCGTACCGTCTCGCGCGCCACCTGTGCCAGCTCGTCGACGAGGTGCTTGTCCAGATGCTCCAGGTGATCCAACGGCTTCATACCCGGCCGGGTACCCTCGGCCCCTCGCGCGTAACTAGGCTCAGCCGTATGGAGATTCTGGGTGCCACACTGCGCGTCTGCGTCGACGACCTCGAGACCGCGATCCCCTTCTACGAGCGACTGGCGGGCGGCAGAGCCCAGCGCTTCGAGCGGGGAGGTGTCCAGGTGGCGGCCATCGGCTGCTTCCTGCTGATGAGCGGCCCCCCGGCCGAGCTGGAGGTGCTGCGCAAGGTCGCCGCGACGATCGCCGTGACGGACGTGGACGAGACCCACAAGGTGCTGACCGAACTGGGCGCTCACATCGTCGCGGGCCCGATCGCCTCGCCGGCGGGCCGCAACCTGATCGCCCTGCATCCCGACGGGTCGATCTACGAGTACGTGGACCGTCACGCGTAGGCGCCGCCCGGGTCTCAGGTCCGCCTGGTGAGCGACGGCGGGGTCTCAGTGCCGCCCCGGGTCGGTGATCATCTCGGTGGTGATCGCCCAGCGTTCGTGGTCGCGCCAGGCCCCGTCGACGAAGAGCATCTTCGGTGAGAAGCCCTCCAGGCGGAAGCCGCAGCCGCGGGCCAGGGCGATCGACGCGGCGTTGCCCGGCTGGACGTTGATCTCCAGCCGGTGCAGCCGCATCGGGCCGAACGCGTACCCCACGACGAGGTCCAGCCCTTCGCGCATCAGCCCCCGCCCGGCGGCGTGCGCGAAGGCGCCGTAGCCCAGCGCCCCGGACTGGAAGCCGCCCTCGACGATGTTGTTGATGTTGATGAAGCCGCCGATGGCCCCGTCGTTCTTCTCGCAGACCAGGAAGCCGGCCTTGGACCGATCCTCGATCAGCCGGCCGGCGTAGGCGGTGTACGCCTGTGCCGTGGTGGGCGGGAAGAGCCACGGGTGGTGCAGGTCCTTGCTCTCCCGGGCGCGGGCGGTGAACTCGGCGCCGTCCTCGTAGGTGAAGTGGCGTATGCCCACCCGGGGGCCTTCGGCGAGGTGGCGGGATGCGTGGTGCGGCACCCCGCCACAGTAACCGCGCTGCCTGTGTGTCCCCAGTCGGGGCGTCAGGAGCCGGCGACCGGCAGCCGCAGCACCCCCGTGTCGCGCGGCCCGCCGACCACGGTCACCGGCTTGACGCCCCGGTTGCCGAAGTACGCGTCGTCGCTCGCGGCGATCACGAACCGCAGCCGGTGCCCGGTCTCGTACCGGTGCACGATGCCGGGCAGGGTGACGGTGAAGCTCCGGGTGACGTCCGGGACGCGTACCGGCGCGACCAGGCGGCGCACCAGGGTGCGGCTGCCGTCGGGGGCGACGTCGTAGAGCTTGGCGAACAGCACGAGCTTGTCGGCGGCGTCGGGGCTGTTCTGGGTGCGCTCGGCCTTCGGGGAGACGACCTTGAGCGTGGCCCGGGGGGCTCCGACGACGACGAGGGGGCGTTCCAGCGGCGCGGTCGTCCAGGCGAGGTAGGTGCCTTCGGTGTCGCTCGGCGGTGGGTCCGGCAGCCCGATGAGCCCGGCGAGCGAGCTCTCCGAATGGCTCGTGGGGATCAGCCGGTTGGTGTAGGCGCGGCTGCCGCGGGCCACCTCGCGCCGGTCGTCGACGAGCTTGCCGTCGCCGGAGAGGTACAGGGTGCGGCTGAGGGCCGGGAGGTCGTCGGCGGTGGCGTAGGTGCGGTCCGGGTCGGTGATCCAGTCGCGCTGGTAGGCGAACGCCGGTCCCGTGTCGACGTGGGGTCGTTTCCGCAGGTGCCGGTCGAACCAGGCGAGGACGCGCCGGCCGACGTAGCTGGTCTCCAGGTTGCCCTTGGTCAGGTCGAGTTCCCCGGCGGCGGCGGGGCCGGTGAGCCCTCCGCTGTGGCCCCAGGCCTGCCAGATCATCTTGACGGGTGTGCCCCGGGCCTTCAGCGTCCGGTACGTCGCCGTCGCCTCGTTGAGGTTGAACAGGGTGTCGGCCTGCCCCTGGACCAGCAGGGTCGGCGTGTCGACGCGGTCGAGGTAGGACACCGGGGAGACGCGGCGCGCGAAGGCGAGCAGCTCGGCGGTCCGGTCGGCCGGGTAGCTCCCGGAATTGAGGGTGTGGACGGTGCGGCAGGCCTCGGTGACGAAGTGCAGGCAGGCCAGGGAGTTGATGCGGGAGGGGTCGAGAGCGGGCTGGAGCAGCGGCTGGCCCTCGCCGATGAGGTAGAAGCCGTTCGTCCACTGCCATTTGAAGGCCCCTGGGACGTCCCGGCCGCCGACGGCGTTGCTGGGAGCCAGCGCGTACGCCAGGTCGTTCCAGGTGATCATCGGCACGAGTGCGTCGAGGCGGTGGTCGACGGCGGCCGTCGCGAGCTGGACGGCGCCGCCGTAGGAGCCGCCGATCATGCCGACGCGCGGGTCGCCGGGTGCGTCGCGGGTGACGAAGTCGGCGGTGGTCCCGTCGTCGGCGGCGCGGGTGCCGCCGAGGAAGTCGACCAGCCGCGAGGCGGCGGCCCCGTCGATGTCCGGGTCGTCGAGGGAGATGAGGCACCCGCTGCGGCCGAATCCGAGCCCGGAGTAGACGAGCGAGACGTAGCCGCGTCGGGCGAAGGCCTTGCCGATGGCGTCCGTCGAGCCGTCCGTCTTGCTGCCGCCGAAGCCGTTCGTGCCGAGCACGGCGGGCGCGGGGTGGGCGCGGTCCACGCCCGCGGGACGGTACAGGTCGGCGTCGACCGTGCAGGCACGGCCGCCCGTCCGCACCGTGAACTTCAGCGGAGTGACGGTGTAGGCGTCGGCCGAGGCAGCCGGCGGGGTGAGGGCGAGGGGCACGGCCAGGGCGGCGCCCAGAGCCAGAGCGAGGGGTGCGCGGGTTCTGGGCAGGCGTCGGGACACTCGGACCTCCACGGTGAGGGCAATCCGGATACCGACCAGTAGGTACTGGCCGATTGTCATGGTGTGACACGTGTCAGAAGCCGTCAATCACCGAAACGAGGGTTCTTGACGGGCTTTCAGGAGGGGTAGCCCGTCAGCCGAGGGCCGGTTCCTCCAGGGTCAACGTGCCCGCGTCGGCGTCCAGTTCGGCCCTCACCCCGAGGGGCATGGTCAGTGCCCCCTCGCCGTGCCCGAACCCGAACTCCTCCACGACCGGGACGCCCAGACCACCGAGCCGGTCGGCGAGGACCGCGCGCAGTTCCTCGTACGGTCCGCATCCCGCCCAGGAACCGAGGACGATGCCGGCGACCCCGTCGAGCCAGCCGGTGCGCAGGAGTTGCGTCAGGAAGCGGTCCAGGCGGTACGGGCTCTCGCCGATGTCCTCCATCAGCAGCAGCCCGTCGCGCGCCCCGGGGTGGGCGTGCGGGGTGCCGAGGTCGCTCGCGAGCAGACTGAGACAGCCGCCGAGGGTGACGCCCCCGGCGCGGCCCGGTACCAGTGCGGTGCCGCCCGGGGGGACGGCCGTGAGGGTCGTCACGGTCTCCGGCTCGAAGAGGGTGGCCCGCAGATGGTCCTGGGCCCGGGCGTTCTTGAGGAAGTCGACTCCGGCGGCCGCCGGCCCGTACAGGGTGACCAGGCCCAGACGCGTGGCGAACGCCTGGTGCAGGACGGTGATGTCACTGAACCCGGCGAACACCTTCGGGCCCGCCGCCCGCATCGCCTGCCAGTCGAGCAGGTCCACCGTGCGCTGCGCCCCGTATCCGCCGCGGGCGCACAGCACGGCCGCCACGGACGGGTCGCACCAGGCCCCCTGGAGGTCGGCGGCGCGCTGCTCGTCCGTACCGGCCAGGTAGCCCAGCGCGTCGTGCCGGGCGAGCACGTGGGGTGCCACCACGGGGTCGAGGTCCCAGCCGCGCAGGATGTCGAGCCCGGCCTGGAGCCGCTCCTCGGGTACGGGCCCGCTCGGCGCGACGACGGCGACGCGGGCACCGGGGGTGAGCCGGGGCGGTCGTACCAACGGGTTCACTCGGCGAGCTCCAGGGTCGGGACACCAGGCGATTCCAGGCGGAACACCTGGGCGTAGAGGGAGAGTTCGGCCTCCAGAGCGCGCACCATGGTCTCGGCCCTGCGGAACCCGTGCCCTTCCCCCGCGAAGGTGAGATAGGCGTGCGGCACCCTCCGGCCCGCCAGCCGGGCCAGGAACCGCTCGCACTGCACGGGCGGGCAGATCACGTCGTCCAGGCCCTGGAGCAGCAGGAACGGCACGCTGAGGCGGTCGGCGTGGGCGGCGGGCGAGCGTTCCGCGTACCGGGCGGGCACCTCGTCGAGGGGCCCGATCAAGCCCTCCAGATACCGCGACTCGAAGTCGTGGGTCTCCCCGGTGCCCCAGCCGGTCAGGTCCAGGATCGGGTACTTGATGGTGCCGCAGGCGTAGACGTCGGTGGTGGTGAGCGAGGCGGCCGCGGTCCAGCCGCCGGCGCTGCCGCCCCGGACGGCGAGGCGGCCGCGGTCGGCGGTGCCCTCGTCGGCGAGGGCCAGGGCGACGGCGGCGCAGTCCTCGACGTCCACCACGCCCCACTGCTCGCGCAGCCGCTCCCGGTAGGGGCGGCCGTATCCCGTGGAGCCGCCGTAGTTCACTTCGGCGACGCCGATGCCGCGCGAGGTGAAGTAGGCGATCTCCAGGTCGAGCACGAGCGGCGCCCGGCCGGTGGGCCCGCCGTGCGCCCAGACGACGTAGGGCGGCAGCTCGTCGCCGGGCGCGACGCAGCCGGGGTGGTGCGGCGGGTAGATGTGCGCGTGGATGTCGCGTCCGTCGGGGCCGGTGAAGGTGCGGATCTGCGGTTCGGGGTAGTACGCGGGATCGACGGCGTCGTCGTGCTCGGCGCCGACGACGCGGGCCCGTCCGGTGCGGGCGTCCAGCTCGACGACCTCGTAGGCACTGCGCGGACTGGCCCCGACGGCGACGACCCGTTCGCCGCGGGCGGCCAGGGTGGGGGCGAACTCGGTCCAGGGCCCGGCCGCGTCGACGACCTCGCCGCTCTCCGGGTGCAGTACACCGAGGGCGGTGGCGCCGCGGCCGTGCACGACGGCGATCAGACCGCTCTCCAGCGGCGTGAACCATCGCGAGCCCAGCTTCCACAGGGCGCCGCCGAACTCCTCCTCGCGCGGGCACAGCGGCTGCCCGTCGAGGTAGAGGTTCCACCAGCCGGTGCGGTCGCTCGCGTGCAGCAGGCGGCCGTCGTGGGTCCAGTCGGCCTGGGCGATCGACTCGCCGGGGCCGCCTGCCACGACCCGGCCGCCGCTCAGGGTGCCGTCGGGTGCGATGTCGGCGAGCAGCAGTTCGGTGCCGTCCCACGGCATGCGCGGATGGTCCCAGGCGAGCCAGGCGGCCCGTCGCCCGTCGGGCGAGAGCTTCGGCCCCGTCGCGAACCGGTGCCTGCCGTCGGTGAGTTCGCGTACCGCGCCGCGGTCCTCGGCGGCGGATCCGTCCAGGGGGACGGCGGCCAGGACGCGGCGCACGTCGGTGGGGCCGCCGCCGGTGAACTCCTCCAGCACGCACCACACCTCGCCCCGTTCGGGCAGCGGCAGCGGCTCGGCCCAGCGCAGTCCCCCGCCCACGCGGGACACGGGGGTGAGCGGACGGGGTTCGCCGCCCGGATCGCAGCGGTACAACCGCTGGTCGGCGAAGTTCACGAACACCACGAGCGGTCCGCTGTCGCCGTCGAGCGCGGCCCACGGGTGCCCGCCGTACTCGATGACCCGGCTGCGTACGTTCCACGGCGCGGGCAGCAGCGACTCCTCCCGGCCGTCGGCATGCCGTCGCACCAGGGTGCGACGGCCGCCCTCGGCGGGCCGCGGCTCGGTCCACCACACCTCGTCGCCGACGAAGCCCACGTGCTCCGGGTGCCCGTCGTGCGCGGCGGTCAGGGCCGCGTCGATGGGCGAGGGCCACGCCCCGTAGGCCAGCGTCCGCACCGTCTCCCCCGCTCTCCTAGGCCGTCCGCAGGAACCGGTCGAGTACGCGGACACCGAAGTGCAGCGCCTCGACCGGTACCCGCTCGTCGACCCCGTGGAACATGGCCGCGTAGTCGTAGCCGTCCGGCAGCCTCAGCGGGGTGAAGCCGTAGCCGGTGATGCCGAGCCGGGAGAACTGCTTGGCGTCGGTGCCGCCGGACATGCAGAACGGCACCACGTGCCCCTCGGGCGCGAACTCCTCGATGGCGGCCCGCATCCCTGCGAAGGTCACCGAGTCCACCGGCGACTCCAGGGCGACCTCGCGGTGGTGGAACTCCCAGTCCACGTCCGGCCCGGTGAGCCGGTCGAGGGTGGTGCGGAACTCCTCCTCACCGCCGGGCATGTACCGGCCGTCCACGTGGGCCACGGCCTCGCCGGGAATGACGTTGACCTTGTAACCGGCGTCCAGCATGGTCGGGTTGGCGCTGTTGCGCAGGGTCGGCTCGACGAGCGCGGCGGCCGGGCCGAGCTTCTCCAGCAGCGCGTCCACATCGGTGAGGTCGGTCTCGATGCCGTACAGCGCGGCGAGTTCGGTGAGGGCGGCGCGTACGGTCGGGGTCAGCCTGAGCGGCCACTCGTGCGCGCCGATCCGGGCGATCGCGCCGGCGAGGCGGGTCACGGCGTTGTCCCGGTTGACCTTGGAGCCGTGCCCGGCGCGCCCGCGGGCGGTGAGCTTCAGCCAGGCGGTGCCGCGTTCCCCGGCCGCGATCGGGTAGATCTGCCGCCCGTTGCCGTCGTGGAAGGTGAAGGCGCCCGACTCGCTGATGCCCTCGGTGCAGCCCTCGAACAGCGCGGGGTGCTCGTCGGCGAGGAATCCGGAGCCGTCCTCGGCACTGGCCTCCTCGTCGGCGGTGAACGCGATGACGATGTCCCGGCGGGGCCGGACGCCCTGGCGTGCCCAGCCGCGCACGACGGCCAGGATCATCGCGTCCATGTTCTTCATGTCGACGGCGCCGCGTCCCCGGACGACCCCGTCTCGGATCTCCCCGGAGAAGGGGTGCACGCTCCAGTCGGCGGCCGCGGCGGGCACGACGTCCAGGTGCCCGTGGAGCAGCAGGGCACCGGCCGAGGGATCGGTGCCCTCGATCCGGGCGACGACGTTGGTCCGGCCCTCGGTGCGCTCCAGCAGCGTCGGCTCGATCCCGGCGTCGGCGAGCCGGGCGGCGGCATACTCGGCGGCGGGCCGCTCCCGGCAGTCGCCCCCGCCCCGGTTGGTGGTGTCGATCCGGATGAGGTCGGACGTGTACGTCACGACCTCGTCCAGCGCCTGCTCGTCCACCTGCTCAGCCATACTGCTCCTCCACCGCGGCCGAGACGATCGTGGTGACCGCCTTGAAGGCGCGGATGCCCTCGTACATGGTCCCGCTCGTGTACGCCACCTTCCGCTCCCCGATCCGTTCCACACCCGGGACGACGGTGGCGGCCATCGCCAGGTGCTCGGCGTCGAACTCCACGGCCACGGTGAACGGGCCGCCGAGCACGGGTTCGTGACGCACCGCCAGTGCGGCGGCCTCCTTGGCCGCCGCCCGGATGTCGGCCGCGGTGCGACCGGGCGTGCGGCACACCGCCGCGTAGCGCGACACGTGGTCCTTCACCGCGACCTTCAGCGCCTCGGGCGCGTACCCGAGCGCGTCCTCGCAGGCGACGTCGTCCCCGGTGACCAGCACGACCGGCACGCCGTACTCGGCGACGACATGGGCGTTGAGCAGCCCCTCGCTCGCCCGTACGTCGTTCAGCCACACGCCCGTGATCGAGTTGGCGAGGTAGGTGTGCGCGAGGACGCCCTCCATGCCGGCGCCCGCGTGGTAGCCGACGAACGCGATGCCGTCGATGTCGCCGTGCTGCACGCCCTCCACCATGGACAGCGCCTTGTGCCGGCCGGTGAGCAGCTGGGCCCGGTCGTCGAGCTGCTCCAGCAGCAGGTTGCGCATCGACCAGTGTGCCTCGTTGATGATCACCTCGTCGGCGCCGCCGTCGTGGAAGCCGAGGACTGCGGCGTTGACGTCGGAGGTGAACAGGGAGCGGCACCGTTCCCACTGGGAGGCGCCCGGCACCACGTCGTCGGGCCAGGTGACGCCGGTGGCGCCCTCCATGTCGGCGCTGATGAGAATCTTCACGGACCGAACCCTCGCACGTCGGAGGCCCGATTCCCGGACGCGTGGCAGTGGTCGTCGGCTTCCTGCGCCGCAGCAGGCCTCATGGGGCGTCACGTTACGCGCCCGCCGGGCAACCAGCCAGACACGGCGGTAGGTGTCCCGGCCGCGCCCGCTCCCGGCTGCCTCGGCCGGCCCTACTGGGCCGAGCGCAGCAGTGTCGTCACCCGGGAGCCTCCGAGACAGCCCGCCGCCACCGCTGCGGCCACGGCTCCCGCCGAGGCGGCCGCTAGCCCCAGCCACGGCCACAGCGACCAGCCGACGTCCAGGGAGAGCAGCAGAGCGGGAGTGGCCAACACGGTCACCACGACGCCCATCACCACTCCGAGGAGCGTGACCTGGCCGGCGTACACGCCGGTGAGCCGGGACCGGAAGCGCCGGTCGGCACCCGCCGCGGCCAGTGCCGAGAGGTCCGGCCGCATCTCCTGCGTGGCGAGGCCCACCGTGAGGAAGGCCAGCGTGGCGGCCACGAGCATCAGCACGACCGCACTGCCGAGGGTCGTGGCCCGCAGCACCTCGGCGGCGACGGGGCCCCGCTCCACCTCCAGCGTGAAGTAACCGCTGCCGATGTCCGAGGCGAGTGCTCCGCGCGCTCTGTCCTCCTGTTCCGGCGAGATCGAGCCGTCCGGGGCGGGCAGGTAGAAGTAGGCGGAGTTGGGCTGTTCGACACCGCCGAGGGCCTTGAGGCCGGCGGCACCGATGTAGATGACGGGCAGATTGCGGTATTCCGAGCGTCGCTGGGCCGCGACCGCGTCGAGGGTCTTCGTGTCCATCTCCGTACGGCCGGTGTCCATGACGGGGCCCTTCGGCGCGGTCAGGGTCAGCCGGCCGCCCGGCGCGAGTCGCTCGTCCAGGACGACTGCCCCGCCGGCGGTGAGGGCTCCGCGTTCCCGGGCGGTGGCTTTCCTGCCGAGCACCGTGGACAGGTCCGCCTCACGGATCACCATGACGGCGGAGGGCCGGTCGGGCAGGGGCGCGGCGGCCTGGAACTCTCCCCAGTAGGACCATGCGCTGCCGTCCGGGGCCGTGCTCCGCGGGGCCGGCGGACTGGCGATGCCCATGATCGTCAGGCGCTCGCCCCCGAGGGCCTCTTCCATGGCCGCGACGGTGGCCGGGCCCGGCACCTTCGTGGCATAGGTGAAGGCCGAGCCGTGCGGAGAGGCCGGCTCGTAGGACTTGCCGACCTCCGCGGTGAGCCCTCCCATGGCCGCCAGCACGAGGCCGGTCAGCACCGTCAGGCTGGCCACCACCGTGCCCATGGTCGCGGAGCGGGACGCGGAACGCGCCAGCAGCCGGGCGCCGATGCGCTGCATGAGCCGTAGCCCGTCGGCGCGGCCGCCGCTGGACGGCAGCAGCCGCCGCGCGAGGAGGCCCGTGCCGATGACCAGGCCGAGCGCCCCGATCATGACGGTGAACGGGGCCTTGAGCGACGCGCCCGCGATGGCCAGCAGCAGACCGCAGGTCAGCAGGGCGCCCAGGGCCACCTGCCCGCGGCGCGGGGCGCGCTCCGCGAAGTCGGCCTGGTCCCGCAGGGCCGCGACCACGTCGCCGCCGACTCCGCGTGCCGCGACGCGGGCCGCGACGGCCGGGGTGAGGACCCCGAGCAGTGCCAGGACCGCGGTCGGCCAGGCGTCCAGCCGCAGTGCGCCCCAGAGTTCACCGTTGCGCTCCGCCGCCCAGGGCTTCAGCAGCCACGCACCGGCCACACCGGCCACGAGGGCGAGGCTCGTCGCGAGGAGCCCCACCAGGACTCCCTGGTGCGTGATGACCGAGCGTCTGGTCTTCGGTCCCGCCCCGGCCGCGGCCAGCAGGGCGAGTTCCCGCCGGTTGCTGCGTACGACGATCGCGTAGACCGCCCCCATCACCAGGCCCAGTTCGCCGAGCACCAGGACGGCGAGGCCGATGACCCAGGCGGCCGCCGACTCCTCGGGCAGCAGGGAGTCGGGCGCGTCGCGGGCGACGTCGAAGGCGTTGGAGCGGGGTTCGAGGCGCCAGCCCTGGCCGGCCATGGCCTTCTGCGCTTCGGGGGCGAGAACGTCCGGGGTGTGCCACACGACGACGGTTCCGTCCCGGGTGGCCGCCAAGGAGCCGCCGTGCCCGGGTTTCGGCAGGGCCGGTGCCTGCCCGGCGACGACTGCCGGGAGGGCCACCACGAACTTGCGCAGGGTGTCGGTGGGGATCGCGGCGATGCCGGTGACGTCGGCCGCGGCGCCGCTCTCGCCGAGCTCCACCCGGTCACCGGGACGGGCCCCGAGACGTTCCGCCACGCTCGGCGAGAGCGCGACCTCGTTCGGCGTGCGCGGCGCCCTGCCCTCGGTCAGCACGAACCGGCCGCGGTGGACCGGCCGGCCGAGTTCGAGGCCGTAGCCGAAGGAGTCGACCTGGAGGCCGTCCGAGGAGACGGCGAGCGGCCCGTCCACCTCGGGGACGACCTCGACGACCCGGCCGGCGGCGTCCGCCAGGGCCTGCGGTCCTTCGGTCAGGGCGCGTTCGGCGCCCCGCTCGGCGACGAAGTCGAGGTTGCGCAGGACGCCCTGCGACTGTCCGATGAGCGTGCCGACGCGTTCGTCCTCGGGCATCTCGCTCGTGGCCCGCAGGGTGACCAGCGTGACGGCCAGGGTGAGCGGGACCAGCAGCGCCGCGGTGAGGGCGAGGGTCCGTTTGCGGTCGCGGCGTACCCGCCGCAGGGCGATCCGGAAGGCGATCCTGCGGGCGCTCACGCGGCGGCCCCGGTGTCTTCCCCCACGAGGCCGTCGCGCATCCGGACCACCCGGTCGGCGCGGGCCGCGACCGCCTCGTCGTGGGTGACGATCACGCAGGTCGCCCCGGACCGCACGAGCGACTGGAGGCTGTCGAGGACCTGGCCGGCGCTGTCGCTGTCCAGTGCCCCGGTCGGCTCGTCCGCGAGGATCAGCCCGCGGCCGCCCGAGAACGCCCGGGCCAGGGCGACACGCTGCTGCTGCCCGCCGGAGAGCGAGTCGGGGTAGCGGTCGGCGTAGGCGTCCATGCCCACGGAGGCCAGCGCCTCGCGGGCCTGTGCGCGGGCCTTGCGGCGGGACATCCCGTCGAGCTCTGCGGGCAGGGCCACGTTCTCCGCGACGCTGAGGATGCGGACCAGGTTGTAGTCCTGGAAGACGTACCCGATGTGCCGGCGTCTGTGCTGATAGAGCTCCGCCTCGGTGAGGCCGTCGATGCGCACCCCGGCGACGCTGACGGCGCCGGAGTCCGGGGGCTGCAGTCCGCCCGCCATGGTGAGCAGGGTCGACTTGCCGCATCCGCTGGGTCCCATGACCGCGGTGAGGGTGCCCTCGCGGGCGGTCAGACTCACCCCGCGCACCGCCTGGACCTCGATCTCGCCGCTACGGTAGCGCCGGGTGACACCGTCCAACACCAACACCTGCGTACCCCATTCGTTCGTACTCGACGATGGCTGCGAAACTGGCTGAAGGCTGCCGGGCTGCTTGCTTCAGCCCGGCAGCCGTCAGTCGTGCTTCACCGCCGTTTCACACCGGTCAGCGGTGCTGGAAGCCCGACTCGTCCACGCCCCAGGTGCAACTCGAGGTGGTGAAGCGGCCTCCCGAGAAGGACCCGCCCAGGTAGGGCGAGTACACGGCGAACGGCGAGAGCTCGCACTCGCCGTAGAGACGGACGTCGTGGGCGCCGCTGTGCGAACAGCCGTTGGCCCATGCGTTGCCGCCGTTGGAGGAGCTGTGGCCCTGACTGCTGCAGGACACCGTGCCCGCCTGGGCGGGCAGCACCGTGGCGGCCGTCACGCCGCCGGCGAGCGCGGCCCCCACGGCGAGAGATGCCAGAAGACGCTTCATGGATTACCCCCTAAGATCCATTGTTCGCAACTTCTCGAACTACGGACCGGTTTTTCCGGTCGGACTCTCCGACCGCCATGCGTCACTTTTGCAACCAGCGCCGCGTTCGCCTATCGGACCTTCGGGTATTACCCGAAGGTCCGATAGCGCTTTCTGGGATCTCTGTGCTAAAAGGGCCGCCTCCACACGGGATTCGACCCCCAGTTTGCGCATCACGCTCGTGAGGTGGGCCTTCACCGTCCGCTCCGCGATGCCGAGCCGTTGCGCCAGGCGCCGGTTCGAGTCGCCCGTGGTCAGCAGGGACAGAACCTCGAGCTCACGCCTGGTCAGTTCATGGAACCGCGATCCGTCTCCCCCTTGATCCGGACCCATACATTTCCCCCGATCCGTTGATCCTCAGATGTGTGGCACAGCACAGGGCGCGCCTGAGCGGGGGAATCTTAACCATCCGGGAATCACTGATACACAGGGTGCGCAGCGGGCGCGAAAATCAGCCACAAAAGCAGCTTGAAACAGATGGTTAACTATTAAATGATCTACGGGAGGGGATGCTGCCGCCCGCGTCACGCGGCGCGCCCTGCCACCACCCACCGGGACGGCAGCTCGATGCGCGTGCCGTCGGGGCGGTACTCCGTGGTCCTCAAGGGCAGTCGGCCACTCGCCAGCACGGTCAGACCGGCCGAGCGCAGACACTCGGGTACGGCTTCGTCCGACACCTCTCCGGGTGCGATGCCGTGCCGGAACACGGGCGCGAGCTTGGGCGGCGGACCGTCGGGACCACCCGCCAGGCCCGCCAGGACCGGCTTGGCGGCGCCCGAGAGCTCCACCAGACAGGCCCGGCCCCGGTCGCCGACCAGCGTGGCGATCCCGTCGACGAGGGACTGCCGGTCGTCCCGCTCGCACTGGTGCAGGACGCCCCGCACGTAGACGTTCGTGTCGCCGAGCTCCGCGTGCAGCGCCTGGACCTCTTCCTTCTCGGCGGCGTCCAGCTGCCGGTAGGCGGCCTGCCCCGCCGGGTCGGAGCGCCGGGCGTGGTCGAGGGCCGCGGCGGACAGGTCGACGCCCAGGACGTGCGGGAAGCGGTCGGCGAGGTAGCGGGTCTGCGTGCCGTTGCCGCAGCCGAGATCCACCAGCGGCAGCGCGGGATCGGCCAGATACGGTTCGAACAGGGCGAGGTGCGGACCCACGGTCAGGACCGGTTCCGCGTCCCAGAACACCGCCCCGGGCTCGCCGGACGCCTCACGCCAGAACCCCTCCCAGGCTTCCCGGTACCTGCTCGTCACGCTCATGGCCCACTCCCCGGGTGCGAACGGATCCCGCCGTGCGACGGGCGAGTACGGTGTACCGCGCCCGGGCCGCGGCCACAAGAACACCGGCGCGCAGCGTCACCTCCCGTTCGGCCGGTGGTGTTTCAGCGGCGTGGCGACGTCAGCTCGAACCACACCGTCTTGCCGGCCTCGGTCCGGCTGGTCCCCCACTCGCGGGCCAGCGTGCTGACGACGCGCAGACCGCGTCCGGCCTCGTCGAGCGGGCCCGCGTGCAGCAGCGTCGGCAGTTCGTGGTCGTCGTCGTCCACCTCGCACAGCAGGGTGTCGCCGCGGACCAGCCGCAGTGCGACGGGGCGGGCGTGGGAGTGCCGCAGGGCGTTGGTGACGAGTTCGCCGGCCATCAGCTCGGCCGGTGCGACGAGCTTCGCCAGGCCCCAGTCGTGCAGTTGCTCACGCACCGCCGCGCGGGCCCGGCCCACCTCGGCCGGGTCCAGGGCGAGCCGCCATTCGGCCACGTCGTCCGGCTCGATGCCGGCCAGGCGGGCCATCAGCAGGGCGACGTCGTCCTTGCGGCCACCCCGTGTGCTGAGCGCCCGGATGATGGTGTCGCAGGCGTCGTCCATGGACGCGGCAGGGTGCGCGGCCGACTCGCAGAGCGTCGCGAGGCCCACCCCGATGTCCTCGCCACGCACCTCGACCAGCCCGTCGGTGCACATCACCAGCCGGTCCCCGGGCTCGACGCGCACGCGTACCGCCTCGAAGGGCACTCCCCCGACGCCGATCGGCGCGCCCGTGGGCAGGTCCAGCAGTTCGCTGCGGCCGTCGGCGGCCCGGACCAGGACGGGCGGGATGTGCCCGGCGTTGGCGAGGTGGAGTTCGCCCGCGATGGGGTCGTAGACGGCGTACAGGCACGTCGCCAGGTAGCTGTCGCCGAGGCGCTGGGCGAGGTCGTCGAGATTGCGCAGCAGCTGGGCGGGGGGCAGGTCCAGCCCGGCCATGGTCTGCACGGCCGTCCGCAACTGGCCCATCATCGCGGCCGAGTTCAGGCCGTGGCCCATGACGTCGCCGACGACGAGGGCCGTGCGTCCGCCGTGCAGTTTGACCGCGTCGAACCAGTCGCCGCCGACCCGCCCGAGCAGCGTGCCCGGCAGGTAGCGGGTGGCGAGGTCGCAGCCGGACATGCGGGACGGGATGTGCGGGAGCATGCTGTCCTGGAGCGTCTCGGCGACGTTCTCCTGGAAGGTGTACATACGCGCGTTGTCCAGCACGAGGCCCGCGCGGGCGGCGAGTTCGGCTCCGGTGACCCGGTCCATGTCGTTGAAGACGGGCCGCTCGGGGTGCCGCAGCAGGATCATGAAGCCGAGCACGACGTTGCGCGCCTTGAGGGGCACGACCAGCATCGAGCGGCCCGTGATGAGGGGCCGGATGTCACGCTTGTCGAACTGCGCGGCGATGGCGTGCCCCATCTCCTCGCTGATGCGCGGCACGAGAACGGGTTCGCCGCTGGTCATGCACTGGAAGAACGGCGTGTGCGCCGGGAACGGCATCGCCTCGCCGACGGGGACGACGTCGTCCCAGCGGCCCGGTTCGTCGGTGTGCTCCAGGGCGACCCGGTGCCACATGGTGGTCGTGTCGGGCACCCCGTCCTCGAACCCCTCGCCGGCGACGACCTGTTCGCGCAGATACGTGCCGGCGACGTCGGTGAAGCGGGGCACCACGGCCCGGCTGACCTCGACGATCGTGCGGGAGAGATCGAGGGAGGTGCCGATGCGTCCGCTGACCTCGTTGAGGAACTCCAGGCGCTCACGGACGGCGGCGTACTCGAGGTCCTCGCCCTCGTCCCACAGATCCTCCGGCAGCGGTTCGCCGGCGGCCGGCGCCCGCGCGGCCCGTTCCCGGCGCGCCCTGCGCTCGGCGCGCCGGGCCACACCCCAGTCGGGGGTGACCGGCACCCGGTCGTTCTGGCTGAACTCCAGGATCGGGTAGCCGAGTTCGAGGATCTGCGCGACGACCCGGGCGCTCTCGCCGACGCTCATGCTCGGCATGATCTCGGGGAGCCGGCGGGCGAGCTCCTCCGCCCCGGGGAAGCCGGTGTGCGGCGCGAAGCCGGGCGCGATCCGCTCGAACGGCCCGCCGCCCTCACCCAGCCCGTCCGTGCCGGCGGCCAGCACGAGCAGCCGCTCGGGCCCGGGCCCCACCAGCGGGTAGGCCCACCACAGCACGTCGACGCGGCCGTCCCGGGACGCGGTGAGCCGGGCGCGGCCCGCCGCCGGGTAGGACAGCCCGCCGTCGAGGGAGGACTCGAGACCCGGACCGAGGCCGTCCACCGCGGCGTGTCCGAGGGGGTCCTGCTCTGCGGGCAGGGCGCCGGAGACGGGGAGCAGGTCCAGGGCGGTGCGTCCGATCGCCTCCTCCTTGGGGACGCCGAACAGGAGCCGCGCGCCACGGCTCCAGTGCGAGACGAGGCCGTCGCGGTCGACCACGACGACGGCCAGGGGCACACGGCCGGGCTCGGCGGGTTCCGTCCCCGCGCCCTGCCCGGCCTTGTCGATGCCACGGTCCATGGCCCAGGCCCTCTCTCCCCACGGACGCAAGATCTGTGCCGGCGTCACCACCGTACGGCGACCGCCGCGGGCCATGTGAGGCATTGCGGGAATTGCCCGCGCGCGGGCTCGCACCGGCGTACGACCTCGCGCGCCGGTGCCGTTCGCTCTGCGGCTGGTGCTCCTCAGTCCTCGTGGCTCAGCTGGAGGTCCCGCTCGCTGCGGCCTCCTCCGGCGACCTGGAGCACGGTGGCGACGGGCGGGTAGCCGGCCGCGATGACCGTGTACTCGCCGGAGGAGAGGTCGACGAAGCGGAACGTGCCGTCGGCGCCGGTGGTGAGGGTGTCGACGACGTTGCCCGCCACGTCGAGCAGCGTCACGCGCGCGTCCTCCACGGGCCGGCCGCCGCCGGCCCGGACGGTGCCGCGCAGCACGGCGCCGCCGGCCAGTTCGATGTCGCGGCGGGTCTCGCGGGCGGCCTGGACGGTGACGGGGAGCGCGGCGGGGCGGAAGGCGGGCGCGGATGCGGCGAGGGTGTACTCGCCGGCGACGAGTTCGGTGATGACGTAGCCGCCCTCCCGGCCGCTGCGGGTGGTGGCGACGACCTCGCCGTGCACGTTGGTGAGGGTGACGGTGGCGTCCCGTACGGGCGTGCCGTCGGCGGTGACCACGGTGCCGATCAGGTTGCCGGCGCCGCCGAGGACGATGTCGAGCTCGACGGGACGCTCGCCGACGGTCACGGTGACCGCCTGCGGCTGGTGGCCTCCGGCCGCGGCGATCAGCACGTACGAGCCCGGTCCCGGGGTGGCCAGCGCGTAGCGCCCGTCCGCGCCGCTCGCGCCCCGCCCGGTCTGCTGCCCGGTGGCGTCGATGAGCGTGAGCGCCGCGCGGGGGACGACGGTCCCGTCGTGATGCTGCACCGAGCCGCACACGGGCACACCGGCGCCGTACGCGGCGCGGGCCTGCGGGACCGGGGCGTTCCCCGGCGCCGTGCCCGGGTCGGTGACGGAGGCGTTGTGGGACACCAGGGGTTTCTCCTTGAGGAAGAGGGCGATGACCAGTCCGAGGACGAGCACCGGCACCAGGTAGAGGAAGATCCGCGGCATGGCGTCGGCGTACGCCCGGACGTAGTCGTCGCGCAGGGCCGGGGGCAGTGCGTGCACGAGCTGCGGGGTCAGGGATGCGGGGTCCGGGAGCGCGGTGCCTGCGCGCGCGGGCAGACGCTCGGCGAGGGCGTCGGCGAGCCGGTCGGCGAAGAGGGTGCCGAAGACGGCGGCTCCGACGCTGCCGCCGATCTGCCGGAAGTAGTTGCTGGCGCTCGTGGCGGTGCCGAGGTCGGCGGGGCGTACGGAGTTCTGCACGGCGAGGATCAGTACGGGCATCACCATGCCGATGCCGGCGCCGAGGACGGCCATCCAGATGCTGTAGTGCAGGCGGGGTGTGCCGGCCTCCAGCCGCGACAGCAGCCCCATCCCGACGACGGAGAGGGCACCGCCGAGGATCGGGTAGACCTTGTAGCGGCCGGTGCGGCTGATGAGCCGGCCGACGACGAGCGAGGCGCCGACGATGCCGGCCATCATCGGCAGCATGAGCAGGCCCGATTCGGTGGCGGAGGCCCCCTCGACCATCTGCAGGTACGTCGGCAGGTAACCGGCGGCTCCGAACAGGCCCACCCCGATCACCAGGCCGATCAGGCCGGTGACGTTGAAGACGGAGTCCCTGAACAGCCGCAGCGGGATGAGGGGTTCGACGGCGAAACGCTCGGTGACCAGGAAGAGGACGGTGGCCGCCGTCGCCCCGGCCGCGAGCTGGAGGATCGTCGGTGAGTCCCAGGCGTACTCGGTGCCGCCCCAACTGGTCAGCAGGACCAGGCAGGTGGAGGCGGCTGTCAGGAACAGCACGCCGAGGACGTCGAGACGGGCCCTCGCGGCCGGCTTCGGGAGCTTCAGCGTGACGGCGACGACGGCCAGCGTGACCAGTCCGAAGGGGACGTTGACGTAGAAGCACCAGCGCCAGGAGAGGTGGTCCGTGAAGTAGCCGCCGAGCAGCGGTCCGGCCACGGAGGCGAGGCCGAAGGCGGCGCCGATCAGGCCCATGTAGCGGCCGCGCCGCCGGGGCGGCACGATGTCCGCGATGATCGCCTGGACGCCGGTCATGAGGCCGCCCGCACCGACGCCCTGCAGGGCGCGGAAGGCGATCAGCTGGTCCATGGTCTGCGCCCGGCCCGCGAGCGCGGAGCCGATGACGAAGACGACGATGGCGAACTGGAAGACGCCCTTGCGGCCGAGGAGATCACCGAGCTTGCCGTAGACCGGCAGGCCGACGGTGGCGGTGAGCAGGTAGGCGGTGATGGCCCAGGACATCCGGTCCAGGCCGTGCAGTTCACCGACGATCTTCGGGAGCGCCGTGGCGACGATCATCTGCTCCAGCGCGGCAAGGAGCAGGGCCAGCATCAGAGCGAAGAAGATCAACCGCACCCGCCGCGGGCTGGGCCCGCTGTCCGGATCCGGCGGCGGTACGGGGGTGTCGGGAGGCGCCACCGCCGGTTCGTCCTGCGCCAGAGTGATCCCGCCCACTCACCGCTCCCCTCGTCGCGCTGCCGCACAATTCCCGCGTAAAAGCGACAACTACGAGCAAGCGCGACGAGTTACGGCACAGGAGCGGACCGTACGGAGATCACCCGAACCGGTGAGGGGGCCGTGCGCCGGGCAGGGAGCCGGGCAGCCGGGACCGGCAACACCCCTCGGGCGTCCGCTTCTTGGGAGTGCTACTTCTCGACCTCGGCGGCGAGCCTGGCGAGCATCGCGTCGTAGATCCGGCCGAGGCCCTTGGGGGCGAAGGTCTTCTCGAAGAAGCCGCCGATGCCGCCGGCGCCGGTCCAGGTGGTGGTCACGACGACCCGGGACTTGCCCTCACCGGCCGGGGTGACCCGCCAGGTGGTGACCATGGAGGAGTTGCGGTCCTTCTCGACCAGCTCGCCGTCGGTGGGCTCGCTCACCTCCAGGAGGCAGTCGCGCACGCGCTTGCTGGTGGCCTGGAGCTTCCAGTGGACGAGGGTGCCCTCGCCGTCGCCGCCCTCCCGCACCTCGTACTCGCTGAACTGCTCGGGCAGGAGCTTCGCGCGCGTGCCGCTGTAGTCGGCGAGGGCGTCGAACACCGTCTCCGCGTCCGCCGCGACGATCCGCTCCGTTGTGGCCTCGACCTGCGCCATCGCTCTCCTCCAGGACCTGGTTGCTCGGGGGTCGGGGCAAGCCAACCACCCCGCCGCCCGGCGCCCCAAATCGGGGTGCCGCAACCCGGTCGAACGCGTTCGCAAAACACCCTCGCACGATCAAGGGAACATGTGTTCTATTCTGTGGTCAGTGCTACCGAGGAGGCGTCATGCGCTGGGAGAACCTCACCGTGGACTCCGAACACAGCCGGGCCGATGCCGCGCTGTTCGGCGCGGACGCTGTGGTCACGCGTACCTTCGACACCCCGGAGTTCCGCGGGATCACCTTCCACGAGATCCGGGCCCGCTCGATCATCAACCGGGTGCCGGCGGTCTCACGGATGTCGTTCCAGTGGACCGTCAATCCCTATCGCGGCTGCTCACACGCGTGCGTCTACTGCTTCGCGCGCAAGACGCACAGCTACCTGGACCTCGACACGGGCCTCGACTTCGACAGCCAGATCGTGGTCAAGGTCAACGCGCCGGAGCTGCTGCGCCGGCAGCTCGGTTCACGCCGCTGGCAGGGCGAGCACATCGCGATGGGCACCAACGTCGACTGCTACCAGCGCGCCGAGGGCCGCTACCGCCTGATGCCGGGCATCATCTCGGCACTGCGCGATCACGCGAACCCCTTCTCGATCCTGACCAAGGGCACCCTCGTCCTGCGCGACCTGGAACTCATCAAACAGGCGGCGCAGGTGACCGACGTCGGCATATCCGTCTCGGTCGGCTTCACCGAGGAGGAGCTCTGGCGCACCGTCGAACCGGGCACGCCCGCGCCCGAGCGGCGCCTCGAGGTCGTGCGCACCTTCGGCGAGCACGGCATCGGCTGCGGAGTGCTGATGGCTCCGGTGATCCCGTTCCTGAGCGACAGCCCCGCCCGACTGCGCGCCGCGGTACGGTCGATCGCGGCCAGTGGCGCCACGTCCGTGACTCCACTGGTACTGCATCTGCGGCCCGGCGCCCGCGAGTGGTTCATGGCCTGGCTGGGGCAGCACCATCCACACCTGGTGGCCCGTTACGAGCGGATGTACGCGGAGGGCTCCTACGCCCCGAAGTGGTACCAGCGGCAGATCACACGCCAGGTGCACGAGCTGGCCGAGGAGTACGGCATCGGCCCCACGCGCGCGGACACACCCCGCCGGATCCGGCCGCCCGAACCGGCCGAGCCCCCCTCGTCCGAGCCGACCCAGCTGTCGCTCCTTTGAAGGTCGTGCGGACAGGCGGCGTGGAATGCCTCAGAACCGTGTGCGGGGCTCGCGAGGCGGGCGACCCGGGGTCGGCGCCCGTGCCCTGGTGAACAGGGGCACGGCGGCGGGCGGCGTTCTGCCGGGCGCGGGTGCGCGACATGCCATCGCCGACCGGCCGAGCAGGCGCGTTCGAGCGCATCCCGCGACCCAATCGGGTCAAGTCTCGACGGAAGACGTTCCTTCAGCGCCGTGTGCCGGGACGAATCGGCGAGGGCTGTGAGTCTCGCGGTCCGACGCCCCTCCGTCCTGGAAGGCCTCCATGAGAACACGCGCAGCCGTGCTGTGCGGCGCCGCCGCCGTCGCGCTGGCCGGGAGCCTCACGGCCGTGCCCGCCGAGGCGAACGCACCGCACTCCGCAGGTCCCCTTCGCCTGGCGAAGCCCGGCTGGAAGAAGTGCGGCACCACCGACTATCCGTCGCTCCAGTGCGCGTCCCTCAAGGTGCCGCTCGACCATGCGAGCCCGGACGGCCGGCAGGTCACCCTCGCGCTGTCCCGTGTCCCGCACACCGCCGAGAAGTTCCAGGGCCCGCTTCTCGTCAACCCCGGAGGCCCCGGCGGCGACGGCCTGGCCCTCGCCGGTTTCGTCGCGGACTCGCTGCCCGAGGAGGTCGCGGCCCAGTACGACGTCATCGGCTTCGACCCGCGCGGTGTGGGGGCCAGCAGGCCGGCACTGGACTGCGAGCCCGGCTACTTCGGCCCGGTGCGCCCGGACCCGGTGCCGAGCACGACCGAGACCGAGCGGGCCAACCTCGCCCGCGCCAAGTCCTTCGCGGCCGCCTGCACCAAGAAGTACGGCCACCTGCTGCCGTACATCGACACGATCAGCGCCGCACACGACATCGAGGCGATCCGGCAGGCCCTGGGCGCGAAGAAGATCAACTACTTCGGCTACTCGTACGGCACCTACCTGGGCGCGGTGTACGCCGGCCTGTACCCCCAGCGCGTCCGGCGTCTGGTCCTGGACTCGGTCGTCGACCCCACCGACGTGTGGTACACCGCCAACCTCAACCAGGACCACGCCTTCAACGACCGCCATCGCGCCTTCCTGGCCTGGGTCGCCAGGCACGACGCGCGGTACCGGCTCGGCACCGACCCGGAAAGGGTCGAAGCCACCTGGTACGCCATGCGGGCGGCTCTGGCCAGGAAGCCCGCGGGCGGCCGGGTGGGCGCCGCGGAGCTCGAGGACACCTACCTCCCGGGGGCCTACTACAACGGCTACTGGCCCCCGCTGGCAGAGGCGTTCGCGGCGTACGTCAACCGGAAGAACCCCGAACCGCTGGTCGCGGCCCACAAGGACTTCGGCGCGATCGACGCCGCCGACGACAACAGCTACAGCATCTACGCGGCGGTGCAGTGCCGGGACGCCTTCTGGCCGCGCGACTGGCACCAGTGGCGCAAGGACAACTGGGCGGCGTACGAGAAGGCGCCGTTCATGACCTGGAACAACGCCTGGTACAACGCGCCGTGCGCGTTCTGGCCGACGGAGTCGCTGCGCCCGGTGAACCTGGCGAACGGGAAGCTGCCGCCGGTGCTGCTGTTCCAGGCGACCGCCGACGCGGCCACTCCGTACGAGGGCGGTGTCACCATGCACCGTCTGCTGACCGGTTCCAGCCTGGTGGTCGAGCAGGGCGGCGGCAACCACGGCATCACACTGAGCGGCAACGCCTGCCTGGACAAGCACCTGGCGGCCTACCTGACCGACGGCACCGTGCCGCGCGGCCTCGGCGAGGCGGACGCGGCGTGCGACGCACTCCCCGAACCCAAGCCCCCCGCGACGGCGTCGGACAAGGCGGCGTCGGCCTCCTCGAACGGCGCGGTGCTGCACGCCCTGCTCGGCTACCGTCGCTGAGCCGCTGAGCCGCTGAGCCGCTGACGCACCGTCGGGGGGGCCGTCGCCGTCGGTGCTATGGTCCACCATGGGCGCATGAGTGAGCTGACGAGCATCCCCGCCCCGGGCCGCTGCGCTGCAGCCGCCCGCTTCCGCCTCACGTCCCCGGTCGTGTCATGAGCGTGCGGATACGCGAGATGACGCTCGCCGACTGCGACCGCGTCGCGGAGATCCGCATCGGCGGCTGGCGCAGCGCCTACCGGGGCCTGATCCCCCAGTCGTACCTGGACGGGCTCAGCGTCGAGGCGGACGCCGAGCGCCGTCGTGCGCACCTCTCGCACAGCGACGGCATCGTGGTGAACCTGGTCGCCGAGGGCAGCGGCGGCCAACTCGTCGGCTGGGCCTGCCACGGGCCGTACCGGGAGGGCGAAGCCCTGACGGGGGACGCCGAGTTGTACGCCATCTACGTCCACCCGGATCAGGTGGGCCGGGGCGCCGGACGGTCGCTGCTCGCCGAGTCCGTCGCGCGCTGCTCCGCCGCGGGCCACGGCCGTCTCCTGCTGTGGGTGCTCAAGGACAACGACCGGGCCCGCCGGTTCTACGAGCGGGCGGGTTTCAGTGCGGACGGCGCCGAGGAGCCCTTCGAGGTGGACGGGGTCGCCGTTCCCGAGGTGCGGTACGCCAGGCCCCTGGCCCGCTGACGTCACCTCTGCCTCGGAATCCGCCCCAGCGCCCGCACCGCCGCCTCGGCCAGTGCCGGATGCGCGAGGGCCTCGTTGAGCACGGGTCCGGCCCTCACGTCACCCAGCGCGCCGAGCCCGTCCACACAGGCGAGGGCCACGCGGCGGTGCGGGTCGTGCGGGCGCAACCGGCGGCGGAGGGTGGTGATCAGCGCGGGCACCGCCTCGGGGGCGCGCAGTTCGACCAGGAGCCGTACCGGGTGCAGGGCGTAGGCGACGCGCAGTTCGTTGGTGGCGAGGGCGGCGGCCGCGCGGGCCGTGCGCGGGTCGCCGAGCCGGGCGAGGGCGTGGGCGGCGGAGGCGCAGCGCGGGGGGTCGCGATGGTTCAGCAGCAACACCAGGGCCTCGAAGGCCCGTCGGTCCCGCGCGAGCCCCAGCCGGAAGGCCGCCAGCTCTCTGGCCCACAGGTGCTGCCCGGGCTCGGTCAGCGTCGCGGCCAGGGCGTCGAGGTCGTCCATCGCCACGAGCCGCTCGAACGCCGACGACCCGCCCGACTCCTGCCGTAAGCGCTCCGTGAGTGATCGCAACTCTTCGTCCATGCCTGAGAGGTTAGGGCCTGGTGCCCGGCCCACGCGGGAAGCCCGGGACCTGGAAGCGCCGCCGATTGCGCGCTGCCTCATCCGGGCGACAGGCCCGGCGGTGTCGCGAGCCGTGCGGGACGTACGTCACAAACACGGGGGCTGGCGTGCTCGTTACCCGCCGGTTAAGCTCAGACGAGCGAGTTACCCACTCGCATTTCCTCGCGGCGGTCTGGTGACGCGGCTGTCGCGGGAGCAGTCGGTTCGGTGCCTCAGGTACCGCAGTACGGCTCGGCCCCGGGACAGGGCCGGTCGGAATCACCGTTCATCCCGGGCGTGTGCACGCCCGCGGAGACGGCACCGGGCGTGTGCGCTTCGCAGCCCGGCCAGCACCCGCACTCATCCACGCACCCGGTGCGCCCGTGGTCCGGCCCCTGCCGGTCCTTCGGCGCACCCGGAGCGCGTTTCCCGTCGTCACCCTCATCCTGGAGTCCCGCGATGGCCTCTCCCCTTTCCGACCCGTCCCAGTCCAAGCTGCAGACCGTCGCCGTCGTCGGCCTCGGCACGATGGGCACCGGCATCGCCGAGGTCCTCGCCAAGGCCGGCCGCACGGTCGTCGGCATCGACATCAGCGAGACCCAGGCCGCGAAGTGCGTCGCCGCCCTGGAGGCCTCCACCGCCCGCGGCGTCGAGCGCGGCCGGCTGACCGAGCAGGAGCGTGCCGAGATCCTCGGCCGTGTCCGCACCTCCGCCGATCTGCGCACCGCCGCCGACGCCGACCTGGTCGTCGAGGTGGCCCCGGAGTCGTACGAGATCAAGCACCAGATCTTCCGGGAGCTGGACGGGATCGTGCGCCCGGAGACGATCCTGGCGACCGGCACCAACGCCCTGTCCGTGACGCGGCTGGCCGCCGACTCCTCCCGTCCGGAGCGGGTGCTGGGCCTGCACTTCTTCAACCCCGCGCCGGCCATGAAGCTGGTCGAGGTCGTCTCCTCCGTGCTGACCGCGCCGGCGGCCGTCACGGCGGTCACCGATCTCGCGCTCGACCTGGGCAAGGAGCCCGTCGCGGTCGGCGACCGGCCCGGATTCGTCGCGGACGGCCTGCTGTTCGGCTACCTCAACCAGGCCGCGGCGATGTACGAGGCGAAGTACGCCTCCCGCGAGGACATCGACGCCGCGATGCGCCTGGGCTGCGGACTGCCCATGGGCCCGCTGGCGCTGCTCGACCTGATCGGTGTCGACACCGCCCGCACCGTCCTGGAGGCCATGTACGCCGCCTCCCGCGACCGGCTGCACGCTCCGGCCCCCATCCTCAGGCAGCTGAGCGAGGCGGGTCTGACCGGCCGCAAGGCGGGGCGCGGCTTCTACACGTACGAGGCGCCGGGCAGCGCGGTCGTCGTGCGGGACGCGCTGACCCCGCTGGAGGGCGGCGACCTGGTTCCCGGCCGGGAGATCCGCTCGGTCGGTGTCGCGGGCTCGGGCACCATGGCCTCCGGTATCGCCGAGGTGTTCGCCAAGGGCGGGTACGAGGTGGTCATCGCCGCCCGCAGCGCGGAGAAGGCGCAGAACGCGAAGGCCCGGATCGGCAAGTCCCTGTCCCGCTCGGTCGACAAGGGCCGGATGACCGCCGAGGCGGCCGCCGAGACCCTGGACCGCATCACCGCCACCGGCACCTACGAGGACTTCTCCGGCGTCGACCTGGCCGTGGAGGCGGTCGCCGAGGACCTGGAGGTCAAGCGGCAGCTGTTCGCCGCGCTGGACAAGGTCTGCAAGCCGGGCGCGATCCTGGCCACCACGACCTCGTCGCTGCCGGTCGTCGCCTGCGCCCGCGCCACCTCGCGCCCGCAGGACGTGATCGGCATGCACTTCTTCAACCCGGCGCCGGCCATGAAGCTGGTCGAGGTCGTCCGCACCGTGCTGACCGCCGACGACGTCCACGCCACGGTCCGCGAGGTCTGCGGCCGGATCAGGAAGCACCCGGTCGACTGCGGTGACCGGGCCGGTTTCATCGTGAACGCGCTGCTGTTCCCGTACCTGAACAACGCGATCAAGATGGTCGAGGAGCACTACGCCTCGCTCGACGACATCGACGCGGCGATGAAGCTGGGCGGGGGTTACCCGATGGGCCCGTTCGAGCTGCTGGACGTCGTCGGGCTGGACGTCTCGCTGGCCATCGAGAAGGTCCTGCACCGCGAGTTCCGCGACCCGGGGCTCGCTCCGGCGCCGCTGCTGGAGCACCTGGTGGCCGCGGGCTGCCTCGGCCGCAAGACCGGCCGCGGCTTCCGCGAATATGCCAAGCGCTGAGCGTCCAGGCGACTGGTTCCGGTCCGGCGCGGAGTGGGGCGGCCTGCTCGGCCCGGACCGGTTCCACCCGGCCGGCCCGCCCGCCCCTCCCCCGCCCCCGGGCACCGGGGAAGAACCGGGCCATGCGCGGCGAGCTGCGCACATGCAGTACGTTCAGGGCATGCCCCAGCCCGCCAGGTCCCCACGTACACCCGCCACGGCCGACGCGCCGGAGAGCGCCGCAGGCTCCCGCGCCGCCGCCCAGCGGCTCAAGATGCGCAGGGAACTGGCGGCCGCCGCGATGGAGCTGTTCGCGACCAAGGGGTACGAGGCGACCACCGTCGACGAGATCGCGGCCCAGGCCGGGGTCGCCCGCCGCACCTTCTTCCGCCACTTCCGCTCCAAGGAAGAGGCGATCTTCCCCGACCACGACGACACCCTGATCCGGGCCGAGGCGGTGCTCAACGCGGCGCCCGCGCACGAGCATCCGCTCGACACGGTGTGCCGTGGCATCAAGGAGGTCATGCGGATGTACGCGGCCCGGCCGGAGATCTCGGTCGCCCGCTACAAGCTGACGCGCGAGGTGCCCACTCTGCGCGAGGCGGAGATCGCCTCGGTGGCCCGCTACGAGCGCCTCTTCACCCGCTATCTCCTCGGCCACTTCGACGAGCGCGCGCACGCCGACGACGCCAACGACGACCCGCTGCTGGCGGAGGTCGCCGCGTCGGCGGTCGTCACGGCCCACAACCACGTGCTGCGGCGCTGGCTGCGGGCGGGCGGCCAGGGCGACGTGGAGGCACAGCTCGACCACGCCTTCGCGATCGTGCGCAAGACGTTCGGCACGGGCATCGGGGCCGGGCGCTCCACGGAACCGCAGCCGGCCGTGGCGGCCGCGTCGGCGCAGGGCGAGGTGCTGGTGACCGTCGCCCGCACCGACGCGCCTCTGGACGAGGTCATGCGGACGATCGAGCAGGCGCTCAAGGAGCGCTGAGCCCCCTCGGCACTGTGATGACGGCCACCCTTCGGGGTGGCCGTTTTGGCATGTCAGAGGCCGTTTTGCAGGCGCTTGCCGAGGGCGTTCGATCGATCATCGCTCATTTGTTACGTAAAGATTTCATCTGAGGCCAAGTTCTGGCACTCAGTGCCTTGCGGGGTGACACGCGGTGTCATACGTTGAAGGAGTCCGGACGACGTCCCGGCAGGCCGAACCCGCCTGCACGCCCGGACGCCTGCGTCACAGGCAACCTCCCGCGCCACCATGCGCTGCCGATCAGCACCACCGCCGAACCGACGGCACACCCTCAACCCTCAGCAGCACCGACGAACCCATCGGCGCCCCTCCCTCAGGGCGCTCACCGCCGGAGGCAACACCGTGACCGTTAAGGACATCCTGGCCGCGATCCAGTCGCCCGACTCCACGTCGGAGGACTTCGCCGCCCTCCCGCTCCCCGAGTCGTACCGCGCGATCACCGTGCACAAGGACGAGACGGAGATGTTCGCGAGCCTCGAGACCCGCGACAAGGACCCCCGCAAGTCGATCCACCTGGACGAGGTGCCGCTGCCCGAGCTCGGCCCGGGCGAGGCCCTGGTGGCCGTCATGGCCTCGTCGGTCAACTACAACTCGGTGTGGACCTCGATCTTCGAGCCGCTGTCCACCTTCGGCTTCCTGGAGCGCTACGGCCGCACCAACGAGCTGGCCAAGCGCCACGACCTGCCGTACCACATCATCGGCTCCGACCTCGCGGGTGTCGTCCTGCGCACCGGCCCGGGCGTCAACGCCTGGCGGCCCGGTGACGAGGTCGTCGCGCACTGCCTGTCCGTCGAGCTGGAGTCCAGCGACGGCCACAACGACACGATGCTCGACCCCGAGCAGCGCATCTGGGGCTTCGAGACCAACTTCGGCGGCCTCGCCGAGATCGCGCTGGTCAAGTCCAACCAGCTGATGCCCAAGCCCGACCACCTGTCGTGGGAGGAGGCCGCCGCCCCCGGTCTGGTCAACTCCACCGCCTACCGGCAGCTGGTCTCCCGCAACGGCGCCGGCATGAAGCAGGGCGACAACGTCCTGATCTGGGGCGCGAGCGGCGGACTCGGCTCCTACGCCACCCAGTTCGCGCTGGCCGGCGGCGCCAACCCGATCTGTGTCGTCTCCAGCGACCAGAAGGCGGACATCTGCCGCTCGATGGGCGCCGAGGCGATCATCGACCGCAACGCCGAGGGCTACAAGTTCTGGAAGGACGAGAACACCCAGGACCCCAAGGAGTGGAAGCGCTTCGGCAAGCGCATCCGCGAGCTGACCGGCGGCGAGGACATCGACATCGTCTTCGAGCACCCGGGCCGCGAGACCTTCGGGGCCTCGGTGTTCGTCACGCGCAAGGGCGGCACCATCACCACCTGCGCCTCGACCTCGGGCTACATGCACGAGTACGACAACCGCTACCTGTGGATGTCGCTGAAGCGGATCATCGGCTCGCACTTCGCCAACTACCGCGAGGCCTGGGAGGCCAACCGCCTCATCGCGAAGGGCAAGATCCACCCGACCCTGTCGAAGGTGTACTCCCTCGAGGACACCGGCCAGGCCGCCCATGACGTGCACCGCAACGCCCACCAGGGCAAGGTCGGCGTCCTGTGCATGGCTCCCGAGGAGGGCCTGGGCGTGCGCGACCACGAGAAGCGCGCCAAGCACATCGACGCCATCAACCGCTTCCGCAACATCTGAGACAGCCGAGGTCATCAATGACTGAGCGTCAGCCCGCCGAAGGCGTGCGGGAGCCCGTGCCTGCGTCTGAGGGCGCGTCGGAGCCGAAAGAGACGAAGACAAGGGAGCGAAGCGACCGCGGGCTGAGGAACGTCGGCTCCGACACTGAGCGCCCTCAGACGCAGGCACAAAAGGAAAAGGACCGGCCGTGGCTCATGCGCACGTACGCCGGTCACTCCACGGCCGAGGCGTCCAACGAGCTGTACCGGCGCAACCTCGCCAAGGGCCAGACAGGTCTGTCGGTGGCGTTCGACCTGCCGACGCAGACCGGCTACGACTCCGACCACATCCTCGCCCGTGGCGAGGTGGGCCGGGTCGGCGTGCCGATCGCGCACGTCGGTGACATGCGCCGGCTGTTCCAGGACATCCCCCTGGAGCAGATGAACACCTCGATGACGATCAACGCCACCGCCATGTGGCTGCTGGCGCTCTACCAGGTCGTCGCCGAGGAGCAGGGCGCGGACATCACCAAGCTCCAGGGCACGACCCAGAACGACATCGTCAAGGAGTACCTGTCCCGCGGGACGCACGTCTTCCCGCCGGGGCCGAGCCTGCGCCTGACGACGGACATGATCGCGTACACGGTCTCCCACATCCCGAAGTGGAACCCGATCAACATCTGCAGCTACCACCTGCAGGAGGCGGGCGCCACACCGGTCCAGGAGATCGCGTACGCGATGTCCACCGCGATCGCAGTCCTCGACGCCGTGCGCGACTCCGGCCAGGTGCCGCAGGAGCGCATGGGCGATGTCGTCGCCCGCATCTCGTTCTTCGTGAACGCGGGCGTCCGCTTCGTCGAGGAGATGTGCAAGATGCGGGCGTTCGGCCGCATCTGGGACCGCATCACCCGCGAGCGCTACGGCATCGAGAACCCCAAGCAGCGCCGCTTCCGCTACGGCGTCCAGGTGAACTCCCTGGGCCTGACGGAGGCGCAGCCGGAGAACAACGTCCAGCGGATCGTGCTGGAGATGCTGGCCGTCACCCTCTCCAAGGACGCCCGCGCCCGCGCCGTGCAGCTGCCCGCCTGGAACGAGGCGCTGGGCCTGCCCCGCCCCTGGGACCAGCAGTGGTCGCTGCGCATCCAGCAGGTGCTGGCGTACGAGAGCGACCTGCTGGAGTACGAGGACATCTTCGAGGGCTCGAAGGTGATCGAGGCGAAGGTGGAGCAGCTGGTCGAGGCGTCGTTCGCCGAGATCGACCGCATCCAGGAGATGGGCGGCGCGATGGCGGCCGTCGAGTCCGGCTACCTCAAGTCGCAGCTGGTCGCCTCGCACGCCGAGCGCCGGGGCCGGATCGAGTCCGGCCAGGAGAAGATCATCGGTGTCAACGCCTTCGAGGGCACCGAGCCGAACCCGCTGACCGCCGACCTGGACACCGCGATCCAGACGGTGGACCCGGCGGTCGAGGCCCGGGTCATCGCCGGGCTGGAGCAGTGGCGCGACAGCCGCTACCAGCCGCCCTTCAACCACCCGCGGCCCTGCAAGGCCCTGGAGCGGCTGAAGGAGGCCGCGCGCGGCGACGAGAACCTCATGGAGGCCACCCTGGAGTGCGCGCGCGCCGGGGCGACGACCGGCGAGTGGGCCGGGGCCCTGCGCGAGGTGTTCGGCGAGTTCCGGGCACCCACGGGTGTCTCCTCGGCGCCGGTCGCCGTTCCGGTCGAGGAGGGCAGCGCGCTGGACCTGGTCCGCCGCAAGGTGGACCTGACGGCCAAGGACCTGGGCGTCGGCAAGCTGCGCTTCCTGGTGGGCAAGCCGGGCCTGGACGGTCACTCCAACGGCGCCGAGCAGATCGCGGTCCGTGCGCGCGACGCCGGCTTCGAGGTGGTCTACCAGGGCATCCGGCTGACGCCCGAGCAGATCGTGGACGCGGCCCTCGCCGAGGACGTGCACGCGGTCGGCCTGTCCATCCTGTCCGGCTCGCACGCCCAGCTGGTCCCCGACGTCCTCGAACGGCTGCGTGTGGCCGGTGCCACAGATATACCCGTGATCGCCGGTGGCATCATCCCGAATGGTGACGCCGAGCAGCTCAGGGAAGCCGGAGTGGCCGCGGTCTTCACCCCGAAGGACTTCGACATCACCGGAATCATCGGCCGCATCGTCGACGAGATCCGGAAAGCGAACAAGCTCGACCCCCTGGAGGTCCCCGCATGACCACGGTCAACCGCCTTCGCCCCCGGCGTTCCTGCCTGGCGGTACCGGGCTCGAACCCGCGCTTCCTGGAGAAGGCCCAGGGCCTCCCCGCGGACCAGGTCTTCCTCGACCTGGAGGACGCGTGCGCCCCGCTCGCCAAGCCCGAGGCGCGGCACACCATCGTCAAGTTCCTCAACGAGGGCGACTGGACGGGCAAGACGCGGGTCGTGCGCGTCAACGACTGGACGACCGAGTGGACGTACCGCGATGTCGTGACGGTCGTGGAGGGCGCCGGCCAGAACCTCGACTGCATCATGCTGCCGAAGGTGCAGACGGCCCAGCAGATCGTCGCTCTTGACCTGCTGCTGACCCAGATCGAGAAGACGATGGGCTTCGAGGTCGGCAAGATCGGCATCGAGGCGCAGATCGAGAACGCGCAGGGCCTGAACAACGTCAACGAGATCGCGACGGCGTCCCAGCGCGTCGAGACGATCATTTTCGGCCCCGCCGACTTCATGGCGTCGATCAACATGAAGTCGCTGGTCGTGGGCGAGCAGCCGCCCGGCTACCCGGCGGACGCCTACCACTACATCCTGATGAAGATCCTGATGGCCGCCCGCGCCAACAACCTCCAGGCGATCGACGGCCCCTACCTGCAGATCCGCAACATCGACGGCTACCGCGAGGTCGCCCAGCGTGCCGCCGCGCTCGGCTTCGACGGCAAGTGGGTGCTGCACCCGGGCCAGGTCGAGGCGTCCAACGAGATCTTCTCGCCGTCGCAGGAGGACTACGACCACGCCGAGCTGATCCTGGACGCGTACGACTACTACACGTCCGAGGCGGGCGGCAGGAAGGGCTCGGCGATGCTCGGCGACGAGATGATCGACGAGGCCAGCCGCAAGATGGCCCTGGTCATCTCCGGCAAGGGCCGCGCCGCCGGCATGCAGCGCACCAGCAAGTTCGAGATTCCGGAGGCGTGACCATGCAGTTCGGGCGCACCTACGAGGAGTTCGAGGTCGGGGCAACGTACAAGCACTGGCCGGGAAAGACGGTCACGGAGTACGACGACCACCTGTTCTGTCTCCTCACCATGAACCACCACCCGCTCCACATGGACACGAACTATGCGGAGAAGACGACGGACTTCGGCAGGAACGTCGTCGTCGGGAACTACGTCTACTCGCTGCTGCTCGGCATGTCCGTGCCGGACATCTCCGGCAAGGCCATCGCCAACCTGGAGATCGAGTCGCTGAAGCACGTGGCGCCGACCTTCCACGGTGACACGATCTACGGCCAGACGACCGTGCTCGACAAGTGGCCGTCGAAGTCGAAGAACGACCGCGGGATCGTGCACGTCGAGACCAAGGGCTACAAGCAGGACGGCACGCTGGTCTGCGTGTTCCGCCGCAAGGTGATGGTGCCGACCGAGACGTACATCAAGGAGCGCGGCGGCGAGCAGCCCGGCCGCCCCGAGCTCAGGGAGCAGGAGAAGTAGCCATGGCGCGACTCGCCCAGACCGCCGGTCTGACGGACGTCCAGCAGGAGATCCTGTCCACCGTCCGGGACTTCGTGGACAAGGAGATCATTCCGGTCGCCACGGAGCTGGAGCACCGCGACGAGTACCCGCAGCAGATCGTCGACGGGCTGAAGGAGTTGGGCCTGTTCGGCCTGATGATCCCCGAGGAGTACGGGGGTCTGGGCGAGTCGCTCCTCACCTACGCCCTCTGCGTCGAGGAGATCGCCCGTGGGTGGATGTCGGTGTCCGGCATCATCAACACCCACTTCATCGTGGCGTACATGCTCAAGCAGCACGGTACGCAGGAGCAGAAGGACCACTTCCTGCCGAGGATGGCCGCCGGCGACATCCGGGGCGCCTTCTCGATGTCGGAGCCGGGCCTCGGCTCGGACGTGTCGGCGATCACGTCGAAGGCGGTCAAGGACGGCGAGGAGTACGTCCTCAACGGCCAGAAGATGTGGCTGACGAACGGCGGAACGTCCTCTCTGGTGGCCGTTCTGGTCAGAAGTGACGAAGGTCACGCCGAGGGCACCGCGCCGCACAAGTCGATGACGACCTTCCTGGTCGAGAAGGAGCCCGGTTTCGGCGAGGTCCGCCCCGGCCTCACGATCCCCGGCAAGATCGACAAGATGGGTTACAAGGGGGTCGACACCACCGAACTCATCATGGATGGCCTGCGGATTCCTGCGGATCGTGTGCTCGGCGGGGTCACCGGCCGTGGTTTCTACCAGATGATGGACGGGGTCGAGGTCGGCCGCGTGAACGTGGCGGCGCGTGGCTGCGGCGTCGCTCAGCGTGCGTTCGAGCTGGGTGTCCAGTACGCGCAGCAGCGCCACACCTTCGGCAAGCCGATCGCCCAGCACCAGGCGATCCAGTTCAAGCTGGCCGAGATGGCTACCAAGGTCGAGGCCGCCCATGCGATGATGGTGAACGCAGCACGCAAAAAGGACTCCGGGGAGCGAAACGACCTCGAGGCCGGGATGGCGAAGTACCTCGCCTCCGAGTACTGCAAGGAGGTCGTCGAAGACGCCTTCCGGATCCACGGCGGCTACGGCTTCTCCAAGGAGTACGAGATCGAGCGCCTCTACCGTGAGGCCCCGATGCTGCTCATCGGTGAAGGTACCGCCGAGATCCAGAAAATGATCATCGGCAGGCGGCTGCTCGAAGAGTATCGGTTCCAGGGCTAGATGTCCGGATACGGGGTGTTTTCTTGGAGAAGAAGATCACACCCCGTCAGCACTCTTCTGCCGCCGACTCGGCTGCCTGGCTTACCCAGTTACGGCCCCGAGCCGCTACGATCGCCGGAAAGCCGCCGTCCCCCGTCAGTGTGCGGCATCATCCGCTACGAAGGTCATCCATGCCCCACAGCCAAACCTCTGCACCTCGCGACAGCCGGGCCGGCGTACGCCTCGCGCGCGGAGCATCGCCGTGGCTCCTTCCGACCGTCGCCACCGCAGCCCTCAGCCTGGCGCGGGCCCGGCGCTCCGGCGCCGCCAAGGCCGTCGCCGTTCCCGCCACCGCGCTCGCGGCGGGGATGCTGTGGTTCTTCCGCGACCCCGAGCGCGAGATCACCCAGGGCCGGGTCATCTCGCCCGCCGACGGTGTGGTGCAGAGCATCATGCCGTGGAAGGACGGCCGCACCCGCGTCGCGATCTTCATGAGCCCGCTGAACGTCCACGTCAACCGCGCGCCGCTGGCCGGCACGGTGACGTCGGTCGAGCACATCCCCGGTGGCTTCGTTCCCGCCTTCAACAAGGAGAGCGAGAACAACGAGCGTGTCGTCTGGCACTTCGACACCGAGCTCGGCGACATCGAGATGATCCAGATCGCCGGCGCGGTCGCCCGTCGCATCGTCCCGTACCTGCCCGAGGGCACGAAGGTCGAGCAGGGCGAGCGGATCGGCCTGATCCGCTTCGGCTCGCGGGTCGACCTCTACCTGCCCGAGGGCGTGGAGGTCGCGGTCGAGGTCGGTCAGAAGACCGTGGCGGGGGTGACTCGCATTGACCGTGATTGATCCTGACACCAAGGCCGGCTGGGTCCCGGAGTCCGACGGGGTCGACGAGGAAGAGGAGATGCCCCTCTCTCTTCGCCTGTCGATAGCGGACACCCTCACGCTCGGCAACGCCACGTGCGGCTTCATGGCGGTGTACTTCACCACCACCGGCATCCTGATCCCGGACCTCATGGGCAGCCAGGAGTCCGGCATGGCGCGCAGCAGCGCGGCCACGGCGGTCATCCTGATGCTGTGCGCGGCGGTCTTCGACCTGTTCGACGGCCTGGTGGCGCGCAAGCTGCGCTCCTCCCCGATGGGCGCCGAGCTGGACAACCTGTCCGACCTGATCAGCTTCGGCCTGGCGCCGGCGTACTTCGTCCTCGTCTACGGCATGGTGGCGGAAGGCGCGTACCAGCGGGTCGCGGCGGTCGGGGCGATCGTGGTGCTGCTGGCGGTGGTGCTACGGCTTGCCCGGTTCTCGTGCGTCACGGTCAAGGACGGCACCTTCCAGGGCATGCCGTCACCGTTCGGCGCGCTGACCGTGGTGTCCATCGTGTTGCTGGAGCTGCCCTTCGTGGCGACCCTGCTGGCGATCCTGGGGACGGCGTGGCTGATGGTGAGCCGCGTGGAGTACCCGAAGCCGCGGGGCCGGCTCGCCGTGGCGATGCTGTCGTGGATCGTGGTGGGCATGGGCATGATGGCCGCCTGGGCCTTCGACGCGCCGAGCGGTCAGCTGCTGCTCCAGACGGGCTGCGCGCTCCAGCTGGTCATGGGGGCGGTGATCCCGCTGTTCGCGACGGCCCGCCGGGTGAACAACTTCCGGGACAACCGCCGCGAGGCGCGGGCGGCGCAGCTGCCCTGATCGCGTCCCTGTACTGACGGGTGTGGCCCGGGCCTGAAGGCCCGGGCCACACCCGTTTTCCGTTCAAGAGCCTCCCCTTCTAGCCCTTGACCGGGCAACTACCGCCGTTCGAGGCCGATTTGCGGGGGAATCACCGGAAGAGGAGGGTGGGAAGAGGGGATTGAATCCACTTCGTCCTACTTTCCCCACGGGGAGGCGGCCATGCCCGCACCCATCCTCAGAGAGCACAAAGTCACACTCCGGTCCCAGATCCCCGCGAACTCCGGCGAGACGGTGACCCTGCCGGTACGGGAGTGGGAGGGCACCAAGAAGAACCAGCCGCACCAGCCGGTGCTCATGCTGCACGGCAGGAGCGTGCCGGCACTGCCGGGGTTCGACCTCGCGCCGGTGCCCGGCGGGCGCGCCACCCGCTACAGCTGGGCACAGGAACTCGCGGACGACGGCTACGACGTCTTCATCATGGACCTGCAGGGCGCCGGCCGGTCGCCGCGCCCGATGATGGACGACCCGTGCAACGCCAACCCGGGCCAGCAGCAGGTCCTCGTCCCCAACCCCCTCCAGGCGCCCTGCCCGCCCCCTCCCCCGTACGCCAAGCAGCTGGGCAACTCGGAGAGCGAGTGGGCGGAGGTGGACGCGGTGGTCGAGTACATCCGGAGCCTGCCCGGCCGGAAGAAGCCCATCCGTTTCATCGCCTGGTCCCTGGGCGCGGCCATCATGGGCCCCTACGCCCTCCAGCATCCCGGCAACGTGGAGAGCCTGCTCCTGCTCGCCCCGGTCTTCCCACCCAAGGGACGATGGTCGGACAAACCCGACGATCCGTTCGGCCGTCCCGCCGAGGCCCAGACGCTGCCGATGTCCAAACCGGCCGTCACCTGGGGTTTCCCGATGTTCGTCGGGACCAGGACAGGGTTCACCACCGGGCTGGACGGCAATCCGGACCTGCGGGAACCCGGCGTGGTGGACCTCGCCTGGGAGGCCTGCATGCATGGCGATCCCCTCGGCAGCAAGTGGGGCCCCGAGGTGGCCCCCGGTGAGTACGAGGGCATCCTGCGGTACCGGAACACGTACTGGTGGGGCTGGAACAACCGGACGGTGCCGCACGAGAACCCGGCCGGCACGCCCGTGCTCGGGGAACGGATTCCCGTGCTCATCATCTACGGGGAACTGGACCGGGCCGCCAACAGCCCGGCCACCTTCCCCGACCCGATCCGCTTCTCCGTGCCGGACCTGTACAAGGCCGTCAAGGGACCCCGCAAGCTGATGTTCTGCCTCGAGGGTGCGGGCCACTCGCTGGTGTGGGAGATCACCGCCCAGACGGTGCACCAGATGTCGAAGCAGTGGTTCAAGAACGGCAAGGCGGAGGGCCAGAGCTCCGGCAGCTACTTCCGGGACTCCAACGGTGTGCTGATCCCCCTGCCGTGACGGTTCAGGTCAGGAAGTCCCGCGCGATCCGCTCCGCCACCCGTTCCAGGATCGGGCCGGCCTCGGCGATGCACTTGGCGACGTCCGGTTCCGCGTCCGTCAGGGGGTAGGCCCGGCGGAAACCGGCGCGGCCCAGGGTCTGGGGCGGCAGGGCCAGGCGGCCGCAGACGGCCACGACGTCCTTGTCCGCGGCGCGGGCCGCGGCGGCCACACCCGCCGGGGCCTTGCCGTGCAGGGTCTGCTCGTCGAGGGAGCCCTCGCCGGTGATGACCAGATCGGCGCGGTCCAGGGCGGGGGCGAAGCCCAGGACGTCGAGCATCACCTCGATGCCGGGACGGAACCGGGCGCCCAGCAGCAGAGCGCCGTAGCCGATGCCGCCCGCCGCGCCCGCGCCCGGTGACGCCGCGTACTCGGCGGCCCTCGGGCCGGCCGGGCCCCGGAGCACCCCCGCGAAGTGCGCGAGAGCGGAGTCCAGGGCCGCCACGTCGTCGGGTGAGGCGCCCTTCTGCGGGCCGTAGACCGCGGGGGCGCCCTTCGGGCCGGTCAGCGGGTTGTCGACGTCGCTCGCGAGGACCAGCTCGATCTCGGCTAGGCGCGGGTCGAGTCCCGACAGATCGGCGGTGGCCAGCTCGGCGAGTCCGCCGCCGCCCGGGGGCACAGGTTCCCCGTCGGCGGTCAGGAACCGGGCGCCCAGCGCCGACAGCATCCCGGCGCCGCCGTCGGTGGTGGCGCTGCCGCCGACCCCGAAGACGATCGTGCGGGCACCGGCGTCCAGCGCGGCCTTCAGCAGCTCGCCGGAGCCGTACGTGGACGCCGTGAGCGGGGCGAAGACGCCGGCGGGCAGCCGTTGCAGACCGCTCGCCTCGGCCATCTCCACGACCGCGGTGCCCTCACGCAGCGCGAACGCCGCCGTCACCTCGTCGCCGAGGGGTCCGGCGACCCTTGCCTCACGGCGTTCGAACCCGGCCGCGACCGCCGCGGCCACGGTCCCGTCGCCGCCGTCGGCCACGGGCAGCGCCTCGACCTCGAGGTCCGGGCGGACCCGGCGCAGCCCGGCCGTGACGCGCTCGGCGACCTGCACGGCCGTCAGCGACCCCTTGAACTTGTCCGCGGCGACGAGCACCCGCCGTGCCTTCCGGGTGCCGCTCACTGCAGCGTCCGCCACTTGCACTCCCCTTGCTCTCCGGGCCCTCACGCACGTCAGGGCCAGTCGCGCCGCTGTGACCTTAACCGGAGGAGCCGTCCGCCGTCAGCCCGTGCCCATCTCATGGACCGGGGAGCCCTCGCCGCAGGGGCGCGGGGAACCGCGTGGCCGGCCACGACACAGCCGCGGCCCCGAGCACGCCGCAGTCCCCACTCTCAAAACGGGTAGACCTTCACTGTGACTCCCGCACGCTCCGACACAGACCTCGGCAACCGCATCCTCGGCGGCTGGCAGGGCCGCATCGCGGGAAACATGCTCGGCAAGCCGGTCGAGCAGGGCGAGGTGTGGACCCGCGACCGCATCGACCGCTATCTCAGACAGGCCGCGGCCCTGCCGCTGACCGACTACCTGCCCGAGCCGGTCAGCGAGCACGACGGCTTCGCGCTGCGCCCCGAGTGGCGCAGCTGCGTCCGCGGCCGGATCCACGGCAGCTGCCGTGACGACGACGTCGACTACGCGATCCTCGGCCTCGACCTGCTGGAGACCCACGGCTTCGGCTTCACCACCGAGCAGGTGGGCGACCTGTGGCTGCTGCGGCTGCCGTACCTGCAGACGTTCACCGCCGAGCGCGCCGCGTACCGCAACCTCGCGGGCGGGCTGAAGCCGCCGCTGACGGCGACGTACGACAATCCGTACCAGGAGTGGATCGGCGCCCTCATCCGGGCCGACGTCTTCGGCTGGACCTGTCCGGGAGTCCCGCGCCGCGCCGCCCTGCTCGCCCGGCGGGACGCGGTGCTGTCGCACACCGGCAACGGGGTCTACGGCGCGATGTGGGCGGCGGCGCTGATCGCGGCGGCGTTCACGGCGCCCACCGTGCGGCACGCCGTCGACGAGGCCCTGGCCGTGATCCCGGCGAGCAGCCGGCTGGCCCGCGCGGTACGCCGGGTCGTCGCTCTGCACGACACCCGGATGTCCTGGGAGGACACGCTCACCACGCTCGCCGAGGAGACGGCCGGGATGGGCTGGATCCACTCCGTGCCGAACGCGGCCGTCCTCACCGCCGGCCTGCTCTACGGCGACGGCGACTTCACCCGGACCATCACGCTCACGGTCCGCGGCGGCCTGGACACCGACTCCAACGGCGCGACCGCCGGTTCGGTGGCCGGAGTGTTCGGCGGGGCCGCGGCCATCCCGGAGCAGTGGAAGGCGCCTCTGGAGGACACGGTCCGCAGTGCCGTGTTCGGCTTCGACGGGGTACGGATCAGCGAGCTGGCGGAGCGGACACTGCGGCTGGCGGAACAGGCGGCCTGACCGGATCGAACCGGCCATTCCCTGACGCGTGCGGCGGCCGTCCTGGTCTTCCGCTTCGCGGCCCGGACCTCGTGACCGCTCAGTATCGGCCACCCCTAGGGGGCCCATTAAGCCATTCCGCTTGAAAGCGCTTCCATCCGGCTGATTCCGGCCACTCGGCCGTGAGCCACCGATACCGATCAAACCCGATCGTAAGGTGATCTGACCATCGGGTGCTCCGATCGTTTCCAGTCACCCGGCCCGCGTCCTCGCGCCTGACAGAAAGCGTCTGCTTGTCATGTCTCGTCTCAGAACCGCTGCCCGCGCCGCCGCCTCCGTGTCCCTTCTGACCGCCGCCGTCCTCACCGCCCCACAGGCCGTCGCCGCCGGGCAGCCCGCCGCCGCCGCGGCCAACGTCTGCGGCACCGGTTACACCCTGAGCAAGGCGATCCCGCTGCCCCTCGGCACCGCACCGAGCGAGCGCCTGGCCACCCTCTTCGCCTACGAGAACGGCGGCAAGGGCTGCGTCATCCTCGACAACAACGTCGGCAAGTCGCGGTACATGCTCGTGCAGGTCTGCAAGGTCGGCGGCACCTCCTGCGACAAGGACTCGGGCAACTTCACCGAGTACGCCGGTCCCGTCTACGTCTCCAGCTTCGCCTGCGCCCCGGTGACCGCCAAGATGGGCACCTCCTCCAGCAGCCTCTTCATCAACTACAAGTCCGACTACGTCTTCCCCTGCGGCTGAGCCGGGCCCGGTGGTTACCCTGCACCGATGACCACCTCTCCTGACTACGCCGCCTACATCGCGTCCCTGCCCCGCGTCCTGGCCGGCGCCGCCGCCCTGTTCCGCGACGACGAGGGCCGTGTGCTGCTCGTCGAGCCCAACTACCGGGAAGGCTGGACACTGCCCGGCGGAACGATCGAGTCCGACGACGGCGAGACCCCGCGGCAGGGCGCGCGGCGCGAGACGGCCGAGGAGATCGGCCTGGACCGCGAGCTCGGCCGGCTGCTGGCCGTGGACTGGGTGCACGGCACGGGCCGCCCGCCGCTGGTGGTCTATCTGTACGACGGCGGGGTGCTCGGCGAGGACGAGTTCAGGGCGATCCGGCTCCAGGAGGAGGAGCTGCTGTCCTGGCGGCTGGTCCCGCGCGAGGAGCTGACCGGGCATCTGCCGGGTGCCCTCGGCGGGCGGGTCCTGGCCGCCCTCGACGTCCTCGCCGACGGCTCCGGGACGGCCGAGCTGGAGAACGGCAGGCGGGTGTCCTGACGGGTCCGGCCGCTCACCTCCGGGTCTCCCGTTCGAAATCCGCTCGCCGCCGCCCCGCGGCCCGGCCTACCCTCGGCGACATGGCCAGGCCCCTTGTCGCCCTGCTCACCGGTGCCGGCATCAGCACGGACTCGGGGATCCCGGACTACCGCGGTCCGAACGGGCTGTGGCGGCGGGATCCCGACGCCGAGAAGCTCGTCACGTACGAGTACTACATGGGCGACGCCGAGATCCGCCGCCGGTCCTGGCTGATGCGGCGCGACACGGGGGCGCTGCGGGCCGAGCCCAACGCCGCGCACCGGGCCGTGGCGGAGCTGGAGCGGGCCGGGGTACCGGTGCGGGTGATCACGCAGAACGTGGACGGACTGCACCAGCTCGCCGGGATGCCCGACCGCAAGGTGCTCGAACTGCACGGCACGGCACGGAGTGTCGTGTGCACCGGCTGCCACGCCCGCGGCCCCATGACGGACGCGCTCGCCCGGGTGGAGGCCGGTGAGGACGATCCGCCCTGCCGCGCCTGCGGCGGCATCCTGAAGCCCGCGACGGTGATGTTCGGCGAGCGGCTCGACCCCGTCGTCCTCGGCGAGGCGGCCGCCGTCAGCAAGGCCTGTCAGGTGTTCATCGCCGTCGGTTCGAGCCTTCAGGTGCAGCCCGCGGCCGGTCTGGCGGGTGTCGCCGCCGACCACGGCGCCCGCCTGGTCGTCGTCAACGCCGAGCCGACCCCGTACGACGACCGTGCCGACGAGATCGTCCGCGATCCCATCGGCACGGCACTGCCGGAGCTGCTGCGTCGCCTCCGGGACACCCCCTAGACCTCGGGCCCCCGCTCAGAACAGGGCGGCCCCGCGTTCGAAGTCCAGCAGGCGCTGCTTGCGCTCCAGGCCGCCGCCGTACCCCGTCAGGCTGCCGTTCGCGCCGATGACCCGGTGGCAGGGGACGATGATGCCGACGGGGTTGCGGCCGTTGGCGAGGCCGACCGCGCGGGAGGCGGTGGGGATGCCGAGGGTGTCGGCGAGCCGGCCGTAGGTGCGGGTCTCGCCGTAGGGGATGCGGCGCAGTTCCTCCCAGACGGCGCGCTGGAACGGGGTGCCGTTCAGGCGCAGGGGGACGGTGAACTCCTCGAGGTCGCCCGCGAAGTAGGCCTTCAGCTGCTCCTCCGCCTCCGCGAAGAGGGTGTCGTCGCGGGTGCCGAAGGTCTCCTCCGCGGGGCGGTGGCGTTGGTCCGTCATGTACAGGCCGCACAGGACACCGTCGTCGCAGACGAGGGTGAGGGGGCCGTAGGGGCTGTCGGTCACGGTGTGCTGCTTCATCGAACGTCCCTATACCGGAAGGAAGTTGATCGGGTGCCTGTCGGTCGCCCAGAGGTACTGGACCGCGTAGGCCCGCCAGGGGCGCCAGGCCGCCGCGCGGGCGGTGAGGGCGGCCGGGGTGGAGGGCAGGCCCAGTTCCCGGGCGGCGCGGCGGATGCCGAGGTCGGTGGGGAGGAAGGCGTCGGGGTCGCCGAGGGCGCGCATGGCGATGACGTCCACCGTCCAGGGGCCGAAGCCGGGCAGGGCGAGGAGCTGGGCGCGGGTGCGTGGCCAGTCGCTCTCGACGCCCAGCTGGAGGTCGCCGTCGGCGAGCCGCTCGACCAGGGTGGTGAAGGTCGTACGGCGGGTGCGCGGCATCGCCAGCGTCTCGGGGTCGAGCGCCGCGAGGGACTCGGGGGCCGGGAAGAGGTGGGTGAGACCGCCCTCGGGGTCCTCGACCGGTTCGCCGTGCGAGGTGACCAGCCGGGCCGCGTGGGTGCGGGCGGCGGCGGTGGAGACCTGCTGGCCGAGCACGGCCCGGACGGCGAACTCGGCCTCGTCGACCGTGCGCGGCACCCGCCGTCCGGGCGCCTTGTCGACCAGGGGCGCGAGGTCCGGGTCGGTGCGGAGCTCGTCGTCGATGGCTACGGGGTCGGCGTCCAGGTCGAGCAGGCGGCGGCAGCGGCTGATGGCGACGGTCAGATCGCGCAGGTCGCTGAGGGTGAGGCGGCAGGCGATGTGGTCCGGGTTGGGGGTGAGGGCCACGATGCCGTGGCCGTACGGGAGGCGCAGGGTGCGGCGGTAGGAGCCGTCGCGCCACTCCTCCACGCCGGGTACGGCCGTCGCGGCGAGGTGGCCGAAGAGGTTGTCGGGGTTGAGCGGGGCGCGGAACGGCAGCCTTAGGGACAGGGCGCCGGGGGTGCTCGCGCCCTGCCGTTTCGGGGCGCGGGCGCGCAACTCGCTCGGGGGCAGGGCGAAGACCTCGCGGACCGTGCCGTTGAAGGTGCGGATCGAGGCGAAGCCCGCGGCGAAGGCGATCTGCGCCATCGGCAGGGCAGTCGTCTCGACGAGCAGCCGGGCCGTCTGGGCGCGCTGGGCGCGGGCGAGTGCGAGGGGGCCGGCGCCCAGCTCGGCGAGGAGCTGGCGTTCGACCTGCCGGGTGCTGTAGCCGAGCCGGCCGGCCAGGCCCGGCACGCCCTCGCGGTCCACGACGCCGTCGGCGATGAGCCGCATGGCGCGGGCCACGAGGTCGGCGCGCTGGTTCCACTCCGGGGAGCCGGGGCTGGTGTCGGGACGGCAGCGCTTGCAGGCCCGGAACCCGGCCTGCTGGCAGGCCGCCGCGCTGGGGTGGAAGACCATGTTCTCCGGCTTGGGCGGCACCACCGGGCAGCTCGGACGGCAGTAGATGCCGGTGGTCAGGACGGCCGTGAAGAACCAGCCGTCGAAGCGCGCGTCCTTGGACCGGACGGCGCGCACGCAGCGCTCGGTGTCGGTGTGCATCCCCATCTGCATGCCTCCAGCATCCGGCACCGGGCGATTCGGGGCTGGCGAGAATCCGACATCGACGTGCTCGGGCCGCCCCCCGGACGGGGTCAGATGAAGAATCATTCATGTGTTCGTGCGGGGCCGGTACGATGACGGCATGGGTCATGGAGCCGTCACTCCCGCACAGGACGCCGCCGAGCGCGTACGCCTGGACGCGGACAACGTCGCGAAGGTCGCCACCACGCTCCAGGCCCTGTCCACGCCCTCCCGGCTGCTGATCCTGGCGCGGCTGCGCGAAGGCCCGCTGCCGGCCACGGAGTTGGCCGCGGAGGTGGGCATGGAGCAGTCGGCCTGTTCCCACCAGCTGCGGCTGCTGCGCAATCTGGGCCTGGTCGTGGGCGAGCGGCAGGGCCGTTCGGTGGTCTACGCGCTGCACGACCACCATGTCGCCGAGCTGCTCGACCAGGCCGTGTACCACGTGGAGCATCTGCGGCTCGGCATCAGCGACGCCGCCGACTGAGGCGGCGCCGCTGTCCCGCCGTCCGTTCTAGTCGGTGGCGGTCGGCCGCCGCGAGGCCTCCATCGCCTCGCTCACCCGCGTCAGCGGACGCAGCCGGTAGGTGTACGCGTAGTCGCGGTCGGCGAGCAGCTTGAACTCGGCGTGCGTGTGTGCGCCCCAGCTGTCGTCGCCGCCCACGCCCATCTGGCGGTGGTTGAGGCGCAGGACCACCGCGTCCCGGGGAGTGAGCTGGTAGTCGTGGCGGGCTCCGACGGACAGGTCCTCGGGCGTGAAGTGCGAGGCGTTGACCTCCAGCAGGGGCTCACCGCTCACGAGCAGTCCGCGTCCCCGCCCGTCGGTCAGCGCGGCCCACCGCACGTCGGTCTTGTTGCCGTTCTCCTGGGGGCGCAGGTAGGAGGTCCACTGCCCGGAGACGGTGCCCGAGTGCAGGCCCACGTCGGTGGCGTTGTTGCGGTCCCACATGTTCTCCTCGGGGCCCCGGCCGTAGTAGTGCAGCCGGTCCAGGCTCCGCGGCAGGAACAGCAGGGTGCCGACCTCCGGGATGTACGGCAGGTTCGCCGCGCCCGGGTGCAGGGTGTTGTCGACCTTGATCTCGCCGTTGCCGAAGACCGTGTACGTCGTGCTGTACGTGGACTCGGTGCTCGTGGGCAGTGTGCCGGTGACGGTGACCTCGACGGCCCGGTCGGCCAGGGGCCGGACGCGTACGTCGGACACCTTCCGCTTCGCTCCGGCGTCGCGCCAGGTCTGGTTGCGGGTGTGCTGGCCGTTGCCGCGGTCGTTGTCGGTGGGCGCGCGCCAGAAGTTCGGGACGGGGCCCGAGGTGAGGAGACGGGTGCCGCCCGCCTCGTAGGAGGTGATGGTGCCGGTGCCCTTGTCGACGGTGACGGCGAAGCCCTTGCCCTTGACGGTGACGGTCCTGTCCCCGTCGGTGTGGCTCAGGGCGGGCACGCTCCGCAGCGGGGCGGGCTTCACGGCCGGGCTGTCCGTGTCGAGGGCGAGTTGCTGCTTGGCCACCTCGAAGCCGGCCTTCGCCCACGGGGTGGCCTCCCTCGTGGTGAAGGAGAGCTGGAGGAAGTACTCCGTGCCGGGCTCGGCTTCAGCCGGGATCCGCACCGGGACCTTGATGTCCTTGCTGCTCAGCGGTGCCACATCGAGCTGGTCGCGGGTCAGCCGGCCCCGCTGGACGACCTCGCCGTCGGCGACCAGCAACCAACGTCCCTCGAACTCGCGCAGGTTGGTGAACAGGTACTCGTTCGTGAGTGTGACGGCACCGGGACCGCCCGAGGCCGACGTGGCATTGACGGCCTGGTAGATCTGCTTGACCTCTGCGGACTTGCCGGTGAGACCGCGGTCGGCGGTGATGAGCCCGTCCCCGGCGAAGGCACCGTCGTTGGGGTTGTCGCCCCAGTCACCACCGTAGGAGTAGAACGTCCTGTCGCGCGGGCGCTTCTCGGTGAAGCCGGCTGTGGCGGCGTCGAACCAGAAGCGCACGCCCTCGTCGTCGGGCCCCCGCGTGTCCGAGGCCAGCTCCGCCGCGCTCAGGGCGCGGGCGTACACACGGGCCCGGCGGATGGTGCCGCTGAACTCCCGGGTGGGGTTGTCGACGTCGGTGGCGAGCGAGAGGGGGGCGGTGTTGCCGGCGGGGCGGCGGGTGGTGGTCCTGGTGCCACGCACCTGGCCGTCGACGTGCAGGGTGAGCGTGCCCGCGTCCGCGTCGAAGACGCCGGCGATGTGGTGCTCCTCGCCGGTCCAGCCCTCGGGCAGCGCCCAGCTCGCGGTGACCCACTGGCCGCCGCCGTGGATGAAGAACTCCAGGTTCTTGTCGGTCTGCTTGAGGGCGTACTGGGTGTCGCCCTTGGCGATGAGGGGCTGGTGGCCGCCGGTGACGTCCGGGGTGACCCAGGCCTCCAGGGTCAGGGAGCCGGTGAGGTCGAGGCGGGAGTCGCGGGGGAAGACGGTGCCGCCCGAGACGCCCTTGGCGCGGTCGAAGGTGCCCGCGGGTGCCATGACCTCGCCGCGCAGCGAGCCCGGGCCGGACTCGGTCAGCAGCTTGCGCGTCGGGGTGGGCCAGCGCAGGGCCTGGTCCACGAAGTCCCAGATCCAGCCGCCCTGGAGGACGTCGTAGCGGCGGACGATGTCCCAGTACTTCTTGAAGTTGCCGCTGGAGTTCCCCATCGCGTGGGAGTACTCGATCATCACGTAGGGCCGGGTGTCGCCGGTGTCCTTGGCGCGCTGCTCGACGCGCTGCGGGCTGTCGTACATCTCGGAGCGGATGTCGCTGATGCCCGGGCGGTCGTCGCCCTCGTACTGGATGACGCGGGTGGAGTCGTAGGAGCGGATCCAGTCGTGCATGGCGTTGAAGGTGGTACCGCCGCCGGCCTCGTTGCCGAGGGACCAGATGACCACCGAGGCGTGGTTCTTGTCCCGGTGGACCATGTTCTGGGCGCGGACCACGCACGCCTCGGTCCACTCCGGGTGTCCGCTGCCGGGGAACTTGTCGCGGATGCCGTGGGTCTCGAGGTTGGTCTCGTCGACGAGGTACAGGCCGTACTCGTCGGCGAGTTCGAGCCACAGCGGGTTGTTGGGGTAGTGCGAGGTGCGGACGCTGTTGATGTTGAGCCGCTTGATGATCCCGATGTCCTCGACCATCTGCGCCCGGGTGAGCGCCGAGCCGGTGACGGGGTGCATCTCGTGCCGGTTGGTGCCGCGGAAGGAGACCGGCTTGCCGTTGATGCGCATCAGGCCGTCCCTCAGCGCGAACTCGCGGAAGCCGACCCGGTGCGAGAGCGTCTCGACCACCTTGCCGGCCGGGTCGCGCAGGCGGAGCACGGCGGTGTAGAGGTTCGGGTGCTCGGCCGACCACAGCTCGGGCGAGGGGACGGCCCTGGACGCCTCGGCGGTGGCCTCCTCGCCGTCGGGGACCTCGACGGTCCGGTTCAGGGGACGGGACCAGACGGCGTGGCCGCGCGCGTCGTAGAGCTGCGTCTCGACGGTGTAGCGGCCCGCGCCCTGGCCGCCGTAGTCGCGGACCTGTGCGGTGACCTTGAGCTCGGCGGAGGTGTAGTCGTCGCCCAGCGGGGTGTCCAGGCGGAAGTCGCGCACGTGCACGGCGGGCGTGGAGAACAGGTGGACCGAGCGGAAGATGCCGCTCAGCCGGATCATGTCCTGGTCCTCCAGCCACTCCGCGTCGGAGTAGCGGTACACCTCGACGGCGATCTGGTTGGTGCCCGGCTTGAGGTGGGGGGTGATGTCGTACTCGGCGGAGGTGTAGGAGTCCTCGTGGTAGCCGGCCAGCTTGCCGTTGATCCACACGTAGTGGGCGGACTTGACGCCCTCGAAGTGCAGGAAGGTGCGCCGGCCCGACCAGTTGCGGGGCACGGTGAACGTGCGGCGGTACTGGCCGACGGGGTTGTAGCGGGTCGGGGCGGCGGGCGGCTGGGCGTTCTCGCCGCCGCCGTTGGGGCCCCACCAGGGGTAGGTGATGTTGACGTAGATCGGGAAGTCGTAGCCGTGCAGCTGCCAGGCCGAGGGCACCGGGATGGTGTCCCAGCCGGAGTCGTCGACATCGGTGCCGTAGAAGTCCGGGTCACGGTCGTCGGGGCGGTCGGCGTAGGCGAACTTCCAGGTGCCGTCGAGGCTCAGCCGGTACGGCGAGCGCTCGCGGTCGCCCTTCAGGGCCTGTCCGAGGTTCGCATAGGGCATGAGGGTGGTGTGCGGTGGCTCGGTGCCCACCCGGTACACGCTCAGGCCGTCGTTCCACTCCGGAGGGCCGTCCGCCGCCGGGCGCCGGCCGGCCGCGTGCGAGACGGTGGGCGACGCCGAGAGGGCGAGCGCGCCGAGCACGGCGGCTCCTCCCTCCAGCAGACGGCGGCGGCTGACGACGGGCCGCTCGGCGGAGAACGGATGCGGGGGGTGCGGCATGAACGTGGCCTTCCTCGGTTCGACAGGTGCGGTGCTGCACGGACTGAGGGCACGTCAGATGCGATCCTCAACTGCGCACCCCTGGTGGGTGTTTCTGTTGATTCGATGGACAACTGACGGTGACAGAGCAACTGCTGAGCAGGCACACCCTAGGACTCGCACACAATCGAAGCAATGACCGCGTCGGACTTTGTGCGGTCCTGATGATTCTCACGCACCAGGGCCTCGTGCGGCGCCGGGGCGAGCCGCCGGTGGTGCGTCCCGTGCAGCAGGTGGGCGCGCAGGTCCACGCGGCCGCCGAAGTCGTGCGCGGTCACCGACGGCTCCCGCAGGCCCCGTGCGCCGGCAGCCCGGTGAGGACCGGCCCTGAGCGGCGAGTGGAAACGTCCTGGCCGGCGTGCGTGCCGGCGCCGAGGGTGGTGACCGGCGCTTTTTTGTCATTTCGGCGCGACAGTGCCGCTCCTGCGACCGTAATGTGACCTCATCGGACAGCCCGCACGACAGATCATGGCGGTACCCTTGCCGCGCCGGAAGGAGCGGCCCGCATGAACGGCTACGCGACCTCGGACCGCGACGCCGTCACGGCCGCGCCCGGCGGGCTGCTGGACCTGCTCAAGGTCGCGGCCGTGGTCCTCGACGCGGGCGGGCACATCGCGCTGTGGAGTCCCGAGATCGAGCAGCTGCTGGGCTGGACCGCGCAGGAGGCCCTGCGGCAGCGCGCCGACACCCTCCTGGTCTCCCCCGAGAACCGCCCCCGTGGCAGGGAGCTGTTCGCGCAGGTCAGCACGGGGGCGCGGTGGGCCGGGGTGTTCCCGCTGCGGCACCGCGACGGCACGGAACGGGCCGTGGAGTTCCGTACGATGCGCCTCCTCGACCCCGACGGGCAGCCCCACCTGCTGGGACTGGCCACGGACGCCACGACCGTACGCAAGGTGGAGCGCGACCTCGCGCTCTCCCACAGCCTCGTCAACCAGACCCCGCTCGGCATCGCCGTCTTCGACAACGACCTGCGCTGGGTCGGTGTCAACCCCGCACTGGAGCGGATCAACGGCGTGCCCGAGGAGGCCGTGCTGGGGCGCCGGGTCGGGGAGGTGCTGCCGGACCTGGACGTGGCGGCCATCGAGACCCGGATGCGGCACGTCCTGGAAACCGGCAGACCGCTGCTGGACCAGCAGACCGTCGGGCGTACGGCGGCGGACGCGCGGGAGCGCGCCTACTCGGAGTCGTACCACCGCATCGAGGACACCGACGGCCGGGTCCTGGGGCTCGCGATGGCGGTGCTGGACGTCACCGAGCGCCAGCAGGCCGCGGCCGAGGTCGCCCAGGCGCGCCAGCATCTGTCGGTGATCGCCGACGCGGGGATGAAGATCGGCACCACGCTGGACCTCCAGCAGACCGCCCGGGAACTGGCCGGCGTGGTCGTGCCGCATCTGGCGGACCTGGCCGCCGTGGACGTCCTGGAGTCGGTCGTCTCCGGGGGCACCATCGCGCCGGTGTCGGGCGGCTCCCCGGCCGAGTTCCGGGCGCTGGCCGTCGCGGCCGGTTACCCCACCGACGCCATCCACGCCGCCGACCCGGTCGGCGAACTCGCCACGTACGGCTCGTCACGGATCATCACGCAGTGCGTCCGCAGCGCCCGCCCGGTCCTGGTCGAGCGCGTGGACGCCAAGATGCTGCGGCGACTGGCCCGGGACTCACGCGCCGCCCAGGCCCTGCACGAGGCCGGCGCCCACTCCTACCTGGCGCTGCCGCTGGTGGCCCGGGGCAAGGTGCTGGGTACGCTCTCGCTGTACCGCACGGTCAACGAGCGCTCCTTCGACGACCAGGACCGCGTGCTCGCCTCGGAACTCGCCGCGCGCGCCGCGATCTGCATAGACAACGCCCGCCTCTACGGCCGCGAGCGCGGCACCGCCCTGACCCTGCAGCGCAGCCTGCTGCCGAGCACACCCGCCGAGCGGGAAGGGCTGGACATCGCCGCCCGCTACCGCCCGGCCCTCAGCGAGGTCGGCGGCGACTGGTACGACGTGCTCCCGCTGGGTCCCGGGCGCACCGGGCTGGTCGTCGGGGACGTCATGGGCAAGGGCGTCCAGGCCGCGGCGATCATGGGGCAGCTGAGCACGGCGACGCGGGCGCTGGCCCGGCTGGACCTGCCGCCCGCCGAGCTGCTGCGGCACCTAGACGACATCGCCGGATCGCTCGGCGACGCGATCGCGACGTGCGTATACGCGGTGTGCGACCTCGGGCGCGGCACCTGCGAGCTGTCCAGCGCCGGGCATCTGCCGCCGGTGCTCGCCGGGGCGGACGGCCGTGCGCGGCTCGTCGACGTGCCGGGCGGTGTCCCGCTCGGGGTCGGCGGCGTGGAGTTCGGCACCGTGGAGGTGGAGCTCGGCCCGGGCTCCCTGCTCGCCCTGTACACGGACGGCCTGGTCGAGAACCGCGGAGAGCCCATCGACACCGGCCTCGGCACCCTGACCCGGCTGCTCCAGCACGCGGGACCCAGCCTTCAGCGCGCGAGCGACTCCCTGCTCAGCGCGCTGAGTCCGGAGCCGGACGACGACGTGGCCCTGCTGCTGGTCCGCACGCGGGCCTGAACGCGGGGCCGTGACGCGGCCGCGTCCGTCCCTTGCGGGCGGGTACGGCCGCCCGGCTCTCAGATGTCGCCCTTCTTCGCGGTGCACAGGGCCCAGATGATGAACCCGGTCAGAGCGATCATCACCACGGACCAGACCGGGTAGGCCGGCAGGGAGAGGAAGTTGGCGATGAGGACGAGTCCAGCGATCCCCACACCGAGGACGCGCGCCCAGGTGGATGCCTGGAACAGCCCCACGCTGACGAGCACGGCGACGATGCCGAGGGCGAGGTGGATCCAGCCCCAGCCGGTGAGGTCGAAGGAGAAGACGTAGTTGGGGGTACTGACGAAGACCTGGTCCTCGGCGATGGCTGAGATGCCGCGCATGATCGCCAGGATCCCGGCGATCATGAGCATGATGGCCGCGAAGATCATCAAGCCCGCGGCGGCGGTTCCGTGCCTCGCCCTCGGCGATCCGTGCGTCGGGTGTGTAGCGGTCATCCTGCTGCCTCGATTCGCTGCGTCCGGTGCGGTCGGCGACCGGAGGTGGAGGTACGGGGCCGGAAAGCCCGACGTGCGGGAACCGTCCCCCTCGACCCCAGCCTGCCCAGGGCCGGTCCGGGCCGCCTCACCCGTGACGGGTGATCCGAATGCGGCGCCGGAGCGCTGAGGTGGTGGGACAGGCCTTGTGGGGCGCCCCGGTGCCGGAGGCAGGACCGCGACCGAGAGACGCGCGATGGACGTTCCAGCGAAGCAGCCGCACCGGCGGCGGGGACAGCGACGGCGTGCGGCGATCTCGGCCCTCGCACGCGCCGCGCTCGTCGCGGCGGGGCTCGTCACCGTCTACTACGAGCTGCCTCTGGACGGCCGCGGCACGACCGGCGATTCGGTGCTGCTGGCCTGCGGTCTGCTGCTGGTCGTCGTGGTGTTCTGGTGGCAGGTGCGGGCCATCGTGACCTCGCCTCACCCCCGGCTGAAGGCCGTCGAGACCCTGGCCACCACGCTGGCGCTCTTCCTGCTGCTCTTCGCGGGCGCCTACTTCCTGCTGGAGCACACCACCCCCGGCTCGTTCAGCGAGCCGCTGACCAAGACGGACTCCCTGTACTTCACGCTCACGACGTTCACCACCGTCGGATACGGCGACATCACGGCCCGCTCGCAGACCGGGCGGGTACTGACGATGATGCAGATGGTGGGCGGTCTGATGCTGGTGGGCGTTGCTGCACGGATCCTCGCCGGCGCCGTCGAGGCGGGACTGCGACGGCAGGGCCGGGAGCCCTCGGACGACTTCCCCAGTCGGCGGAAGGACTGAACCATGACCGTACCGAGCCCCTTCACCACCTTCATGTCACCGGCCGAGCGGGCGGCCGCCGGCCGGGACGCGCGGCGGCGGGTGCCGCGATCGGCCCACGCCGGGTTCGAGGCCGGGCCGGACCGGTTCGACCCGGTCGACGTGCTGGAGCGCCAGTCGGCCACCCGGGTGACGGAGCTGGTGCCGATCCGCTACGCCCGCATGCTGGAGTCGCCGTTCCGTTTCTACCGCGGCGCGGCGGCCGTCATGGCGGCGGACCTGGGGGCCACCACGGACACCGGGCTGCGGGTGCAGCTGTGCGGGGACGCCCACCTGCTGAACTTCCGGCTGCTGGCCTCGCCGGAGCGCCACCTGGTCTTCGACATCAACGACTTCGACGAGACGCTGGCCGGGCCGTTCGAGTGGGACGTCAAACGGCTCGCGGCCAGCTTCGCCATCGCGGGCCGCGCAGGCGGCTTCAAGACCGCCGAGCAGAACAGCGCGATCGAGACGTGTGTCCGGGCGTACCGGCGGCGGATGCGTGACTTCGCCGGGATGCGGAACCTGGACATCTGGTACGCCCAGGACGACGCCGACCACATGCGGGAGCTGATGGCCGCGTCGATGTCCAAGGAGGCACGGCGCCGCACCGCGAAGGCCACGGCGAGCGCCCGGACCCGCACCCACATGCAGGCCTACGCCAAGCTCACCCGGGACACGGCCGAGGGGCGGCGGATCACTCCGGACCCGCCGCTGATCACCCCGCTGCGGGACCTGGTGGGCGACTCCTCGGAGCACGGACGGGAAGGAGAGCTGCGCGCCGTCCTGGAGGGGTACGCCCGCAGCCTGTCGTCCGAGCGCCGGCATCTGCTGCGCCGGTACCGCCTGGTGGACATCGCCCGCAAGGTCGTCGGGGTCGGCAGTGTCGGCACCCGGTGCTGGATCGTGCTGCTGCTCGGCCGCGACGACGACGATCCCCTGCTGCTCCAGGCCAAGGAGGCGCAGGAGTCGGTGCTCGCGGCGCACAGCGGCGGCGACCGCTGGGACAACCAGGGCCGCCGTGTGGTGGCGGGGCAGCGGCTGATCCAGACGACCAGCGACATCCTGCTGGGCTGGACGCACGCGGTGGGCCTCGACGGACAGGAGCGGGACTTCTACGTGCGGCAACTGCGGGACTGGAAGGGCATCGCCCAGCCGGAGACCATGGACCCCGACCTGCTGCGGCTGTTCGGGCGGCTGTGCGGAGCGAGCCTGGCACGGTCCCACGCACGCTCCGGCGACCCTGTCGCCATCGCCGCCTACCTGGGCGGCGGCGACCGCTTCGACCGCGCCCTCACGGTGTTCGCCCAGGCGTACGCCGACCAGAACGAGCGGGACTTCGCGGCGCTGGGCGCAGCCGTCCGCTCGGGGCGTGTGCACGCGGCGGCCCGGTGACGACCACTGCGGCCGGTCCCGGGCGGACCGGAGCGCGTCCTGCTCCCGGCCCCCCGCGGGGCGCCACGTGGGCGGACCGCTCTCACCCGTCACGCTCTCACCCGCCGCGGGCGATGCGCCCCCGGCGCGACCCGGGGTTCCCTGAGGGTCACGGACACCGCCTACGGAGCCGCCCGGTCCGCCCCGGGCGGCTCGGAACAGGGGTACGGCCATGTGCCGCTGGCTCGCCTACTCGGGCACTCCCGTGCTGCTCGACGACGTCCTCTACCGTCCGCAGCACTCGCTGATCGACCAGAGCCTGCACGCGCGGATGGGGGTCGAGACCACCAACGGCGACGGCTTCGGAGTCGGCTGGTACGCGTGGCATCTGCGCACCCCCGCCGTCATCCGCGACACCGGCCCGGCCTGGAGCAACCGCAACCTGCGGGAGATCGCCGACCACGTCCGCTCGCCCCTGTTCTTCGCGCATGTACGCGCCTCCACGGGATCGGCCGTGCAGCAGACGAACTGCCATCCGTTCCGCCGCGGCCGGTGGATGTGGATGCACAACGGGGCGATCGACGGATTCCGCGAGATGCGCCGGGACCTCACGCTGGCGGTGGATCCGGGGCTGTTCGCCTCGATGGAGGGCACGACGGACTCCGAGGTGATGTTCCACGTGGCGCTCACCTTCGGGCTGGACGGCGACCCGCCGGGCGCGGTGGCCCGGATGACAGGGCTGATCGAGCGGCTGGGCCGCGAGCACGGGGTGCCGCAGCCGCTGCAGATGACGGTCGCGGTGACCGACGGCGAGCGGGTGTGGTTCTTCCGCTACTCCAGCGCGGGCAAGTCACGGTCGCTGTACTACAGCAGCCGGGTGGAGGACGTGCGTGCCCTCCACCCCGACCTCGGGTTCCTGAACCATGTGTCCGACGAGACCCGGCTGGTCGTGTCGGAGCCGCTCGGCGATCTGCCCGGCGTGTGGAACGCCGTACCGGAGAGCACCTACGGTGTCGTGCAGCCCGGGCGGGACCTGCTGCAGCACTTCGAGCCGGAGCCGGTCTGAGCCCTGCCCCCGCCCTGCTCAGCGCAGCCGCGCGGCGAACGCCTCGTACGCCCGCTCGTCGAAGAGGACGAACCTGACCTCCTCGACGGTGGTGTCCGCTGCCCGGACGGTCTCGACGGCGATGCGGGCCCCGTCGTCCATCGCCAGCCGTAGACACCGGTGGAGATGGCGGGGAACGCCACGGTACGGGCGCCGAGTTCACCGGCGACGCGGAGCGACTCGCGGTAGCAGGAGGCGAGCAGGCCGGAACGGTCCTCGGTGGTGCTGAACACCGGACCCACGGTGTGGACGACCCAACGGGCGTCCAGGTCGCCCGCGGTGGTGGCGACCGCCTGACCGGTGGGCAGGCCCTTGCCGAGGTGCGCCGCGCGGAGCCGGCGGCAGTCCTCCAGGATCGCGGGGCCGCCACGGCGGTGGATCGCCCCGTCGACCCCTCCCCCGCCCAGCAGGGAGGAGTTGGCCGCGTTGACGATCACGTCGACGCTCTCGCGGGTGATGTCGCCCCGGACCGGTTCGATGGCCGTCATATCTGCCTCAGTCGCTTCCAGACGGCCTTCGCCGCGTTGTGCCCCGACATGCCGTGCACGCCGGGGCCCGGCGGGGTCGCCGACGAGCAGATGAAGACGGCCGGATGCGGGGTGCGGTACGGGAACAGGGTGGGCCTCGGGCGCAGCAGGAGCTGGAGGCCGGAGACCGCGCCGGAGGCGATGTCCCCTCCGATGTAGTTGGCGTTGCGGGCGGCGAGTTCGGGCGGTCCCGCCGTGGCCCGGGCCAGGACGCGGTCGCGGAACCCCGGGGCGAAGCGCTCCAGTTGGCGTTCGATGGCGTCGGTGAGGTCGCCGGTCCAGCCGTGCGGGACGTGACCGTAGGCCCAGAAGACGTGCTTGCCCGCCGGCGCCCGGGTGGGGTCGACGACGCTCGGCTGGACCGTGATCAGGAACGGCCGGTCGGGGGCCCGGCTCTCCCGGGAGGCCGCGCGCAGGGCCGATCCGATCTCCGCGCTGCTCGCGCCGACCTGCACCGTCCCGGCGGCGCGGGCCTCCTTCGCGGTCCAGGGCACGGGGCCGTCCAGCGCGTAGTCGATCTTGAAGACGCCCGGCCCGTAGCGGTATCCGGCGTAGTGGTTTCCGAAGCCCGCGATGCGGGCCAGGGCGGTGGGTGAGGTGTCGAAGACGTACGCCCGGGCCGGTGGCAGGTCGTCGAGGCGCTTGACCTCGTAGTCCGTGTGGACGCTGCCGCCCAGGTCGCGCAGGTAGGCGGCGAGGGCGTCGGAGAGGGACTGGGAGCCGCCGCGGGCGAGGGGCCAGCCGCGGGCGTGCGCCGCGAGGGCGAAGACCAGGCCGACGGCGCCGGTGGCGAAGCCGCCGAGCGGTGCCATGACGTGGGCGACGAGCCCGGAGAAGAGGGCCTTGGCCGGCTGGTCGCGGAAGCGGCGCATCAGCAGTGTCGACGGGGGCAGCCCGGCCAGACCGAAGCGGGCGAGGGTGACCGGGTCGCGGGGCAGGGCGGTCAGCGGCAGTGACATGAAGTCCCGGGCGAGGGTGTCCCACTTGGGCAGGAAGGGCTCGACGAGCCTGCGGTACGCGCCGGCGTCACGCGGGCCGAAGGAGGCCGCCGTCTCGCCGACGGTCCGGGCCAGGACGGCCGCCGAGCCGTCCGGGAAGGGATGCGCCATGGGCAGCTCGGCGTGCAGCCACTCCAGCCCGTACCGCTCGAGCGGCAGGGCGCGGAACGCCGGGGAGTTGACGGCGAGCGGATGGGCCGCCGAGCACGGGTCGTGACGGAAGCCGGGAAGGGTGAGCTCCTCGGTGCGGGCTCCGCCGCCCACGGTGCTCCGGGCCTCGAAGACGGCGACGGAGAAACCGCGGCGGGCCAGCTCCACGGCCGCGGTCAGTCCGTTCGGTCCCGCACCCACTACGACGGCATCGAGCATCGACGGCACCTTCGGACCCCTTCGTCAGCCGACGGCCACTGAGCCTCAGGATATGCCCGGAGACGGACAGTCACCGGCCGCAGGCGATTTCCGCTGCGGAAGGGCACTTCACGCCCGCCGGAACCCCTGCGTGCGCACAGCGGGTAACCGACTGTGTGCGACACGCAACGATCTTCCGTACTCAGGCCCCGCCCGACAGCAGCCCCACCACCCTGCGGGCCGTGGCCGCGTCGCGGGCGGCGGTGAAGGGCAGGGCGTTGCCGCCCTGGATGCGGAACGGGTCGCCCGTGAGGGTGAGGTGAGCGCCACCCGCCTCCTCGACCAGGAGCAGACCGGCCGCGTGGTCCCAGGCCGCTTCCCAGGAGAACGCCACCGCGTCCAACTCGCCCCGGGCGATGGCGAGATACTCCAGCCCGGCGGAGCCGCACGGGCGCGGAGCCACACCGTCGGCGCGCAGGCCGAGCAGGGCGTCCTTCTGCTCGTCCGTCGTGTAGTCGGGGTGGGAGGTGGCCACGCGCAGGTCCCGGCCGGGCTCCGGCACTCCGGCGAACAGCCGCTCCCCGTCGAGGTGGGCGCCCTTGCCGCGCTGGGCGAAGGCGAGCCGGTCGTGGGCGGGCGCGTACGTCCAGGACGCGAGCAGGGTGCCGCGGTGGGCGAGCGCGACCAGGGTGCAGAACCCGGCCTCGCCGCGCACGAACTGGCGCGTCCCGTCGACGGGGTCGACGATCCAGACCGGGGCGTCGTCGCGTATCGCCTCGTACGTAGCCGGGTTGGCGTGCACCGCCTCCTCGCCGACCACGACCGAGCCGGGCAGCAGGGGGGCCAGGGCCTCGGTCAGGTACAGCTCGGCCTTGCGGTCGGCGTCGGTCACCAGGTCGTGCGGGCCGCTCTTCTGGTCGACCTCGTGCGCGGCGAGCCGGCGCCAGCGCGGCAGGATCTCGGCGGCGGCCGCCTTGCGGATCGCCTCGTCGACGTCGGAAGCGTGCTCTGCGAGAAACTCTTCGATGGTTTCGTTGCTGTCGTTCACCCCTCCATGACAACACGGGCCACTGACAGGCCCTGCCCGCCCGGTGCACTCCGGGTGGCATCGCGATGAACAGCGGGGACGGTTCCTGCGGGCGCGGACCCGCCTGATCAGCGGCCCACCGCGTACCCCTGCATCCCGCGCGGGTTCGCCGCCGCCGACAGCACGCCCGTCTCCGGGTCCCGCGCCACCACGCACAGCCGGCCTTCCGACCAGGGGCCGCCCACCGTCACGTCGTGGCCGCGGCGCCGCAGTTCCTCGACGACGGCGGGGTCGGTGCGGGACTCCACGGTCACACTGCCCGGGCGCATACCGCGCGGGTAGAAGGAGCCGGGAAAGCTGTCGTTGTGCCAGTTCGGGGCGTCGATCGCACCCTGGAGGTCGGGGCCGCCGCGCACGGCGCCGCGCAGGGCGACGGCAAGGAAGAAGTGCAGCTGCCACTGGTCCTGCTGGTCCCCGCCGGGCGTGCCGAACGCCATCACGGGCACGCCGTCGCGCAGGGCGATCGACGGCGTCAAGGTGGTACGGGGGCGGCGCCCGGGGGTGAGGGAGTTCGGCAGCCCCTCCTCCAGCCAGGTCATCTGAAGCCGGGTGCCGAGCGGGAAGCCGAGTTCGGGTACGACGGGGTTGGACTGGAGCCAGCCGCCGCTGGGGGTGGCCGAGACCATGTTGCCCCAGCGGTCGACGACGTCGAGGTGGCAGGTGTCGCCGCGGGTGGTCCCGTCGGCGAGGATCTCCGGCTCGCCCGGCACGGGGGACGCCGGGCTCTTGGCGACGGTCGGTTCGCCGGCCCCCAGGGCGTCGAAGCCCTCCTGTGCCGCGGCCGCTGCGCGCGCGTGCGCACCCAGCCGCGGGGTGCGTCCGCCGGGGCTGCCGGGCCGCAGGTCGTTGTCGGCCCGCTCGCCGACGAGGGCGCGGCGAGGCGTGTTGTACGCCTCGGACAGCAGGTCGTCGAGGGGTACGTCGGCGGCGTCCCCGTACCAGGCCTCCCGGTCGGCCATGGCGAGCTTGCAGTTCTCCACCAGGAGGTGGACGTAGTCGGCGGAACCGTACCGGGGCAGCTCGGGCGGGAGCAGGGCGAGTTGCTGGAGGAGGACCGGGCCCTGGCTCCAGGGGCCCGGCTTGCACACGGTCCAGCCGTTCCAGTCGTACGTCGCCGGGGTCTCGTAGGTCGCGGACCAGGCGGCGAGGTCGGCGGCCGTGAGGGTGCCGGTGTGCCGTTCGCCGCTGGTGTCCTTGGTGGGACGCGCGGCCTGGCGGGTGAGCGCCTCGGCTATGAACCCGGTGCGCCACACCTCCCGCGCGGCGTCGATCCGCGCCTCCCTGTCCCCCGCCCCCGCGGTCTCGGCGAGCAGGCGCTTCCAGGTGGCGGCGAGCGTGGGGTTGGCGAAGAGCTCACCGGGGCGCGGTGCTTTGCCGCCGGGGAGGTAGACGTCCGCCGAGGAGGTCCATTCCGTCTCGAACAGCTCGCGCACGGTCTCGACGGTCTCGCCGACCCGCTCCACGGGCGCGTGTCCGTGCTCGGCGTATCCGATGGCGTACGCCAGGACGTCGTCGAGGGACTTGGTTCCGTGGTCGCGCAGGAGCAGCATCCAGGCGTCGAACGCGCCCGGCACGGCGGCGGCGAGCGGCCCGGTGCCGGGGACGAGATCCAGTCCGAGGCCCTGGTAGTGCGCGACGGTGGCACCCGCCGGGGCGACGCCCTGCCCGCACAGCACCCGCACCTCGCCACCGGCCGGGGCGAGCAGGACCGGCGCCTCGCCGGCCGGGCCGTTGAGGTGCGGTTCGACGACGTGCAGCACGAACGCGCCCGCCACGGCGGCGTCGTAGGCGTTGCCGCCGGTCTCCAGGACGGCCATCGCGGACTGCGAGGCGAGCCAGTGGGTGGAGGACACCATGCCGAAAGTGCCTTGCAGGGTGGGACGAGTCGTGAATTCCATAGCTGACCTCGGTGTTCACATGTGTCGGTCGGTCCGGAACGGGCTGCGGGGAGAAGAGCGCGAGGCCGTCTCCTCCAGGTAGACACCTTGCCCCCTCTTTCCTGGCCGGGCTGTTGCGGCCCGAAAGGCTCTGGTGAGTGCGCGCCGGGGACATCCTCCCCGGCTACCCCCGAAGGCCCGGCGGTCTCCCTTTCCTCCTTCTTCCTGCCTTGTTCCCGTGCAGCCGGCGAGGCGGATGCCGCATGATCGGACCATGTTGGTCGAGGTGGAGAAGATCGCGACGTTCCCGCGGGGCCGGGTGCTGGCCCAGGTGCAGACGGGATTCGGCCGCGCAGCGGTCATCTGGCGCGGAGATGCCGACGCCGGGCCCGGCGCGTACTTCGTGGAGTGGACTGTCGACGAAGCCATCACCTGGGGGCGAAACGCCAGGCCGGCGGCCGGGACCGGGCCTGAGGTCCGCCACGGCGGGCACTGTGTCGTGCTGCGGGGAAGACTGAGCCCGGTGGAAGACGGTGCCGCCGTGCTGCAGGTGGACGACGCGAACATCCTGCTGGACATGACCGATCCGTTGCCTGATGGCGTGGACGGCATGTGGGTCGAGCTCTTCGTCGACCGCGACAAGATCGCTCTCAGCCCCATCCGGATCTGACTGCACATCAAGGCGAGCTCAGCCGATACGGCGGCCCCGGCCGGCCCGTCTCGTCGTTGTGCTGCCTCGGCCGCTTCATGAGGTCCGCGGGCGACGTCGATCACAGTCGGCGCCGCGGGCTTCTCCTCACCCATGGAAAACCGCAGGTCAAAGCTCGAATTCCGTCAGGTTATGGATCTCCGTCGTGTCAGGCATTGGACGCATGCCACGCAGCGTCACAGTCTGGGACGAGTTCCCGGTCCCGACCTTCTGAGGAGTCATCATGGGCACAGAGAGGAGCACCGTAGACGGTGTCATCAGGACGAGCGCGCGCGGACACTCGGTCCTGAACAGTCCGCGTCTGAACCGGGGTACGGCCTTCACCCGGCGGGAGCGGCAGGAGCTCGGGCTGACCGGCCTGGTGCCGCCGCAGGTCCTGACGCAGGACCAGCAGGCCGCCCGCGCCTACACTCAGTTCCGGTCCCAGCCCGACGACCTCGCCAAGAACGTCTACCTGACGGCGCTGCGCGACCGCAACGAGGTGCTCTTCCACCGGCTCCTCGGTGACCACCTCGCCGAGATGCTGCCGATCGTCTACACCCCGACCGTGGGTACGGCGATCGAGCGCTACAGCTACGAGTACCGCCGCCCGCGCGGCGTGTACCTGTCGGTCGACGACCCCGAGTCCATCGAGAGCTCCCTGCGTGCCTCCGGGCTGGGCGCCGACGACGTCGACCTGATCGTGGCGACGGACGGCGAGGCGATCCTCGGCATCGGTGACTGGGGTGTGGGCGGCATCGACATCGCGGTCGGCAAGCTCGCCGTCTACACGGCCGCCGCCGGCGTGGACCCGGCCCGCACCCTGGCGGTGATGCTGGACGCCGGCACCGACCGGCAGGAGCTGCTGGACGACCCGCTGTACCTGGGCAACCGGCACCCGCGCGCGGACCGGGACCGCTACGACGCCTTCGTCGACGCCTACGTCGCCGCGGCCACGAAGCTGTTCCCCGACGCCCTGCTGCACTGGGAGGACTTCGGCTCGTCCAACGCCCGCCGGATCCTGGACCGCTACCGCGAGAAGACGCTCACGTTCAACGACGACATCCAGGGCACCGGCGCCGTCAATCTGGCCGCCGTGCTCTCCGGCGTGCGCGCCGGCGGTGCCGCGCTGCGCGACCACCGGGTGGTGCTCTTCGGTGCCGGAACCGCCGGCATCGGGATCGCCGAGCAGCTGCGCGACGCGATGATCGCCGACGGACTGACGCCGCGGGAGGCCGCGGAGCGGATCTGGGCCGTGGACCGTCACGGACTGCTGACCGAGGGCCAGCAGGGGCTGCGGGACTTCCAGATGCCCTTCGCCCGTGGCCGCGCCGAGGTCACCGGCTGGCGGCACGACGAGAACCTCGGTGGCGTGCCGCTGGCCGAGGTCGTCGACCGGGTGCGCCCGAGCGTCCTGATCGGCACCTCGGGACAGGGCGGCGCCTTCACCGAGGACATCGTCCGCGCCATGGCCGCGCACACCGACCGCCCCATCGTCCTGCCGCTGTCCAACCCCACGCGGCTGGCCGAGGCCGTCCCCGCCGACCTGCTCGCCTGGACCGAAGGCCGGGCCCTGATCGCCACCGGCAGTCCCTTCGGGCCGGTGGAGACGGACGGCGTCACCCACCACATCGGGCAGGCCAACAACGCGCTGGTCTTTCCCGGGCTGGGGCTCGGCACGGCCGTCGCCCGGGCCGAGCGGATCACCGACGGCATGCTGGTGGCCGCGGCCCGCGCCATCGCGGACCAGACCGACCCCGAGGCACCGGGCGCGCCGATCCTGCCCCCGATCGACCGGCTGCGGGACACCTCCGTGGCGGTCGCCGTGGCCGTGGCCCGTGCCGCGGTCGCCGACGGCGTCGCCCGGGAGAGCGCCGACGACACGATCGAGGAACGCGTCCGCGCGGCCATGTGGCATCCGGTGTACCCGCCGATCGAGGCCGTCTGACGGGCCACCGCCCGGGTATCGCTCCCCCACCCCCCAAGGGGGCACCGACCGGATCCTCTCGGCTCTCTGACATACGGTCACCGGCCCGCACGGTCGCGCCCCCGCCTTGCTCCAAAGGATTGACGCAGTCATGTCTTTCGCCGAGATCTTCACCGTCGTGGTGCCGGTCTTCCTCCTCATCCTGGTCGGCTACGGCACCGGCCGCCGGGCGCTCTTCGACGCGGGCGGCGCCCAGGCACTGCGCGAGCTGACCATGCAACTCGCTTTGCCCGCCGCCCTGTTGCTGAGCATCTGGCAGACGCCCCGGCACGTGCTGGTCGAGCAACTGCCCCTGGTGGGCCTGCTGGCGTTCGGGTTTCTCGCCGTGTACACCGTCCTGCTGGGCGTGCTGCGCCTCGCGGCCCGCCGGCCGCTGCGGCGGGCGGCCCTGTTCGCGCTGGCCTGCGTCCAGCCGCAGTACGCCTTCATGGGCACGTCCATCCTGGGGGGCCTGTTCGGGACCGCGGAGGCCGCCGTGCCGATCGCCGTCGCGGGCATCATCGTCAACGTCGTCCTCGACCCGGTCGTCCTGATCCTCCTCGGCATGCCCGAACATCCGGAGCCCCGGACGGTCACAGCCGGGGTGGCGGCCCCCGCACGGCGGCACGTCCTGGCCACCGTCGGCGCGGGCGCTCCCGAGGCGGCCGCCGGGCCGGCGCCCGCCGAGACCGGATCGCCCGGCCCTCGCCCCTCCGTGCTGCACACCGTCGGGCACGCGCTGCGCGAGCCGTTCTGCTGGGGCCCCGTCCTCGGTCTCGTGCTGTCGGTCGCAGGGGTCGGCGTGCCGGAGATCGCCGACTCCGCGCTGAGCCTGCTCGCGGGCGCCGCGTCGGCGACGGCCCTGCTGTACGTCGGCGTCTCCGTCGCCCGGATCGGCCGGCCCGCGCTGTCCCCCGCCGTGTGGGCGGTCTCGCTCACCAGCGTGGTCCTGCTGCCCCTGCTCGTCTACGGGACGGGGCTGCTCCTGACCTCCGAGGCGGTCGCCGCCCAGGCCGCGCTGATCCTCGCGTTCCCGGTCTCGCCCGTCCCGCTGATGTTCGCCGCCCGGCACGGCTCGGCCGAGGACGTGCGGACCATCGGCTCCGCCGTCGTACTGAGCCTGCTCCTCTCCTTCGTCACCCTGCCCCTGCTCATCGAGCTGGTCGGCTGACCCCGGCCCGGGCGCCGCGCCGCCGGGGCCACGCCCCGGGTGCAGCGCACCCGCCTTCCGCCCGACCACCCCGAAAGGACACGGCCTCATGACATCAGCCGCAGACACGCGACCGGACCGTCCGCGCCGCCCGTCGCGGCCGTGGGGGCCGCGCTCCGTTCTCGGCCGGCTGCGCGGATCCCTGCCGTTCGCCGCGGCGGCGCGAGGGGCCGTCGCGCTCGCGCTGCCCCTGCTCGTCGGGCTCGCCACCGGGTGGGTCGTGCTCTCGGCGATCGCCGCCATCGGCGCCCTGTGGGGGGTGAGCCAGGACGGTTCCGACCCGTACCGGGTCCGGGTGCGGCGGCTGGGCTGGACGGGGGTGTCCAGCGCGCTCGGCCTGCTCGCCGGTGAAGTCGCCCTGCGCAGCGGGGAGCAGGCGGCGGTGGCGGGGTGTCTGGTGGCGGCGGCGCTCGTGGCGGGCGGTGTCGGCCTGCGCGGGCGGATCGCGTCCGTGTCGGGCATGCACCTGCTGCTCGGCGTCACGATCGGCAGCGGCATCCCGGTGCCGGGGCCGTGGTGGCAGCCGCCGCTGGCGCTGCTCGCCGGTGTCGCCCTCGTCCTCGTGCTGTCGGCGGCGCCGTGGCTGTGGCGCCGTCACCACGTCGAACGGGCCGCCGTGCTGGCCGTGTACCGGAGCGCGGGCGAGGCGCTGGCCGCCGCGGGTACCGGTGCCGCCGAGGAGGCCCGCCTGCGGATGACGCTGGCGCTGAACCACGCCCACGAGGTGATGGCCCCCCGTCTCGCCCCGCGCGGGCGGCGGCAGCGGGACGAAACGGGTGACCTGGTCCGGGCGTTCCACTACGCCGTGCGGCTGGGCGAGGCCGTGACCGCGGTGGTGTGGGAGGGCCGTGCGCTGCCGCCCGCCCTGACCGATGTGCCGCGGCACCTGGCCGGGCGTCTGCTGCCCGACCGCCTCGCGGCCCCGGAGGAGCGGGCGGCGCCCGCACCGGTGACCGGCTCGCCGGGCAGGCGCGCCCTGGCCGAACTGGTCGCCGCCGTGGACGGCGAACCGGACGGGACGGACCTGGAGTTGCGTCTGCCGGCGCACGAGGGGCCCGGACGGGCGGCGCGGCTGCGGTACGCCCTGCTGCTGGCCGGGTGCGTGCTCGCCGCCCATGTGCTGGCGGAGGTGCTGCACCGCCCTCGCGGCTACTGGCTGCCCATGACGGTGGCCTTCGTCTACAAGCCCGACTTCGGGCCGCTGTTCCCACGGGCACTGCACCGCTGCGTCGGCACGATCGTCGGGGTGGCCGCCATCGGGGCGGTGTCCTCGGCGGCCAGCGGCACGTACGCCGTGGTGGGCGTCGTGGCGGTGTTCGGCGCGCTCATGGCCGTCGGTGTGCGGCACCACTACGCGCTCGCCACACTGGGTCTGACCGCCGTCGTGTTCGTGCTGCTCGACCTGCTGGGCGACCACCGGCCGTTGTACGGCACGCGGGTGGTGGACACGGCGCTGGCGTCCGCGCTGGTGCTCGTCGCGCACTTCGCGGTGTGGCCGGACTCCGCCGCCCACCGCGCCGAGGCACAGACCGAGGCCGCCGTCGCCGCCGCGCGGCGCTACCGCGACGCCGCGCCGGAGGCCGGCCCGGCCCAGCGGCAGTCGCTGCGCCGAACCGCCTACCACCAGCTGGCCGAGGCACGCCGTACGGTCGCTCACGCCCGGCGCGAACCGGCCCGCCGCGGGCGGCCGCTGCCCGACTGGGAGAGCGCGATCACGGCGGCCGAACAACTCTGCGACCAGGTGACGGCACACGTGGTCGCGGGTGCGCCGAGGCCGGTCCGGTAGCGGAAGTCGGGCACCGGCTCGGCAGCGGCCGCCTTCCGGCTCGCCCCTGAAGCCTCTCCATGCCGTCGTCGCCCGGGGCGTCGCCCCTGGGGCCTTCCATACTGCCCCCGCCCGCTTCGTGGGCGACCCATGACGGGGAAGAATGACAGCATGGATCTTCAGGTGCTGCGTTCCTTCCGGTCCGTCGCGGAGGGGACGACGGTGACCGATGCCGCGACGGACGCCGGCATCACCCAGCCCGCCCTGTCCCGGGCCCTGGCCCGGCTGGAGGACGAGGTCGGCGCCGAGCTGCTCCAGCGCGTCGGGCGCGTGCTGCGCCTCACGCCGGCGGGCCGGGTGTTCAAGGAGTACGTCGACGGGGTGCTCGACAACTACGACCGGGGCCGGCGAGCCGTGGCCGAGATGGTCCACCCCGACTCCGGCGTCGTGTCGCTCGCCTTCCTGCACACCCTGGGCACCTGGCTGGTCCCCCAGCTCGTCACGGGCTTCCGTTCGGCCTTCCCGCAGGCGCAGTTCGAACTGCACCAGGACGGCGAGATGGGCCTGACCCGGCACCTCCTGGACACGACCGCGGATCTGGTCATCACCAGCAGCGACCCCGGCCACCCCCTCATCACGTGGCGGCGCCTGCTGGTGGAGCCGCTGCTGCTGGCCGTCCCGTCCCGGCACCGGCTGGCCGAGCGCCGCCGGATCCGCCTGGCCGAGGTGGCCGAGGAGCGGTTCATCCTGCTCAAGCAGGGATACGGGCTGCGTGACATCACCGCGGGGCTGTGCCGCGAGGCCGGCTTCGCACCGGTCATCGCCTTCGAGGGCGAGGAGGTGGAGACCCTGCGCGGTCTGGTCGCCGCGGGTCTCGGGGTGTCCCTGATCCCGTCGTCGCCGGACGTCACGGCGGCATCCGAGTCCCCGATCCGCTACCTGGAGATCACCGACGTACGGGGCGCCCGGGACATCGGCATCGCCTGGCTCGGCTCCCGCGCCGTGCCGCCGATCACCCGGCGCTTCCTCGACCACGCGCTACGGACGTCGACCGTGGAGTGAATGTCCTTTCCTGTCGCGGGAAGTTGGGGCATGTCCGGTCTTGTCCCGGGCGATGCCGGCAGGTCGCGCCGGGCGCAGCGCGACGGCGTCGACACGCACGGTGTTCCACGGAACATGTCGGGGAGGCCGCACTTCCGCAGCACAGAGACGCATGTGACACTGTCGTCCCGTCCGCCGTGCGGACCCGTTCCGCACCGTCCGTCCCCACCTGAAGGGCGCCGTGCGTTCCCTACCTCTGCCCCTGGCCCTGACCGCCCGTCTGTCCCCGGTGGTGGTGCTCGCCGCGGTGGGCTGGGCGCTGTCGTCCGGTCCGCTCGCCGCGCCGCAGGCCGCCGAGCACAAGCCGGCCGAAGAGAAGACCGATACCCGCTCGGAGTCCGCCCCGTCGACGTCGACGGTGCCGAAGACGTACTCCGCGTCGCCCGCCCCGTGCGAGGCCGTCGCCAAGAAGACCATCGAGGCGCTGGTGCCGGGCGCCAAGACGGCCGGCAAGGAGATCCCGTCCACGGACTCGGAGCTGCGCCGCACCTGCTCCTGGAACGCCCTCAAGGGCTACGACTACCGCTGGCTCGACGTGTCCTACGAGGTCATGGAGTCGGACGAGGCCGCGCAGAAGTCGTACCAGGCGCACACCGAGAAGCAGAGCGGCGGCGGCGCGGTACCCGGTCTGGGGGACAGCGCGTACTCCGTGGTCAACCTCACGACCGAGGACAAGCAGGAGACCCGTGAGGGCGTGGTGTTCGCCCGCGCCGCCAACGCGCTGGTGACGATCACCTACAACGGCAGTGACTTCGAGTCGAAGAAGGCGCCCGGCACGGACACGATCAACAAGGGTGCCATCAAGGCCGCGAAGGAAGCGGTGGCCGCGCTGGAGAGCGACAAGGACTGAGCGCCCTCCAGCGCGCCGTTCTCCCTCAGCGGGTGCTGCGGCCCCGGGTGGCCATCAGCACCAGGTACAGGATCATCGAGGTGCCCAGGCCCACGGCCCAGCCGTAGTCGGCCAGATCGGCCAGCGCCGGGACGGGACGGCCGTCGATCAGCGGCTTGAAGCTCGCGCCGCCCACGGCGAGGACACCGCCGACCGCGAAGGCGACGACGGCCCGCCAGTTCCAGCCGCCCTCGTACCAGTAGCGGCCGCCGGGCCGGTACAGGTCGGCGAGGTCGAGCCGGGCGCGGCGCAGGATCCAGTAGTCGGCGATGAGGATGCCCGCGACGGTGCCGAGCAGGCCGCCGACCAGGCCCAGCCAGGTGAAGATGTAGCCCTGCGGGTCGGAGTACAGCTTCCAGGGGAAGATCAGCACACCGAGGACACAGGTGGCGAGGGCGCCGGCCCGGAAACTGATGCGCCGGGGCGCGATGTTGGAGAAGTCGAACGCCGGCGAGACCAGGTTGGCCGCGACGTTGACGGACAGCGTCGCCACCAGGACGGTGACCAGCGCGAAGAGCAGGCCCACCGTGTTGTCGGTCTTGGCCGCAAGCTGCACCGGGTCCCAGATGGCCTCGCCGTAGACGGCCTGGGAGCCGGAGGTGACCATCACCGACAGGAAGGCGAACAGGGTCATGGTGGTCGGCAGGCCGAGGGCCTGGCCCCGGGTCTGCGCCTTCTGGCTCCTGCCGTAGCGGGTGAAGTCGGGGATGTTCAGCGACAGTGTGGACCAGAAGCCGATCATTCCCATCAGGGCGGGGGCGAACAGTTTCCAGAAGTCCGCGCCCCAGCCGAGCTTGGAGGGCTGGTCGAACAGCGGGCCGAAGCCGCCCGCCTTGTCGCTCATCCACCAGAGCATCACGAACGCGCCGACGAGCACGAACGGCGCCGCCCAGTTCTCGAAGCGGCGGATCGTCTCCATGCCCCGGTAGATGATGACGACCTGGAGCGCCCAGAAGATCGCGAACGACAGCCACATGGTCCAGGCGTAGCCGCCGGCCTTCGCGGCGTCCGTCCAGCCGGAGCCGACGAGCTTGCCGGCGAGGAAGTAGATGGCCTCGCCGCCGATCCAGGTCTGGATGCCGAACCAGCCGCACGCCACCAGCGCCCGTACGACGGCGGGCAGGTTGGCGCCGCGGATGCCGAAGGAGGCCCGGGCGAAGACCGGGAAGGGTATGCCGTACTTGGGACCGGCGTGCCCCGTGAGCAGCATCGGTATCAGCACGATGACGTTGGCCAGGGCGATGGTGAGCACCGCCTGCTTCCAGTCCATGCCGACGGCGATGAGCCCGGAGGCGAGGGTCCAGGAGGCCGTGTTGTGGGCCATGCCGACCCACAGCGCGGAGAAGTTGTACGTGGTCCAGGTGCGCTTCTCGACCGGGACCGGCAGCAGGTCCTCGTTGGCGTAGGGGCCGGTCGGTGCGGGGACGCCCGGGGCGATCTCCACCCGGCCGTCGGCGAGGGTGACTTGGGTGGTCGGCGGTGGGGCCGTGGGAGCGGTATCGGTCATGGGCCGGGCCAATCAGGGGAGGTGGGACGGGAAAGGCCGTGCGGTGAGCCGATGGGGGGTGCGCTCGGGAGCGTCCTGGGCCCCCTTCCCGAGCCGCCGGGAAGGGGGAGTTCACAGGGGGTGGAGCGGCGGAGGTCAGCCGTTGACGGCCGGGATCACCCGGGATCCGTAGGCCTCGATCACGGCCTCCTGCGCGTCGTGCATGTCGTAGACGGCGAACTGGTCCACGCCGAGCGCGCGCAGCGCCTCCAGCTTCTCGATGTGCTTCTCGACCGGGCCGATGAGGCAGAACCGGTCGACGATCTCGTCTGGCACGAACTGGGTGTCCGGGTTGTCGGCGCGTCCGTGGTGGGAGTAGTCGTAGCCCTCGCGGGCCTTGATGTAGTCGGTCAGTTCGTCGGGGACGGCGGCGGAGTGCTCGCCGTACTTGGAGACGAGGTCGGCGACGTGGTTGCCGACCATGCCGCCGAACCAGCGGCACTGCTCGCGCGCGTGGGCGAGCGCCTCGGGCGAGTCGTCCTCGGTGACGTACGCCGGTGCGGCCACGCAGACGGTCACCTCGGCGGGGTCCCGGCCGGCCGCGACGGCCGCGTCCTTCACCGCCTTGACCATGTACTCGGTGAGATAGAGGTCGGCCAGCTGGAGGATGAAGCCGTCCGCCTCCTCGCCGGTCATCTTCAGGGCCTTGGGGCCGTACGCGGCCATCCACACCGGCAGTTCGGCGCCCTGCCCGATCCACGGGAAATGGACGACGGTGCCGCCGCCGAGGTCGGCCTCCCGTCCACTGCCAAGGTCCCGGATGACCTTCATGGCCTCGCTGATGCGGGCCAGGGTGTTGGGCTTGCGGCCGGCCACCCGCATCGCGGAGTCACCGCGGCCGATGCCGCAGACCGTGCGGTTGCCGAACATGTCGTTCAGGGTGGCGAAGGTGGAGGCGGTGACCTCCCAGGTGCGGGTGCCCGGGTTGGTCACCATCGGCCCGACCTTCAGGGTCGTGGTGTTGGCGAGGATCTGGCTGTAGATCACGAACGGTTCCTGCCACAGCACGGCGGAGTCGAAGGTCCAGCCGTACGTGAAGCCGTTCCGTTCCGCGCGTTTCATCAGGCTGACGACCCGCGAGGCCGGCGGGTCGGTCTGCAGGACGAGTCCGAAGTCCATCTGCGCCACTCCTAGTTGAGGTACTGACAGGTGGAACGCGGGGTGAACACGCCGTGCCCGGCGTGCCCGGTGTACTCCCGCTCGGTGATGACGGGTTCGCCACGCGAGAGGACCGTCTCGACCCGGCCGGTGGTGCGTTTGCCCTCGTACGCCGAGTAGTCGACGTTCATGTGGTGCGTCTCCACCGACATGACCTGCTCGGCGTGCGGGTCGTAGACGACGACGTCGGCGTCGGCACCCGGCGCGATGGTGCCCTTCTTCGGGTACAGGCCGAACATCCTGGCCGGGGTCGCACAGGCGATCTCGATCCAGCGGCGGCGCGAGATGTGCCCGTCGACGACCGCCTGGTGCAGGAGGTCCATACGGTTCTCCACGCCCGGCAGGCCGTTGGGGATCTTGGAGAAGTCGCCGCGGCCGAGGTCCTTCTGGCCCGTGAAGCAGAAGGGGCAGTGGTCGGTGGAGACGACCTGGAGGTCGTTCGTGCGCAGGCCCCGCCACAGCGCGGCCTGGTGCTCCTTCGGCCTGAGCGGGGTGCTGCACACGTACTTGGCGCCCTCGAAGTCCGGCTCGGCGAGGTTGTCGGTGGACAGGAACAGGTACTGCGGGCAGGTCTCGCCGAAGACGTTCAGTCCCTCGTCGCGGGCCCGGGCGAGCTCGGCGACCGCTTCCGTCGCGGAGACGTGCACGACGTAGAGGGGCGCGCCGGCCACCTGCGCGAGTTTGATGGCGCGGTGGGTGGCCTCCGCTTCGAGGAGGGCCTTGCGGACCTCGCCGTGGTAGCGGGGGTCGGTCTCGCCGCGGGCCAGGGCCTGTTCGACGAGGACGTCGATCGCGATGCCGTTCTCGGCGTGCATCATGATCAGCCCGCCGTTCTCGGCGGAGCGCTGCATGGCGCGCAGGATCTGGCCGTCGTCGCTGTAGAAGACGCCCGGGTAGGCCATGAACTGCTTGAAGGAGGTGATGCCCTCCTCGACCAGGTGGTCCATCTCCTTGAGCGTGTGCTCGTTGACGTCGGAGACGATCATGTGGAAGCCGTAGTCGATCGCGCAGTTGCCGTCGGCCTTGGCGTGCCAGGCGTCGAGGCCCTCGCGCAGGCTGTGCCCGACGCTCTGCACGGCGAAGTCGATGATCGTCGTGGTGCCGCCCCAGGCGGCGGCTCGGGTGCCGGTCTCGAAGGTGTCGGAGGCGAAGGTGCCGCCGAAGGGCAGCTCCATGTGGGTGTGGGCGTCGACGCCGCCGGGGATGACGTACTTTCCGGTGGCGTCGATGGTGCGGTCGGCCGTGAAGGATTCGGCGGCGGGGGTGTGGGAGGTGGCGAGGGCGGCGATTCGGCCGTCCTCGATCAGGACGTCGGCGTGGATCTCGTCGGATGCGGTGATGACGAGGCCGCCGCGGATGACGGTTCGGGTGCTCATGATCTGTCGCTCCTCGCCGTGTGAACGTGACGGTTGTGTGTGGCTGGTCGCGCAGTTCCCCGCGCCCCTAGGGGGCCGTCAGCGGGCCGTAAGTTCCAGGCGCCCGGTCCCGGTAGAACTGCCAGCGGTCGCGGACCTCGCGGAGTTTGGCCATGTCCAGGTCCCTCACCACCAGTTCGGGCTCCTTGTCGCTCGCCACCTCGCCGACGAACCGGGCCTCGGGGTCCACGAAGTACGAGGTGCCGTAGAAGTCGTTGTCGCCGTACTCCTCGACGCCGACCCGGTTGATCGCGCCGACGAAGTACTCGTTGGCGACGGCCGCCGCCGGCTGTTCCAGCTGCCAGAGGTAGCCGGACAGGCCGCGGGAGGTGGCCGAGGGGTTGAAGACGATCTCGGCGCCCGCGAGGCCGAGGGCGCGCCAGCCTTCGGGGAAGTGGCGGTCGTAGCAGATGTAGACGCCGATGCGGCCGGCCTTGGTGTCGAAGACGGGCCAGCCGCTGTTGCCCGGGCGGAAGTAGAACTTCTCCCAGAAGCCCCTGACCTGGGGGATGTGGGTCTTGCGGTACTTGCCGAGGTAGGAGCCGTCCGCGTCGATCACGGCGGCGGTGTTGTAGAGGACGCCGGGCTGCTCCTCCTCGTACATCGGCAGCACCAGGACGATGCCGTGTTCCTTCGCGAGGGCCTGGAAGCGCCGGACGACGGGGCCCTCGGGGATCTGTTCGGCGTACTCGTAGAAGGCCGGGTCCTGGACCTGGCAGAAGTACGGTCCGTAGAACAGCTCCTGGAAGCACAGGACTTGAGCGCCCTGCGCGGCCGCGTCGCGTACCGCCTGCTCGTGGACCTGGATCATCGATTCCTTGTCGCCCGTCCAGGCGGTCTGGAAGACGGCGGCACGGATCACTTGGCTCATCGGGACCTCCGGTCGCTCGGTGTGCCGTGAGCCTAGGGAGGGCGAAGGGCGTCTTTGAGTTGCAGCGTGTCACGTCCGAGGGCGTGCGGCGTGCCACCGTGTCACTCTTTCGTGGACTCATGTTTCACCGCCGTTTTCCCAGGTGGTTGCGTGTTTCACTGCTGTTGCGCGTCGTGCGCGAGGAGTGCGATGTGCACCGAGGCGGCCTGCTCGAAGTCGTCGAGGTCCACCCCGAGGCGGACCTGTATGGACTCCAGGCGGCGGTAGAGGGCCGGCCGGGAGACATGGTGGAGCTGGGCCGTGCGGGACTTGTTGCGGCCGGTGGCGAGGTAGGTGCGCAGGACCGACAGCAGGTCCTCGTCGCTCTCGCGCAGCAGCCCGTCCAGCTCCCGCTCCGCGAAGGACTGCACGTGCGGATCGTCGCGCAGCAGCCGGACCAGGCCCCGCAGGTGGACGTCCTTCAGGCGTACGACCGGGGGGAGGTCGAGGACGGCGGAGGAGTCGGCCACGGCGTCCGACACGTGCTGCGCCTCGCGCAGTCCGGCGGGCACGTCGTCCCAGGCGGTGCGGGGTTCGGCCGCGGCGACGACGGTGTGGTCCGGGCCGGTCCCGGTGCGCAGCCGGGTCGCGAAGTGCTCGGCGAGGGCGTCCGCGTCCTGGTCCCGGGGGACGCTCAGCAGCACGGCGGTGGCACCGTCGGCGAGTTCGGCGACCAGCCCGGGCAGGCCCAGCAGCCGCAGCAGCCGTTCGAGCCGGGCCGGGTCGCCGTCGCGGACGACCAGCGGCACGAAGGTGCGCCGGTTGACGGGCAGCCCGGCCGCCCGGGTCCGGGGCAGCAGTTGCCGTGCCGGTACGACGCCGCTGACCAGGTCGGTCAGCAGACTCTGCGCGGACTGCTCCTCCCAGGAGCACCCGGCGCCGCCGCCGAGCATGCGGTGCAGGACGAGCGCCTCGGCGGCGCGGTCGGCCAGCAGCCGTCCGGTGGCGGTGTCGCCGCGGTAGCCGCACAGCACGATCCGGCCCCAGCGCTCCCCGCGCCCGCCCAGTTCGGCCCGGATCCAGCCGTCGCCCCCGGTGCCTCCCCCCGTGCCCGAACGGCCTGGGTGGTGCCCCCACGCCTGCCGGGCGATGCGCTCCCAGTCGCGCAGCACGTCGTCCACCGCGGACCGCTCCCCCGCCGTGCCGAGGACTCGATGGGCGAGGTTGGTGACGACGACCGGGCAGGCGCTGTGCCGGGCGACCTCGTCGAGCAGGCGCTGCAACGGGGCGCCGGCGGTGATGAGGGCGGTGAGTTCGGTGCGGACGGCCTCGGAGAGGCTGACGGCGGCGAACTTGCGCCGCACGAGCCGCGACTGGACCTCCTCGGTCAGGTCGGCGAAGGGGAAGGGCCGGTGCAGGACGACCATCGGCAGTCCGCAGCGTTCGGCCGCCCTGCGCATCACGTCCGGCGCCGCGGGGAAGGCGCGGCCGAGTCCGAGGACGACGGCCGCCGCCTCGGCGCGGTGCAGGGACCGGACGTACTCGGTCTGTTTGTCCTCGTCTCCGGCGAGCAGCACGCCGGTGGTGAGGACCATCTCGCCGCCGCTGAGCATCACGCCGACGTCGGCGGCCTCGGCGACGTGCACCCAGCGCACGAGCCGGTCGAGATGTCCCGCGCCGGCCACCACCTCGGGCTCCCCGGCCAGTACCCGCTCCAGGGTGAGGACCTGCCGCACCGACAGGGCGGGCTCCAGGGAATCCAGGGTGATGGTCATGACGGGTCCCTTGCTCAGCGCAGTACTACTGGATGCTCCTCAGAGCGTTTTCGAGGATCGCGGCGCCCTCCTCGGCCTCCGCGACGTTGAGGGACAGCGGCGGCGCGACGCGCAGCGCACTGGTGTCGTGCCCGCCGCCCTTGCCGATCAGCAGGCCGCCCTCGCGAGCCGTCTCCAGGACGGCCGCGGCGGTCCGCGGATCGGCCTCGTCGGTCCCCGGTTTCGTGATCTCGATGCCGATCATCAGCCCGCGGCCGCGTACCTCCCGTACGGCCGGTACGTGCGCGGCGACGGCCCTCAGCCGCTCGAGGAGCAGTCCGCCGACGCGCCGGGCGTTGCCCTGGAGGTCGTGTTCCAGCAGGTAGTTGAGGTTGGCGAGGCCCGCCGCCATGGTGATCTGGGTGCCGCCGAAGGTGGAGATGCTGTTGGAGTCCAGGCAGTTCATGATCTCGGAGCGGGCGACGACCCCGCCGATGGACATGCCGTTGCCGATGCCCTTGGCGAAGGTCATGATGTCGGGCGGTCCGTTGCGGCCGTGGGCCTGCCAGCCCCAGAAGTGCTCGCCGGTGCGGCCCCAGCCGGTCTGCACCTCGTCGGCGATCCACAGGATGCCGCGCTCGTGCAGCACTTCGCGGAAGGCGGCGTAGAGACCGTCCGGCGGAGCCGTGAAGCCGCCGACGCCCTGGACGGGTTCGGCGATCAGCGCGGCCGGCGCGCGGGTGTGGCCGAGCAGGTCCTTCAGGTCCTCGACGCAGGCCGCGATGTAGGCGTCGTCGCTGAGTGAGGCGAACGGGCCGCGGGTGCGCACCCCGCCGTGGACGTACAGCGTCTGGAGCGGGGACAGCGAGGTCGGGGACCAGCCGCTGTTGCCGGTGATGCCGACGGCGCTGAAGGAGCGGCCGTGGTAGCTGTTGCGCATGGCCAGGATCGTGTTGCTGCGCCGGTAGGCGGTGGCCAGCAGCAGGGCGGTGTCGTTGGCCTCGGTGCCGGAGGTGGTGAAGAAGACGCGGGCGTCCGGGATGCCGCTCAGCTGGGCGATGCGCTCGGCGAGTTCGACCATCGGGCGGTTGAGGTAGAGGGTCGAGGAGTGGATGATCCGCCCGGCCTGCTCGCTCACCGCCTTGGTCACCTCGGGCAGTGCGTGCGCCGTCATGGTGGTGAGGATGCCGCCGAAGAAGTCGAGGTACCGGTTGCCCTGGGCGTCCCAGACGTGGCGGCCCTCGCCGTGGGTGATCTCGAGGGGCTCCTCGTAGTAGAGGGCGAGCCAGTCGGGGAGCACGGCCCGGTGGCGGCCCAGGAGGTCGTTGGTCACGGCTGCACCAGCCCTTCGTAGGCGTCGGGGCGGCGGTCGCGGTAGAAGGCCCACGTCTGCCGTACCTCTTCGATGAGGTCGAGGTCGATGTCCCGGACCACGAGCTCCTCCTTGCTGTCGCTGGCGACGTCCCCGACGAACTGCCCGCGCGGGTCGACGAAGTAGCTCGTGCCGTAGAAGTCGTTGTCGCCGTACTCCTCCTGGCCGACGCGGTTGATCGCGGCGATGTAGTACCCGTTGGCGACGGCCGCCGCCGGCTGCTCCAGCCGCCACAGGTGGGAGGACAGGCTCCGGTGGGTCGCGGAGGGGTTGTAGACGAGCTGGGCTCCGGCCAGGCCGAGCTGGCGCCAGCCCTCCGGGAAGTGCCGGTCGTAGCAGATGTACACGCCGACCCTGCCGGCCGCCGTGTCGAAGACGGGCCAGCCGAGGTTCCCGGGCTTGAAGTAGAACTTCTCGCGGAAGCCCTTGAGCTGCGGGATGTGGTGCTTGCGGTACTTGCCGAGATAGGTGCCGTCGGCGTCGATCACGGCCGCGGTGTTGTAGTAGAAGCCGGGCTGCTCCGCCTCGAACACCGGCGCGACGATCACCATGCCGGTCTCGCGGGCGAGCGCCCGCATGCGCCGTACGGTCGGCCCGTCGGGGACGGGCTCGGCCCAGCGGTAGTGCTCCGGCTCCTCGACCTGACAGAAGTAGGGGCTGTTGAAGACCTCCTGGAAGCCGATGATCTTCGCGCCCCGGCGGGCCGCCTCCCGGGCGTGCTCCTCGTGTTTCGCCACCATGGACTCGGTGTCGCCGGTCCAGGTGGCCTGGACCAGGGCGGCACGTACGACGTTGGCCATGAGCTGCTCCTTCGACGCGACGTCTGCGCCTCTACGCCCGTAGAAGCGGGCCGTAGAGCCACGAACGTAAGCCTCTGGCACGGGGTTGCCAAGACCATCGTCGCCAACCCGCGGGGCATTGCGCGATTCGCACTCCTGTGGGTGAGTCGCCCGGGGTGCGACGTCGCCGGTCAGGCGGCGAATCCCGCGACCCGCAGGGCGTGCACGAGGTCCCAGTGGCGCTCGTCCGAGACACCTCGGGCCGCCTCCAGCAGGAGCGGCACGAGGCGCCCCGGTTCGGGTTCGGCGCTGCGCGCGGCCTCCTCGGGTGTGCGGGCCGCCACGTACGCGTCGAGCAGCACGCGCACCTCGCGGTGACGCCCCTCGGCGACCAGGCCGAGGACCGCCCGGCCGATCTCGGCAGGCGGCCGTGCGACCCCCTGCCGCAGCATCTGCCGGCCGTCACCCGCCCGCCCGGCCTCGACCAGCGCGTCGGCGGCGGCGACCAGCCGCCCGGCGGGCAGCGAGGCGGCCTCCCACAACAGCGTCTGCCAGTCGGCGTCCAGGCCGGCGAGGTGCAGCCGCTCCGCGAGCAGCGGATACCGGCCGGGCGCCCACGAGGCGACCTCGGCCAGCAGCGCGTGGGCCTCCCCGCTGCGCCCCTCGCTGCGCAGTCGGGCCAGCGCCTCCACGGTCCTTGCGACCTCGGCCCGGTCGCCGGTCCCGACCGCGTCGCCCTCCCGCACCCGCACCGGCCGCTCCGCCGCCGCCTCCTCGGCGGCCCCGGCGAAACGCGCCCCGCGGAGGGTGCGGCCGGTGGCCATGGGGGCGGGGGCGGGCAGGGAGGGCAGGGCGGGCACGGCGGAAGGCGGCACGACGACGGGTGCGGCTGCGGCTTCCCCCTCCGCCATCCCGGCGAAACGAGCACCGCCCCGACGGCGCTTGCGCTGCTTGGGGACGGTGGCGGGGCGAGGGGCCGGGGGTTCCGGGACGACTGGGCCGTACCGGGCGTCACGCCCGGCGTCGCTTCGGGCGTCAGGCCCGGCGTCGCTTCGGGCGTCAGGCCCGGCGTCGCTTCGGGCGTCAGGCCCGGCATCGCTTCGGGCGTCAGGCCCGGCATCGCTTCGGGCGTCAGGCCCGGCATCGCTTCGGGCGTCAGGCCCGGCATCGCTTCGGGATTCGCGGTCGGCGTCGATCCGGGTATCGCGCCCCGCGTCGCTCCAGGCATCACGCCCCGCGTCGCTTCGGGCATCACCGCCGGCGTCGTTTCGAATGTCCTGGCGGGTGTCGTGTCGGGTGGCCTGCCGAGCGGCGGCATCGGTCACGGCCGAGGGTCTTACGGGGGCGGGCGGGTCATCGGTGAACGACGGTGCCGCCCCGCCACCGTGCGTCCTCTCGGCAGCACTCCACGCCGGCGGGGGCACTCTCCGCTCACGCCGGTCCACGTGGGCCATCCGGGCCCGGAGTTCCGCACACCGCGCGCCGGCCCGTTCATGGTCGTCCCGGGCCCAGGCCAGGTCCACGCGCAAGGCGTCCGCCTGTTCGCCGGTCGCGGCCGAGGCCAGGCGGCGGGCGAGGGCGGCCTGGCGTTCGGCGGCGTACTTCTGCTCGCGGAGCATGACGTCGAGGCGGTCGCCGAGGGCGTCACGGCTCCCGGGCAGGGTGTCGTACGCGGCGAGCGCGGTGGCGTGCAGGGCGCGGGCGCGGTCCGTCTCCGGGCCGGCTCCCCCCGGGCCGTACTGCCCGGCGAGATCGTGCAGGAGCGCCTCCACCACGTCCCAGGGCGGCATCTCGCGCCCGTCGAGGCAGGCCCGCATCCCCTCCGGGTCGCGCCGCCAGAACACGGCGCACCAGCCGCCGGACGGGTCGAGGCGTGCCAGCAGACCGTCCAGATAGGTCGCGAACTCCCCGACCTCAGCCGGGAGTTGATCCGCCGCCATCGCTCAACTCCCGAGAGACCGGAGCACTTTTGCCCGTAGGCAACACCAGTCGTGTTACGGGAGTGCTACGGGGAGTTTTCACCCAAGGCGCAAGAGCCTCAGACCGGCGCAGGCGTGCACTGCCCGGCCAGGTCGTCCATGGACAGCCCGAGGACCCCGGCCAGCGCGGCCACCGTGAAGAAGGCCGGGGTCGGAGCCCGCCCGGTCTCGATCTTCCGCAGGGTCTCCGCGGAGATGCCGGCGCTCGCCGCGATCTCCGTCATGCTCCGGCCACCACGCGCCTCACGCAGCAGCCGGCCGAGCCGCTCGCCGCGTTCGCGCTCTTCGGGGGTGAGAGGGGTGCGCACCATGCCCCTATTCTAATACCGGTATAGTAATTGGCATGGTGGAGCTGAAGACAGACACTTCTATCGACGCGATGTACGAGGCGGGCCAGGTCGTCGCCCGCGCCCTGACGGCCGCGCAGAAGGCCGCCGGCGTGGGTGTCTCCCTGCTGGAACTGGACGAGGTGGCGCGCGGCGTGCTGCGCGAGGCGGGAGCGACCTCGCCCTTCCTCGGGTACCGCCCCTCCTTCGCGCCGACCCCCTTTCCCGCTGTCCTCTGCGTCTCGGTCAACGACGCGATCGTGCACGGCGTGCCGGGCCGCTACCGCCTGCGCGACGGAGACCTCGTCTCCATCGACTTCGGCGCCGAACTGGGCGGCTGGGTCGGCGACTCCGCGCTCAGCTTCGTCGTCGGCACCCCGCACACGGCGGACCTCCGCCTGATCGAGACCGCGGAGCGGGCCCTCGCGGCCGGGATCGGGGCGGCTGTCGTGGGCAACCGCATCGGCGACATCGCCCACGCGATCGGCACGGTGTGCCGGGGCGCCGGCTACGGCATCCCGGACGGCTTCGGCGGCCACGGCATCGGCCGCCGGATGCACGAGGACCCCGGAGTGCCGAACGAGGGCCGCCCGGGGCGCGGTATGCGGCTGCGGCACGGCATGGTGCTGGCCATCGAGCCCATGGTCATCGCGGGCGGCACGGACGATTTCCACGCGGCGCCCGACGGCTGGACCCTGAGGACGAACGACGGCTCCCGTGCGGCTCACGCCGAGCACACGGTGGCGATCACAGAATCCGGGCCGAGGATCCTCACGGCCCGCTGAGCCGCGCCCTGCGCCCCGTTCCTCCTGATACGCCCCTAAGGTGCCCCCCGTCGACGATCGTGCGAAGGTGTTCTACGAGCGCGCCCCAGGTGTAACCGGCTGCCACCCGGGTTACCCGACCCCGGCACGTCGACAAGCGAGGGCGTCCCCCGCCCGCGCGCCGGGGACGCCGGGAACGGAAGGCCCATGAGCAGCGGCTTCACCAGCCCGGAGGGCTACGGCTCGGATCCCTTCGGAGAATTCCTCGCACGCTTCTTCGGCGGACCGCGCCCCGGTCCCCGGCAGATCGACCTCGGGCGGCTGCTCAGCCAGCCGGCCCGGGAGCTCGTCCGCGGCGCCGCGCAGTACGCCGCCGAGCACGGCAGCCGGGACCTCGACACCCAGCATCTGCTGCGGGCGGCGCTCGCCACGGAGCCCACCCGCACCCTGCTCACCAAGGCCGGTGCGAATCCCGACTCGCTGGCGTCGCAGATCGACGACCGGTCGGGACCGGCCCAGCACACCAAGGACGACGCCCCGCCGCCGACCGCCCTGTCCCTCACCCCGGCCGCCAAGCGGGCCCTGCTGGACGCGCACGACATGGCCCGGGCCCGCGGCTACGGCTACATCGGCCCGGAGCACGTGCTCAGCGCCCTCGCGTCGAACCCCGACTCGGCCGCCGGGCACATCCTCAACGCGGCCCGCTTCGCCCCCTCCGAGCCGCCCGAGGCACCGGAGGTCCCCCAGGCCGAGCGCCCTCGCCCGACGAACACGCCGACCCTCGACAAGTACGGCCGCGACCTCACCGAACTGGCCCGCCAGGGCCGCATCGACCCGGTGATCGGCCGGGACCAGGAGATCGAGCAGACCGTGGAGGTCCTCTCCCGGCGCGGCAAGAACAACCCGGTGCTGATCGGTGACGCGGGAGTCGGCAAGACGGCCATCGTGGAGGGGCTGGCGCAGCGCATCTCCGAGGCCGACGTGCCCGACGTGCTGATCGGGCGCCGCGTGGTCGCCCTGGACCTCACGGGCGTGGTCGCGGGGACCCGCTACCGGGGTGACTTCGAGGAGCGGATGAACAACATCGTGGGCGAGATCCGGGCCCACTCCGACCAGCTGATCATCTTCATCGACGAGCTGCACACGGTCGTGGGCGCCGGTTCCGGTGGCGGCGACGGCGGTTCGCTGGACGCGGGCAACATCCTCAAGCCGGCCCTCGCCCGGGGCGAGCTGCACATCGTTGGCGCCACGACGCTGGAGGAGTACCGCCGCATCGAGAAGGACGCGGCGCTGGCCCGCCGCTTCCAGCCGATCATGGTGCCAGAGCCCACGGCAGCGGACGCGGTCGAGATCCTGCGCGGTCTCCAGGACCGCTACGAGGCCCACCACCAGGTCCGTTACACCGACGAGGCCCTGGTCGCGGCCGTGGAGCTGTCCGACCGCTACCTCACCGACCGCCGCCTGCCCGACAAGGCGATCGACCTCATCGACCAGGCCGGCGCCCGGGTGCGGCTGCGAGCCCGGACCAAGGGCACGGACGTACGGTCCATGGAGCGGGAGCTGGAGCAGCTGACCCGGGACAAGGACCAGGCCGTCGCCGATGAGCAGTACGAGCAGGCCACCCAGTTGCGCGACCGGATCGTGGAGCTGAAGCAGCGGATCACCGAGGCCGGCGGTGACGGCGAGGTCGACGAGGGCCAGGACCTGGTGGTCGGGGCCGAGTCGATCGCCGAGGTGGTGTCCCGGCAGACCGGCATCCCGGTCAGCAGCCTCACCCAGGAGGAGAAGGACCGCCTGCTGGGCCTGGAGGAGCACCTGCATCAGCGGGTGGTCGGCCAGGACGAGGCCGTGCGGGTCGTCTCGGACGCCGTGCTGCGCTCGCGCGCCGGGCTCGCGGCCGCCGACCGCCCGATCGGCAGCTTCCTGTTCCTCGGCCCGACGGGTGTGGGCAAGACCGAACTGGCCCGGGCGCTCGCCGAGTCACTGTTCGGCAGCGAGGACCGCATGGTCCGGCTCGACATGAGCGAGTACCAGGAGCGCCACACCGTCAGCCGGCTGGTCGGCGCCCCGCCCGGTTACGTCGGCCACGAGGAGGCGGGCCAGCTCACCGAGGTCGTGCGCCGCCACCCCTACTCGCTGCTCCTGCTGGACGAGGTGGAGAAGGCCCACCCGGACGTGTTCAACGTCCTGCTGCAGGTCCTCGACGACGGCCGGCTGACCGACTCCCAGGGCCGCACGGTGGACTTCAGCAACACGGTCATCGTGATGACGAGCAACCTCGGTTCCGAGGCGATCACCCGCCGCGGTGCCACGACGGGCTTCGCGGCGGGCGGCGCCGACGCGGACGAGGAGGCCCGCCGCGAGCAGATCCTGCGCCCGCTGCGCGAGCACTTCCGCCCCGAGTTCCTCAACCGCATCGACGAGATCGTGGTCTTCCGCCAGCTGACCACGGAGCAGCTGCGCCGGATCACCAACCTCCTGCTGGACCGCACCCGGTCCCTGGTGCAGGGCAAGGGCGTCACGGTGACCTTCACCGACCGTGCCGTGGAATGGCTGGCCGACCGCGGCTACCAGCCGGAGTACGGCGCCCGCCCGCTGCGCCGAACGATCCAGCGCGAGGTGGACAACGAACTGTCACGCCTGCTGCTGGACGGCCGCGTGCCGGAGAACGGCCGGGTGACGGTGGATGTGGAAGACGGCAGGCTCGCGTTTCGCACTCAAGAGGCAGCGGCGCCCTCACCCTAGGGGCGCGGGGCTGTGTCGATGTGTGGCTCCGCCGTGTGCGCGCGACCAGCCCCCGCGCCCCCGCAAGGGGCAACTCAACGCACAGGCCGCACCACCATCGCCGACCCCCCACCCCGCCGCGCGCTCTCCGCGGCTGCCAGCCACTTCCCACCCGGCAGCCGCTGCACACCGGTAGCCGCACCGATCTCGGGACTGGCCTTGAAGGAGTGCCCGATGGCCTCCAGCTGCTTCCTGACATCCGCGTCGAGACCGGGTTCCGCTTCGGTCTGCGCGGCGTTGCGCTGACTCACCCGGGGCGCCGCGATCGCGTCGACCAGCGGCAGCCCCCGGTCGACGAACCCGGTGAGCGTCTGCAGAACGGTCGTGATGATCGTCGCGCCACCCGGCGACCCCAGCGCCACCACGGGCCGGTCGTGCCGGTCCAGCACGATCGTCGGCGAGATGGACGACCGTGGCCGCTTGCCGGGCCCCGGCAGGTTCGGGTCGTGCACGGCCGGGTTCGCCGGGGTGAAGGAGAAGTCCGTCAGCTCGTTGTTGAGGATGAATCCCCGCCCGGGAACGGTGATCCCGCTGCCGCCGGTCTGCTCGATGGTGAGGGTGTAGGCGACGACGTTGCCCCACTTGTCGGCCACCGTCAGATGCGTGGTGCTGTCACCCTCGTACGTCGTCGGAGCCGCCTTGCCCCCCGAGACGCAGCGTGCGGGGTTGCGCGGGTCCCCCGGCGCCACGGGGCTCGTGAGCACCGCGTCGTCCTTGATGAGGCACTCGCGCGAGTCGGCGAACCGCTGCGAGAGCAGTTCCTTCGTCGGCACGTCCTCGAACGCCGGGTCACCGACCCACCGCCCCCGGTCCGCGAACGCGATCCTGCTGGCCTCGATGAACCGGTGGAGGTACTTGGCCTTGCTCGCCTTGGACAGGTCGGTCCGCTCCAGGATGTTGAGCGCCTCACCGACCGTCGTGCCGCCGGAGGAGGACGGCGCCATGGAGTAGACGCCGAGACCGCGGTACGAGGTCCTGGTGGGCGCCTGGAGCTTCGTGCGGTAGGCGGCCAGGTCCTTCGCGGTCAGGTCGCCGGGCCGGGCGTTCCAGCCCGAGGCGGGGTCGACCGGCGGCTTGGCGACCGTGTCGACGATCTCCCGCCCCAGGCGGCCGCGGTAGAGCGCGTCGACACCCTTGTGCCCCAACTCCGCGTACGTGCGGGCGAGATCGGGATTCTTGAAGGTGGAGCCGACGACGGGAAGCTGCCCGCCCGGCAGGAACAGCTCGGCGGTGTCCGGGAAGTAGCGGAAGCGGGTCTCGTTGGACGCCGTCTGCGAGCGGAACGTCTCGTCGACGGTGAAACCGTCGCGCGCCAGCCGCTCGGCCGGCTTCAGGACGCTCGCCAGCCGCTTGCTTCCCCACTGGTCGAGTGCGGTCTGCCAGGTGGCGGGCGTACCCGGGGTGCCGACGCTGAGGCCGCTGCTGACGGCGTCGGCGAAGGCGAGGGGCTTGCCGTTCTCGACGAAGAGGTTCTTGTCGGCGCTCAGCGGCGCGGTCTCGCGGCCGTCGATCGTGCGTACGGTGCGGGACTTGGCGTCGTAGTACACGAAGTAGCCGCCCCCGCCGATGCCGGCGGAGTAGGGCTCGGTGACGCCGAGCGCGGCGGCCGTGGCGACGGCGGCGTCGACGGCGTTGCCGCCCTTCCGCAGGACCTCGATCCCGGCGGCGGAGGCGTCCGGGTCGACGCTCGAGACGGCGCCGCCGTAGCCGACGGCCAGCGGGGTCTTCCCACCGCCGGTGCCCGGCGCGGCGGATGGCGGCGCCGCCGCTCCCACCGACATCACGACGGCGGCCGAAACCGCCAGGACCGTCAGATTCCGTGCCACAGGGCGACGCATCCGCACCTCCAGTCAAAGGCCGTCCGCGCAGCTTAATTCATCGCCATGGTCGCGTCAGGCAGGCGTCGAACACCGGTGCGTCGGGCCCGCTAGCATGCGCGCCCATGAATGACGACGTGCGCAACATCGTCCTGGGTGTGGTCGCGGCGGGCATCAGCGCCGCGCTGGGCTGGCTCGCCCGTACGTTCCTGTGGCGGCGCAAACTCCGGCGCAAGCAGGCCTTCTTCGGGCTGCCCGAGAACTCCGAGTCCCTGCTCGTCGTCAACCGCGATCCGGCCTCGAGCGAACCCGCGGTCCACCGCTTCGACGTGTACGCCCTTCTTGAGCTCTCTGCACTGATCAAGGACTGCGGGGCGCACCTCCATGTCGTCACCCAGGACTCGGCGCATCAGGGATTCGGGGAGCGCACCGAGTTCTGCGTGGGCGGCCCGGGGTCGAACCGCCGCATGATGGCGCACATGTCGGCCCTACTGCCCGGGGTGCGCGTCAACATCGACGCCGAACCGGGGCCGGACCGAGGCGCCTTCCAGATCGGCGGCGAGCGCTACCGCATGGACCCGGGCATCACCGAGTACGTGCTGCTCGCCCGGCTCACTGTCGGCGACCGCCGCGACGCCCGGCCCGTGTTCCTGTTCTGCGGCCAGCGTGCCATCACCAATCAGGCCGCTACCCGCTACCTCGCCCGCAACCACGAGCGGCTGACCCGCAAGTACGGCACCGGCTCGTTCGTCCTGCTGCTCAAGGTGATCAACTCGCAGGCGTACGGCCCGGACGTCGTCGAACTGGTGGAGGACGTGACGCGCGCGGCGCAGACCGCACCGCCCGCGGCGGCGACGCCCGTTCCACGCAATGCACACCGTGCCTCCTAGACTCCTCCACCGCTCAACAATCGTTACTGGCACGTAACTTACCGGCGGGTTACCTCTGGTAAGAGGTCGCGGTTACCGTTCGGTCACTTTGCACTGACACGAGTGAGGAGTGACCCGTGGGACGTCACCGCAAGGCCCTGCGCACCACCGCCGTGGGCGCCGTCTCGGCGACCCTGGTCGCCGGCACCGCCCTCGGGTTCGCCCCCACCGCGCAGGCGGCCCCGAACCCGGTCCGCTTCGTCGACATCGCCGGCGACGGCGGCACCGTCCTCAAGGCCAACGTCGTCACCCCGGCGGGGGCCCGCGGCACCGACCGCTACCCGCTGCTGGTCATGCCCACGAGCTGGGGCCTGCCCCAGGTCGAGTACCTGGCCCAGGCGCAGAAGCTCGCCGACTCCGGGTACGTCGTCGTCACCTACAACGTGCGCGGCTTCTGGCAGTCGGGCGGCGAGATAGAAGTGGCGGGCCCACCCGATGTCGCCGACGCCTCGAAGGTCATCGACTGGGCGCTCGCCCACACCCCCGCCGACGCCGGGCACATCGGCATGGCGGGCGTCTCCTACGGCGCGGGCATCAGCCTGCTCACCGCCGCGCACGACAAGCGGATCAAGGCGGTCGCCTCACTCAGCGGATGGGCCGACCTGATCGGCTCCATCTACTCCGGACGCACCCAGCACCTCCAGGCCGCGGCCCTGCTGGACGGCGCGAGCGTGGTGACGGGCCGCCAGAGCCCGGAACTCCGGCAAACCTTCAACGACTTCTACTCCTCCAACTTGGCGAAGGAACCGGAGCTCATCGCCTGGGGGAAGAAACGTTCCGCTGCGACCTACGTCGACCGGATCAACGAGAACGGCGCGGCGATCATGCTCGCCAACGCCTGGGGCGACAGCGTCTTCCCGCCCAACCAGTACGCCGACTTCTACGAGAAGCTGACCGGCCCGAAGCGGCTGGAGATGCGGCCCGGAGACCACGCCACCGCCGAGCTGACCGGCCTGTTCGGGCTGCCCAACGACGTCTGGAAGGACACCGGCCGCTGGTTCGACCACTACCTCAGGGGCGAGGACAACGGCATCGACCGCGAGCAGCCCGTCCAGCTCAAGTCCCGTTCCTCCGGCGGCTACGAGGGTTACCCGGACTGGAAGTCGGTCGCCGCGACCGAACGGAAGATCGCCCTCGGCGGCACGACCACGATCCGCGCGAACGTGAACTCGGGGGCGGACGGCGGTGTCGTCTTCCTGTCCAGCATCCTCGACCAGGTGGCCCAGCTGCCGCCGATGGCCTCGATCCCGCTGCTCCCCCGCCGCTGGGCCGCCGTGTGGCAGTCGGAGAAGTCGGCCACGGCCCAGCAGGTGCGCGGAACGACGAAGTTGCACACGACCCTCACCCCGACCAAGGAGAGCGGCACCCTCGTCGCCTACCTGTACGACGTGGGGCCGCTCGGCCTCGGCAAGCTGGTCACCCACGCGCCGTACACCTTCCACGGGCGCACCCCCGGAAAGCCGTTCGGCGTCGACCTGGAGCTGTACTCCACGGCCTACGACGTCCCGGCCGGGCATCGCCTCGCCCTGGTCGTCGACACGGTCGACCCGCTCTACATCGAGCACAACCCGTCCGGCGCGCAGCTGACCTTCTCCTCGCCGGCGGACGACCCGTCGTACGTGTCGGTTCCGCTGCGCGAGCAGTGATCTCCGGCTGCCGCCGGACGGGCCTGGCCGATGTGAACCGCCTGCCCCCGTGGCCTTCGGGCCGTGGGGGCCGCACCCGGTGGGAATGCCCCGCGGACCGGGCGGGCGGTCTGCTCCCCCTGAAGGGATCGGCGGCCTTCGGCGAAGTCCCCCTCTCCGACAGGGATGAAGGGCACATCGTAGTCGAGGTCCGATCCGATGAGCCGTCCGGTGCCTGCCCGTTCAGTGCTTGAGGATCTTGGAGAGGAAGTCCTTGGCGCGGTCGCTGCTCGGGTTGGTGAAGAACTCGTCCGGGGCGCGGTCCTCGACGATCCTGCCGTCGGACATGAACACCACGCGGTTGGCGGCCGAGCGGGCGAAGCCCATCTCGTGCGTGACGACGATCATGGTCATGCCTTCGCGGGCGAGCTGCTTCATGACCTCCAGCACCTCGTTGATCATCTCCGGGTCGAGGGCCGAGGTCGGCTCGTCGAAGAGCATCGCCTTGGGCTCCATGGCCAGGGCACGGGCGATGGCCACGCGCTGCTGCTGACCGCCGGAGAGCTGCGCCGGGTACTTGTCCGCCTGGTTGGCGACGCCGACCCGGTCGAGGAGCTCCCGGGAGCGCTTGTCGGCGTCCTCCTTGCGGCGCCCGCGGACCTTGATCTGTCCCAGGGAGACGTTCTGCAGCACGGTCTTGTGGGCGAAGAGATTGAACGACTGGAAGACCATGCCGACGTCGGCGCGCAGCCGGGCCAGGGGCTTGCCCTCTTCCGGCAGCGGCTGCCCGTCGAGGACGATCTGCCCGGACTCGATGGTCTCCAGCCGGTTGATCGCCCGGCACAGGGTCGACTTCCCCGATCCCGACGGGCCGATGACCACGACCACCTCCCCCCGGCCGACCGTGAGGTTGATGTCCTGCAGGACATGCAGCTCCCCGAAGTGCTTGTTGACGTCACGCAGCTCGATCAGCGGTTCGACGGCCATACTCAGCCCTACTCACTCTCAGCTGTGTGGTGGTTGCCGCAACGTATCCAGGCAAGATCGAACGTGGCGGGCGACACGCACTTTTCGATCATTAGCCGTATTTACGTCGGACTTTGGGCCAAAGCTTCTGGCCCGGGCGTTCATGACTCGGCGACTTCCGCGTACAGCTGCGACAGCTCGGGCACCCCGTACGCGGCCCACTCGTGGCCGGATTCGACGACGTCGAACTCGCGGCCGGAGTCCAGCGCCACGACGGGCTGGCCGTCGGGACGGATCTCCCAGGCGGCGCCCGGTACGGTGCGCACGATGACACTGCCCAGATAGAGACCGGCGTCGTTGCCCAGCCAGGTCAGGGTCTCCTCGTCGTCCCGCCAGCGCGGCAGGAGTTGGTCCAGCGCCTCCAGCGAGGCCGCCGTGTCGTCCAGCCGGACACCCGCCCGGGACGCCTGGGAGCGCAGCAGCTCACACTCGGCGAGGAGTTCCGCGATGCCCGCCGGGTCGGGAAACCCGACCTTCTGGCGCCGGTGGCCCAGGAAAGGGATGTTCATACTCCCAGCGTGTCATTCGTACCGCCGTACGCACCACAGGGCGCGCGGGCCCGCCGACCCCGGTCGAGTTCAGGCCGAGTTCACGTGACGCGCGTTGACGTGTCACTCCCGTCTCCCTAACTTCACCGTGCGCCGTGCGTCTCGGCCGTCGTTGTCTCTTCGGTTCCGTCCCTGCGTTCCGTGTTGTCGCGTCGTGTGTCGCTGAGTGGGAGGAGTCGGCCGTGCGCCGATGTGTCCGGGGGATCCTGGTCGTCCTGGCCCTGTGCGGGTCGCTGGTCCCGGCGGTGTCCGCCGCGGCCGTCGCGGAGGGACGGGCCGCACCGGTGCCGCTGGAGCGGCTGTTCGACAACGTGGCCGTCAGCGACGACAGCCGGCCGGCGGAGGCCGACTTCGACGGGTCCGGAGCCTCCCTGTCCGCGCGGGACCTCAACGCCGCGGGCTGGGAGCCCGGCCGCGCCCTCACGGTCCAGGGCGCCCGGCTGACCTGGCCGCAGCGGCCGCCGGGCGAGCCGGACAACGTGCGCGCCGCCGGGCAGGAGGTCCGGGTCACGGGGCGGGGCGACGCCCTCGCCTTCCTGGTGGCGGGCACCGCAGGCGCGGAGGTGGGCGGCCCGGGGACGGTCACGTACGCCAACGGCTCCCGCGCCGCTTACCGGCTGACCGCGCCGGACTGGCGCACCGGGCCGCTCGCGAGCAAGGCCGTGGCTCTGCCGCACATCAACACGCCCGGCGGCCGACTCGCCGAGCAGGCCCGCCTGTACGTCGTGACGGTGCCGCTGGTGCCGGGGCGCGCGGTGACCTCGGTCCGGCTTCCGCGCGCGGCCGGGCTGCACGTCTTCGCGGTGTCGGTGCGGACCGCCACGCAGGGCTGGACGGGCAGCTGGACGACGGCCACGGGCGGGTACGCCGCGGTGGGGCCCTGGTCGGACCGGACACTGCGGCTGGTCGTGCACACATCGGCCGGCGGCCCCCGGGTGCGGGTGCGGTTCGACAACACCTTCGCGTCGGCTCCGGTACGGATCGGGAGCGCCACGGTCGCGGTGCGGGAGTCGGGCGCCGCTTCCCGGGGCACTCCGGTGGCGCTGGCCTTCGGCGGTGCGGCGGCCGTGTCGATCCCGGCCGGGGGCCAGGCCTACAGCGACCCGCTCGGTTTCCCCGTTCCGGCGGACGCCGATCTGCTGGTGAGTTTCCACCTGCCCGGCACCGTGGCCGCGGCGCCCGTGCACGGGCTCGCGCAGCAGCGCTCCTACGTCAGCGAGCCGGGCGATCACGCGGCGGACGGCTCCGCCGGGGCGTACACCTCGGTGATCACCCGCTGGCCGCTGCTCGCCGGGGTCGACGTGAGCGGCGGGCCCGGGTCCGTGGTGCTGCTCGGCGACTCGATCACCGACGGCGACAAGTCCACGCCGGACGCCAACCGGCGCTGGCCGAACGTCCTGGCCGCCCGGCTCCTGAAGCAGAGCGCCGTCCCGCGGTACGGCGTGCTGAACCTGGGCGTCTCGGGCAACCGCGTGGTGACCGACCGGTACCCCGGCGACGGGGTGTCCACGGACACGGCCGGGGTGAGCGCCCTGCACCGCTTCGACCGGGACGTCCTGGCCCAGCCGTCGGCGCGTACGGCAGTCGTCTTCGAGGGCGTCAACGACCTGCGGTGGGGAACGTCGGCGGAACAGCTGGTCGCCGGGCTGCGGGAGCTCGCGGCGCGGGGGCACGCACGGGGGCTGAGGATGCTCGCGGCGACGATCCTGCCCTGTGAGGGCGAGGCGCGGTGCACTCCCGCCGTCGACGCCGAGCGGCACGCGGTGAACCAGTGGATCCGCTCCGGCGGGGTCTTCGACGGGGTGCTCGACTTCGACGCCGTGGTCCGTGATCCACAGCGGCCGGCCCGGATGCTTCCCGCCTATGACAGCGGGGACCATCTGCATCCGGGCGACGCGGGGCTGGCGGCCCTGGCGGACTCCGTCGACCTGGAGCTGCTGCGGCCCTAGACGTCCAGGTCCACGACCACGGGCGCGTGGTCGGAGGCGCCCTTGCCCTTGCGCTCCTCACGGTCCACGTACGCGTCGCCGACGGCCTTGGCGAAGGGCGCGTTGCCGTACACCAGGTCGATGCGCATGCCGCGGTTCTTCGGGAAGGAGAGCTGGCGGTAGTCCCAGTACGTGAAGGGGTGCTCGTACTTCAGGGGCCGCGGGACCACGTCCGACAGGCCGGCCTCGCGCAGGGAGGCAAGGGCGGCGCGCTCGGCGCCGGTGACATGGGTGGACCCCTCGAAGAAGGCGGGGTCGAAGACGTCGTCGTCCGTCGGCGCCACGTTGTAGTCGCCCATCACCGCGAAGGGGCGGCTGCCCGCGGCGTCACCGGCGACGGCGGCCTTGAGCGCCTCGAACCACTGGAGCTTGTAGGCGTAGTGGGGGTGGTCCACCTCACGGCCGTTCGGCACGTAGACCGACCAGACGCGGAGCGGGCCGCAGGTCGCCGAGATGGCGCGGGGTTCCACCGAGCCGTCGAAGCCGGGGTCGCCGGGCAGGCCCTTGACGATGTCCTCGATGCCGACGCGGGAGAGCACCGCCACGCCGTTCCACCGGCCGGTCGCGTGGACCGCCGACTCGTAACCCAGCTCGCGCAGCTGCTCCGCGGGGAACTGCTCCTCGGCGACCTTGGCCTCCTGGAGGCACAGCACGTCCGTGCCGCTGCTCTCCAGCCAGGCCAGGAGCCTCGGCAGGCGGGCGGTGATCGAGTTCACGTTCCAGGTCGCGATGCGCATGCCCCACAACCTACCCGGCGGGTCCGACAACGCCGCCGGCCCCGTCAGACCTCGGCGGACTCCCCGGGCGTCAGCCGCAGGTGGTCCGAGCCGCCGAGCTGCCCGATCTGCCGGTCGTACACGGGCCGGGCCAGGTCGGTGAGGTAGGCGTCGTGGATGTCGTAGGCGCGGTGCGGCTTCAGCTCGCGCACGTAGTCGATGACCTCGGAGATCTTGCTCCACGGGGCCATGACGGGGAGCATCAGCGTCTCCACCGGGTGGTCCGGGACGGTGAGGGCGTCGCCGGGGTGGAAGACCTTGCCGGCGTCGACGAGGTAGCCGACGTTGGTGATGCGCGGGACGTCCGGGTGGATCACCGCGTGGAGTTCGCCGTGGACCTGGACGTCGAAGCCGGCGGCGGAGAAGGTGTCGCCGTGGCCGACGGTGTGCACGCGGCCCGGGAAAGCGGACGAGATCTTCTCCGCGACCGCCTTCAGGGTCCAGATCTCGGCGGCCGGGTTGTGCTCCATCGCGGCCCGCAGCCGCGACTCGTCGAAGTGGTCGGGGTGCTCATGGGTGACGAGGATCGCGTCCGCGCCGAGCGCGGCGTCCTCCTCGCTGAACCCACCGGGATCGAGGACGAGGGTCCGGCCGTCCTTCTCCAGCCGGACGCAGGCGTGCGACTTCTTCGTGAGCTTCATGAATCCATCCTGCCTCTGACCCTGCCCGGGCTCACTCCTGGGGCGTGGTCTCCTCGCGAATCACCTGCTGGGCCACCTTGAACGCGCTGTTCGCGGCCGGGACACCGCAGTAGACGGCCGCCTGGAGCAGCACTTCCTTGATCTCGCCCGGGGTGAGGCCGTTGCGCAGGGCGGCTCTGGTGTGGAAGGCCAGCTCGTCCAGATGACCGCCCGCGACCAGGGCGGTGAGGGTGACACAGCTGCGGGTGCGCCGGTCGAGGCCCGGGCGGTCCCAGATCTCGCCCCAGGCGTAGCGGGTGACGAGTTCCTGGAAGTCGCCGGAGAAGTCGTCGGCGTGGGCGAGCGCCCGGTCGACGTGCGCGTCGCCCAGCACCTCGCGGCGCACCTTGATCCCGGCGTCGTACGGGTCGGGCCGCCCCTGGACCTGCGGCGGCACGGCGGCCGGGGCGATCTCGGCGACGGGCCCGGTCTGCAGAGGCTGCGGTGGGGCGGGAGACAGGACCGGCTTGAGGGCGGCCTGGGGCAGGGCGGTCTGGCCGGTGGAGGTCTCGTAGGCGGGCTGCCAGGCGGTGGAGAAGTGCCGCACCAGCAGGTCGGTGACCGCCGCGGGCTGCTCCACCGGGACCAGGTGGGAGGCGCCCGGGACGACGGCGAGGCGGGCGTCCGGGATGCCGGCGACCAGCGTACGGGCTTCGGCGGGGCCGGTGACCTGGTCGTCCGATCCGACCAGGACGAGGGTCGGGACGCCGACCCGGCCGAGTTCGGGGCGGACGTCGAACGAGGCGAGCGCCTCGCAGGAGGCGATGTAGCAGCCGGGGTCGGTGGTGCGCACCATCTGTACGGCCCACTCCGTGATCGCGGGCTGGGCGGCCGCGAACCCGCCGGTGAACCAGCGCTCCGGGGCGGTACGGGCGATCGGGTCGAGGCCGTTCGTGCGGACGATCACGCCCCGCTGGCGGAACTCGTCGGCCGTTCCGAAGCGGGGCGAGGCGGCGATCAGTGCGAGTGAGGCGAGCCGCTCGGGGTGGCGCAGGGCCAGTTCGATGCCGATGGCGCCGCCGAGCGCGCAGCCCGCGTAGCCGAAGCGCTGGACGCCGAGCCCTTCGAGGGTGGCCAGCAGCCGCGCGGTGATGTCACCGACGGAGCCCGCCGGGTGCGCGGGAGCTCCGCCGTGGCCGGGCAGGTCGAACCGGAAGACGCGCCACTGCTTGGTGAGCTCGGGGATCTGCCGGTCCCACATGTGCCATGTGGTACCCAGTGAGGGACCCAGGATCAGGACGGGAGCGTCTTCTGGCCCGTCAAAGCGGTATTGCAGGGTGTTCGGTGGTGTCTCACTCACGCCCCAGACCCTCTCACGTCTCACAGACGCCCCTATAACGAGGGGGCGCTGGATACTGGCCTGACCAGGTTGAAGAACTCGCGGGCTGCGTATCGCTTGAGGCATCGGATGATCTCGCGTCGGGTCATGCCTTCCTGGGTGCGACGTTCGTAGTACGCCTGGGTACGTGGGTCGTGGCGCAGGCGGGTGAACACGATGCGGTGCAAGGCCGCATTGGCCTGCCGGTCGCCGCCGTAGTTGAGCCGGCGCGTGCTCCGCCGGCCCGACGAATACTCGACGGGGCTGACTCCGCAAAGGGCAGCAAAGGATGCCTCGGTGTCCAGCCGCTCGGGGTTGTCTCCCATGGTGATCAGCAAGGTGGCTGCGCTGTCCGGGCCGATGCCCACCGGGACGAGTAGCTGTGGGGCGTGGTGTTCGACGAGCTGGGTCAGGCGTTGGTTCAGCTCATTGATCTGCCCGGTGAGCTGTTCGATGCGCTCGGCGAGCATTCTCAGGGTCATGTGGGTGGCTTGGGCCACCGCGCCCTCGCCGTCGCATGCTCCGAGGCGTGCGCAGGTGCGGAACAGCTCGCGGTTGCCCAGGCTGGACAGGCGTTCCCGCAGTGCGGGATCGGCGATGACCAGGACGGCTTTGAGCTGGTTGATCGCCTGGGTACGGGCCTTGACCGCGGAGTCCTTGGCCAGCTTGAAGATCCGGGCGCTGTGCACCGGACCGTCGCCGGACTTGGCCCGGGCCCGGGCGCGGCCACTGAGCACGGCCCGCGCGGCGGCCTGCGCATCGAGCGGGTCCGACTTCCCCAGCAGCCGGCGGGCCGAGCGGTCGGGCCGGTTCACCTCGTATACCTCGACCTGCTGCGCCAGCAGGTAGCGGGACAGGCCCGCACCGAAGGTGCCGGTGCCCTCCACACCGGCCCGGCGCACCGTCCCCCGCTTGCGGGCCCACACGAGCAGCCGCCGGTAGCCGGCCACCGTCGCCGGAAAGGACTCGGTGCCCAGAACCTTCCCCAGCGGGGAGACCACGGCGGCGACGTGGACCTCGCCGTGCGTGTCCACGCCCAGGACGACCTCGGCCCGAGCGGGAGGATCAGTGCTGGAGGAGGTGCTGCGCTGTCTGGTCGTCATGGTAGTTGGCCTCCCGCCTGGTGACGTGCTCGGTGGATGGCACCGGCCTGCTCGGGCGGTCTGAACCGTGATGGCGCCTGATCGTCGGCAGGGCCCCTATGGGGACACGCCCTGTGGCTCGGTACCAGCAGGCACCACCCCGCAGCGGCAGTCGACAAGCCCGTGACTGGACACTTCGGTCATAGATCTCATGAGTCAGACCCCGCCCGGGACGGCACTGCGCAACCGTCCCACTGTTCCCGGCACAGCGGCGTGATCCGATCATTGCTGGATGGCTTCGTCCGAACCGGTGCTCAACCTGGCCTGGACGGGCTGACAGTGGGTCGACTTTTCGCCCACGCGTGACCGGCATGGCGGACAGCCTCGTGGCCCGCTTCACCGGCAGCCTGGCACCCGAGATCCTGCAATACACCGGTCGGCCGCAGGGACCAGCGTCGATCTCCTTGCTTCCGGGCACACAACAGCGTTCTTCATCTACCCGGTCGGCACGACTGGCGGGCCGACCGGGTAGATGGCGTCGAGCTCGACCGCGAAGAAAGCCGAGGCCGCCTTGCGGATCTCGTTCGCCCGTCGCAGTTCGGCGTTCTCGGCAGCCGCTTGATCTCCGCGGCTTCTTCCGACGTGGCTCCGGGCCGCTGGCCGGCGTCCACCTCGGTCTTGCGGACCCAGGTCCGCACCGTCTCGGCGGCACCGATCCCCAGCTTGGCTGCGACCGCCTTCATCGCACCCCACTCGGTCGGGTAGTTCGGACGGATCTCCGCAACCATGCGCACTGGGCGCTCGCGAAGCTCGGGAGGATAAGGGACGGACGTGCTATGACTCGATCCTCTCAGGGAATCGAGCCTCCACCAGACCCGTAGCGGTTCACTGAACGCCTTCGACGTCACCTTCGACGGCCGCCTCTCCGCAGCCCGTCAGCAATTCCAAAAACCGCAGTTGACCGCTAGTTTGACAGACCCCACCACCAAATACTCCTGACCTTATTGCGACCGCTTCGGCGCCGATCCACCGGCAGGTCCAACCGCAAGGAGAGTCCGGAAGTGGCCCGCTGGATACGGTTCTCCGACAGGAACTCCCTCGACTTCGACCCAAGCATGGGCCGAGAAGGGATTCGTACGGACGCCAGTGCACCACGTGGGCCAGGTGCCGCGCACCCGACACAGGAGGGCGGTTGCCACCGAGCGCTGCAGGCATCCCTGTCCTGCGCATTGCAGGCTGACCGCGACCACGGCTGTGCGTGCCGCCGCAGCCTGGTCCGCGGTGGCCGGGGCGGCACGGCGGCGGGCGAACTCCAGCACCGCGCGCAGCCTGGATGGAGAGAGCCTGCTGAGGATTCCGGCGACGGACACAACCAAGAGAGGAACCACTCGGCGGTGCGGCGGCAGCCAATCACGGCGGGACAGTGCCACTGGGATGCTCATCGGCACTCCCGTAGCAGGTCCGCTGAGCACAGGGAAGCCAGGAAGACCGCAATGTCATTGCGGGCGCGTGTGGCGGAAATAGCTCGCTGAGAGGCGAGGGTCTGAGCCGCTTGCTCGCAGGTTTGGCCACTGGTAAGGCCGCGGAGCACAGACAACCCTGTGGTGTTCAGCTGCCAGTAACGGCCGGTGCGTTCATGCAGAAGCACAGCTCCGTCATCCGTCTCGGAGAGGGATACCTGCGGATTAAGAAAGATTGTGACATTCACAACTGTTTGTGTCGCCTTTCGTTTCGTGCGAGGTTTCGTGCAGCGCGGAACCAGTTCTCGCAGCCAAGGAGCTGTTCAATGGCGAAGCGCCGGTTCAGGTTGGCCTGGGGGGTGAGCAGCTGAGTGCGGACCGCGTCTGCCGAGATTAGGCCAACCTTGGCGAGTTCCGAGTCCGCGAATAATTGCAGAAGTTCGTCAAGGCTGTGGCTGAACCCGACACGAAGATCCTCGTCGAAGGAGCCCTTGGTGGTTCGGGCGCGGACGCGTTCGGGCAGCACGTCCCGCATGGCCGCGGCCAGCAGGGGCTTGTACTCCCATGGCGTGCAACGCTCGTGCACATGCACGGTCAGAGCAGCCTCCACGACGCGGTCGTCCAGGTACGGCTGGTGAAGGCGGATCCCCGCCTGGCCGAAGAGTCCGGCGACCTGCCGGTACGCCGGCGCCGTCGCCCGCAGGGCCACCAGGAACTGATGTTGGCCACGATCAGCAGCGAAGGGGCGGGCCATGTCGGCCGTCTTCCGCAGCTCCGACCTGGCGGCGTCGACCGCTGTGTCCGTCACCCAGACCGGAGCACGCAACGGCATCAAGCCCCACCCCAGTGGCGGGTGCCGGGGCGCCGGAGCCGGGTCAGTGAGGGAATCGGCCTGGGCGCGCCACCAGTCACGTACGGAATCCGCGCGGTTGAGCTCGGCAAGCGTCCCGCGCAGGGGCCAGCGGTTGAGGGCCTGGTAGCCGCGCAGGTGACGCACCGCGATCCGGGGGCGACGGCGCAGCAGCCGGTGCAGATAGCCGGGGAGCCTGCCGAACAGCTCGTCCGCGCCGTGCCCGGACAGATGCGCCCTCGAGCCGCGTTCGGCCAGGAGGCGAGCCGTGTGTTTCATGCGGGCCAAGGTCCGCGTGAAGAGGTACGGCTGTTCGATGTCCGCCAGGTCTGCGGGGTTCGCGAACAAGGCGGGCAGTTCGTGTTGTGCCACGACCATGTGGGAGGCGTGTTCCAGCAGGGCCGCCGAATGCGCCGCGAAGGCGGCGTCGTCGTTTCCCGAGTCCGACTCGGCCCATCGGAAGGTGAGCAGGTCGGGGGTCCTCCGGGCACCGAGGAAGCACAGGGCGGTGGAATCCATGCCGCCGGACAGATCGGCGCTCAGCAGCCCCTGGCCGACGGTGCGGCCGTCTACGGCTTCCTCGAGTGCGGCAGAGACGGCCGATGCGCCCTTTTCCAGCGGGAGTTCGGGCTCCGGCGGCCGCCACCAGGGGACTTCCTTCGCGCGGTCGCCCGTGATGACCAAGCAGTGATCGTCCGGGACTGCGCGGATCCCGGACCAGACGCTGGCACTACCGAGCGGCGCAGGGAGGAGGCCGCCGGTCGCCAACCGTGCCGACAGTACGCCTTCGTCCACGTCTGCGCCGATCAGCAGCGCCAAGGTGTCGGGACGGTCCGACGCGACGGGATGTCCGTCCACCCGGGTGTGAAAGATCTGGCGCAGGCCGGTGATGGTGCCCCGAACACTCGTCCCCTCGGGAGAGGCGACGATCAGGTGGCAGCTGCCCGGCAGTTCCCGGGCCAGCGCACTGGCATCGGACAGCAACTGCACACGTTCGACAAGCCGGGTGAGCCGTGCGGTGGTGACCGGGCAGTGTCCGATCACCACCGCACATACCGAGCCCGCCTGGACCCGGACCATGTCGTCCGCATCCCACCGGCCGACCAGCCAGGGCTTGCCCGAGGGGTGGGTCATGACCTGTGGCGACTCGAAGAGCCACTTGGGGTCGGTGGGGCAACCGTCGGGCAGGACGACGAACTCGGTGTTCATGTCACTCCATCAGCGTCGGTCGGCCTCTTACCAGCCTTGCTTGCCGAGGAAGTCAGAGTGGTCGTTGCCGAAGCCGAGCGTGTCCTCCGAGAACTCCCCGACGGCCGTCAGCGTGGGCGGCTCGTAGCCCTGCTGAACCGACGACTCCTCGTGCTGCTGGTTCTCCATTGTGTTCTCCTTCCAAACGGGCCCCGTGTGAGGCCACCGGGCGTGAACCGCCCGGGGTCGAAGGTTCGTTCCACAACCCATGCGTCCTGCCGGCAGGTGTGGTGGGTGTGCGATGCCGCTCCTCTGCTGGGGTGGTTCCCCCCGCAGCACGCTCGCTCTCCCTGGCAGTCGGCGCCGCGATCCCGGGCCAGCAATGGCTGCCTTCCCGATATTACTTTTCCCACTCTGTTAACGGCACTATTTCAGTAGGCGTCACCTTCCAGAATTCTGATCCGGGGCCGATGCTTCATCAATTGCACCCGGCGGCGTGGCACGCCACAATGAAGCGCGCGGCATGTCCCGCCGACAGGACAGCACTGCGACTTTGCCGAGCACTTACCACACCCGTTGAAAGGTGGGTTCCGCATGTTCGTCCCCAGCCATTACCGGCAGCCAGACACGTCGTGGATGGTCGATCTGATGCGCTCCAACCCGCTGGCCCTGATGGCCAGCAACGGCACCTCCGAGGCCGGACCGTTCGCCACACACCTCCCCGTCATCTTCGACCCGCAGGGTGGGGCGGAGTTCGCCGATGACCTCACCGGACTGGCGCTGCTGGGGCACATGAACCGGGCCAATCCGCACTGGTCGGCGCTGGAGGACGAGGCGGTCGTCCTTCTGTCCTTCGCCGGCCCGCACGCCTATGTCTCGCCCACCGTCTACGATGTGACGCCCGCCGCCCCCACATGGAATTTCACGTCCGTTCACGTGCACGGGGTGGTGGAGAGATTCGATTCGACCGAGGAGACCCTGGAGGTCGTTCAGGCCACGGTGCGGGCTTTCGAGGCGAAATTCGGCGACAACTGGGACATGACCGATTCCATCGACTATTTCCGCAAGATCGTACCCGCCGTCGGAGCCTTCCGTATTCGAGTCACCAAGACCGAGGGAATGTTCAAACTCAGCCAGGAGCAGGCACCGGAAATTCGCGATCGCGTGGTCCAGTCGTTCGCCGGGCGCGGCTGCACGCAGCACTCCCAGACAGCCACGCTGATGAGCCGTCTGCCTTGACGGTGCCCTCCGACGCGAGGGGTCCGCATCCCTATCGGATGTGCGGACCCCTCGACGGCCTGTGCCGACATACCGTCACTGGAGGGCCTGTGGCATGCCGCCCTCTTTCAGCACTCGGTCGGCCGCGGCGTCGAGCGTGTGCATCACCCACTCCGCCAGTTCGGTGCCGGACTGCTCCGCCGCCTTGTGCCACCACTGGAGCCGGTTGTCGGGCACGGCGAGACGGCGCGTCGACGCCTCGGCTGCCTCCGCGGCGGGCGGGGTGCCGTTGCGCTGGGCGCGGATGGCGTTGCGCAGTTGCTTGGTGCTCCATTTCATCCGCTCCGCGCGGTCCAGCCAGGCCTCCTGCTCCTCTACGGGCAGGGACGCCAGCTCGGCATGGTGCTGGAAGCTGAGCGCGGAGCGCCGGCGGTACAGTTCGAAACGGCGGGACACCCAGGCGTAGTTGCGCAGCGTCTGGTACTGGAGACCGGCGGCGCGGATCCCTCGTTCGTAGCGGTCGGCGTAGTGGTCCTTGCCGTAGACCAACCAGTCACCCAGCCACCAAGACGACGAGTTGAGCAGTCCGGACAGCTGGCGTCCAGCTCGCTCCCACTCCTCGAAGGCGAGCCCGGCGGGTATGTGCAACCCCACGTTCGTGGTGAGCACCTGGTCGCGGCGCGACTCCGGCGCTCCGGCACCCCGCGTCCTCTGCGCGGCCCGGCCGAACGGCAGCGCCCTGGAGCCTTCGGCTTCTTTGACCTGATCTCTCATCACGCCCTCCATAACAACGCGTTTATCAGCCGTACCGGTTCGCGGTGGCTCCTCATCGCATACAGAAAGCGTTCACCCCGTTTTTAGCGGACAGCACCGAAAGCAGCGGCCATGGTACGGCGCCAGGGAGAGAGACCCTGATCAAACCGAACCCTGCATACGGCGCCCCGGACAGTCCGGGTGGCCAACCGCCGCGCTTCCGAGTAGATCCCGACACTAGATACAAGTTCAAGGATCTTGGCGCCATCGAACACGACTTTACGGAGTTCCAGCCTCCCTCGGGCGCCAAAGGTCTAGTCCGCTGAGCGACGCGTTCCGAGTGGACCGCCGGGATCTGCCACACGCCGCGCGTCGGGGCGACCGCGGCCGAACCCGCTGCGACGGAAGGCGATTCGCCGCGAATGATCCAAGAAACGCCCAGTACAGAGACGCTTGGGAGAGGCGGCGGCGCTCGCGCCAGCAGACCAGACGCGCGGCCCACCCCGGTCGACGGCCGGAGCGGAATCCCGTCATCCTCCTATCCTCCGGCACCCCTGCAAGCTTGCGCCACCATAGGCGCCAATACAAGCCAGGACCCCGCCAGGGGGTGGCGCCATTGCGACACTCCGCTTAGACTTCGCCGCATCAACGCTCAGTAACATCGGGGGAGTTATTGCGGCATGGATATGGCTTATACATGCGCGTCACCAAGATCATTTATTGCCCCTAGTGGCAGCAATTCTGCACTGCCACTGGCTGATTTCAGCGCAACGATCTTCAGTAGTTTGCGTCGGGCCGACCAACGGAAGTGGGCCTACACCTATCTGAACGGTCTGCTGATCACGCCCGGGAAGAAATCGGTGCGCCGGCTCGCGGCCACCACCTCGTGCGATCCGTCCGTCGCGCAGGCGCTGCGGCAGTTCGTCAGTCTCAGTCCGTGGGACTTCGACGCGGTCATGGAGGAACTGACCCACTGGGTGGAGGGCCACGGATCCCAGCCCGTGTGGAACATCGGCCGGGCGGTCCTGCCCAAGCGCGGCAACCGCTCGGTGGGAGTGGACCGGCACTTCGACCTGGAGTCGGGCCGCACCGTCAACTGTCAACTGGGGCTGGGATCGTTCCTGTCCGTCGGTGCCGTCCAGTTCCCCGTCGACTGGAGTCTGTACCTATCGCCGTCCTGGGTGGAGGACCCCGGCCGGCGCAGCGATGTGCGCATCCCCGACTCCGAGCAGTACCGGCCGCTGTGGGCACTGGCGCTCCGTCTCGTCGACCGGCTGGCGGCCCGGACCCCGTCGTCGTCCCCGGTCGTCGTGGCGGACATGGGCGACGAGCCGGACGTACGGTATCTGCTGAGCGGACTCGCCAAACGGCGGCGCGACTTCGTCGTGGCGGTGCCCCCGCACCTGCCCGTGGTGCCGGTCGGCAACGTGGCGGCCACTCCCCCGCCGGTCAGCGCGAGAGCCAGGCTCTCAGCGCAGAAAACGGAACTGGCGGTTGTCACCGCGCCTGACGGGCGGCAACGCGTCGCACGTTTCCAGACCTCGCTCGTCCATGCGCCCGGGCTGTCGCAAGGCCATTCCCTCGGCCCGCACTACCGGCTGTTCACCGAGGTGCGCGAGCCCTCGGTCACCGGTCCGCTGTGGATCACCAGCCTCGCCCACCGGGGCCTTCCCGACGTCGCCTCGATCGCCGCCGCGCACACCGGGACGGCCAACGCGGTGGAGTCCATGGAGCGGGACTTCGGACTGCTGGACTTCGAGGGGCGTTCGTTCCCCGGGTGGCACCATCACATGGCCCTCGTCTCCGCCGCGTACACCTACCGGCATCTCAGCGCACCCGCCGCGGCCTCCTGCGCCGACGAGCGGTGCGGAGCGGGCAGGCAGGCGCCGTAGCGCCGGGCCGGCCGCCGCGTCCTGCCCGTGGGGCCGGTCCGGTAACGGACCGGCCCCACAGCGGGTCAGCGGCTGTACTCGGGTTCCTGCGCGGGCCGCGGGTGGGGCGGGGCACCGAGTCGGCGCGAAAGCTTCCCGCCCTCCACGTCCATGTCGGGCAGTACCCGGTCGAGCCACTTCGGCAGCCACCAGGCGCGGTCGCCGAACAGGGCGAACAGGGCCGGGATGATGGCCATGCGCACGACGAAGGCATCGAAGAGCACGGCAAGGGCCAAACCCAGGCCGACCATCCTCACGAAGTCGTTGTCCTCCATGACGAACCCGGAGAACACGCTCGTCATGATCAGGGCGGCAGCGGCGACCACCCGTCCGCTGTACCGGAAGCCGGTGACGACGGCCTGGCGAGTGGACTCGCCGTGGACGTAGGCTTCGCGCATCCGCGTCACCAGGAACACTTCGTAGTCCATGGCGAGCCCGAAGACCACACCGATCATGAAGATCGGCATCGTGCTCATGATAGGCCCCGGCTGGTCCACGCCCACGATGTCGGCGAACCAGCCCCACTGGAAGATCACCACGACCACGCCGAGTGCAGCGGAGACCGACAGCAGGAAACCGAGGGCGGCCTTCAGCGGCACGAGGAGCGAGCGGAAGACGAGGATCAGCAGGACGAAGGCGAGGCCGACGACGAGCGCGAGGTACGGCACCAGCGCATCGTTGAGCGTCCTGGAGAAGTCGATGAACATGGCCGTCTGACCACTCACCAGTACCTCGACGTCGTCGGCCCGCCCGAAGTCGTGCAGGTCGCCCCGCAGGGTCTTCACCAGCTCTTCCGTCGTGCCCTCCGTCGGCCCGGTCTCGGGTACGACGTTGACGATGGCGGTGTCACCGGCCTCGTTGGGCGTGGGCGAGCCCACCTGGGCGACACCGGGCCGGTCGCTGAGTTCGCCGGCGACGTCCCCGGCCACGGCCTTGGCGTCCTCGGCCTCGACGGTCACCAGCAGGGGGCCGTTGAAGCCGGGGCCGAAGGACTCCGACAGCATGTCGTAGGCCTTGCGTTGGGTGGTGTCGGGAGCCATGGTGCCCTCACCGGGCAGGCCCAGTTCCAGCCTGGTGGCGGGCGCGGCGATGGCGCCGAGGCCCAGCACCCCGAGCAGGAGGACGGCGGCGGGGCGGCGCAGCACGAACCCGGCCCAGCGGGCTCCGAGGTTCGGACGCTGCCGGGCCGCCCGCTTCTCCTCCTTGCGGCGCTGACGAGCGCTCAGGGGCTTGCCCGCGATCCGCTTGCGCTCCCGGCGGGGCAGCACCCGGTAGGGGGCGAAGCCGAGCAGCGCGGGCACGAGCGTGACGGCGACCAGGACCGCGATGGCGACGGTGCCGGCGGCGGTGAGGCCCATCTTGGTGAGCATCGGGACGTTGACGACGGCGAGGCCGGCGAGGGCGACGATCACGGTGAGGCCGGCGAAGACGACGGCGGATCCGGCGGTGCCGACGGCGCGTCCCGCGGCCTCCCCGCGGTCCCGGCCCTCGGCCATCTCGGCGCGGTAGCGGGAGACGATGAAGAGGGCGTAGTCGATCCCGACCGCCAGGCCGATCATCATGGCCAGCGTGGTGGTCGTCGAGGACAGACCGAGGGTGCTGCCGAGCGCGCCGATCGCCGAGATGCCGATGCCCACGCCGATGAGGGCCGTGATCAGCGGCATGCCGGCCGCCAACAGCGAGCCGAAGGTCAGGATGAGGATGACCGCGGAGACGCCGATGCCAATGAGTTCGGCGGTACCGCCCAGCGCCTGGTCCACGGGGACCGCGTCACCGCCCATCTCCACCGTGAGTCCGTCCGCGCGGGCATCGGCGGCGGCCTGGAGCAGCGCGTCGTGCGCCCGGTCCGAGACCTCGGCGGCGGCGACGTCGTAGGTGACGACGGCGTAGGCCGTCGTGCCGTCCTCGCTGACGGCTCCCCCGGAGAAGGGGTCGGAGACCCGGACGACCTCCGGGGCCTTCGAGAGGTCGGAGACGAGGGCGGCGACCTCCTTGCGGGGCCCGGCGTCGGAGATCTTGCTGTTCTCCGGCGCGCGGACCACCACCCGGGCCGAGGCGCCATCGGCGCTGGCCGCCGGGAACTTCTCCTTCAGCAGGTCGAAGGCCTTCTGGGACTCCGTGCCGGGCATGGAGAAGGTGTCGGCGGGCGGGGCGGGCGCGGTCGAAGCGGCGAAGGCGGCACCGCCGAGGGCGAGCAGCCACAGCAGGACGACGACGCCTCGTCGCCGGAAGGCGAACCGGCCCAGTTTGTACAGCAGGGTAGCCACGGTGAATCAACTCCAGGTGTGTCAAGGAAAAACGAGGTGGGCGAAGAGCGGGCCCGGCGCCTCGGACTCGGTTTCGGTCAGGGCGGCCCGGTACGGCCGGGTGACGGGGCGGCGCGGTGGTGCCGCGGTCCGGCGCGGGCCTGGGTCGCGAGGAGCGGCACGGCGCACAGCACGATCACCGGTAGCGCGCCCAGCAGGACGCGGCGTCCGGCTTGCGCGAAAAGGGCAAGGAGCAGCAGCGCCGCGGCCATGACGGGCAGGGCACTGTGCCGCCACCACCGGCCGCCGCGGGGCTCCCCGCCGGCAGCTGCCCGGCCGCCGGGAACGGCACGGCCCGCGGGTGGTGCGGGCCGCGGTCCGCCACCGGTGAGCGCGGTGAAGACGTCCTCGATGCCGGGACTGTGCACGGACAGCCGTCGGGGGACAAGGCGGGCCTCGTCCAGTACGTCGAGGACGGCGCGCACCAGGCCGGCGCTGCCGTCGCCGGGGATCTGCAGGCTGAGCGCGGTGGGATCGAGCTCGGCGGTGTGCAGGCGGAACAGCCCGGCCGCGGTGGCGAGGTCGGCGGCGGTGGCGAAGTGGAGCCGGATGTGGCCGCCGGGCACCAGCCGCAGCAGTTCCTCCCGGGTGCCCTCCGCGACGATCCGGCCCCGGTGCAGCACGCCGATCCGGTCGGCGAGGCGGACCGCCTCGTGCGGGGAGCACGTGGTGAACACGACGGCGGCGCCGTCGGCGGCGAGGTCGCGCACGACCCCGCGCACGAGGCGGCGGCCCACCGCGTCGAGGCCCTCGGCGGGTTCGTCCAGCAGGGCGACCTCCGGTTCCCCGGCCAGCAGCAACGCCAGCGCCAACCGGCGCCGCAGGTCGCCGGGGAGGGTGGCCGCGGGTGCGGCCGCCGCCGACGTCAGTCCGAGCTGTTCGATGAGGCCGGCGGCCCTGGCACGGGCGTTCGGCGCCGGTAGCCGCCGCAGTCGGGGGGTTAGGAGCAGGTTCTCTTCGGCGGTGAGGCGGCCGTCCACCGCGGGGGCACGGCTGAGAAGCCCGGCCGCGGCACGCAGCGAACGCGGGTCGGACGCGGGGTCGTACCCCGCGACCCGTATGCGGCCGCCGTCCGCGGGGGTATGGGCCGCGAGGACGCGCAGGGCGGTGGTCTTGCCGGAGGATCCGGTGCCCAGCAGCGCGAAGGCGGTGCCGTGCGGGACGGTCAGGTGGAGACCGTCGAGGGCGGTGCGGCGCCCGTACGCCTTGCGCAGCCCGCGCGCCAGGACGGCCGGCGTGTCCGTGCCGGACGGCCCGGGAACGGCCTGGTGACCGGTCACGCCGCCCTCCTGCCGGTGAGCAGCGGAAGGAGCCGCGGCCCGGACACCTCCGGGGAGGTCAAGAAGACGGGCGGGTTGTCGGGGTCGGTGCGCAGCCGGGGGAAGCGGTCCAGGAGGGCGCCGAGCGCGATCCTGCCCTCCAGCCGGGCCAGCGGGGCGCCCAGGCAGAAGTGGATGCCGCGGCCGAAGCCGAGGTGGGGGTTGGGGTCGCGTGCGGGGTCGAACACGTGCGGCCGGGAGAAGACGCTCTCGTCGCGGTTGGCCGCGCCCAGCCAGAGCGCGACGATCTGGCCCGGTAGCAGCCGCTGCCCGCCCAGTTCGACGCGCTCGGTGACGACTCGGTGGAAGACGGCGAAGGGGGTCATCAGACGCAAGGACTCCTCGATCGCGGCGGGGATGCCGCTTCGGTCGGCACGCAGCCGCGCCGTGTGTTCGGGGTGTGCGTCGAGGCAGAGGGCGGTGTTGCCGAGGAGCAGGGCGGTGGTCACGTATCCGGCGAGGAACAGCAGTTCCACGAAGGCGGTCAGGGCCGTGTCGCTCAGCCGCTCCCCGTTGATCTCGGCGTGGACGAGCCGGCTGAGCAGGTCCCCTCTGGGGTGCCGGTGACGTTCGTCGATGTGCGCCGCGAAGTAGTCGGTCATCCGCCGTGACAGGTCGTACGCGGCGTCGACGTGCCGGTTCTGCTCCGGGCTACCGCCTACCGACGGCGGCTCGGTGCCCGGGAACAGCTCGTCGGCCCACTGCCGGAACAGGTCGCGGTCGTCGCGCGGCACACCGAGCAGGCAGGCGATGACGGTGATGGGCAGCGGTTGGGCGAAGTCCCCTATCAACTCGATCTCGTGGCGGTCGTCCACGGCGTCGAGCAGCTCGCGGGTGAGCGAGGTGATGCGCGGCTCCAGTGCGGCGACGGCCCCCGGGGTAAAGGTCCCGCCGACGAGCCGGCGCAGGGCACGGTGCTCGGGCGGGTCGAGCTGGGTGAGCATGCCGCCGGTGTCGTAGTCGTCGGGCTCCGGCAGGAAGTGCCGGTTCGTGTCGGAGGAGAACACGCCGGGGTCGGAGAGCACCCGGACCGTCTCGGGGTGTCCGTAGACGTTCCACACACCCCGGCACTCGTCGAAGCGGACCGGCCCGGCGGGCCGGTCACCGCGGAGCCAGAAGTGCTGTTGGGGCACTCCCCATCCGTGGGCGAGCCGGGAGATCGGAGAGCGCGGCAAACACGGAGGAGCCATAGCGCCATCATGACATCACATGGCGCCACAACCAAGCCGACACCGGGCATGATGGCGCACAGTGTGCGATGCACGGCTGAAAGCGCGTGGATTCCCTCCCATGTTCAACAGCTTCCACCAGGGGAACAGCAGGTCACGAGGCCTCGAGTTCCAGCGGAGTCAGAGTGACGCCATTGTGGGGCCGCATCACCCGTTGGCTGGCGCCGTGCGGCATACGTGCGACGACCCGGGTCGTGGAAGCAGGACCCGGGTCGTCGGGAGGTCGTCGGTGGCGGTGTCAGCCCAGTCGTGCGCGGATCAGCTCCGCCACCCGGCTCCAATGGGAGGCGAGGTAGAAGTGCCCGCCCGGCAGGGCCGTCAGCTCGTGCGCCCCTGTGGTGTGCGTGACCCAGTCGCGCGCCTCGGCCGGTGACAGCTGGGGGTCGTCGTCGCCGGTGAGGACGGACAGGGGGCACCGCAGCGGCGGTCCCGGCGTGTACCGGTAGGTCTCGGCGGCCCGGTAGTCGGCCCGCATCGCCGGTAGGATCAGCTCCAGCAGCTCCGGGTCGCCGAGGATCCGGGCGTCCGTGCCGCTGAGCCGGGCGAGGTGCGCGATCAGCACGTCGTCGTCCGCCCGGTGGATGCCTTCGTCCCGGATCATGCGCGGAGATCGCCGGCCCGACACGAACAGGGCCCTCGGACCGCCCCCCTCCGCCTCCAGTCGCCGCGCCACCTCGAAGGCCACGGAGGCGCCCATGCTGTGGCCGAAGAGGGCGAGGGGGCGGTCCTGCCACCGACGCAGCTCACCCACGACGGCGTCGGCGAGGGCCGGGACGCTGTCCACGCACGGCTCGCCGCGGCGGTCCTGGCGCCCCGGATACTGGACGGCGAGCACCTCGGCGCTCGGTGCCAGGGCGGCCGAGAGCGGGAAGTAGAAGGAGGCCGCGCCGCCGGCGTGCGGGAAGCAGACCAGCCGGGGCGCGTCGGCTTGCGCGCGGTGGAACAGCCGCAGCCATCCGGTTCCGGCCGCCGGCCTCGCGGTGTCCGTCGCTGTCTCGCTCATGTGGGTCCTCTCGTCCCGACCGCCGTATGGTCTCGTCGTCCGCTCGTCTCGTGTGCGCCCCCGGTCGCCGGGAGCCGGCAACGCCCGTGACCGGGCCGGTCAGCACCGCACGACGGTGCATCCCCAGTGCATGCCGCGGCCCATGCCGGCCAACGCCACCAGGTCCCCGTCCCGCAGGTCGCCCGACGCGACGTGGTGGGGCAGCGTGAGGAGGTGGTCCGCCGCGCCGAAGTGGCCGTGCTCCAGCGAGAAGTCGAGGTTGGTGCGGTCCAGGGGCACGTCGAGCCGCTCGGCGAGCGCCGTGAGCGTCTGCCGGTTGTCGTTGAGCAGGACGACCCGGGCCAGATCTCCGGGGTCGACGCCGGCCCGCTTGCAGGCACGGGCGACAACCTCCCGCACCCGGTCGTTCATCAGGTCGATGAACGCCTCGAAACGGTCGGAGTCGTAGTCGAAGAACTCCATCATGTCCCAGGCGTCCCGCGCCGCCGGGCTCTCGTCACCGGGGGCGAACGGCAGGGCCGCACCGCCCTGTTCCATCAGGAAGAGGTCGGCGTAGCGTCCGTCGGTGATGACCTCGCTCGCCAGCCAGCGGAACCGGTCGTGGCCGCGGTCCGCGACCGCGGCCGCCGCGCCGTCGGAGAAGAGCAGCGAATGCGTCGCCATGCGGTTCCAGTAGGCCTCGCACGTGCGGTTCGCGCCGACGAACAAGGCCCGCCGGTAGTCCGGATGGGTCGCGAACCGGCCCGCGAGCGTGTCGAAGCCGGTGATACCGCCGTGGCAGCCCTGGCTGATCAGGACCGCCTCGGCGCTGTGGGCGCCCAGCCGTGCCTGGAGTTCGGCCGCCGGGTCCCAGTACAGGTACTCGGGGACGTCGGTGATGGCGAGCACCAGCAGGTCGAGGTCCGCCGGGTCGGTGCCCGACCGCTCCAGGGCGCGGCGGGCCGCGTCCTCCGACAGGTCGGTGAGCCCGACGTCGTCCCCGGCACGGTGGACGGCGCGGTAGCCGTACGCCAGGACCCGCTCCACGTCAGGGGTGTACTCCGACACGACGTCGGCCACCGGGACGTGTTCCCCGGTCGCCGAGCCGAACGACATCATCCCGAACACCGCAGCTCCCTCGTCATGGTCGGACGCTCCCGTCGTCGAGCAGGGTCCGCAGCTGGTCCGGCTGCTCCAGGCGTTCCTTGAGGCGGGTGAGGAACAGGACGGCGTCCCGGCCGTTGACCACCCGGTGGTCGTAGGCGAGGCCGAGGTGCACGGTACGGACGGGAGTCGGTGTGCCGTCCTGCCCCGCTCGGTACTCCTCACCGACGGCGCCCACCGAGACCATGCACAGCTGGGGCCACAGCACGATCGGGTGGACCAGGACGACGCCGGGGTCCGGGTTGAGCGAGACGGAGATGGCACCGCCGTCCAGTTCGGCGGCGGAGAAGCCCTGGGTCAGCGCCTTCATCCGGAAGTCCATCAGGGTGTCGGCGATGTCGGCGAGGGACCGCCGGGCCGCGTCGCGGACGACCGGCACGTACAACCCCCCGCCGGCGTCCACGGTGACCCCGACGTGCGGGGCGTCGGCGACGACGACGGTGCGCTCGTCCGCCAGCGAACCGAAGAAGAGGGGGAATTCGTCGTACGCCGCGGCCACCGCCTTGATCACCGCCTCGGCGAGTCCGAACGCCTCTCCGCTCTCCGCCTCGAGCCGGCCGAGCGTGTCCAGGGCGGCGTCCACGTCGGCCCGGACCACGGTGAAGCCGGTCGGTACCTCGCGATGGCTCTTGGCGACCACGGCGGCGGTGCCCTGCTGGGCGCGGTCGAGCGTGTGGACGGCTCCGGGACCCGGCGTGCCGGCGGCGGGCGCCACGTCCGGCGCTTCGGCCCGGGGCGCCGGTACCGCCTGGCCGGGAGGCTGCGGGAGGAGGCGGGCCAGGAGCGCGCCGACACCCCGCTCCTCCCCCGCGGGCACCAGCTGCTGGAGGTAGCCGGCGACGGGCGCGGTGACGTCCTCGACGGCCTTGGAGGTCTCCAGGGACACGACGGAGGCGTCCTCGTCGACCCACGCGCCGTCCTCGGCCAGCCATTCCACGACGAGGTAGGAGGTGTCGTTGTTGTTGAGCTTGGGCACGCTCAGCGCGACGTCGTCCGCCGCCTCGTCGGTGGGCCGGGCCCCGCTCGCGGACCGTTCGCCGGCTGCTGCCGCCGGTGGGACGTCCCATCCGGCCGCGGCCCGCACGGCGGCCTCGATGTGGTCGCGGCCCAGCAGCACCCGGCTCTCCAGGTGCGGAGCGGTCGGAATGATCGAGTCGGCGGAGTTCAGCAGGATCACCGGTCCGGTCAGCGACGACCAGATCCGCTCGTACAGCAGGCGCGCCACCTCCGCGCCCCAGGTCCCGCCCGCCGTGCCCTCCTCGACGACCGCGATCCGTCCCGCCCCGGAGAGCAGCGGCAGCACCGGGTCCAGGTCCAGCGGGTACAGCCGGCTGGGGGTCAGCAGGTGCACCGACCTGCCGTGCCCGTCCCGCAGCGCGCGGGCGGCGTCCAGGGCGCGGTGGGCCATGCCGCCCGGGGCGATCACGACGACGTCGGCGGTGCGGCGCTCCCCCTCGGGGAAGGTGTGCGCCCAGCCGGTGCCGGCCGTGCCCAGCATCTCGTAGCGGTAGCCGTCGCCGGCTCGGCCGTCCCGGTACATCCGCCGGGTGTAGAGCACCTTGTCCTCGAAGAAGACGGCAGGCGCGCCCTGTTCGAAGGCGGCGTCGAGCACGGCGCCGGCATCGTGGTAGGGCGATAGTTCGTAGAGGGAGAGGTTGGGGATGCCGACGAAGTGCTTCTGCAGGCTCTGGCTGTGGGTCGGCCCGTAGCCGCGGTTGCCGCCCACCGGGCAGCGGACGACAAGCGGTACGGGGACCTCGCGGCCGTACATCGACACCGACTTGGAGGCGAAGTTCATCACCTGGTCGAAGCCGAGGGCGATGAAGTCGCCGAACATGATCTCGACGATGGCCTTGTCACCGGCCAGGGCGAGTCCTCCGGCCACTCCGAGGATGCCGCCCTCGCTCAGTGGTGTGGACAGCACGCGGTCCGGGAACCCGGTGGAGAGACCCTTGGTGATCCTGAACGCGCCGCCGTACGGGTCGGACACGTCCTCGCCGAGCAGATGGAGCCGCTCCTCGCGGCGGAACAGTGCGTGCAGCGCGCGATTGAGGTGCTCCGCGACGCGGGGTGCGACGGTGCCGACGGTGCCGGCCGCGACCGTAGTCATACCAGATGTCCTCTCTCCGCCAGGACCTTGCGCAGGTCGCCCACGCTGCGGCAGGAACGGGCCTGCCGGGGGGTGAGGCCGACCCCGAACTGCCGGTTGACGGCTGCGACGATCTGCACGTGCCGGAGGCTGGTCCACTCCGCGTTGACGGCCGGCCCGGTGTCGTCGGTGATCTCGTCCTCGTCGATGCCCAGCACCTCGGCGACGATCCTGTTCAGTGTGCTCACGCGGCGGCCCCCGGGTACGCGTCGGTCAGGCCGGGCCACCGCGACGGCGGCCGGGCGGACACCTCCGCCACCAGATCGGCCATGAGCGCCTTGGTCCGGGCGTCCGCCGCGGCGAACCGGTCGCCGTAGTGCCTCGCGTACCGCGCGCTCCACTCCCGGGCCCGCACGTCGGCCAGTTCGGCCTCGGAACGGGTGTCGTCCCCCTTGCTGTGCGGGCCGAGCCGCAGGCAGTGGAAGTGCACGACGGCCGGGACGCCCCTGCGTCGCACGTCCGCCACGACCGGAGCGAGTTCGGCGCGAATGGCGTTGACGTCCGTGCCGTGGATCGAGTGGTACTCGACGTCGAACGCCCGGGCACGGTCGGAGACGGTGCCGGCCAGCTGCCGCTCGGTCGGGGTCGACTGGGCGATGCCGTTGTCCTCCACGACGACCAGCAGGGGCACCTCCCACAGGCGCGCCATGTTCAGTGCCTCGTAGACGGAGCCCTCGCCCCAGGTGCCGTCCCCGATGTGCGCGACGGCGATGCGCTCCTCGCCGGTCCGCCGGTAGTGCAGGGCGACGCCCACGGCCACGGGCAGGCTCTGTCCCTGCACTCCGGTCGACAGGAAGCCGTCCCGGTAGATGTGCTGGCTGCCGCCGACACCGGCGCACACCGCGCCGGACCGGCCCATGATCTCCGCCAGCAGCCCGGCGGGGTCCCTGAACCGGGCGAGGTAGTGCCCGTGACCGCGGTGGTTGCTGAAGACGAAGTCGTCACGGAGCAACGGGGCCAGGGCGACCGGCACGTACTCCTGCCCCAGGCAGGTGTGGGTCGTGCCGTTGAGCTGTCCCGCGGCGAACAGATCCAGCAGAGCCAGCTCGAAATTCCGTATCAGCAGCAGGAGTTCGAGGTCGTCATCGGCCAGCTCGGTGATTTCCGGCGCCATCTCGGCCGCCTGAACACGCATGTCTTCTCCGCTTCCCTCGACAATGTGGCGGGATTCAAGGCTGTTCAGGCCCGGTCGGCCGCCATGGCCTCGGCCAGGCTCTTCGGACGCATGTCGGTCCAGTTCCCATTGATGAAATCGAGGCAGGCCTGACGGCTGGCCTCACCCTTGGCGACGGTCCACCCGGCGGGTACGTCGATGAAGGACGGCCACAGGGAATGCTGCCCCTCGTCATTCACGAGCACCAGGTACACGCCGTTTTCGTCCTCGAAGGGATTCGCCATTTGTTTCCCCTTCCCAGAAGGAAGTCGTCGGTAAGTCAGGCGGGTCCTCGAAGGCTATACGGCATTCGAACCCGGTGACCATCCTTGCCCCGGCGGTGTCCCGGCGACGGGACACCCGGCATCGGTGCGGGCCTTGAAGTACCTGCGTCCGCCGGTCTAGCGTGACGACGCCACGTTCTCCGACGACGGCGACGATTCCGCTCCGGAAGCGGCCGGGCCGCGTCATTCACGGACACCGGACTTCGCGACCGAATTTCTTGACTCCCGCAGGGCGAGTCGCGGGGCCGGCCGGCATCACAACACCTGTCCCGGACTCCGGGCGACGCATTTTCGGCACGCCCGCACGACCTTTGAACGCACCTGCGAGAACGACAGGAGGAACTCCCATGCAGGTTTCTGCGGCGAGCGACGAGGCGGCTGGTGAATACAGCCGACCGGACATCGAGCGCTCCGTCGTCGAGTGGCTGCGCGTCGAGCTGGACGATCCGGAAATCGTCGGATCCGACAACTTCCTCGACATCGGAGGTCATTCGCTGACCTTCGCGAAGTTGAACAGGCATCTCGGCGATACCTTCGGCGTCGCCCTGGACAACAGGATCACCTACTCCGAGCAGCTCAGCGCGGCCGTCGCACAAGCGCGGCCGGCCGAGCAGGGCTGACCGCGAACCGCAACTGAGGGGGCAGGACATGACCACCACCGCACGGACCGACTTCTCCCTGTCGGACGAGGAAGTGGCGTCGTTCCACAAGAACGGCTACATCGGCCCGCTGACCATCTACACCCCCGAGGAGATGGACGAGATGTGGAAGGCGGTCCAGCGCGAGACGCTGGACCGCACCTACGCCGCCTATCCGGAGGTGGACAAGGGCGTCGGGGCACCGAACATCTTCAACTACGACCGGCACCTCGACATCGACCTGCTCGCCCGGCACGCGTGCAACCGCCGGATCGTCGAGCGCGTGGCCTCCCTGCTGGGCCCCGATCTGCTGTGCTGGCGTTCGGAGTTCTTCCCGAAGTACCCGGGCGACGAGGGCACCGACTGGCACCAGGCCGACACCTTCGCCAACGCCAGCGGCAAACCGCAGCTGCTGTGGCCGGGCGAGACGGAGGACAACTTCGGCGCCGGCACCCTGACGGTGTGGACGGCGTTCACCGACTCCACCATCGAGAACGGCTGCCTCCAGATCATCCCGGGCACGCACCGCCAGATGAACTATGACGAGACCAAGCGGATGGACTTCGACGAGAGCCGCATCAACTCGGAGATCAAGGACGGTGTTCCGCGCGGCTTCTTCGGCTACGACTACCGCCAGCTCCAGCACGACCCGAACTGGAAGCCCAATGAGGAGGACGCGGTCTCGCTGGTCATGGAGCGCGGCCAGTGCGTGATCTTCCTGTCGACCCTGATGCACGCCTCGCTGCCGAACACCAGCACGGGCAAGAAGTACCGGATGGGCTTCGCCACCCGATACGTGCCGACCAAGGTGCAGATCTACCCCGGCACCGACCACATCGAGGAGTACGGCGGCAGCATCTCGCTGGAGAAGTGGTCGGCCTTCCTGGTCAGCGGCCGTGACGAGTACGGCCACAACAGGATCAGCGACAAGACGCTGCGGGGCACCCCGATCCACCAGGCGTGAACCCCGTACGCGTCGGATGATCGGACGTCCATGACACAGGAGCACCGGCCGGTGGTGGCCTTCGTCCCGCCCTCGTGCTGCGGCATCGGCTACTTCCGGCCGCTCAGGCGTGCCCTGGGCGACCGGATCGAGTTCCGGCCCGTGGAACTGCCCGGCCACGGCCGCCGGTTCGAGGAGCCGTGCCTGGTCACGGCGGACGACGCGGTGCGCGACGCGGCCGGGCAGCTCGGCGGTCCGGTCGACGCCATTTACGGCGAGAGCCTGGGGGCGTACGTCGCCCTGGCGGTCGCGGCGACGCTCCGGCAACCGCGGCCGCCGCTGCTGTTCGCCGTGTCCAACTCACCTCCGTCGGCCCGCGAGCCGCTGGACCCGGCGGAGGTGACGTCCATCGAGTCGGCGGTGGCCGTACTGACGGGCATGGGGGGTGAGATCCCCGCGGAGCTGGTCGCGGACCCGGTGCTGGCGGCCGGCGCGTTCCGGCTGATCCGGGACGACCTGCGCCTGGCCGGATCGTTTGTCGCGGGGCACCGGAACACCCGCTCGCCCGGCGACATCCAGGTCATCGCCGGGCTGGACGACACCGCGTCCTCGGACCTCACCGCGTGGTCGCGACACACCGAGGCCGGCTGCTCGGTGCTGCGACTTCCAGGCGGGCACCTGCTCTCCGCCGTCAACCCGTCGGGCGTCGCCGAGGCGGTGCTCGACGCGCTCTCCGGCCGGACGGCCGAGGCCTTCCCCAGGTATGAGGACGAGAGATGACGACAGCGTTAGCGGCCGGGGCCGTCCCCGCGATCGGCCACCACCACCTGCTGCTGCTCTTCGCCCAGGTCTGCGTGTTCCTGACCGCCGCAATGGTGCTGGGCAGGGTGGCGGCCCGGCTGGGGCTGCCGGCCGTGGTCGGCGAGCTGAGCGTGGGCGTGCTGCTGGGCCCGTCGATGTTCGGCAATCTCCTGCCCGGTCTGTCCGACTGGCTGCTGCCGCCGGACGCGGACCAGCGGCATCTGCTGGGCGCGGTCGCCCAACTCGGCGTCCTGTTGCTGGTCGCCGTCACGGGCGCCCACATCGACCTGGGCCTGCTGCGACGCCAGGGGCGGGCCGTCGGCCTGGCCAGTGCGGGCAGTGTGCTGCTGCCGCTCGCGCTCGGCGTCTGCCTCGGCCTTCTGACGCCCGGTTCGCTGATGGCGCCGGGCGCCGAGCGCGCCACCTTCGCCCTGTTCATCGGCATCGCCCTGGCGGTCAGCGCACTGCCGGTGATCGCCAAGACCCTCCTGGACATGAATCTGCTGCACCGCAACGTGGGCCAGCTGATCATCGGCGCGGCCGCCGTCAGCGACATCGTGGGCTGGCTGCTGCTGTCGCTGGTGTCGGCCATGGCGACGGTGGGCGTGCACATCGGTCTGGTGGCCAAGAGCATCGGCTACCTGATCGCCGTGCTGGCGTTCGCCCTGCTGGTGGCCAGACCGGTCGCCGCGCGGGTGCTGCGGTACGCCGCGCAGCCGAGCCGGCCCGAGGGGGCGACGGCCGCGGTCGTCGCCATAATCATGGCCTCGGCCGCGGCGACCCACGCCCTCGACATGGAACCGATCCTCGGCACGTTCCTGTGCGGCATCGTCATCGGCTCCCTGGGACCGGCCGGCCGCGCGGCCCTGGGCACGCTGCGGCCGTTCGTCATGGCCGTGCTCGCCCCGCTGTTCTTCGCCACCGCCGGGCTCCAGGTCGATCTGACCGCGCTGGCCCGCCCGGAGGTGCTGGCCGCCGCGGTGGTCGCGCTCACCGTGGCCACGCTGGCGAAGTTCGCGGGCGGCTACCTCGGGGCCCGCGCGGGCCGGCTCGGCCACGCCGAGGGGATGGCCATCGGGGCGGGGCTCAACGCCCGGGGCGTGATGGAGATCGTCCTCGCCACCGTCGGTCTGCAACTCGGGGTGCTCACCAACGCCACGTACACGGTGATCATCCTGATCGCCGTCGTGACCTCGGTCATGGCACCGCCCATGCTGCGCCGCGCCACCCGCCACATGCCGAACACGGCGGCGGAGACCGAACGGGAGAAGGAGTTCAGCACGGTCTGAACCGCCCCGCGCGAGGACACCGGCCGCGGGGGGGGGGTAGGGGTTTGCCGGCCCGGCCCCCCCGGGGGTCCGGGGGGGGGGGGGCCCCCCCCCGCGGCCCCCCCCCCCACCCCCCCGCGGGGGCGGAAACACAAAAAAACACCC
>NZ_JBHJPX010000023.1:0-53982 GCF_042262425.1 Streptomyces sp. NPDC056373
GATGTCATACCAGTCAAGGTCACAACATCATCTCTGAACTCTAAGCACAGCAGGTCAGCAGCGTTCTCATGTCGTAACTACATAGAAGATCGACAACGCTGGCGACCCTCGCCACCGTCCTCGTCCTGGCCCTGACCGGCAACGGCACGGCGGCCGCGGCCGTCGCCGCTGCGGGAGCTACTGCTGGCGGTTTGCAGATCACCGTGCACATCCGGCGATGACTGCTGCCCGGGCACCTGCCGGGGCGCCCGGGCAGGCCCTGCTGGTTCGAGAGATCTCCGCCATCACCTGCTCCTCCCTGTCGTTGCCACAGTAGGACCAGGCACTGACAACGGCCCTTCCAACAGGAGGGACCACCGGCTCCTCCGCCCTTGTCCACGGCCCGACCCCGGTGGTCGGGCCGTGGACAAGGGCGGCACGGCACATCCCGTCTGGAACGACGCCGCCGACTACCAGGACATCTTCGGCAAGGACCGCTACTTCCTGGAGCCGATGGACCACGGCATCGACATCGAGCACCGGGTCCGCGACGGCCTGCTCGACATCGGCAAGAAGCTCGGCATCCCCCCGCTGGTCACCAACGACTCGCACTACTACACCTACGCGCACGAGGCGACCGCCCACGACGCCCTGCTGTGCATCCAGACCGGCAAGAACCTCTCCGACCCCGACCGCTTCAAGTTCGACGGCACCGGCTACTACCTGAAGTCCACGGACGAGATGTACGCCATCGACTCCTCGGACGCCTGGCAGCAGGGCTGCGCCAACACCCTCCTGGTCGCCGAGATGGTCGACACCACCGGCATGTTCGAGGCCAAGAACCTCATGCCGAAGTTCGACATCCCCGACGGCTACACCGAGGTCACCTGGTTCAAGGAGGAGGTCCGCCGCGGCATGGCGCGCCGCTTCCCCGGCGGCATCCCCGAGGACCGCCAGAAGCAGGCCGACTACGAGATGGACGTCATCATCCAGATGGGGTTCCCCGGCTACTTCCTCGTGGTCGCCGACTTCATCATGTGGGCCAAGAAGCAGGGCATCGCGGTCGGCCCCGGCCGAGGCTCCGCGGCCGGCTCGATCGTCGCCTACGCCATGGGCATCACCGACCTCGACCCGATCCCGCACGGCCTGATCTTCGAGCGGTTCCTCAACCCCGAGCGCGTCTCCATGCCCGACGTCGACATCGACTTCGACGAGCGTCGGCGCGTCGAGGTGATCCGGTACGTGACGGAGAAGTACGGCGCCGACAAGGTCGCCATGATCGGCACCTACGGCAAGATCAAGGCCAAGAACGCGATCAAGGACTCCGCGCGCGTGCTGGGCTACCCGTACGCGATGGGCGACCGGCTCACCAAGGCCACGCCCGCCGACGTCCTGGGCAAGGGCATCGACCTCAACGGCATCACCAACCCCTCGCACCCGCGCTACAACGAGGCCGGCGAGATCCGCGGGATGTACGAGAACGAACCGGACGTGAAGAAGGTCATCGACACCGCCAAGGGCGTCGAGGGCCTCGTCCGGCAGATGGGCGTGCACGCCGCCGGCGTGATCATGTCCAGCGAGCCCATCACCGAGCACGTGCCCGTCTGGGTCCGGCACACCGACGGCGTGACCATCACACAGTGGGACTACCCGAGCTGCGAGTCGCTCAGCCTGCTGAAGATGGACTTCCTGGGCCTGCGCAACCTCACGATCATGGACGACGCCATCAAGATGGCGAAGGCCAACAAGGGCCTCGACATCGACCTGCTGTGGCTCCCGCTCGACGATCCGAAGACCTTCGAACAGCGTGCCCCTCGAGGAGGTCCTGGACGTCACCTACGGCCTGATCGTCTACCAGGAGCAGGTGCAGAAGGCCGCCCAGATCATCGTCGGCTACTCGCTCGGCGAGGCCGACATCCTCCGCCGCGTGATGGGCAAGAAGAAGCCCGACGAACTGGCGAACAACTATGACCTCCCTCGACGACGTCCTCGACGAGGGCAGGCGCGTCGCGTTGATCCGGTACCTGGCCGAGGGAGCCGGGCCAGGACGTCCTTTCCCTGGCCACGCGGGGAAACTCAATATTTCTTCTAGGCGGGGACTTTCTTTTTAGAGTGAGATATCGATGTAGTCGATGTCTGTGAATTCGACTTCGAGATGGTCGGCGCGTCGTCCGTGGTCTTTGAAATATGTTTCTTGGATGCCTTCGGCGATAACTTCGTTGAGAGACTGGTCGCCCATGCCCTTCTGGGCGTCGAAGAGGCGCCGGGCGTAGTCGGCGGGGAGGTGCACTGTGATGCGCCGTGTGCGGCCGTCGTCGGTCGTGCCGATCGGCGCGCTGTAGCCGAACCGGGCGCGGGCTTCGACGGTGATACCGGTTGTGGTGGCGGCCTGCTTGCGGCGCCGGTCGCGGACGCGGGGCTGCCAGCGGGCGCGTACGGCCGCGTCGATCCGGTCAGCGATCGCCTCGGGCGGCTGTTTGCGCGCGCCGGTGCGGTAGCGCTCCACGGAGCGCTGGGTGATGCCGAGTTCCTGGGCGACGGCCCTGGTCGTCTTCAGCTGCTTCACCAGGAAGTTGATACGCCCTTTGAGAGTCTTGGGCGGGTCGTGGGTGAAGACTTCCTGGTCGGCCCGCTCGATGGCCTCCTGGACCAGGGCGTCGTCGGCGTCGGCGTTGCCCGGACGGATCCCTCGCACCACGGCCTACTCCCCTTCGTCCGCGACGGCGTCGCCGCCCTTGATGTGGCGGGCGGGGTTGTAGCCCTGTTCCATCAGGTCCACAGCCCACGCCATCTCCTGGACACCCTCCAGCTTGCAGAAGCCCGGGTTCGCCCCGAGACGGAAGGTGCCGTACACCGGCGTGCCCTCGCCGCCCAACGGCAGGAAATCCAGCGGGGAGGGCCCCGGGCTGGCGTAGACGACGCAGTCCGACAGCACGGCGAGCGGGTACCGACCGGTCAGGGCAGCGAGCTTGGCCATCTTGCGGTGCATGTTCACCCGCGCCTTGGCGATGACGGCCGCGCGGATGTCGGGCCGCCAGGTGGGGCGTTCCAGGGCGGGCCAGCGCTCCCCGTCACGGTAGTGGCGGCCCTGGGGTCGTTCGCGGAGTTTGCCGATGCCGCCCTTGACCGTCGACTTGATCGCCGACAGCACCATCGCGCCCTGCCGGTGCCGGCGCACCGCGGCGGGAAGGTTCTCATCACTCAGGTCGGCACGGCCCGGGGGCAGTTCGGCGAGCGCAGCGTGCAGAGCGTCGAGGCGGGTGTCGTCGGCGGCCGTATACGCCTTGTGCAGCGCCATCGCGTCCAGGAACGCCGCCGGGTCGGTGTCCTTGTCGACGGGGATGCTCATGTCGGCGATGGTAGTGAGGTAGGCGTCCTTGAGCCGGTCGTGCCACGGATCCAGGTACGCGCCGGTCTCCTGGCGTAGGTACGCCTCAAGCGGGCGGACCGCGCAGCCCAGTTCCTCCGCGTACGCCAGGGTCGCGGTGGTGTACCAGCCAGGTCCCTCGGGGCGCAGACCACTGGGAGTGAAGGGACTGGGCAGGCGCGCGTCCAGCTCGATGCCAGACAGGTCCACCAGCCAGGTGCCGGGAATCTTCTTGTCGAACACCGGCGTCGTGACGTGGACGGGCCCGGACAGGCCAACTGCGAGGCGGGCGGCGGCGGCGAGGAAGGCCGTGTTGATGTCGATGCCCACCGCCCAGGGCAGCAAGCACTCCTCGTCACTGAGCAGGTGGGGGTCGCGCACCCACTGATAGGCCTCCTCATCCAGGAAGCCGCGCTCCCAGCCCTGGGCGACCGGGTGCTCGAGGGGCGCCTCGGGCGGGGCCGGATCCATGGGATGGGTGAGTGCGCCCGGGTTCGGGCCGGAGACCCACGCACCGGTCACCTCGTCCTTGACCGGACGGGTCGGCGGCCGCAAAGCGGTCATCAACTCAAGCCCGGTCACGGCCATCGAGCCGCGCGGGGTGAGCACCCGGGAGGCAAACACGCCCAGAACGCGGGCGAGGTCGGCGGGATGGAGGGTCGCGGCGTCGCCCCAGGCACGAGTGTCGAGGGCGTCCCAGGAAAGGACCGCCAGTTGCACGCACTGCCGCTGCCCGCCCTGCGCGGGCCGGTAGATCCGCGGCCACGGCCCGAACCCCCGCTGGGTCAACTTCCACTTCGCCTTGGTGAGTTGCTTGATGACCGGGTGGTCCTCGGCCAGGCGCAGGCCCCGGCGGTCCTCCAGTTGCTCCGGCAGCCCGAACCGCGCGGCCGCGGACGCGGTGAGGACGATCAGCGGGTCGGAGTCCTTGCCGTGCCGGTGAAGCCGCGCCTGCCCGAGGCCTGACTCCCCCAACGTCCACTCCACCAACTGCGCAATGGTGGCCGCCGGGCAGTCCAGCAGCACGCCACCCAGGCAGTAGGCGGTGCCGTCCCCGTCCAGCACGGCCAAAGGGCCGTTCGGGAAGCGGGCATCGGATGCGGGCGCGGCGGCCTTGGGTCGCGCCGGACGCCGTGATGTCGACGCTGGCCTCGGGGCGCCGGACGGACCGGATGCAGCCCGAGCAGGCCGGTGGGGGCGCGGGGAACGCTCGGGAGCAGGCGCCATGTCGTCAGCGGGCCCTTCGGCGGGCGCAGGGTGCTGGGGTGGGGGCGTAGGCCCGGCGAAGGTCTCCGGCACGGGCTCGGTGGCCGGTTCGGCCGGGTGCTTCGCCGCCCAGCCCTCCAGCAACCGCAGATAGGCCTCACGGCGCGGCGGGCGCGGCTCCGAGCGGCCGTTCTCCCAGTTCTTCACCGTCTGCGTCGAAGTCCGCAGCACCTGAGCCAGCCGGGCCTGCGTGATACCGGCCGCCTCCCGCAGCCGAGCCCGCTCCGCCGACGGCGGCAACTCCGGCTCACCCGCCAGTAGTTCGTCCACCGCCGCGAACAGCTCATCCTGACTCGGTCGGTCCGCCATCGCCACCTCCACCACGGACCTTAGCATTATTTAACCCTGGATTTAGCCATTGGGCGCTCTTGTGCGGCCTCGTCTGATCACTCGTCACCACATCGCTGCGCTGTCAAAGCAGCAGCTGGAGCCAGTTCGGGAGCTCCGCTCCTGCGGTGCGCCCCAGGCCCGTGGCGATTCCGCCGATGAAGCCGAGGATCACGACCGCGGCGGCGCGGCGTAGGCGGGAGGTCTTGCGCTGGGGAGCTTCTGGAGCCGTTTGGGTCATGCTGCGAGCTTGAGGCGTGCGGAGGGTGGTGCGCAGCGCGCAACAGTTGCCAATGGAGCGCAACGCGTTGCCAATTCGTGCGCAACAGTCTGACAGGCCCAAGTGGCGGCCGACACTGGGTCAGTGACGACCAGTAGACGTCGAAGTGGGGCCGGCGCCCTCGGCCCGCTCCACCCGGATGCGGGCCCGGAGCGCCGGGAACTCGCCCTTGCTCTGCGCGAGTTGTTTCAGAGGCTCGAAATGCCCCTGCGGACGTACGCGAACAAGGAAGCGCGCGCCGCCAGCTCCGTAAGCCGCACGCTCAGTGGCGAGCGGCCCGCGCAGGAGGACTTCGTGAAGAACCTCCTCCACGACGCGGGCGAGCCCCCTCGGCCGCCGCTGTCCGAGGAGGAGACCGCCCGGGTGTGGGCGCTGTTCCGCAAGGACGAAGAGAGCCGCATGGATCCGGCGAGCCGCATCCGGCTCCTTGAGCGCAGCAGGCGCGAACTGGAGGAGCGCCTGCGCGAGTTGGAGGACAGCCGGGCCGCTGCGGACACGGACGGCACCGCGGCCGAGCTGGACTCCCTGCGCCACCGGCTGCACCAGCGCGAGCAGGAGCTGGCCCAGGTCGAGCAGGAACGCGATCAGCTGGCGCGGCGAATCAGAAAGCTACTCGCCGAGGCCGGACTCCAGGACGGCCACAGGCCCGTGGTGATCCGGTCGTCGTTCGCCCGGTGGTACGACCCGGAGGCACGGCCCGATCGGGGGCGGTACTGGCCCGCGTACGTCGACCTCCTGAGGCGGCGGGGGTGGGCGGACCCGAGGGTGGCAGACCTGGACGAGGCGACGGACCAGGTGGTGGAGAAACTGGCCAACCCGAGCGCGGCGGCGGCATACCAGGCCAAGGGCTTGGTGATCACGCCCGTGGGGTCCGGCACGAGCACCCACATCACCGGCACCGTGGCCAAGGCGGTCGACGCGGGCTACCGCCTGGTCATCGTGCTGACGGGACCGAGCAACACGCTGCGATACCAACGGCAGCGGACCCTCGACCGCGATCTGGTGGGGCGGGAGAACATCCTGCGCGGCGCAGACGAGTCCGAGGACTTCGAGTACGGGGACGATCCCGACTGGTTCAAGGCGGACGGATTCCTGCGGCACGGCCGACGTCCCGCCTCGGAGGGTTCGTTCGACATCGTCCGTCTGACGACGCGCGACAACGATTACGCCGGCCTGCGCCAGAGTCTCGCCGCGCTCGAGTACGAGAAGCGGATGCCGCAGCTGCCGCTGAACGATCCTGAGAACCTGCACGCCACGGCCGTACGGCTCATGGTCGTGAAGAAGAACAAGACCATCCTGTCCAAGCTGGTCAAGGACTTGCAGAGCATCCAAACGCCGCTGGTGGAGATCCCCACGCTGATCATCGACGACGGCACCGAGTGGGATCCGGGTGTCGTGAACACCCACAGGAAGGCGACCGGAACGGGGAAGGCGGGCTTCACGTCCGTCCAGACCGCCACGGCGGAACTGCTGGGCCTCTTGCCCAGGGCGCAGTACGTCGCCTACGCCACGTCACCCTTCGTCGGCACCCTCATGGACCCAGCCGCCTCGGAGGACCTGTTCCCGAGGGACTTCATCGTCTCCCTGCCGCGCCCCGCCGGCTACGTGGGTGTGGAGGACTTCCACGACATCGACTCGGACGTCCCGGAGGAGCGGCGGACCTTCGCCAACTCCCCGGAGAAGGCGCACGTCCGCCACCTCGTGCTCCGCGACAAGGACGATGACCAGGGCGAACGACAGGCGATGGACATGTTCGTGCTGACCGGCGCGGTGAAGCTGTACCGGGCCGCGCGTGGCGGGGGCGAAGCAAGAACCGACTATCGCCACCACACCATGATCGTTAACTCTTCGGATCGCGTCATTCGGAAGCGGGAACAGGCAGCGCGCTTGCGCCGCCTCTGGTATGAGGGCTCCTACGACCGGGCCGACGGTCTGGGACGGCTCCGTGAGCTGTACGAAAGGGACGTCGAGCCCGTTTCCTGCGAGCGGGCCGACGGGCTGCCCGTCCCCGAGTCCTTCGACGAGCTCGTACCGTACGTCGTTGCTGCGTGGTCGCGGATCGACTCCGACGGCAACGCCGTCGTAATCGAGAGCGGATCCACACACGACGAACACGGCGGGTACGAGCTGGACTTCACGCGGCGGCACATCTGGAAGATCCTCGTCTGCGGCTCACGGCTCTCCCACGGCGGCACCGTCGAGGGCCTGACCGTCATCTACCAGGGGCCCCGCACCGACAGCGCGGTGGTTCTAGCCGGGATGGGACGCTGGGCCGGCTTCCGTATCGGCTACCAGGACCTGATGCGGCTCTACTTCGCGCGGGTCCCGAACGATGCCGATGAGGGCCTTTTCCACGCCTTCGCGGCGATCTTCCGCGACCAGCGCTCGTTCCAGGAGGATCTGGCACGCTACGCCGTCGAAGTCGACGGCAGGCCACAGCTCACGCCCGCCCAAGTGCCCCCGCTGCTCGCGCAGCACCTGGGCGCGGTGGATCCGGAGCAGCGACGGAACGCTCTCTTCAACGCCGAACTGGTCGAGATCCGCTCGCCCGGCCGGTGGATCGAGCCGCTCGCCCACCCCGTGGACGCGGCGGCGAAAGCCCGGAACGTCCAGCAGTGGCGGCCACTGCTGGACGTCCTGGCGGAGCCCCGCGTGCTCAGCGGTCAATCCACCTCCCTCCGCGCCCGCACCGGCCTGGTCCCGCACGCCCGCCTGATGCATGTCTTCTCCGAGCTGGAGGGCACCGGGCCGCAGCTGCGCCCACACCTCCCCTACCTGGAGCAGCTGGGACGGGAGCCCGGGGGCCAGTGGCTACTGGTCGTGCCGCAACCCGCTGGTGACGGACCCACGGCATCGATTCTCGGCTTTGAATCGCTGCCGCTCTTCCGCCGAGTGCGTCGGGCCCACCGGGGGGACACCTTCGGCAGGATCACGAACCCGTTGCACGAGTCCGCGGTCGAGGCTGCAGTGGGTCGGGCCGACGGGGCGTTGTCACTCCTGGGGGCGGTGCTCCTATATCCCATTCACGAAGGGGAGGACGGCTCCGTCAACGAGGGTGAGGCGGACCCGTCGCAGATCGTCTTGGGGGTCGGCATCTACACCCCGGAGAAGGAGGAGGGCCCTTTGCTTCGCTTCGTGTCCGTACGCAGCCCTTGATGCGACCGGCGTTGAAGCCGGGGATGTCCCCTCGGTCCCTGGGTTGGCGGCGGGACGCCAGTACGACGCAGCAGACCCCCCAGGTTGGCGAGATAAGCGTCAAATTCCTGGCCAACTATGAAGCAAGGTCTCATCAGGCAGCCGGCTCGTGATGGCAATGGGCTGCCGTCCAAGACGCAGGGGATATTTCTGTCAACTCGGCTGCGGCGGCGAGGACTTGAGTTTGGGTTGACTACCCGTATGCAGGCGACGAACGACGCTGTTCGAGGCGGCGGCGATACGGCCGTAGATGCCAGCCGACTCGATGCACGCTTTCGAGACCCGCTGGGGCGCACACACCAGGTCCCGTGGCTTGAGGCTGCGCAGGACGTCGTCTTGGAGGACCGTCCTGCGGTACGGCCTTTCCCCGTCCGGCACGGGCGGCGGGTTGCTCCGGGCTGGTGGTGGTCGTCGACGACCGGGCGGCTGGTGGCGTACGGGTCCGGTGTCATGCGGACCCAGCTCATGCTGCTGGACCGGGAACCGGCGGTGGTGGCGCTGGCCTGCCGGCCGGTGGAACTCGTGTGGCGCGAGGACGGCAAGGTCGTCGGTCATGCACCGCAACTGATGGCCAGACTGCAGGGCGGCAGCGGCCTGTTGCTCGACTGCGCCGGACGCAGCGGGCCCTCTGCCCGGCTGGCGGCGCGGGCACGGGTTGTGGCGGATGCTGCCAAGGCAGTGGGCTGGTCCTACCGGCTCGCGAGGCCGCCGGATCCGGTGCTGGTGGCCAATGTGCGGTGGCTGGCGGGTTACCGGCATCCCCGGTACGCCGCGGGATCACGGATGCCCGCTCTGATGGAGGCGTTCGGCAGTCCGCGGCCGGCGGTAGAGGCGGTGCGGGAGCTCGGTGACCCGATCGCCGTGTGGCCCGCGGTCTTTCACACGCTGTGGAGCGGCGTGCTGAGCGTGCGGCTGGACGAACCGCTGCACGAGCGCGTTGTCGTCTCGGTCGCTCGGCAGGAGGCCGAAGCGGCATGACGCAGGCGGTTGTCGAGGTCGGGGCGCGGGTCCGCTACGACGGGCGGCTGTGGACGGTCGCTGTGCTGGAGGGTGCCCGGGTCTCGCTGGTGACCGACGAGGGTGCCTCGGCGGTGGTGTTGCTGCCCTACCTGTTCGCCGATCCGTCCTTCGGGGTGGAGGGCGGGTGGGCGCCAGGGAAGGTGGCGCCGTTCGGGCTGCTGGAAGCGCTGCCTGTGGGGGTACGAAAGCGGGCTCTGGCGTGGCAACGGCATGTGCGGGAGGTGGAGACCGGCTTCCCCGACGCGGTGGGGCAGGGCGCCCCGCGTGAGCAGTTCGACCCGGCGACGCGGAGCCTGGCGCAGCGGGAGCAGGCGAAGGCCGAGGAGTTGAGGGCGGCGGGCTGGGTGGCGAGTGCGGCGACGGTGCGCCGGATGCGGGCGCGCTACCGCAGCGAAGGCCTGTGGGGGCTGGTGGACGGCCGGGCGGTGCGGGAGCGGTCGGCGGTGGGGCGGGCCGATGAGCGGGTGGTCGCGGCAGTCAGGAAGGTGCTGGAGGGGCAGCAGGAGCGGTCGACGGGCACGCTGGTGCGGCTGCGCCGCCAGGTGGGGTGGCTGCTGGAGGAGGAGTACGGCGCGGGGGTGGTGGCCCTGCCGCCGGCATCGACGTTCAACCGGCTGGTGCACGCGGTCGCCGACGGGCAGGGGCTGCTGGGGACGGCGGCGCAGCGGCGGTGGCATGCGTCGCGTCCGGCCCCGCCGTTCACGCCGACGGTGGCACTGCGGCCGGGCGAGCTGGTGATGCTGGACAGCACGCCGCTGGATGTACTGGCGGTGCTGGACGACGGTGTGACCGGCCGCCTCGAACTGAGCATCGCGCTGGACGTGGCGACGCGCAGCATCTGCGCCGCGGTGCTGCGTCCAGTGGGCACGACGTCGGTGGACGCGGCGATGCTGCTGGCGCAGATGGTGGGGCCGGCGGCGATGCGGCCGGGCTGGGACGCGGCCCTGTCCATGCAGCGGTCGGTCATCCCTTATGACCGGCTGGTGGCGTTGGACGCGCGGCTGGAGCAGGCGGCCGCCCGGCCGGTGATCATGCCGGAGACGGTGATCGTGGACCAGGGCCGGGTGTACGTGTCGGCCTCGTTCATCTCCGCGTGCGAGAGCCTGGGAGTGTCGGTGCAGCCGGTGCCGCCGGCGAACGGCCCGGCGAAGGGAAACGTGGAGCGGACCTTCCGCGCCATCGCCGACGGCTTCAGCCAGTACCTGCCGGGCCACACCGGCTCCGATGTCTCCCAGCGGGGCGCGGCCGCGGAACAGGATGCCTGCTGGAGCCTGACGCAGCTTCAGGAACTGCTGGACGAGTGGGTCATCTGCGCGTGGCAGGAACGCCGGCACGAAGCGCTGCGGCACCCGATGATGCCGAAGGTCGCCGTCTCCCCCAACGAGATGTGGGCAGCTTTGGTGGCGTTGACCGGGCATGTACCGGTGCCCTTGTCCGCCGACGACTACGTCGAGCTGCTACCTCTTCGGTGGCAGGCCGTCAACGACTACGACATCCGCTTCAGCTACCGCACCTACGACCACCCCGGTCTGAACCCCTACCGGCGCCGGCGCTCGCCGCGGGCGGACAAGAACGGACGGTGGGAGGTCCACCACAACCCCTACGACCCGAACCGGGTGTGGGTGCGCCTGCCCGAGGGATGGCTCGAGGTGCCGTGGGTCCACGCGGAGGCGGTCCGGCGCCCGTTCACCGCGTTCACCTTCGACCACGTCCGCCGCACCGTGGAACGCCGACAAGGCCGTGAAGAGCACGAGGCGGCCATCGCCCAGGCACTCGATACGCTGCTGCGCCGTGCCAGCCAGGGACTGGGCAGCAGGCGGGAGCGGACGGTAGCCGCCCGGGCCCAGGCGGCCGCGCAGATGACCGGCCCCTCCCCCGCCACCACCCCGCAGCAGTGGCCTGCGCCTCTCGCGCCGGGGGCGTCGTTCGAGCTGCCCGGCTCCTTCACCGTCCCGTTTCAAGATGCCGACGGCTGGGACGCCGACGACAGCCTGGACGACATCGAGGACAACGCGAACGACGAGGACTACCTTCTCGCCGCCCTCGCCGACGGCCAGGACACCGCGGCAGACCACGCGGATGAGGCCGAAGCCTCCCTGCCGACGGCCGAAACGGCCCGGGACCAGGCCGCTGAGCAGACGCCGGACACCGCCGCGGCGGGCGGCATGCGCATCTACGACCCGTACCAGGAGGCCCAGGCATGGTGACAGCGGCCCAGCCCGCCACCACGAGCACGTTCAGTCCGCTGACCACGTGGGACGGATGGCAGCAGTTCGTCGACACGCCCCACGCCCCGGCGCTGGACGTTGGCGACCAGGAATGGACGCTGGAGCAGCGGGAGGACTACCACGCACGGTTCGTGGTGCTGAAGACCCCCGCGATGGACATCATCTCCACCGCGGTACGCCGTCTGCTGCTGCTCAACCGCGGCCAGCAGGGCGGAGCCAGACGCGGCCTGATCATCTCCGGGCCCGCCACCACCGGGAAGACCACCGCCATGCAGCAGCTCGGGCGCACCGTCGAACTCGCCGACCGGCGCCGCCACCCGAACCAGGACGGGCGGCTGCCGGTCCTGTTCATCACCGTGCCGCCGTCCTCCACCCCGAAGATGCTCATCAGCGAGTTCGCCCGCTTCCTCGGCCTGCCGACGCTGGAGCGGATGAACCAGATCCAGATCACCAACGCCGTGTGCGAGCTGCTGTGCGAGATGGGCACTCAGCTGGTCCTGGTCGACGACGTGCACCTGATGGACACCCGCAGCCGGGCCGGCGCCGAGACCTCCGACCAGCTGAAGTACCTCGGCGAGCGGATCCCGGCGACCTTCGTCTACTCCGGCATCGACGTCGAATCCTCGCCGCTACTGACCGGCGTGCGCGGCTCCCAGCTCGCCGGCCGCTTCAAAATCGTGCGCAACCAGCCCCTGCGCTACGGCAGCCCGGCCGACAAACAGATCTGGCACGACCTCGTGCACAGCATGGACAGCGCCCTGCGGCTGCGCCACCACCGGCCCGGCACCCTGCCCGCGCACGCCGCCTACCTCCACGCCCGCACCGGCGGCCGCATGGGCAGCCTCTCCCACCTCATCCGCGAAGCCGCCCTGGTCTCCCTGCTGGACGGCACCGAGAAGATCACCAAGAAGCTTCTCGAACAGATCGAACTCGACACCGCCGCCGAACAACGCGCCCGGGCACCACACCGCCGCCGGACGCCCACGCAACGTCAGCCCTGACCCACGGCGTCTTCCTCAACTCTCTGTCCCGCCCCCCGTTTGCCCACTGCTCGGATGCCGGTACATCCGAGCCCGCCAGGAACGACCTCTGCTCCCTGATGCACGACTCTCTTCCACGACAGCCGCAGCCGCCGCGTACGGCCGCGGCACGACCGGGGCCGGTACGGCTCGCGCCACTGCAGGGCGAGACGAACCTGTCGTACCTGGACCGGCTGGCCGACCGCTACCGACTCGGCGTCCGAGACCTCATCCCAGCACTCCTCCAGGTCGGCGGAGGCCTGTTCAAGGGGTATCGGACGGACGGCGAGATGTATCTCAACGCCGAAGCCCGGGCCCGCATATCGGTGTTCTGCCGCGTGCCCGAAGAGATCCTTGGGCGGGCCCTGCCCGCCTGGGCCGCTCAGGAGCCCCTCGCGCCGGACGGGGAGGGGGCGGCCGGGCGGTTCCGCTTCGGGAGCGTAGTGCCGGCCGCGGGAGAAGGCTGCCGACTGTGCACGGCCGCACGCACCGGACGGACCAAGCCCACCCGGCTGTACCTGAAACCGCACACCCGCATCTGCCCACGCCACCGGCGCTGGATGCTCGGCACCCACTGGGTCGACGGCGTGCCGGTCGACACCGAGCAGATCGATCTGACCAGGCTGCCGGAATTGCTCTCGGCACACCGGCAGCACCGAGACCTGCTGCGCCATCGGCCGGACGCGGTCGCGGCGTTCGAGGTCGCCCATGCCGTGGCCGTCTCCTGGTGGGCGCAGCGGTGGCCCGAGGAGGAGCAGTGGCCGCGCCGGGAACGCCGGGCCGCTCCGCCGGGGGCTGATCCTGGCTGGTGGCGGCTGCTGGTGCGGGACGCGGTCACCTACCCGGAGGCCGTCGCCCTCGCCTCGGTCCTCACCGACAACCGCACCAGACAGCGGCTGCTCACCGACACCGGCGGGCACCTGCCGCACACACTCGCGCACGCCCCGGAACTCGTCGCCGAGCTGGCGCGGGTCACGCGGCGGCCGTGGCTGCCCGAGCGGATCGCCTCAACTTCGGCCGGTCCCCTGCTGGTGTGGGTGCAGCAGCGAGTACGGGCCGACGCGGACGCAGCCGTCGCCGAGCGTCTGTGGATGCTGCACATGGCGCACCGGCCCCGCCCCATCGCCCGCGAACTCACCGCCTACCGCAACGCCGCACAGCAGCCGGAAGAGACGGCGGGCGCAACGCGGCTGCACCTGGGGCTCCGGCACACCTCGGACCAGGCATTCACTACCGGCCTGGCCCACGCCCGCGCCTACGCCGCCGTCCACGGCCACCTCGCCGCCCCGATCGGCGAGCGATTCAACGGCTTCACGCTCGGCCGATGGCTGTCAAATCACCGGAAATTCCCCGCGATGCCCCCCGAACACGTCGCGGAACTCGAGGCGCTGGATCCCTGGTGGAGACCCCCATGGACAGTGATGTGGCAGCGTTCCTACTACGAAGCCCGCGACCATGCCCGCGCCAGGGGCGGCCTGCGGCCCGAACGCGGCTTCCCCACCACCACCTTCGGCCTGGGCGAATGGCTGTACAACCAGTGCACCGGCTACGACGACCTGCATCCCGGCCAGCAGCGCCTCCTGGCCGACATCGGCCTCACCCACGAGACCGTCCGAGCCGCCCGGCCCCGCCGCAAGCACATGGCCACCCACTTCCAGCGTGTCCTCGCCTGCGCACGCGCCTACGCCGACACCCACGGCAGCCTGGTCAACGCGACCGCCGACACCGTCCAGGACGGGCTGAAGCTGGGGCAGTGGCTGTCCAACCAGCGCAGCAAGGACCGCGCCCACCAGCTGCGGCACGGCACCCCCTCACCCCGCGCGCTGGCACTGTCGGCGATCGACCCCTGGTGGAACCCGCCATGGACCCTGGAATGGCAGCGCTCATGGCACCAGGCACACACCCGCGTCCAAGACGGCCACGTCCTGGACACCGCAGCCGGATTCCCCGGTATCACCAGCGCGCTCGCCACGTGGCTGACCACCCAGTGCGCCCAGTACGACACCCTCCAGCCCGACCAGCAGAACCTCCTCACTCGCATCGGAATCACCGCGGACCAGGCCCGCAGCGCCGCCGCACGACCCGCCGAACGCGAAGCCGACTTCGCCGTCGGACTCGGCTACGCGCGCTCCTACCACGCGACGCACCGAACCCTCGCTGCCGCGATCGGCACCGTCCACAACGGCTTCCAGCTCGGACGGTGGCTGCGCCGGCAACGGCAGCACGCCCGTACCGACCGGGGTACACCTCCCTCTGCCGCGGCGAAAGCGCTGGCCAGGATCGACCCCTGGTGGTGCCCGCCCTGGACCCTGGCCTGGCAGCGCGCCTGGCAGCACATCCACGACCAGATCAAGGCCGGCCACCACCTCGACGCCGACCACAACTTCCGCAGCTTCGCCCCCACCCAGCGCGCCTGGCTACGCCTGCAGCGCACCCACTACGACGGCCTCCACCCCGACCAGCAGCGCCTCCTGACCAACATCGGCCTCACCCACGAGGCCGCCCGCACCCGGCCCCTCAATCCCTACGCCGAAACCGCACTCGCGCATGCCCGCGCCTACGCCGCCGCCCACCACACCCTGGCCGTGGCCTACTCCACCGTCCACGACGGCTTCCCCCTCGGCCGCTGGCTCAACGACCAACGCCAACAAGCCCGACGCGAGACCACCCCCAACGCCCGCCACCAGGCCCTGACCGCGATCGACCCGTGGTGGAACCCGCCCTGGGACCTGGCCTGGCAGCGCGCCTGCACCCGCGCCCGCACCACCCAGGCCTGGCCAGGCGGCCCGCCGGCCGACGTACGCGCGTGGACGGCCGCACAGCGCACCGCCCGAAACCGTCTACGCCCCCAACAGCAGAAGCTCCTAACCGAGCTGGGAATCGCGCCCGGCACCGCGGACACCGCCGGCCGACGGCGTAGGACCAGCCGCGTCTACCCACCCAGCCCCGGACTCGACCACGCCCGCGCCTACGCCCAGGCCCACGGCCACCTCTCCCCCAGCGCCGACACCCACCACGACGACTTCCCCCTGGGCCGCTGGCTGGTACAAACACGCCGCAAAGCCCGACAAGGACGCCTGGCCCCCACCACCACCCACGCACTCGACACCCTCGACCCCTGGTGGAACCCACCCTGGCCCCACACCTGGCAACGCACCTACCAACAGGCCAAGTTGCACCAGATCAACGGCCAGCCCTACTCCCCCACCCTGAAGCAATGGACCGAGCAGCAACGCACCCGCTGGAACACCCTCCACCCCCAGCAGCAACACCTCCTCACCACCATCGGCATCCACCCGAACGTCTGACCGCCTCGACCAATCTGCAGCGAGGCAACAACGCGGTCAGGCACGCTATGCCGATGAGCGACGCGCGCTTCTTCAACGACGAACCGTTCCTCGATGACGAGGGGTCCGACCTGCTGGGGCGTGAACAGTACGCGCGGCACGCGGTGGAATTGCTGGGGCGCGTTCGGGCTCAGACCGAAACCGGCGTCCTGGCTTTGATCGGTTCCTGGGGTTCTGGAAAGTCGACGGTCCTGGGCAAGGTGATACGCCTCCTGCAGCGACAGGACGGCGGCGAGGACTGGCTGATCGCGGAGCTCAACCCATGGCTGTAGCTCCGATCTGGAATCGCTGACCGCCGCGCTGTTCAGCGAGATCCGCGCCGCCCTTCCCAAGGAAGAGCGCTGGTCGGAAGTCCGCCAGAGGATCGGTGGCTTCGGACAAGCCATCAGCCCCCTGGGCAAGCTCACCGCGCTGGCCGGCCTGGACTCGGAGGGCTTGATCCAGTCGTTCAGCGACCGCATCACTGGCGACACCAGCGCCTCGGCCGCCAAACGAAAGGCCGAAGACGCCCTGCGGCAGGCGGGGCAACCCGTCCTGGTCGTCATGGACGACCTGGACCGCCTCACCCCCGACGAACTGCTCCTCGTCTTCAAGCTGGTGCGCTTGGTAGGCCATCTACCGAACGTCTACTACCTGATCAGCTTCGACGAGCAGACGCTGCTGGATGTCCTGCAGCGCAGCGACCTCGTAGGAAACAGCGAGGGCAGGGCCCGCGAGTTCCTGGAAAAGATCATCCAGGTGCGGCTCGACCTTCCCGCATTCCGCGAACGCGACGCCGCCGCCATGAGTATCCGCGCCCTCAACACCCTGCTGGACTCCCACAGCCTGTCCATGACACCAGGCGAGGAACGACGCTTCTCCGGCCTACTTCCGGCACCTGCAAGAAAGGCTCCAGACGCCACGGGCCGTCAAACGCTACTTCGGGCAGGCCGACGCCACCCTCGGCTCCCTCGCCGGAAATGTAGACCTGGTCGACTTCCTGATCGTCACCTTCCTGCGCGCCAACGAGCCTGGCGTCTACCGACTCCTGAAGCGGCACCGCGCCGTACTGACCGGCAGCAGCATCGACCCAGCCCAACGGCGCAGCACACAACAGCCCGGCGAACGAGCCGAACGCTGGCGCAGCCGCCTGCGCGAAGCCGGCGTGGCCGATGAGCACATCGAAGGCGTGCTCAGCCTGTTGGCCCAGATGTTCCCCACAGTCCAGCAGGATCTCGGCAACGGCAGCGACACGAAAGCCACCGCCCAGCGCCGTGGGATCGGCAGCGCCGACTACTTCGACCGGTACATGGTCTTCGGCATCCCCGACGACGACCTCCCCGAAACAGTCTTCGACCAGGCCCTGGCCCAACTGGCTGCCGACACCCCCGAAGAAGCAGCAGCGGACCTACTGCTCCGCCTCCGCGAAGACACCCACCGCATCACACGCCGAATCGAACAGCGCCGCAACACCGGCAACTCCGTCCCCGCCGCCCCGCTGCTGAAGGCCATGGCAGACAGCTACGGGCAGCTGACCGCCGAACCGGAAATGATGGGCCTGGTCAACAGCGGCATGAGCATGCAATTCCTGGCCCGGGACCTCCTCACCGACCTCCCACCGGAACAAAGAGCCCCCGTACTGGCCGCCATGGCCGCCACCCCAGACGGAGCAGTCCTCGCAACGCGGACCCTGCACCGCGCCACCAACGCGGACGACAACGACTCCGAAGAAGTACAGACCACCGAAAACTGGTCTCTTCAGGCCCGCGACACCGTAACCGAGCAGATCGCCCAGCACCTCGCGCCCACCACGGGCAGACCCGCTGAGGAACTCACCGAGTCCGACACCGACCTGATCTGGATGTGGCGCCACACCCACCCCAGCACCCTGCGCCCCTGGCTGCGCCAACGCCTCAACAACGGATGGGATGCCCTCCCCCTCCTGGGCAAACTCCTCCACCCCACCTCACGCCCGTTCCGTCTGATCGACGAGAGTGTCCTGGCCAGCCTCGACGCGATGTTCGGCCTCGACAACCTCTACACACGCCTGGACCCCCTCCTCCAGGCCGAGACCGGCAACAGCCCTGCCGACGAACACCACGCCAACATCCTCCAAGCACTCCGCGAGCACCGCCCCAGCCAACCCTCACCCCACAACGGCACCACCACCTGACCACCCTGAAAGAAAGGGCCCGCGCTCCTTCTTCAAGTAGCGGCCCAATCCATCTGCATGCCACCCAGGCAAACTGCACAACCCCAGGCCAGCAACCAACAGAACCCCGTCAGGCCGCCCTCAACAGCACTATCAGCACCAAAATACGAACCACTAAAACTGAGAAAGTCCAGCTCAGAGGGCACACACCACGCACAAAAAACGACCCGCGACAGCCGAACACACACACCGCGCCCTGAACCGCCATCGCCTGCCCGACCGCCTCGGCCACCGCCCGCACCGACGACGTCCGCACCAGCTGCGCCCCCGCCGACAACGCCACACCCGTCACCGCACCGCCCTCACGCGGCCCGGCCAGGGCAAGGTCAGCCAGCGCCCGCCGCGTCCGCTGCTCCTCCCGCTCCCGCCGCACCACCGCACGGTCCGGCAGGACTCTTCCGGCCTCCAGGTCCCGGCGCACCCACCCGGTACAACGACGCCAGCGAGGGCACCTCTCCCCCGGCATCCTTCAGGTGCCGGTGCAGCACCGACACGTTCCCGCCCGCCTGCGCCAGCACCTCCCACGCCTGCTCGGACAACTCCAGCCGCGCCCGCGGCCTGCGCTCCACGCGGCCCTCCGCCCGCGCAGTCTCCAACCAGCGCCACACCGTCCGCGCATTCACCCCACCGACCTGGGCGCCCGCACGCACGTGCGCCGTCGTCAACGCCCCGACCGCATCGAGCTCCAGCAGCCGCGCCACCAGCACCGGCCTGGACACCCTCAACCCCGCCGTCACCTCACCCCACGCACCCGACTCCCCCACCCCACACCCTTCCCCCGGCGGACACCGACACCGACCACCGTGATGCCGCACAGCCCTCGGAAGGATCAGAAGTGCCGTTCCCAAGACAGCGGAACGGAGCGGGGTGTACCGCCCCATGACAGCCGCAGCCGCCGCACACACCGCCCCACGGCAGTGACCCCGCCCTTGTTCAGCACCCCACCAGCGGAAACACGCCGACCTGACGTGCCGTCACTGACACCAAGCCACCGACACCAAACCGGCACATCGCACCCGGCGGTTCCTGCTCAGCGCAAGGCCCGGCGCGAGTACGAGAACCGCGTCACCAGCCTCGGAGTATCGACCTGACCGAGATCATCGCCATGGCGTTATCCGCTGTACCGAATTTCCTACCGGCGCCAATTGCATCGGATGCGAATACGCGACACCCGTCCTGAAGGCAAGCCCAGGCCCACACAGAAGCGGCCCACCAGGGGCGTCGACCTTGATTGAACCGTAGCGGTCTTGTCGGTGAACATCTGCGGATCTCACTCCTTCGAGCGATTGAACTGCGAAGACTCCCCCGAGTCGCATCTGATGCGAAATTCTCGCGTCAGATGCGAAAGACGGAGAGTGATGGCGGATGGGTGGGGACGGCCTCGTTCCAGGGTCTGCTCGGCTGCACCTGATCGACGGCTTGCCGCTGCTGCGGCCGGACGAGCAGGTCTTCGAGGCGATGATCAAGGGCTGGCGCAACCAACAGCTCGCCCGGAACCTCTCGCCGGGATACGTCAACGACCAGGAACGCACGGTCCGGGCCTTCACCCGGCACGCCGATGCGATGCCGTGGCAGTGGACGCCACAGCACGTCGACGAATGGTCGGCCGATCTGCGGGCCGTGCACGGCTGCGTCCGCTCCACCCTGCGCAACTACCAGGGCTCGGTGCGGCAGTTCTGCGACTTTCTGACCAACCCGGCCTACGGCTGGGGTGAGGAGTGCCTGGGGTACTTCGGGACCCACCCCGTCCAGGTGGTCTACGACTGGAACGCCGCGACGCACGCCGACGAGGCCGAGGGCGAGCCGGAACGCCGGGCCTTCACCAGACCCGAGCTGGAAGCGTTCTTCGACCACGCTGACGAGGAGGTCCTGCGTGTCCGCGGCAAGGGCCGCAAGGGCTGGCTGCCGGCCTTCCGGGACGCCGCCTTGTTCAAGACCGCGTACGCCTACGGCCTGCGCCGCAACGAGACCCGGATGCTGGATCTCACCGACTTCGGTCGCAATCCGGAGGGCCGGGAGTTCGGCGAGTACGGCACTCTGCTGGTCCGCTACGGCAAGGCCAAGAAGGGCTCGCCGCCCAAGCGTCGCAGCGTGCTGACCGTCTGGCACTGGACGCCCGGCACGATCGATGAATGGATCACCGAGGTGCGGCCCGGGATGCGGCATTCGACCAGTCGGGCTCTCTGGCCGTCCGAGCGAGGCCCTCGGGTCGGTGTTCAACGGCTGGACTCCCGCTTCGCCGCCTACCGGGACGCCGTCGGTCTGGACCCCGCGCTGGAGTTCCACTCGTTGCGCAGGTCCTACATCACCCACCTGATCGAGGACGGCCACGACCCGCTGTTCGTCCAGCAGCAGGTCGGCCATGATCACGCCTCGACCACCGCGATCTACACCTGCGTCTCCTCCGACTTCCGCACCCGCTCTCTGCGCCGCGTCCTGGACGCCACCATCGAGGCCGCTCTGCGGCCGGAAAGGACCTCCTGATGCCACGCCAGATCAGCTACCGGTGGCGCCTCCGCGAACTGATGGCCGCCCGCGGCATGTTCACCGTCGCCGAGCTCATGCCGCACCTGACCGAACGCGGCATCACACTGTCCTCCTCCCAGGTCCACCGCCTGGTCTCCGGCACCCCGGAACGGCTCTCCCTGCCGGTGCTGGCCACCCTCTGCGACATCCTCGACTGCACACCCACCGACCTGATCGCCACCTCGGCCCAGAACCTCCCAGCCCGACGCGCCGCCGGCGAGGAGGCGCCGATCAATCTGGCCGCCCGGCGGCCGACACGGGTCCGCCTGACACCCGAGGGATGAGCAGTGACGCCGGAGGAGTACGAGCGGTGGCACGTCCGGACCTGCGCACGCTGTGGGCGTCGGGCGGCGAAGTCCGCCGAGTGGTCAGACGGCTCGATCTGCCGGACCTGCTACGAACGCGCGATGCGCGTCCGCGGCCGCTGCCCCGGCTGCCGAACTGACCGACTGTTGCCGGGCAGAAACGACGCTGGTGCACCGGTCTGCCGCGACTGCGCAGGCATCACCCGCGACTTCTTCTGCGACCGCTGCGGCTTCGAAGGGCTCTTGCTCGGCAGGCGCCTCTGCGAACGCTGCACCCTCGCCGACACTCTCGGCCGACTCCTCGACGACGGCACCGGCCGTGTCGCTCCTTCACTGCAACCGCTGGCCAATGCCCTGCTGGAGATGGACCGGCCCAAGAGCCGCCTGATCTGGCTCCGCAACCCCAACGTCGTCCGCCTCCTGCGGGACCTGGCCACCGGCACCGTCCCACTCACCCACGACGGGCTGCACCAGGAAACACCCTGGCGCACTGTCGTCCACCTGCGTGACCTGCTGATGGACAGCGGCGTCCTGCCACGCGTCGACCGGCAGCTCATGCTCTATCAGCGCTGGCTGACCGAACGGCTCGCCGCTATCGAGGACCCCGACCACCGTCGTCATCTTCAGCACTTCGCCACCTGGCACCAGATGCGGCGCCTGCGGAGCAAGGCGGAGAAAGGGCTGTTGGGGCGCTCCCAGACCAACCAGACGAAACAAGAGATCACCCAGGCCGGCGCCTTCCTCACCTGGCTCGCCGACCGAGGCCGCACCATCGAACACTGCCAGCAGGCCGACCTCGACGCCTGGCACACGGAGAAGCTGGCCACCCGGCGCCCGGCCCAGACGTTCCTGCGCTGGTGCATGAAGACGAGCCGGATGTCCCGCCTCACTCTGCCACCCCAGGTCATCAACCAGGACCAAGCGCCACTACACCAGCACCGACGACTCGCCATTCTCCGGCGTGCCCTCAACGACGACTCTCTGCCCCTGCGAGCCCGGGTCGCCGCCGCGCTGGTTCTCCTTTACGCGCAACCCGTCACCCGCATCGTCCGCCTCACGGTCGACGACGTCCTCGACGACGGGGCCACCGTCGCCGTCCGGCTAGGAGACCCGCCGTCCCCGCTGCCGGAGCCCGTCGCCGACCTCATGCGGGCCTACATCCAGTCCCGCCAGCACCTGCCCTACGCCAGTAGCAGAAGCTCACAGTGGCTCTTCCCCGGCCGCCAGCCCGGACAGCCGATGAACCCGGTCAGCCTCCAAGTCCACCTGCGAGAGATCGGCGTCCCGCCGCAGCGCGGCAGGACCTCCACGATCCGCCAAATCGTCCTCCAGGCCCCGGCCCCCGTCATCGCGAAGGCCCTCGGTTACCACGACAAGACAGCCACTCGCCTGGTCACTGAAGCCGGAGGAACCTGGAGCCGATACGCCCCTGGCAACCATGAACGGCGCAGATGACTGACAATGCCGGGATGACCCGACCCAGAATCCGTGTCGCCGCATACGTCATCCGGAACCGCGCCGTCCCCGAAGTTCTGGTCTTCGACCACATCGGTATGCCCGAGGCCGGCACCCAAGTTCCTGCGGGGGGAGTCAAATCAGGCGAAGAACTGGAAGATGCGGTCCTTCGAGAGGTCGCCGAGGAAACTGGTCTGCTGACAGCCACGGTCGTCCGACAGATTGCCGTGGAGGGCAAGCCCCATCCTGACACCGGTCAACCACGACGAACCACGTTCTTCTTTCTGCAAGCATCAGCAGAAACCCGCGATGCGTGGAACCACCACGTCAAGGGCGATGGAGAGGACGCTGGTCTTATCTTCGCCTGCCGGTTCCTCCCCCTCCCTCTGGAGCAACCACTGGCGGACGACCAAGACGCATGGCTGGGCCACATTGACCCGCGCTGGACCACCGTCACCGTCGACAGTCAGTAATCAAAGGCCGGCCCCAGCCGCTGAATACACGACACCTCAACATGCGGGCTTACCAGTCCCGAGGCCGTCAACCGCGACGAAGCCCGCCGGCTCCTGGCCTCCGGGCTCCCCGCCTGCCCCCACTGCCAGCCCGACATCGACCTGCGCATCCTCGACTGACCCATGCGCCGAGGTGCGGAGAACGGCCTTGCGGTTGAGCGGAACCGGGCAAATTTGCCGGGTTCCGCTCAACCACAAGGCGGCAGCCTTCCAAGCTCCGCAGTTCAGCTCAGAGACGTGGGCCGCCTCGGGGGCGGAACGGCCCGCAGCAGCTCCCACAGCGGCCGGGACCCGGAGGCGAGCAGACCTTCTCCCTCCTGCACCACTTCAAACGCCTTGCCGTCCGCTGGGAAAGACGCCTCGACCTGCACGACGCCCTCGTCTCCCTCGTCTGCGGCCTCATCTGCTGGAGACGCCTCAAGAAAGCCAGCCGTGATCGGGCGTGATCGACAGCGGAAGATGGCTGGTGAAGGCGGACGACGGCATGGCCGTCCCCTGTGGTCCGGTGGGTTGCAGCGGGAAACGCGATCGCCGTTCAAGGACACATGACTTGAGCACGTTAGAAGCGGTCGAGGTCCCGCAGTCTCTGGCGGTGGCGTACGCCAGAGGCTTCAGCGAGGATGGCCGGGCCTGGATCGCCGGCCTGCCGGCCCTCGCTGCGGAATGCCTGGACCGCTGGGAGCTGAAACGGGACGGCGCGGTCGGAGCCGGGGAAGCCTCGCTGGTGCTGCCGGTGCTGCGTAGGAACGGCACGCGCGCGGTCCTCAAACCGCAGATGCGCAGAGAGGAGACCACTGCCGCACTCATCGGACTGCGTACCTGGAACGGCGACGGGATGGTGCGGCTGCTCGACCACGACCCCGAAACCAGCACCATGCTCCTGGAGCGGCTGAACGCTGCCCGCACGCTGACCTCGATCGAAGACGACGACGTTGCGATGGGCATCCTCGCCGAGCTTCAGGCCCGGCTGGTCCGCGTCCCTGCGCCCCAGGGACTGCGCAGCCTCGGCGACATCACCGCTGAGATGCTGGAGAAGGTTCCCAAGGCGGTTGAAGCTCTGGCTGACCGGGCAGACCGGCAACTCCTGTGCGGCTGGGCGTCGGCGGTGGCCGAGCTTGCAGGCGAGCCCTGAGACCGGATGCTGCACTGGGATCTGCACTACGGCAACGTTCTCGCCGCGCAGCGTGAGCCGTGGATCGCCACCGATCCCGAACCGCTCGCCGGGGACCCCGGCTTCGACCTCTGGCCCGCCCTGGACAGCCGGTGGGACGACGTCGTTACGAAGAACGATGCGCTGCGCGTCGTGCGGCGCCGCTTCGACCTACTCACGGAGGTCCTCGGCCTGGACCGCGTTCGCGCGACCGGCTGGACGCTCAGGAGCCTGCTGCAGAACTCTTTATGGGACATCGACGACGGCGAGACCGCCCTGGCCTCGTCCTCCGTCGCGATCACGACGTCGCTGCTCAACCGGTGCCCCTGCCCCCCTTGAGGGATGAAGACCCGCCACCGGGTATTCATCCCCGCGGACCGGCCGAATCGTCACACCTGCCAAACCCGCCTGGAAGCCCCCAACAAGATCGTGTTACGAGCTCTAACCACCAGCCGCCCCGCGCGGGCAGGAAACGAGGCACCACGCTCCGGCAGTGGATCGCCCGCCGCCGGCGCATCGCCCTGTCCCACATGCTGCGCGGCGCCTGCTACGGCATCGGCACCGGAGCAATCGGCCTCGCCTTCATCTGGTTGGAACGCCTCATGTAGCCGCCCTCATTCGGATGCTCTACCAGTTGGTCAGGTCCACGAGGAGCTCGCAGTGTGGGTCGTCCAGAGACGGTCTCTGGTGCTGCGCTTCCTCGATGAGACTCGGAAGGGAAGCGATCAGGGCGGTGGTCGCGTCGGTCAGGCGAACGTCGACGCCGACGGCTCCTGGGTGTTCGGGATGCTGGACGTACAGGCGCAACAGGCTGTCGCCCAGCATCAGGAACCCGATCAGGAAAGGGTTCTCGTCGTCGTCGGGCTCGGACAAGGCGCGTACGACGGTGAGGGTCTGGCCGTACTCGGCTTCCGGGTCCGGAGTGATCTCCTCGGGGTGGAGGCGGATGACGGTCATCCCCATGGCTTCGCTGATGTCGCTCGTGCCGTAGAGCTGAGTCCCCGCCAGCACGGTGCGCAAAATGCCCGGGATGTAGTAGGGGGCAACGGTGTCGTGGGGGATCTCGTACAGGAAGGTGGTGCCGTCCTCGTCGTCACCGGCATGGACGGCAACCCGGACGGCGCCGGACGCGGGCAGAACTCCGCGAAGCCGGCAGCCCTCGGCCAGGGGGCTGTTGAGGTAGTACAGCAGCAGGCGGCTGACCGCCGCCTGCTGCTCACGGTCTTCAGAGTCGATCACTGGTTCATCCATGCAGGACACTTGTTGTGCGGCTGGTTGCGGCAGAAGGCGTTGATGACGCCGATCTTCTCTCCGCGGCCGGCGTCGTACTTCTTGTCCTTGGTCTTACGCGAGTATTGAACGATCACCACGAACCTAACCTGCGCCGGGCGCCCGCCGGTCCTGATGGCGACGCCCTCGTACTCCAGGCGTCCCTCACCGTCGTCCTTGTCGACCTTGTCTTTCAGTGCCGCGTTGAGGGTCGAACACTTCTTGATGTTGTGCCGGTGGGTGAAGTGGTTCCAACCGAAGTCGGAGTTGCCGTATCGGGTGACGATCTTACGCCCGTCGTCATCGGTCGACGTGCATTTGACCCTTCTGTCCCAGGGGTGCGGGACAACCGGGGCGGGTCTGGCCTGCGCGGGCAGGGCTGTACCGGCCAGGAGAGCTGCGGTGGTCAGGGCGGTGACCCCAATCGGAATGATCTTCCTCATGGCGTGAGCATGGCATTAGCCCGATGTGTGCGCACTACAGTTTTGGATCGCACCGCCTTTTCCGGCCACTTCTATGCGCCCCAGGTTGAACGCGTGAACGGCGTCGCCCGAGGAGCGCGAGCCGCACCGAACTGACGACCGAGGCGTGCCCGACCAACCCTCCTTGCGCGCCACGCACCAGTTCTCCCCCATCCTGCCCCGGCTGCAGATCGCCAGCGGCATTCCGCTGCGTCAGTCGGGGTGCGCGTCCCAGTGTCCGCGAGCCATCTCTCCCGCGTACTCAGCGGCGAGAATTTCCCACCTGGGACCTCACCGAGAAGATCGCCCCTCGGGCGGGAACTGCGCCACCGGGGCCCGGACGAGCAGGGCGTGGGCCAGCTTGTCCCGCTTGAGGTGAATGCCGGTGACGAAACTGAGCCCAGTTCCCGTAAGCGCGGTGAAGAAACCAGGCAGATCGGCCGTGTGTTCTTCGAATCGCCGGGCACGAGGAGCAACGGAGGTTGATAACTATGGTTCCCCTGCTTCTCGTCCTGCTTCTGGCTCTGATCCTCTTCGGCGCGGGATTCGCACTGAAGGCACTGTGGTGGATCGCCGTCATCGTGCTGGTCGTCTGGCTGCTGGGCTTCGTGCTGCGCAGTGCGGGCACAGGCGGCCGCAAGGGCCGCTGGTATCGCTGGTAACCCACAACACAGCAGCCGGCCTGTGGGCCCCGGGAACACCCGGGGCCCACAGGCCTGTCGAGTCTCAAGGCATCCCCCAGGGCAAACGGTGTAACCACCACCCTCCCGGGCACAAGGCCCCATGGCTGGGGCCCGGTGAAGCAGCGGAACCTGCACCTCCAACCACCGGACCCCAGCCACACCCCAACACCCCCACAACCAACTCCCACCCCCACAGCCAGAGGCGGGCAGCCCAACCCCGCCTATCGATCCAGGCGCCCGCTTCCTACGCAGCAGTCAGACCGTCCATCAGCTGGTCGGCCACGGTGCGCAGGTGGCACAACGCGGCCTCGTCGAGTTGCTTCTGCGGTCACCCGGCGGGTTCGATACGCAGGACGGCGGCCTTGTCCAGAACTTCGGCGACCTTCAGGCTCATGGCGTCGTTGATGGTGGCAGCGGGCCCCTCACCGCAGGTGAGCCTCACACCGCCTCCGCCGCCGGAAGAAACGCCGCCCCCACCGGAACAGCCCGATACGCTGAAACCCGACCCCGTCAGCTGCGCGGCCATCTCAACCTCGCCGCCCCTGATGGCCGTCACCTCGATCGGCCCGAGCCCGTACGTTTCCGGCACCGTCACGACGTCCCCCACGGCGACCTTGATCTCGCACCTCCCGTCGGCGCACGGCCCGGTCGGAGAGGGCGACGGTTGATCCGACGCCGGGGTATTGGACGCCGATGCCCCGGTGTCGGACCCACCGGGGCCCTCAACTGGCGACCCGTCAGAGGGATCCGAGGAACACGACGTGAGTGCGGCGAACACGACAGCGACGGCTACGGCGACAACGGCAGTGGAAGACGATCCTCGACGCACCATGGTTGCCATTGAACACTGCCCCGGCCACGGGGTCACTCCCCGCCGCCCAACTCGGCACGCCGCCAACAGAGCTGGTGCCAGCCGAGTGGATCGAGCAGCACCTCGACCTCGCCTCCCCACGGGGCGACGGTGGCAGGTCATGAGGCGCGGCGGAAGGCGGCGACCGGGGGGGCCGATCATGCCGGGCCCGTACTTGACCGGGGGGGGCCGATCATGCCGGGCCCGTACTTGTCGCGCACGCGGTCGATGGCGGCTTCGGCCACCAGGCGGGCTTAACGGGCGGTGTCGAGACTGATCTGCTGGGCGACCTCGCCGGTATCGAGGAGGTCCTCACCCTTCAGCGTGAGGCCGGTCAGGCGCCCGCGCGGCAGGCCGGTGGCATCCATGCGATGGTGTGCGTGCTGCCGACGCCATGGACCCTGTGGTGGAACCCGGCAGCGTCAAGGCCGGTCCGGCGGCTGTCACTTCCTGGCCGCGCCGGGCTCCCCACTAAGGCGTCATCTCATGTGGTGGGGGCCGATTTCGGGGTTCGTTCAGCTACTCCGCGACGCTCGCGATGAGCGTCTGGATCTCGGCACTGAGGTTGCGCATGTCCTCCCCTGCCGCGTGCATCGTGGTGGTCTCGAACTGCCATTCCTCGGAGGGTGCCCGGTCGCGGATTCCCCACGTCAATCGGACGTGGCCACCAGGGTGGTGTTCCGCTGAGAGGGTCAGGTCGTAGCAGGGGGAGTGCCAGGTGCGCACTCCTTCCCAGCCCCGGAAGTCTTCGGCAAGTGAGGCGAGGAAGGTGTCGAGACCGTCACCGTCCCAGGTCTCCACCGAGGTCTCGACACTTCCCCAGGATCCGCGGGCCCTGACGAGGAAGTCCAGTGTTGGTTCGTCCTCGTACCGCCGGGTCGGCTCCGAGAGCAGTAGGCGTGCGGGCCCGGAGTCTCCCACCTGGACCATAGGGCGGCCGGACTCGTCGTAGTCGATCACGCGGGTTAGGTCAGAAGACCGGGCTGGGCAGCCGTCGCCCTCTCGGACGGGCCGGCATGGGACGTAACCGCTTTGAGGCATGATCGCCAGCTATGGCTGTGGATCTTGATCGCGATCTCGTTCCGGACGGGCTGTGGGAGATTGCGGCGCCGCTGATACCGCCGTTCAAGCCACGTCGGCAGGGCGGTGGAACGGCTCCGGTGGCGGACCGGAAAGCGTTCTGCGCGATCGTGTACGCGCTGACCACGTCGTGTGCTTGGCGTCGCTTGCCGCCCTGCTTCGGCGTGAGCCCGGCCACTGCGCACCGCCGGTTTGCTGCCTGGACAAGGGCCGGCTTTTGGCGGCGCCTCCTAACGAAGTCCTCGACCGACTGGGTGCCGTGGGGGCGATGGACTGGTCCGCTGCTCTGGTCGACTCTGCCTCGGTCCGGGCGAAAAGGGGGGGCCAGCTCGTAGGGCCGAATCCGGTCGACCGGGGCAAACCCGGCGCCAAGCTCCACATACTGACTGACGACCAGGGCCTGCCGCTGGTCACCGCAGTCTCTGCTGCGAACACCCACGACAGCCTTGCTCTCAAGCCTCTGGTCGCGGCTCTCCCCGCCGTGCGCTCGCGGCGCGGACCCGACGCCGCAGACCGGCCAAACTCCGCGCAGACAAAGGTTACGACTACCCGGAGATCCGCCGCTGGTTGCGGAACCGGAACATCACACCCAAGATCGCGCGACGTGGCATCGAGTGGAGCGAACGCCTGGGCCGTTACCGCTGGAAGGTCGAACGCAGCATGTCCTGGCTGTTCAACTACCGGCGCCTGACAATCCGCTATGAACGCAAGAGCCGGTACTTCGCTGCCTTTCTCAGCCTTGCCGCCACCCTGATCTGCTACAAGCGGCTCGTCAAACTCGCCACGTGAGATGACGCCTAAGGGATTCCTGGTAGGACTCCGCGTAGGTGGGACAGTCCTTGATCAGGTCGCCGCAGAACGCGGCGACGTCGGTGCCGATGAGTTCCAAACTCCCTTGCCCTCGGCGGCGCCCTCCTCGAAGAAGTGGACGATTCCAGGTAGGAGAGTTCCGAGACTGACCGGGCCCACCTTGAACAGGTACTTCTGCATCTCCTTGTAGACGATCTGATAGTCGGGTGGGAGCGCCTTGACCCGGGCCATGTTCGCCCACCACTGTTTCTTGCCTTCGTTGATGTCTTGGATGCTCACGTCAGCCTCCCAGCCTGCTCAATTTCCTTGCGACGTTCCTGTTCAACTGCTCGCGCCACCGGTCGCGATACGTCCGGGCCCCCTGCTCCGCCGGCCAGCGCCGTGCAAAAGCCCCGGACGTCGTCACCGAGCGCCTCGTGGACGCTCTGCCCATCCGCTGCCGACACTTCGAGCAGCCCCAGCGCGGAGTCGAGGATCGGCGTGAGGTTGCGGCCGGTGAAGTCTCCGTACGGGAAGAGATGGGCGACGATCTGCCTCCACGCCGTCCGGTAGTCGTCCGGCAGGTCCTCGACCCGGGCTTCGAACGCCTCCCAATCCCTGGTGAGATCGCCGCCTGTGACCTTCTCCCAGGGGTTCATCTCCCGCCCTCTTTGAGCCTGTTGATACGCGATGCGAGGTACTGCCATTTCGCCCGGAACTTCGCGAGTTCCTCGCGTCCGACGTCGTTGAGCGCATAGAACTTGCGCGGCGGACCGACCCCGGATGGCCGTTTCGTCACTTGGACGAGCCCGTCTCTCTCCAGCCGCACCAAGATTGCGACGCCGGGGCATCCGTGCGGTCATCTCGCAGCCCTCCGACCAAGTCGGTCACCGCCTGCGACGAGGCCGACTCGGCGGCCGTCCACCCGCCTTCGACGCGGACGCGTACAAGCAGCGGAACGCCGTCGAGCGGTGCATCAACCGCCTCAAACAATGGCGCGGCATGGCCACACGAACTGACAAGCTCGCGATCGCTTACCAGGCCGCACTCCACGTCGCAGGCATCCTCATCTGGACCCGGCGCTGACCAAAGAGACAGAACCTGGCCGCTCTGCGTGAGTGCTTCCAGCCGGCCCCGCCCGGGGGTGCCGGACTCGGTTGCTTGATGAGGCCCGCTGCGTCGGCGACTACGACCCCAGCGAGCTGAGGAGCTGAGCCCACCCGGGGCTCGCGTACGAGTACCGCGGACCCGGAATACGTACCTGGTACCAGCTGTCCGCACTGACCTCGACATAGCTCAGGTACTGCTCTTCGGCGAGTGACCACGTACAGAGAGTCCGATGCTGAGAGGGCAACGTCGGGGGAGCAAAGCCGCCGGCCCACTCAGCGGCAAGTCAGTCAGGTGAGGTTCTTCTCCAGTGCGGTGAGGTAGCTGTGCATGGAGTGGTCGCGGACGCCGTCGCTGGCTGGTGCGAGCGGGTCGGCGCTCAGTCCTGCCGCGTGGTCGAGCAGCCCGCCTACTACCGGCATCGCGTCGCCCGACCTTGCCGTGGGAGTCGATGTAGCGCAGTGCGTCGACGTGGATGTAAGGGGGTGCGAGCGGGCGGGGCCACCGGCAGCGAAGGGGCAGCCGAGGCGGCAGGCCACCAGCCTTCGATCGTGATGCTTACAAGCAGCGCAATACCGTCGAGCGGTGCATCAACCGCTTGAAGCAGTGGCGGGGTCTTGCCACTCGGTACGAGAAGACCGCCACTATCTACCTGGCCGGACTCCACATCGCAGGCATCCTCCTCTGGTCCGCCCGGTGATCCGGTAAGGACTAAGATCTGGCGATCTCTTGCCGGAGCTGGTGGGTGAAGCGACGCAGGAGATCCAACGTCTCTCGGAACTCGGCCCGGCGGTCGTCCCTGCCGTCGGTGGGCCGGGTGTTCCAGACCCGACGCGCGAGGGCATCGGCGAGATCGACGGTGTCGTTGGAGCAGAGCAGGTAGAGGGCTGAGCGTGCTTCCTGCAGCCGGTTCGCCAACTCGTTGGCTCCCGGACCGCCGTCACTCAGCTGTGTTTCCTTCAGGTGGTCCAGAAGCTGAACTACGGCCGTGTTGAAGCCGGTCCCGGCTTTGAGTTTCTGTTCTCGGAGCCACATGCGGTCCTGTCGGCGCGCGGTGAACCACGACCCGAACACGACCCCTATGAGGCCGATAGCGGCCCCGATGGCCACGGACAGTACGTTCTCCACGATCAATTCCCCCCGACGTACGGCGACGCCAGGCTACAGAGACCGTCGGAGACGCCGCACCCGATGAGCGCGCCCCTACCGATGTCCCTCACATGGCAACGCCACCGTGACGGCGGCGCAGCGCGGCGGAGCCGACGCGCAGGACTGAAGAGCGCGCCCGATCCCCGGTCGGCCCACGCGCTCGCCCCGCCTCTGCCCACCTCGGGTCGTGGGCGGTCGCAGCAGGCGAGACACCCTTTCGCCGAGCTGCTGGTCGGGCCGGTGACCCAGCAGCCGCAGCGCGCCGGTGACCAGCGCGTCAACCAGCTCGGCGCGGGCCTGCTCGTCGTTCCAGGCGATGCGGGGCTTGCCCGGGTCGGTGTATTCGTGCGCAGTGCACTTGCGCAGCGGCGACCGTGTCGGCGCCGGAGACCTCGCGGATCACCGCGCGGACGGCGGCGATGATCTGGGTGACGGTGTCCTGGGTGGCGACGGCGTCGTCCAGCACGGTGGAGTCCAGCGCCCGGCGTGCTTGCCCTTGAGCACGCCGGTGGTCTTCACGACCTCGCGCACTGCGTCGAAGGTCCGTTTCGGGCGGGCGGAACGGGCCAGTCGGCGGCGGAAGTAGGCCAGCAGCGACGAGGCGAAGGCCATGTCGTGAAGGCCCAGCCCGCTTTCAGCCTTCCACCGCAGGTCGCACGGTAGTTCCTGGACCGTCTCGAAGTCCGACAGCCCGTTAAGGGCCTGCAAGGTGATCGCGGCGGCCCGGATCTGCGGCGGCAGGGCCAGATCCCATGATCTTCACGAGCCTTCAAGTCCACGCCCTTGCTGTCCAGGACCGGGTCTACGGCCTCAAGGGCGGCCGGCCGCCGAAGCGGTTTGGTCGGCTGAATGAGTCGGCGTCGCACTTTTCACGCCAGGTTGTCTTCTCCTGCGGATCGCCCGCGGCATTCTCACGGAACACGATGGAATAGCAGCGATAGGCCCGGGAGTAGGACGTACCGAACATGGTGGTGTCCTTGAAGTCCGCGAAGAATCGGACGGTGGTGGCCAGCCGGCCTTCCGTGTGTGTGGGAGGTAAGCCTGCCGTCGTGCCGTTCGGCGATGCTGCGCACGGCTTCTTGACCAGGGGGGTATGGCGAGAGCGCCATCACGTCACGTGCGTACGACCGGGCCAGGGATGCTGTCTTGTTCAAGGCTTCTGACTCGTTTCGCTCATTTGCACGCTCCTGGCGGTCAAGCATGACCATGAGGACCAGGGCCGCGATGAGCACCGCGACGATAGGGGCGAGCTCTGGTCCCTGTCTTGTTCGGGTGGTAGCTCTCCCGGCTGAAGCAGGTGTCTCCCGTCAACCACCAGCAGAGCTGGGTGTTCGTGTCGCCGTGGTGGAAGTCGCCGTCGCCGTTCGGTCCGGCCACGGCTCCGTTGATTCCTTCCGGCGAGTCACAGATGCGCTTTCCCTCGAACGCCGACTGCGGAGACCGGTACTGCACGTTGTCCGCGCTCATGGAGAGGGCCAGCTCACGCTGCTCGTCCTCGAAGTACTCGGCCATGCCGTTCAGAATGACACGCTGGGATGCACTCACCAAGGTCGTGCACTGCACAGTGCGGCTGAAGAGCAGTGGGTAGCCCATGAGCGAAATCGTCGCCTTCGGCGCATCGACGTGGATCTGTTCCAGCACCGTCCGAGTCCCGGCTACGGCATTGTCGATGTCTGCCTTCATCGAGGTGTTCTGCGTGAGGACTGCTGGCAGCATGCCGTGATGCGACTCAACACCGCCTACGAGGGTGCCCTCGGCGACTACTTCGCCGAGTCGGCCACCGACAGCCCATACAACGCTCACACCGACCGGCCCGCCATGTTCGCCCTGGCCGGTGACGTCACCGGTCTGCGTGCCCTGGACATCGGCTGCGGCGCCGGGCACTACATCGCCGAACTGCGAGCGCGAGGGGCAGCGGAGGTGGTCGGTGTCGAGGGCAGCGCGACACTGCTGCGCCACGCCCGCGACCGAGTCGGCCGCGACACGGCCGTCATGCTGCACCAACACGACCTGGAGGAACCACTCGATTTCCTGTCGGACGACTCGTTCGACCTTGCCGTCGCGGCCCTGGTGCACCATCACTTAGAGGCCCGCGAGCAACTGCTGGCCGAAGGGCACCGCGTGCTGCGTCCCGGCGGGACACTGCTGCTGTCCACGGTCCACCCGACGGCCGACTGGGTGTGGCACGGTGGCTCCTACTTCGACGAGGACCGTGTCGAAACCCGCTTCGGGACCAGCGGTTTCACCAACTCGCACCGCCGCATGACGATGCAGACCTTCCTGGGTGAACTCCTTGATGCCGGGTTCGCTCTAGAGCGATTTGTGGAGCCGCGCGCCGCGGAATCCGCCCGCCGCGTCGACGAAGAGCGCTACCGCAAGACCCTTCAGACGCCGTTCTTCGTCGCCGTCCGTATGCGGAAAAACTAGGCATTCCGGCGTGCCGGGTCCGCTGGCTGGCTGTGAGGGGCTGTCGATGGGGCGTGAAGCGGGGACGCTCCTGATGCGTCCCCGTGATTGGCTCAGTCGGCGGGCTTCGGCTTCTTGGTCTGGCAGGCCGGGACGGGCGGGAGCAGTTCGAGAAGGGCCCGCTCGGCGATCGTGGTGCCGGAGGGGTAGCGGCGGTGACGGACAGGACTCTGCATGCGTCGGACTCATCGGGAAGCTGAAGAAGCGAGAGGAGCGGACGGGGGTTACTTCGAGAGCTGCGCGAGGGTTGTGGACACTCCGGTGAGCTGGGCGGCCGTCATCTGGGCTCATTCGTCGTCGGGGCAGCGGGCCAGGTGCGGGGCGAGCGTGCCCGTGATCATCCGGTCGAGACGGCCGAGGGCGACCTCGGCACCGGCCGTCGCTCTCGCCGCGGCCGACGCCTCCACCCCGTAAGCCGGCGCGGCCCGCACAGCAGCCCAGAAGATCGCTGCCTCGATGACCCGCCCCGTATCGGCGGCGGGCCAGGAACTGGCCGCACGGATCGTGACGCTGCCCTTGCCGGCCGGCTCCACGGTCCGCGCCGCAGTGAAACAAGCCCTCACCACCAACACGGTGCTACGGCTGTCGCACATCGACGCGGCGGGACACGAAAGCGACCGCACGGTCGAGCCCCGAGCCCGCCCGCGCCGTCGTGGGCCGGATACGGATGAACGTGCCCAGTTCTCGGCCGCCGCGGCACCGGATCTCCCCGCAGCAATCCCATCATCAGGCGGAGGCGCGCTCCAGGTGGGATCGTGGCCCGATCACGCAGCGATGCCGGCCGCACCGATGAGTTTCGGGGACGGAGCCGGTCTGCACAGGTATGGAGACTCACACGCACGCTCGAAACAGCCGGTGCGAACCTGGTCTATGACGTGCGCGGGCCGCTGCCGGCCGCAGATGGACGCGCACCGTTGTTCATGATCGGGCAGCCCATGGACGCCAGTGGCTTCGCCGCGCTCACCGCGCGCTTTCCTGAGCGGACCGTGGTCACCTATGATCCGCGCGGTCTCGGTCGCAGCACTCGTAAGGACGGGCGGGTCGACCACACGCCGCAGACCCAGGCCGACGACGGGCACGCTGTCATCGAGGCGCTCGGGGTCGGGCCGGTTGAGATGTTCGCCAGCAGTGGGGGAGCCGTCAGCGCGCTCGCGGTCGTGGCGACGTATCCGGCCGACGTGGCGACTCTGGTCGCACACGAGCCGCCGCTCATCACCCTCATAGCGGACGCCCCGGCAGCCGTACGGGCGCGGGCAGGCGTCCGGGAAGCCTACGAAAAACGGGGAGGGAGTGCCGGGATGGCTGCGTTCGTGGCGATGACCTCGTGGAAGGGGGAATTCACCGACGCGTACTTCGCACAGCCACAGGCCGATCCCGCCGCGTTCGGGATGCCCACGGAGGATGACGGCTCACGTGACGATCCGCTGCTGTCCGACCGGTCATGGGCGGTCAGCAGCTATCGGCCGGATGCCGACGCCATCGCGGCCGCGCCCACCCGCGTTGTGATCGCTGCGGGCGAGGAGTCCGAGGACGTCCTGACCGGACGCACCGCCGTCGCGACCGCTGAACTGCTCGGACAGCAGGTGACCGTGTTCCCGAGCCATCACGGCGGGTTCATGGACGGGGAATTCGGCTATGCCGGGAAACCGGACGAGTTCGCACATCGGCTGCGCCAGGTCCTTGACGGCACCTGGCAGGCTGCCCCCTGACCGACCAGCCTTCCCACGCTGAAGAGCTCGACCTTGGACTTCGGCGCCGGCGACGCCTCCGTTGTCACGGCGAGCCCCGTACGGCGGCTCACCGGTCACCGCTGAAGTGGTCGCGAAGTTCATCGCTGCAGTTGTCCGTGCCGGCCCGGGTTCTCGTGAAGGCCAGCACGCCGTCGTCGTTGCCTTCCCTCTCGGCCCTGGCCAGCTGCCTCTCGATGTCCGGGATGTACGCGGCGCACTCGGCGCTCACGGGCTTCTCGGGCTTCGGGTCAGGTGCCGGAAAGGCGTTCAGTGCGGCGGTGGCAGCGATACCTGCCACGCACAGCACCGCCCAAGCGGCAACCCACGTGCGGCGGCTCATCCGTAACGGCTTCGGCATCTGGGCATCCTACGAGCGTCGCAGCGGGCTGTCGCCGAAAAGGAAAATGAGCCCGCGCGACATGTACGTCACAGCGAAGGTCACCCACCGGGGCTTGGCGTGCCGCCGTGCTCAAGGGCGTCGCAACACCCGCACCAGCCCCGGTGCTTGCCGGGCCCGGCGGCCGGTCGATCAGGGGCGGGCGGCGTTGAAGAGGGGGTCGAGCGGATCGCCTTCGTGTCCGACTACGAGGCAAGCCTCCGCTACCGGACCCCAGGAGCACTCCATGAGCCGGGCCAGGACCGCTGCCTCGGGCGGCAGTTCATCCAGGTCGATACCGAGCGCCTGGGCCGCAGGGCCGCGTCGCCGGTCGAAGTCAGGCACGTCCTCCCGGTACTCGTCGGCGACCGCCTGGAGCTCTTCGGCCGTTCGGCCTGGAGCGTCTCGCCACCACGGTGCCACGAGAAACAGTTGCACCAGCTCCAGCAGTCCGAGCGCAAGCAGGCCGGCCTCGCCGTCAAGGCTCACATACACCACGGGGCGTTCTTCACCGCCCTCGCCGACGAAGCAGAACGCGTCTCCCGAACCGGCTCGCGCGAACTGCTCCAGTCGAGCCCCAGAGGCGAGCCGGACCCCTTCCTCCAACTCGTGGGAGTCCGGATCGGTCGCGTCGAGGTCGGCGACGCCGGCGAAGAACGCGACGGCCCTCTCATCGGTTCCCAGAAGGGACAGCAATGCACCCGGCATGTCGGGGCGCCAGGTGGGTGCGACTGACCCGGCCGGTATGTTCGATCCGTCCATCCGGCCACCGTATCCCTGGCTTGACAGCGGTGAGTTGGTGGTGCGGTCAGGGACTGATCTGACTGCATCTCGGCTGTGGTCGGTCATGGCAACCACAGTGGGAGTGCCGGTCCCAGGTGCGGATGCAGCCGGCCTCGGGGCCCCGAACAGGCCGGGGTGAGGCGGCGCCGGCTCGCACGGCCCTGTGCACGCCACGCCGGCGGCGGAGCGCCGGGCGCGGGGCGGACGTTCCGCCCCGCTTCACCGACCGCTCGGCCACCTGCCGCCGGCCTCGGCTGTCCTGGACATCGACGGCTTGATCGGGCTGTGGCTGGCAGTGTCTCGCCACGCTCGCCGGCTGGTCCGAGGACGAGAGCGAGGCCTTCCGAGCGGCCTTGTAAGCGCGCACCTCCGCTTCAATGTCGCGGGCTCATCACGGGAACAGCCGGGGGGCGGCGGGCTGTCATTGCGTCAGCGGGGCCTGGATGGTGAGGAAGGAGTGTGGCGGGAGTGTCAGAACCAGGCCCGGGCCGGTGACCTCAAGACCGCTGAAGGGCTGCGGGGCGACGGCCGCGGCCGCGTCAGGGGTGTTGTGGGCCTGGAGCCTGTCGGCCGTCAGCAGCCGGGCGGCCGGCTCCCCGATCGACCCGCCGCGCAGATCGAGGGTCACTTCGGCCGGCTCCTGCGCGTCCAGGTTGGTCAGCGAGATGAGGACCGTTCCGTCCTTGACGCTGGCCGAAGCGGACAGGGTGTCCAGTTCGGCGTCCCCCACGCGGCGCCGGGCGTTGTCCGAGCGCAGGTGGACATCGAGCGAGGCGGCGTCCTGGTGCCCCTTGTTCATCTCGAAGACGTGGTAGGTCGGAGTCAGAACGAGCGCGTCGCCGTCGGTGAGGACCATCGCCTGCAGCACGTTGACCGTCTGGGCGATGTTGGCCATGTACAGACGGGCCGCGTGCCGGTGGAAAATGTCGAAGTGCGTGCTTGCCACCAGAGCATCACGCAAGGTGTTCTGCTGGAACAGAAAACCTGGATCGGTGCCCGGTTCCACGTCCCACCAGGTGCCCCACTCGTCGAGGACGAGGCCGACTTTCCGGCCGGGGTCGTAGCAGTCCATGACCGTGGAGTGGCCGGTGAGGATGCGGTCGATCTTCCGGGCGGACAGCATCGTGCGGTAGTAGTCGTCCGTATCGAAGACGGTGGCGCTCCCCTTCGCCTCCCACGGGCCGGCCAACGTGTAGTGGTGGACGGAGATCCCCTGGAAGAAGGTACGGGGCGTGGCCTCGCAGCCGAAGCAGCTGATCTGCTGCATCAGCGTCTCGGTCCACTTGTAGTCGTCACCGTTGGCGCCGGAGGCGATGCGGTAGAGCCTGTTGTCGCCGTGGTCGCGGCAGTACGTGGCGTACTGCCGGGCCAGGTCGGCGGAGTACTCGGCGCGCATGTTGCCACCACAGCCCCACGTCTCGTTGCCGATACCCCAGAACTTCACGCTCCAGGGCTCCTGGCGGCCATTGGCCTTGCGCAGCCGGACCATGGGGCTGTCCCCGTCGCGGGTGAGGTACTCCACCCACTCACTCATCTCCTGCACCGTGCCACTGCCCACATTGCCGTTGATGTACGGCTCGGTGCCGAGCAGTTCGCACAGGGCCATGAACTCGTGGGTGCCGAAGTGGTTGTTCTCCTCCACGTTGCCCCAGTGGGTGTTGACCATGCGGGGGCGCTCGTCCCTGGGGCCGATGCCGTCCTTCCAGTGGTACTCGTCGGCGAAACAGCCGCCGGGCCAGCGCAGGTTGGGGATGTTCAGGTTGCGCAGGGCCTCGACGACGTCGAGGCGGATGCCGCCCTCGTGAGGGATCGGTGAGTCCTCCCCCACCCAGAAGCCGCCGTAGATGCAGCGGCCGAGATGCTCGGCGAAGTGACCGTAGAGGTGTCGGCTGATCGTCGGTCCCTCGATGTCGAGGTTGATGACCGCGGTGGCAGTGGCAGGGGGCACGAGTGGTCCTCCCGGTGTGGGTGGTCGGTATCGGGCGGGGAAGCCGGAGGGGGGCATCACAGAGCGAGCGCGCACACGACGGAGGGCGCGAACAGTGCCGGGGCGGGTTGTTCGAGGGCTCCCGAATCGAGCACGCGCAGGGCCGCCACCGTGCCGCTGTGCTGGTTGGCGACCAGCAGATGACCGGCCGCGTAGGTCAGGCCGCGTGGCCACGCACCGCCGCTCGCGTATTCACCGACGGGGCGCAGCGTGGTGCCGGTGACCCGAAACCCGGCCACGGTGTCGGCGCCGCGGTTGGTCAGCCAGACGAAGCGCCCGCAGGCAGAGGCGACGATGCCGCCGGGCTGGTTGACGACGTCCCGGGCCGTGGTTGCAGGTACGGAGGCGACGGCTGTCAAGGTGCCCCGGGCAGCGTCGTACCGGTGACAGGTAAGGGTCGAGGACAACTCGTCCGCGCTGAAGAGCAGGCCCTGGGCGGGAGAGAAGGCTAGGTGGCGAGGGCCGGAGCCGGAGCGCATGCGGTTCGTCGCCGTCCGCTCCAGGCGGCCGGTGCGGGTGTCGAGCCGGTAGGTGAAGACCGCGTCCGCACCGAGGTCGGTGGCCAGGACGTAACGTCCCGCCGGATCGACGAGCACCTGGTGGGCGTGGCTGCCCTCCTGCCGTCCGGCGACCGGTCCCGCCCCGTCGTGGACGGCGACATCGGTCAGCTCCACCGGGCGTCCGTCCCCGTCGAGGCGGACCACACCGACGCTGCCGCGCACCGTGTCGCTGCCGTAGTTCGCGGCCAGCAGCCAGCCCCCGGACGGGTGGACGCTCAGGTGGCAGGGGTTGTCGCCGCCGCTGCCGACCGGGGCGCCCAGCAACGTGAGGGCACCGTCGGGGTGCTGCCGGGTGACGGCGCTCACGGTTCCAGGACCGGTTTCGTTCGTGCTGTAGACGACGTCGAGGGTGGGGTGCGCCGCCAGGAACGAGGCACCGCTGACGCCCAGGGGAGGTACCTGGTCGTCGTACGACAGGCGGCCGGTCGATACATCGAGCCTCAGGGCGGCGAGCCCGGTACCGTCACCGCCGGTGTCGGGCGTGTAGGAGCCGGTGAGGACATGAACGATCGGAGAGGAGGAGGGCGTGGGCATGGGGATCACCGGTGGTTCCTCGGATCGGGCCAGGAGAGACCGGGCCGGGAGAGGGGGCGTGGCGCTGCTTCAGCGGACGATGTCGTCATAGTGGTCGAGCAGGTCCAGCTCATGGCGCCTGGGCAGGCCCTCCCAGTCACCCGTGGTACTGACAGCGAACGCACCCAGCACAGCCGCCGTCCGCAACCGCCGCCGCGGAGACTCCCCCGCAAGCAACTCCGCGAGATACCCCGCGGCGAACGCATCACCCGCACCCACCACATCGTCCACACCGACCGGCACAGCCGGCTGGCGGTAGGTCTGTCCGTCGAGGCGGGCGTACGCCCCCTCGGCACCGAGCTTGATCACGGCTCCGCCGGGTCCGAGGTCGCAGATGCCCTGGGCGAGTTCCCCGGGTCCGTCGGCGCCGGACACCACGAGCCCGGCCTCGTGCGGTCCGGCGAAGACCAGGTCGCACCTGCGCAGCAGGGGCAGCAGGACACCGCGGGCCTCGTCCTCGCTCCACAACAGCGAACGGAAGTTGACGTCCAGTGAGATGGTCACCCCGGCGTCGGCGGCTATGTCCACGGCCCGGGTCACGGCTGCGGCGGGTCCCTCCCCGAGCGCCGGGGTGATGCCCGTGACGTGCAGGACCGACGCCCGAGCGACGATCTGCTCGGGGATGTCGGCGGCGGTCAGGCGGGCCCCGGCCGTGTGGGTGCGGTAGTAGCGCGTACGGGTGTGGGTGCGGGTGCGGCGTTCCTTCAGCAGCAGGGAGGTGGGGGCGGGGTCGCGCGCGGCGACGGTGGTGACCCCTTCCGCCCGCAGCTCTCGCAGGATGAGGTCGCCGAGCGCGTCGTCGCTGACGCGGCTGATCCAGGTGGCGGATCCGCCGAGCCGGCTGACTCCGACAGCGACGTTCGACTCGGCTCCGGCGATTCCGAGACGCAGGTCGGTGCCCAGGGAGAGCGGGCCCGGCTGCGACGCGGACAGCGCGGCGAGGGTCTCGCCGACCGTCACGAGGTAGGGCTGATCGTCCGGCCGGTTCATCGGCCGGCCCCCGCGGCCGTGGCCCCGGCACCGACCGCTTCGAGGAGAGCGCGTGCCCTCTCGGTCAGCGCGCCGAGTGCCGCGCTGTCGGAGTCCCCGTCCACGCCGCGCAGCAGCGGAGAGCCGATGCCCACGGCGCAGGCTCCGGCGTCGATGTAGTCCCGGGCCCGGGTGATGTCGACGCCGCCCACCGCCATGAGCGGGACCTGCGGTAGCGGCGCGCGCAGTTGGCGCACATGGGCGGTGCCGCCGGTGCCGGCCGGGAACAGCTTGACCGCGGCGGCCCCGGCCTGCCAGGCGGCGTACACCTCGGTCGGCGTCCAGGCGCCGGGATAGCAGGGCGTGCCGCTCTTCGCGGCGCTGCGGATCAGCTCGGCGTCCACGACCGGCGACACCAGGAACCCGGCTCCGGCCGACAGTGCGTCCCGGGCCTGCCCCGTGGTCAGCACCGTGCCGGCGCCGACTGCCACCTCGGCCCCCAGGTGGTCCCTGATGCGGGCCAGGGCGTCCAGGGCGCCCGGGGTGGTGAGGGTGACCTCGAGGCAGGTGACACCGGCGTCCGCGAGGGCGTGGGCCACGGCGGGCAGCCCGCGGGCGCCGGACGACCGGAGGATGGCCATGACCCTGGTCCGGCGGAGTTGCGGTGTGATGGGGGGCCGCTCCATCACACCACCGCCCTGCGAGGTGCGCCGAAGACCTGGGTGTCGGTCATGAGACTTCCTTTACGAATCGATCGGTTGAGTGATCGTTTGCCCGCCGGGTTCTGCCCAGGTAACGGTCACTTCAGTCCGGACGTGGCGATTCCGGAGACGAATCCGCGCTGCATGATGAGGAACAGCACGAGGACGGGCACGACGTACATCACGGCGCCGGAGGCGACGAGGTTGGACATCGGTTCGCCGTGGCTGTTGACGTAGCCGGTGGCGAGTTTGACCGCGAGGGTGGTGTGGGCGTCATCCAGGAACAGTGAGGGGCCTATGTAGTCGCCCCATGTCCAGCTGAAGGACAGGATCAGGCTGGTGGCGATGACCGGCCAGGACTGGGGAAGGAAGATCCGCAGGAAGATCCGGAAGGTGCCGCAACCGTCGACGATCGCCGCTTCCTCCAGTTCCTTGGGCATGTTGCTGAAGAACTGCCGGAACAGGAAGATCAGGTACGGTGCGCCGGCCAGTCCCCACAGCACCCACGGCATGTAGGTGTTGATCAGGTGGAGCTTGGAGAACATGAGGTAGGTCGGGATGAGGGTGATGATCGAGGGCAGCATCATCGTGGACATCAGGACGCCGAAGATGGCCCGCTTGCCCGGGGCGCTCAGCCGGGCGAAGCCGAAACCGGCCCATGCCGAGGCCAGGGTGACCAGCACGGCGTAGATCGTGGCGATGGTCACGGAGTTGCGGGCGTAACCGAGGTAGTCGAAGGTGGTCAGCGCTCCGGCGAAGTTGTCCAGGCTGGGGTGGTGGGGCCACCAGTGAATGGGCAGGACCCGCAGTTCGGAGGCGCCCTTGAGCGCGGTGATCGCCAGCCAGCCGAAGGGGCCGAGGAAGAGCGCGAGCAGCGCCACCAGGAGCATGTAGACCGCACTGCGGCGGGCGAACACCATCACGCGTCTCCCATCGTGCGGGGCTTGTTCTTCGCCGGCTCCGGCTCAACGGAGTAGAAGACGGCGCCCTTGCTCAGTCTGAAGAGCAGGAAGGTGACGAAGACGATGATCGCGAAGAGGACCCACAGCATCGCCGACGCGTAGCCGTAGCGTCCGTTGGCGAAGAACTGGGCGAAGACGTCGATCATGTAGAAGTAGTTGCTCTGGGGGACGGCCGTCACCCCGGCCGGCGTGGGGTTGAGGGCGATCAGCAGCGGCGCGAAGCTCTGCAGTGATCCGATGATCCCGGTGACGACCTGGAAGAAGATCACGGGGCTGAGCAGCGGCAGGGTGATGCGGGTGAAGGTCTGCCAGGGGTTGGCACCGTCGACCCGCGCCGCCTCGAGAAACTCCTTGGGGATGTCCTGGAGTCCGGCCAGCGAGACGATCATGATGTTGCCGACGCCCCACATCGTCAGGACCATCAGCACCCAGCGGGCGTAGGGATCGGTCAGCCAGGTGACGCCGTCGATGTGGAACAGGTCCAGCAGGCCGTTTGCCGCCCCGGAGTCGCGGTCGAAGATCAGTTTGAAGGTGAGCGCCGCGCCGACCGGCGGGACGACGGCGGGCAGGTAGAGCAGGGTGCGGAACAGGCCGCGGGCCCGTATGGGCTGGTTGACCAGGACCGCGAGGATCAGCCCCGCGATGATCGACAGCGGCACGGTGATCCCGGTGAACAGAGCGGTACGGCTCAGGGAGGCCATCGTGTCCGGGTCGGTGAAGACCTCCTTGTAGTTGGCCAGGCCGACGAAGCGGCTGCGGTCGGACAGGCCGTCGGAGTTGGTGAAGCTGAGCCACAGCGCGTATCCGAGCGGGTAGGCCGTCAGGGCCGTGAAGCCCAGCACCCAGGGGCCGGTGAACACGTAGAACGCCCCCACCCTGCGCTGCCTCAGCGAGAGCCGGTTGCGGTGCCGGCGGGCGGCCGCCCCCGGAGAGGGGGACGGCACGATCAGCGCGGAGTCCTCGAGGAGCTGTCCGCCGCTCACCCCACCAGCTCCTTGCCCTGGGCGATCGCGGCGTTCATCTGCTTGTTCAGCGCGTCCGCGACCTTGCCGGCGGAGGTGCCGGACTTGACCGCACCCGGCAGCAGTTTGTTGATCACCGCGTCCAGCGCGGTCGACTGCACGTACGGGGTCATCGACATCACCTGCAGGTGCGACAGCTCCTGCTGCTGCACCTCGAAGCTCTGCTTCTGGAAGGGCGTGGACTGCGGCATCATCGAGCGCATCGACTTCAGCACCGGGATCCCCCAGCCGCTGCCCGCCCGGTCCTTGGCCGGCTTGCCGCCCATGTACCACTCGAAGAGCTTCCAGGCGACGTCCTTGTTCCGGGCGTCCTTGGGGATCCAGTAGCCGGTCGCGGCGAAGCAGGGGCTGATGCGGTGGCTGCCCAGCTGCGGGGCGGGCGCGAAACGCGAGGCCTTGGCGAGCTTGGCGTCGGCGCCGATCGACCCGCCGAGCCAGTAGCCGTCGCAGGCCATCGCCATCCGGTTGGCCTGGAAGGTGGGCCAGTCCCAGCCGTCCGGGTTCGGGTTGACCGGGCTCGGGCCGATGTCCGCCTTGGCGTACTCCATGTACCAGCGCAGCGCCTTCAGCGCCTCGGGCGAGGAGAAGTCGACCGAAGCGAGGTCCTCGGCGAAGAGGCTGCCGCCCGCCGAGGCCGTCATCCCCTGGAACATCTGGAAGCCGCCACCCCCGGCGTTCATTCCGTAGACCTTGACCTTGCCCAGCCGGCGCTTGGCCAACCGCTTGCCCATGTCGAGCCACTCGTCGTACGAAAGCGGCTCGGTGGCGCTGGGGTGGTCCAGGTTCGCGGCGTCGAGCATGTCGGTGCGGTACCAGAACATCGCGTCCTGGGAGAAGTCCTTCGCCAGGCCGTAGCGCGGGCCCGCCCCCTGCTTCTTGCCGTCGAAACGCCACAGATCATTGACCGGGTCCAGGTCGGAGACCTTCAGCACCGAGCTCTTGGCGAAGTAAGGGTCCAGATCGGCCATCAGCCCGCGGGCGGCGAAGTACGGCGTGTCCAGCGCACCGCTGCCACGGACCAGGTCCGGCGGGTTCTTGCTGGCCAGCATGGCGTTGAGCTTCGTCGCGTCGTAGGTGAGGACGCTGATCTTCGCACCCAGCGTCTGCTCCGCGTACGCGATGACCTCCTTGGTACCCAGCTCGCCCTCGTTGGTCATGACGGTGAGCGTCGTCTTGCCTCCACCCGACGCCTTGCCGCCGGAACCACCGCCGTTGTCGACGGAAGCGGCACAGGCGGACAGTGCGGACGCGCCGAGCGCGGCACCGGCGGAGACGGCGAGGAAACGCCGTCTGTCGAGGGACGTGGGCAACGTGGACATGGGCACAGGCCTTTCATCTAGGGCACACCAGGCATGCGGGGCGGCATGCGGGCGCCCGAAGGAGGCGGGGGTGGAGGGGGACGGAGCAAACGCCGGACTCGTTCGGCGGGTGAACGACTCCCCCGGACCCGGATCCCGTCTGTGTGCGGGGATGCCGGGCCGGTCGTCGCAAGACCGCGGTGGTGACGGTGGCCACGTCCGCGGCGGGCTTTTCGGAACGCTTCCTCACGCACCTCACGCGCCGTCAGCTTTCAGCCAACGACAAGGGAGGGACGATTTGGCCGGTTTCTCAGGCTCGCTGGCTTCCTGGTAGCGGCCCAAGGGGCCCGTCATCTGCGGGCCTTCCGCTGTGATGGACAGCTTTGCCGATCATGCGGCGGGCGTTGACTCAGCCGGGGTGGCGGCGTTCGGACCGTTCTGCTCGACGGTGCTGCCGGCTGAGTTGGTGCAGTTGCGTGTGCTCGCCCACTTCGGCCCGCGCAGCTCGGCGGGATGCGCGCCCGACGCGACGAGCACCCGCCGCTACGCGTTCGACCAGCCCCGTTCGCAGAGCACTAGCCGGTAGCCGTCCGGGTCCTCGATCGTGACGCCCCACCGGTTCCAGTACGGGTTCGGTGACGGCACCCGCTTGCCCCCGAGCTCCTCCAGCCGGCTGACCAGGTCATCGGGCACCGGGCCGTCGACGTAGATCACCAGCAGGTCCTCCTCGGTGGGCCGGGGCTCGACGGGGCGGGCGGGCTCGTGGACCAGCTCCAGATGCCAGCCCGCGTCCGGCCAGCCCAGCATCAGGAGGTCGTGCTCACCGGGTTCCGGTCCGCGCTCGGACCGCCACACCACATCGAGTCCCAGCCCCCGCACCCAGAACCGCTCGGCCACCGCCAGGTTGCGAGAGGGCCGGGCGACGCGGATGTGACTACGACCGTTGACGGGCATCATGACCTCTTCCTGAGCTGCCTGTTCCAGGTCAGCAGCCTAGGTTTCAGGCTCTCGCGCGGCCATCGGCCCATCGTCTTGGATCAAAGGTGCTGGTCCTGTGAGCGGGACGCTGCCGGGCGCAGCGTGCGCTGTCCAGCCGTCCTTGCCGTGCTGCATAAGCGGGGTGGTCGCGGGCGATGGTGGGCATGCCTACGCGCGCGGCCGTCCCTGGTCGGCCAGCGCGCCCAGAAACGCGGCGTCATGCCCCTGACGGTAGATGTCAGCACTGACATTTGGATCGGTCGGGTGAAGACCGAGCCGGCAGGGAGCCCGGGCGGTTACGGACCCGTACTCACAGAGGGGAGACTATCCATCAAGCATGTGTGGCTGAGCCGGGCCAGGTCGCCATCGATCGCCTGCCCCTGCGGGTGGAGCGTAGGGGACTTCTGCTTCTGCGTCATCACTCTCACTCCCCCCTCGTCCTTTCCTCAGCTCAGCGAGCCAATCCCGCACTTGTCCGTCATCGTGCAGGTAGTCGCCGCCATCGCTCGTGGGGAGATCGATTCCGTGAAGGCGGTTCGGGGTCACCGTTTCGCCCCGTGGGCAGTCGGCACCGTTGGCTTGTGGAGCGGACCGTCTCGTGGTCGGCACCGCTTGTTGGGCCCGGGGCCAGGTGTTCTCCACAACACATTCAACCGTTGCCCCGTCGGCCCGGCCAGCGCATTCCCCTGTCTCTCATCACTGAAGGAGATGGCTTGTAAGGAACCAGCCCAGCGAGGAACCTCGCTCAGCGTGCCGTAGGTGTGCCGGTCGCCCGGACGGTTGCGCCGTCGTCCCGCTCACGGCTCGTCCTCCCAGTCATACTCAGGCGACGGCAACGGGTCCGTGACCCAACCCGCCGTCAGCACGAGCCGCGTGTGGCGGTGCAGGGCGAGGAAGCCGAAAGGCCGGTCGAAGTCGGCGGTGATCCCTTTGGTCACGTAACGGAGGTCGGACAGGCCCCCGGCGACTACGTCGAAGGCCGTCAGCGCGGCGGCCTCGAAACCCAACGCGCCGAACCGGGCCATGATGTTCTGCTCGGCCGACCCGATGGCGAGCGGGAAGCCGCTGATGCCGGGGAAGTGCCCGCGCGAGGCGTCGCATGCTGTTGTGAGCCCGAACAACCGGTGCAACCTCAGCAGATCGTGGCTCGCGTTCATGTGGTACGCCACGGTCGTCACGTCCAGCCACGGCGGCTCGGGCCGCGTGCAGCGCACCTTCTCCACCCGCAGGCCCGGACCCACGTACCCGTACGGCAGCCGCGGCCCCGGCACGACCGCGTACCGGCCGGCGAGGATGTCGACCCCGGCTCCCAGTACTTGCCCCGGCTTCATGGGCTCCTCGCCTAGCAGCAGGTGAACGTCCAGGGCATTGCTGCCCAGCACCTTCAGCTCGGTGACGTGTCCGCCCGGTGTGTCCGCCACCCCCACCCGGTCCAGCACGGCACTGGAGCGCCGCAGCCCCAGCCGCGGCCTGGTGGCCCAGGGCTCGTACGCCGTCTCCAATTCCACCTCGTGGAAGGGGCGCAGCCACTGCGTGCGCATGGTCAGCGCGCTCGCGAGCACCATCTGCGTGTCCTCGCTGAGCGTGACCGGCATACGGTCGATCAGCCCGCCGGTCCGCTTCACCGTCCAGGCGTCCAGCGCCTGGCGGTCGGCCACAGGGTCCCCGGTGAGTATCCCGTGGGCGTCGGCCGGCAGACCCGCCTCCCAGTCGTGCCCCAGCTCCAGCGTGCGTTTCGTCCACAGCCCCAGAGCTGCGTCCAGTCCCCGCATGGCGCCCATCGCGGCGAGCAACTCACGGGCGGCGTCCGTCGCTTGCCAGGCTGGAAGCCCGAGCGCCTCCGCCAGCTCGGCACGCGCAGCGCCCTCGGCCCCTTCGGCCAAGTGGGCCAGCAGCGGCCACACCCCCGCCGCCGAGAACGCCGTGCCGCCCTCCGAGACACCCGCCCACCGCGCGGTCAACCCGTTCACCGCCCGGGCCGTCGTCTTCGCGACTCTCATTCCACCCCATCGCCGGCGCGCCTACGACGCGCCCAGCCGTGCGACAGGTTCCGTGTCGCCGCCGTCCGCTCCAAAGCCACCGTACCCGCACCCCTACCTCAGCCTGCGGGCACCACGTGGTCGTCGACGGCAGACCCCGCCGCCCCCCGGAGCTGGTGGTGCCCCTCTCGCCTACCGGTTGACGGACCGCATGCCTGCCTCGTCGTACCGCTCGCCGGCCGCCTCGGGCAGCTCCGCCTCGATGCGGGCCAGGTCGTCCTTCGTCAGGTCGATGTCGACGGCGGTGGCGTTCTGCTCCAGGTAGGTGCGGCGCTTGGTGCCCGGGATCGGCACCAGGTCCTCGCCCTGAGCCAGCACCCACGCGATGGCCAGCTGCGCCGGCGTCACGTCCTTCTCGGCGGCGATCTCCTTCACCTTCGCCGCCAGCCGCTGGTTGGCCTCCAGATTGGCGTCCTGGAAGCGCGGGTTCTGGCGGCGCCAGTCGTTGGCGTCCAGGTCGTCCGGCGAGGTGAACCGCCCGGCGAGGAAGCCACGGCCCAGGGGCGAGTACGGGACGAAGCCGATGCCCAGCTCCCTGCAGGCCGGCAGCACCTCGGCCTCCACGTCCCGCGACCAGAGCGAGTACTCGCTCTGCACGGCCGTGACCGGGTGCACGGCGTGCGCACGCCGGATGGTCCGGGCGCTCGCCTCGCTCAGCCCGATGTAGCGCACCTTGCCCTCGGCGACCAGTTCGCCCAGCGCGCCGACCGTCTCCTCGATGGGCACGTTCGGGTCGACCCGATGCTGGTAGTACAGGTCGATGTGGTCGGTTCCCAGACGCTCCAGGGAGCCGTGGACGGAGCTGCGGACGTGTTCGGCCGAGCCGTCCTGCGGGCCGACCGTGCTGATGTCGCCCGGTACAGCGTCGTCCATCCGGTAGTTGAACTTCGTCGCGATCACATACTCGTCACGGCGCCCCCGGATCGCTTCGCCGACGAGTGACTCGTTGGTGAGCGGGCCGTACATCTGCGCGGTGTCGAGGAAGTTCACCCCGAGGTCCAGGGCGTGCCGGATCGTCGCGACGCCCTCCGCCTCGTCGGCGGTTCCGTAAAAGGCGGACATGCCCATGCACCCCAGGCCGATGGCCGATACCCGCAATTCCCGCAGACTGCGCTCCTGCATGTCGTGTCCAGCCTTCCCTGCGCGTTTGATCGTCCTTCGGGCGGCACGAAGCCTCCCGTCCATACAGGCACAGATGCCACCGCCCGGCATCCCCGCAGGAGCGGGCGCCGAGACGGCCTCGTGCGCCGTTGCGTTCTCGACGCTATGACTTCGAGCGCACTCCATGGCAAGTGGGATGTGGGGAAGGCCCGGCTCCCGGTCGGAAACCACACCAGTGGACGCTCCGGGGCTTGGAGCCACCCTGTCGACCTCCTGGCTGCTGGTTTCCTCCCGGGCGATGTTGACCGTGGTCACTTCCGGGGGGCGCCGCCGGGGACGGAGTATCCGGTGGCCTGCATCTCCTGTGCCGTGTCGGAGCGAAACAGAGGGAGACGGGGACCGCGGAGGACAGAGCGTGACCGGCACGGGCGTGGGCCGGGGCGCAGTGCTGCCGAGAGGCGTGATGGCGAAGGCCGGTGATCACCGATGACGAGATGGACGCCCCGACCCGATGGCGGACGGCCCTCGGGGAAACCCTGCTCCCACACCTGGACGGCGGACCCACCCCCGCTGAGCGGGACGTGCGCGTCCTGCGCGGCACGTGGGCGCGGGCCGGCGGACCTGCTGCTGTGCCTGACCTGCGGCCACGTGGGCTGCAGCGACAGCTCTCGTGCCGCTCACGCCACGGCCCACTTCGACTCCAGCGCACATCCGGTGGCACGCACGCTGGCACGCGGGGAGGCATGGGCCTGGTGCTACGAGGACGAGGTGTATCTGGACGTGCTGGAGGAGCCCGTGCCACGTGCCGTCCCGCGGACGCCCGAGTCGGTCTGGGACTATCCACGGCCGCCCGTCGTGCGGGAGGACGGCCGTGACGTGCGGGTGGAGTGCGCCGGCCAGGTGGTGGCCGAGACCCGCAGGGCAGTGCGGCTACTGGAGACCAGCCATCCCCCCGTGTACTACATCCCTGCGCAGGACGTCCGTACGGAGCTCCTGCGTCCGGCGGTCGCGGGCCGGACCCGGTGCGAATGGAAGGGGTCGGCCCGGTATTGGGACGTCATCGTGGGAGACGACGTACGCGCTCGTGCCGCTTGGAGCTATCCCCGTCCCGAGCCCGGCTACGCACCTCTCGCCGGCTGCTTCGCCTTCTACCCGAGCCGCATGGACCGCTGCACGGTCGACGGAGAGGAGGTCACCGCGCAGGAGGGCGACTACTACGGCGGCTGGATCACGGCGGAGGTGCGGGGCCGTTCAAGGGTGCCCCGGGCACCCGACTGTGGTGAGACGGCGGCGGCGACAGCGCGACAGCAGTTGAGGCGTGCCGTGTCAGGACTCTCACGACGTCCGGGGCCGGCGCTTCAGCGCTGGAAGACCGCCGTCGCCACCGGCACTGCCAGCAGCAGACTGAGTCCGATCAGGGGGAGGCGGTCCAGCCACAGGATGGCGGCGAATTCGCGCAGGGTCGCGGCCAGCCAGTAGGCGGGGGACGTCGGTGCGCCCACGACGTGCACGGGCACGCCGACGCGGCGGGCCAGCAGGGTCGTGCGGTAGACGTGGAAGCCGCTGGTGACCACCGTGGCCAGGTGGCCGGGAGTGGTGCCGTCCACGAGGGCCGCGCTGAAGCGCAGGTTCTGCCCGGTGTTGATGGAGCGGTCTTCGCGGACGATCCGGTCGGCGGGCACTCCGCGTCCCTGCAGATAGTCGGCCATCGCGTCCGCCTCGGAACGGACCTCGTCGGCGCCCTGGCCGCCCGAGAGGACGAACACCACACCGGGCGCGCCCGGTGCGCGGGCGGCGTCGATCGCAAGGGCGCGCTCCAGCCGGCGGGTCAGCAGCGGGCCGGGCCGGTCGCCGTCGAGCCCGGCGCCCAGGACGACGACATGGGTGGTTTCCGGCAGGGGGGTGCTACGGCCCCGGACGAACACGTAGGCGGCGAAAACCAGGAAAAGAAGAGTGAGGTATCCCGCGACCGCGTTCACCGCGACCACGAGGGCACCGAACGCCTCGCCGCCGACCGCGTGGAAGACGGCGTCGAGGCCGAGCACCGCCAGCACCGCGCAGCCGGCCGCCCCGGTCGCCAGCAGGGCTGCCTGCGGTCCGTAGCGCCGGACCAGGAGGACGCCGTCCGCCAGCAGCATCAGTCCCAGCGCTAGCGCCATGAGCAGGGCGGCGACGGCGAGCACGGTGGCGGTGGTCGGGTGGGCTGCCGCGCCGCGACCGGCCACGCCGAGTCCGGCAGAGGTCACCGCGAGGCAGAACAGGACGGCGGTGGAGAACCGGTGCGGTGCCAGCAGGGCGTTGACGACGCCGCCCGCGGCGAACACGACCGCGGCGAGGTACTCCGGGTACTCCGGCATGTGCAGCACCGCTCCGCTCTTGAGTCCGCTGGGCGGCTGCCCGCGCCCGCCTCTCGCCACCCGCGGGTTCCCGGCCCGGTACGGGTGGCTGCCGGCCATCCTCCCAGACCTGCGGTGGTGCGCCGAACGCGGGCGGGCGGTGGTGCGTTCGGCGGGACCGGCATGTCGTGCCGGTTGCAATACCCGGCGGCCGCGCACTGCTTGCTCCCGTTTCTCAGCGGACTTTGGGGGCTGTCTTAAGGGTTCTTGAAGATGGCCTTCGAGCAGAGGTCTGCGCCGGGACGGGTTCTAGGCTCTCGAACACCCCCCACAGGTCCGGTGGCCGCGATCGCGGCCACCGGGCATGGGGCCGAGTCAGCCGACAGACCGACAGAGGTGTCCTGCATGGGTTCCCGCCGAGCCGATCGTCCGTCCCGCTCTCACGCCCGTTCCCGTAGTGGGCCGAAGAGGCGTGGTCCCGCGCTGGCCATGGGAGCCGTTGCCGCGCTCGCGGGCGTCGGGATCACCGTCGCTGTTGTCAGCGGTGAGGACGGCGACGCTTCGGACCGGGTGGTCGCGAGCGGCACAGGCAGGACGCCGGACGCCGCGGACGCCTCCGGCGGGGCGGCGCCGCTCGCCACCGCTTCGGCGAGCGCGAGCACTACGCCCGGCAGCTCGCCGAGCAACAAACCGAAGGAGAAGGCGAAGCAGAAGCCGAAGCAGTCGGCGAGTCCCGCTCCCCGTGCACGGGAGGTGACCGCGTCGAAGACAGTGGCCGGGACGGCGGCGAAGAGCAGCGGCGGCGGAGCGCCGGCGGGCGGCTCCGGCAGGGTACGGCCGGGCGGCATCGGGTCGGGTTCCGGGGCGGGTTCCGATGCCGGTGACGGGCCCGAGGCGCAGGTGCTTGCGCTGGTCAACAAGGAGCGGGCCACGGCGGGATGCTCGCCGGTCACGGCCAACGAGCGGCTCACCCGGGCCGCCGACGACTACAGCGACGTCATGGCGAGCAGCGGCGTGATGTCCCACACCGGGCCCGACGGCTCGACGATGACGACCCGGGTCGAGGCCGCGGGGTACCAGTGGTCGACTCTGGGCGAGAACATAGCCCGGGGCCAGGCGGACGCGGCCGCGGTGATGAAGTCCTGGATGAACAGCGCCGGACACCGCGCGAACATACTCAACTGCTCTTTCAAGGAGCTGGGGGTGGGTGTCCACTTCGGCGACGGCGGCCCCTGGTGGACGCAGGATTTCGGCGCCGGTCGCTGACCCTCCCCCCTCACCACCCCGCCGGGCCGCCCGATGTAGGTCATTGGCCGCGGTCACCGCAGACGCCGCCGGCGCGGGTCGCCGGCCCGCCCCCTCGCTGCGCCGGTTGCCGGCCCCGGTCATCGGATCGTGCCGCCGGTCCCGGCCGCATCGGCCAGTTGGAACGACACCCGCACCCGGGCGCCGCCCAGTGGCGCCCGGGCGATGGTGAGTTCGCCGTCTGCCGCGCGGGAGGCCCGGGCCACGATGTCCAGGCCCAGCCCCGTGGAACCGCCGACGCTCACCCCCCGTGTGAGCGCTGTGTCGGGGTCCGCCACGCCCGGCCCCGCGTCGTCGACGGTGAGGAGCACGTGCCGGTCGGCCCGCTCCACGCGCACGGCGAAGGCAGTGCCCTCGGGGGTGTGCCGGAACACGTTGCCGATCAGGGCGTCGACGACGGCCGCGAGGTCGTCCTCGGTGAAGGCCACGGGCGCGGGGCGCGGGGTGAGGGAGCGCTCACAGGGTCGTGCTTGCTGGGTGGCGAGGACCGACCAGAAGTCCAGCCGCATGGCCACCACCTCTGCGACGTCGCACGCCTTCGCCGCGCCGGCCGCCGAATGGGCAGGCTGCGCCGCGGCCAGCGGGGTGCGGGCCGCGGCGATGATCGCATCCAGTTCGCTCTCCAGCTGGCCGGCCGCTTCCGCGACCCGACGGGCGCTGGGTGTCGACCCCATTCGGTCGGCCTCCAGGTAGAGAGCGGTCAGCGGGGTGCGCAGCCGGTGCGAGAGGTCCGCGACCAGCTCGCGCTCGACGGCGAGCAGGTCCAGGACGCGGTCGGCCATGGTGTTGAACGCCGCACCGGCCTCCTGCAGTTCGGGCGGGCCGTCGGGTTGGACACGTGCGTCCAGGTCGCCGGAGCCGAGAGCCAGTGAGGCCTGCTTGAGGCTGCGCGAGGAGCGCACCACGCGGGCGCCGAGCCGGTCGGCCACGAGGACCGAACCGCCGACCAGACCCAGCGCGAGCAGTGCCATGACGCCCCATGAGGCGGCGACGCCCCGAGTGAGGTCCGCGGCGGGCACGAAGGCTTCCACGACCGCGACGCGGTCGCCCTGCAGGACGACGGGCTGGAGGTAGGCCCAGCCGCCTGCACTGTCCACGGCCAGCGTCTCGCGTCCGCGTACGGCCCGCTCGAGTGCGCTGCGGGGAGCGTGGGGGGGGCCCCCCCACAGGGCCGGGGGGGGGGGCCCCCCCGCGAGGGGGGGGGGGGCCGGCCGCGCGGGCGGCCGCGGGGGCGCGGGCCG
>NZ_JBHJPX010000023.1:53992-118804 GCF_042262425.1 Streptomyces sp. NPDC056373
GGCCCCGTCTCATTGTTGCCCGCGGGGCCCCCCGGGGGGCGGGGGGGGGCGCCCCCGCCCCCCCCCCGCCGCCCCCGCCCCCCCCCCCCACGACGAGCTGGTCGGAGGAGCCGAGCTCGGCGACGGCCTGCTGCACGTCGGCACGCCGGGTGGTCAGGGCGAGCACCGGGGACAGGGCGGCCGCCCGCTGCTCGGTGGCGGTGGTGGCCCGGTCCCGTGCCTGTTCGCGTACGAGGAGGGCGAGGGGGATGAGGAAGGACAGGGCCACCATCGAGGTGACGGCCAGTGCGATTCCGGCGAGTGCGCGTCTCATGGCGAGCTGACCAGCTTGATGCCCAGGCCGCGAACTGTGCGTAGATAGCGGGGGTTTCGCGCCTTCTCGCCCATCTTGCGGCGTAGTGCGGAGAGGTGGACATCGACCGTCTGGTCCTCGACGTAGGGCTGCTGCCACACCTCGGCGAGTATGCGCCGGCGTGTGACGACCTGGTCGGCGTGGGCGGCGAGGTAGGCGAGCAGGTCGAACTCGCGGCGGGTCAGCGGAAGTTCCCGGCCGGCCAGGTGCGCGGTGCGCGCCACCGGGTCGATGCGCAGGTCTGCCACCTGCAGAACGGGCGGCCGGGCCGCCTCGACGTCGGCGGGCACCGACCGGCGCAGCACGGCGGCGAGCCGGGCGGCGAGCTGGCCGCCGGAGAACGGCTTGACCAGGTAGTCGTCGGCCCCCGCGTTGAGCAGTCGGATGATCTCGCTCTCGTCGTCGCGGGCGGTCGCGACCAGGACCGGCACGCGGGAGATGCCGCGGATCATGCGCAGCACGTCGAGGCCGTCCAGATCGGGCAGCCCCAGGTCCAGCACGACGATGTCCGGCGGGCTCTGGGTGATCTCGCGCAGCGCCTCGAATCCCTGGTGGGTGGTCCTGACCGCGTAGCCGTGCCCGGTCAGGACATCGATCAGCGCGGCCCGGATGACGGGGTCGTCCTCGACGACAAGTACGCAGGCCATGAGCAGGCACGGTAGCCGGTCCGTCACTATGGTGCCGTGTCCCGCCTCCTTCGCTACCTGATCATATGGCTGGCCTGCACGGCAGCCAGCGTCACCGCGGTCATCCTCACGATCCACTTCGTGGTGGGGTCGACCCGGCCGACCGCGCCGGTCGCGCAGTCGGCGCCGAGTCAGCCCCTGGAGTCCCCGCGGCCCGGCCCCACCTCCGCCCAGGCCTCCCCGAGCCCCTCGGCGAGCAGCCGCAGACCCGGCCCGCCGCCCCGCAGCAGCACGCCGGCGGCAGATCCCCGCCCGACGCCCACGCCGACGCCCACCGCCCGCACCAGCACCCCGCCTCCGGCCGGCGCGGACGACCCGGGTTGCCAGGAAGGCGGCGCCGGCGTCTACACGGTGCCCTCAGAGGGCGGAAAGGCCACCGTGCGGTTCGGCGACGACGCGGTGTGCCTGATCTCCGCGGTGCCCAACCAGGGGTTCACGGTGAGTACGAGCCGGACCCGGGCGCAGACACTCACGGTGACGTTCTCGGCGAGCCATCACCGCTCTGAGATCACCGCCACGACCCAGCCGCAGAGCCGGGCGGGCGTCCGCGAGGTGTCATGGTGACGCCCCTTGTCGAGCTCGTCCCGACTGGTCAGCGGTGGTGCTCGAGGGGTACGGGCTCGGTGTCCGGCCGAAGGGCGGCGTGTGCAGACGTGAAGTGGTCGTACGCCACCTGCGCCGCGGCGAGGACCTGGGCGTAGATCTGGTCCATGTACGGGCCGGCGCAGACGGTCGAGGACCAGTGGTGGTGGTAGAAGAGGTTGCTCTCACTGGGGCGTTCGTTGATCACCTCGGCGAACAGCCAGCCGGCGAGACGTGCGGCGTTCTTCCAGGTGGTATCGCCGACCGTCCAGTTGGGCGCGAGGGTCGCGTTCGCCATTTCGATGCTGATCGAGCCCTGGTTGCCGGTCGTGTTGCCGACGGCCCAGGCGTACTCGTGCACCTTGACGTACTGAGCGACGGCGCCGGCGGCGTCCACGTCGAAGTGGGCCGAAGCCGGACGTACCTTCCAGACCTCGAGCACACCCTGGTGCGAAAGCCTGCCGGCGTTGTGGTGCAGTGTGACCGACGTCTTCTTGTACGACGTGTGCGTGACGTGGCCCGTCGCGCTGAGCTCGTCGATGAAATCCGCGACGGGGTAGTCGTACGGGATGGTGGCGGTGGCTCGGGGGCCGGTCTGGGCGTTGCCCCCGGTGGAGTCGAAGAAGTCGCTCTCCGGAAGGTCGTCAAGGTTGTCGGTGCCGGGTCCATCGCCGGTGTCGGGTCTCTCGATGGCCGCCCTCACGTCGTCGTCGTAGTTCTCGGACATGACGCCGTCCTTTCAGTTACGCGACTTCGCCTGACAGGTAATCCCGGTGTCCGGGCTCAACCAGGAGGAGACACGCCACGACGGTCGTGAACCGGGCCGGGTACGGCCCGTGCATGCGAGTCTCCTCCCGGGCGCGGCCGGAGATGACGAACGCAAGTCTGGTCGCCTCACAGACTGGTGAGGGGCCGTTCAAGGGCATCTATTTCCAGATTCGCCCTGCGTACAAACCCTGTCAACTCGGGTCGGGCGTGGGTTCGCGACGCCCAGCGCCCCCGGCCGCACGCGCCCCTCCGCGTGCCTCGGCGAGGGCTCGCTCCCTGCTGTCGGTGTCACCAAGGCCCCCGCTTCAGCGGAGGCTCCGTCTTCCCCTCATCCTCCGGCGAAGCCGGACCCGGTCAAGGGCCTTTCGGGCACATCCATGGGCGGGCGCCGCGGCTGGGCCGGTGACCTCTACTTGAGGCTGCCCATGAGGATTCCGCTGCGCCAGTACTTCTGGAGGGCGAACACGAAGACTGCGAGCGGGATGATCGACAGCAGGGAGCCGGTCAGGACGAGCGTGTTCATGTCGCGGGAGTTCTGAGCCTGTTGCACCCAGGAGAAGAGCCCCAGGGTCACCGGGAAGGTGTGCTCGCCGTTGAGCATGAACAGGGGCAGGAAGAAGTTGTTCCAGATGCCGACGAAGTCGAGCATGAAGATGGTGATGCCGCCCGTGCTCATCAACCGCAGCGCGATCGACGCGAAGATCCGCGCCTCGCCCGCCCCGTCGATGCGGGCCGCCTCCATGAGTTCGGCGGGTACCGAGGTGTCGGCGTAGACCTTGCCGAGGTAGACCCCGAACGGGTTGATGAAACAGGGGATCAGCACCGCCCAGATGGTGTTGGTGAGGTGGATGTCGGCGAACACCAGGTAGAGCGGGAATGCCAGCAGGGTGCTCGGCAGCAGGGAGGCACCGACGATGACACCGAAGAGGGCGCCCCGGCCGCGGAAGCCGAACTTGGCCAGGCCGTATCCGGCGGCGAGGGAGATCAGCGTGGAGCCGGCCGCGCCGAGGGTGGAACAGAGGACCGAGTTGAGGATCCAGCGGCCGAACACGCCGTCGTGGTACTCCCAGACCGCCCGCATGTTGCCGGCGAAGTGGTTCCCGGAGAACCACAGACCGAAGGTGGAGTACAGGTCCGGCTGGTTCTTCGTCGAGGCCACCAGCAGGAACCAGGTCGGGGCGAGGGAGTACAGCAGGAAGACGATCAGAAGGGCGGTGGTGAGGGCGACCGCGCGCCTGCTGGGGCGCGCACCGCCCCCGGAGGCGACACTGCTCATGACATCTTCCTGTTCGTGACGCGGTAGAAGACGAACGCCAGGATGCCGGTGATCGCGGCCAGGACCAGCGACTCGGCGGCGGCGTACTGGTAGTCGCCGGTCTTGAAGGCGCGGTCGAAGATCTCCAGCATCGGTGTGAAGTCCGTGCCGATGGACTCGGGCGCGACGTACCGCAGGAACAGCGGCTCGTAGAACAGCTGGAGACGTCCGATCAGGGAGAACATGCCGGTCATCACCAGGATCCCGGTGATGTTCGGCACCTTGATCGACCAGGCGATCCGCCACTCCTTCGCCCCGTCCAGCCGCGCCGCCTCGGAAGGCCGCGTCAGGGTGGACACGAGTGGCTCCAGGTTGGGTACGTCGGCGGGGTGTGTGCCGGGGAGCTGCCAGGTGGAGGTGGTCATCAGGACGGTCTTGCCGAGGTCCCAGGTCTTGAAGACGCCGGGGGCGGCGTAGGAGGCGTTGGAGGCGAGGTTGCCGTCGATCAGTTGCTGGACGACATCGCCCGCCTTGAGCGCCTCGGGCGAGGTGAAGTCGATCACCCAGTGGTCTCCGTCGATCTTGTACCACTGGGCGCCGGCCTGCCAGGAAAGGTCGACCAGGGTGCTGGGGTCCTCGCCCGCCATGTAGAAGATCTTGACGTTCTTGTTCTTCTTCTGCGCGGCCCTGCCCGCCGCGATGACGTCGTCCCAGGTGGTGGGGGCCTTGATGCCGTACTTCTGGAACAGGTCGGCCCGGTAGGCCGTGAACAGCGGCGAGGAGCCGGTGGGGATGCCGTAGGTGGCACCGCCGGGGCTGACCGCGTTCCAGGCGGGGACCGTGTAGCGGGGCTTGTACGGGGCGGCGACCTCGGTGATGTCGGTGAGCAGCCCGTCGGCGGCGAAGGTCGCCAGGTTCATCCCGTCCATCTTCGACAGGCACGGTGCGTCGCCCGATGTGATCGCGGCGCGCAGCTTCTGGTAGACGGTGTCGCCGGCCGCGTTGACGAAGGTCACCTGGGTCTCGCCACCATGCGGGTCCCCTACGAGGAGCTGGGAAGGACCGCTGTGCGCCTCTCGCTCGACCGGGAGGAGAGCATCGCGGGCGACAACCACGTGGTGCTGAGCACCCAGCTGGTCATCCGGGAATCGGTACGGCCACGCAAGTGACCACGCCCCGAAGCGACGCCCCGTCCACAGCAGCGAGGTCCCTCTGATGTCGTGGGCTGAAGCCGCTCTCGGCCGAGCCTCTTCCCGGCTTCGGTGGTGTGGCCTCCGCTCGGCGACCAACGCGGTGCGCCACGCCGGGACGCCATGACGTGGTCGTGGGCTCCTTCGCCGGGGCGGTCATCGCTGCCCAGGGGCTCAACGCGCCGGCCTACGCGGCGTCGTGGATGACGAGCTTGAACTCGGCGAGGGTCAGCAGACGCGGGGCGGCGTCGTTGTGCGTGACACGGAGCGCGAGCGGAGTACCGGGGACGACGAAGACGCCATGGTTCTTGACGTAGTACTGGCCCCCGGGCGTCGGCGTGCGGTGCTCGGTCGCCGTGGTGTCGTTGGGGGTCTGGGTCAGGCCCAGCGGGTCACGGACGTACTGGTCGCGCAGCTCCGTGTAACCGGCCGAGCCGCTGGCGGGCTCCCACTGGATCATCGCGTGCAGATGGCCCCAACCGGCCTTGGACGGCCAGATCAGGCCGCTCCGGTCGTCCGTCGACCAGTCACTCACCACGTAGCCGTCGGGCTGGACGGCCTGGTGCATCTCGAACCGGTCCGTCGGCTCCGCCGTCCCGAAGGCAAACCGGACGATCTTGTACGTGGCCCCCGGCGAGATCAGCTGAGGTGTATCGACCTTGAGAGAGCAGACCTGCACTCCGGCCGCAACGCCGTCATCCGTAGACATGGTTCAGCACTGCCCGCGGCCGGCCGACGGTATGCCTACGCCGCTGCCTGTCTGCGAAGACCGCCGGGGTTTCATCCCGCTGTGGTCGGCAGGGCTGAACCGGACGAAGTCAGACCGCGGCATCACCCTGCGACTCGGACCCGTTCCGGCTGCCGTGTCCGCGGACCGCCCTGCGGAATGCGATCGGGGACTGTCCCGTGCGGTGCATGAAGTACTTGCTGAACTGGGAGGGGTTGACGAAGCCGAGCTGGTCCGAGATCTGGGCCGCGCTCCGGTCGCCGTGGGCCAGCAGACGCTTCGCCTCCAGCTCGACCCGGCGGTCGACGAACTCCTTCGCACTGAGCCCGGCGCTTGCCGCCGTCGCCCGGGAGAGGGTGCGCGCCGAGTAGCCGAGCATGCGGGCGTAGTCCTCCACTCTCCGAGTGCGGGTGAAGTCCCGTTCGACCGCGTCCCGGAACCGCAGGTACGTCTCGCCCCGTTCCGGCGGAGGGCCGTCGGCCGGGGCGGTGAGGTGGGCGAGCCGCAGCAGGAGGACCGCCAGCAGGTGACGCAGGGCCTCCCTGTGGATCTCCAGTGGCAGCCGTCCGAGCGCCTGGAACTCGTGGCGCAAGTGCTCCGACGCCATGATCAAGGCCTGGGCGTCGTCGGCCTCCGGCGTGGTGACGACGGGTGCGTGCGGGTCGTCGACGAGAGCGGCCGTCGCGGTGGCCGCGTCCAGTACGTCCTGCCGGAAGAGGATCAGCATGCCCTCGGCCCGGTCGACGTCGCCCCACTGGTGCACCTGTCCCGGACGCACCCACAGCCAGGAGCCCGGCCGCAGCACGTGACCATGGAAGTCGACGGTTTGCCGGAGGTTGCCGGTCGTGAGGGTGAGCAGGTGGTGGAAGCCGGGACGCTGAGGGCGGGCCAGAGTGCTCCCTGGAACGCGACGGCGCAGTTCGGCAAGGGACATGACCTCGACGCCCGCGGGGGTTCCCGCGGGCGCGGCGAAGGGGATTTCAGGGATCCCCTTCGACGAACCGTGTCGGATTTTGGCCATCATCAGTCAGAAGTTTATCGGTATTTATGCAGGTGTGGCCCTACGTTGGTCGTAGAGGCGAGGAACGGGCTTGTCTCTCGTGACGGAAACCGGAAAGGACGGCGAAGGGTGATGGTGCCGGTGGGTGATGACCTCCAACGTCGATGCCCTCTTCGCCCGCAGCGGTTTCGCAACGGACCGGATCTTCACCCCCCGCCCAGGGCGCGCATCGACCGGATCGGCCTCTGACGGGCCCCGGTGGAGCGTCCTGGTCACCACCGGAAGGAGACACACACATCATGTCCGAGCTGCCGATGGGATCCGCGGGTTCCGCGGGATACACGAGCCCTCCGGGATCCGCGAACCCTGCTGGTTCTGAGGGGAGCGTTCCCCTGGTCGCCGTCACCGGCTCCACCGGCCGTCTCGGTGGGCGCGTCGCCCGCCGTCTCGCCGAGCGGGGCATGCCGCAGCGACTGGTGGTCCGCCGCCCCGACCGTGCCCCGCGGCTCCCCGGTGCGGTGGCCGTGCGCGGCGACTACGCCGACCGGGCCGCGGTGCTCGAGGCCCTCGCGGGCATCCGGACCGTGTTCATGGTGTCCGCCTCCGAGAGCGCCGAACGGCTCGCCCAGCACAAGGCGTTCGTGGACGCCGCCGCGGAGGCGGGGGTCCGGCATATCGTCTACGTTTCCTTCTACGGCGCCGGTCCGGAGGCCACCTTCACTCTGGCGCGCGACCACTTCCACACCGAGCAGCACATCCGGGCCAGCGGCCTGGCGTACACCTTCCTCCGGGACAGCTTCTACGCGGAGTTCGTCCCCGACCTCGTCGGCGAGGACGACGTCATCCGCGGCCCGGCCGGACAGGGACGTGCCGCGTTCGTCGGCCAGGACGACATCGCCGACGCGGCCACCACGGTGCTCTCCCGCCCGGACGACCACGCGGGCCTCGCCTACGACCTGACCGGGCCCGAGTCCCTGACGCTGGACGAGGCGGCCGTGATCCTTTCCGAGCAGCTCGGACGCACCGTCACCTACCAGCCGGAGACGATCGAGGAGGCCTATGCCTCCCGCGCCTCCTACGGCGTTCCGCCGTGGCAGCTGGAGGCCTGGGTGTCCACCTACACGGCCATCGCGTCCGGTGAACTCGACGGTGTCAGCGACGCGGTGCCCCGCCTCACCGGCCGCTCAGCCACGTCCCTCGCCGACGTCGTACGCACCACCCGGGGCTGAACCGCGCCACCCCGGAAGTGAAGGTGTCGGTTTTTGAACATCACAGGTCGCCCGAGGCGTCGGTCCGCCTCACCGTTCAGGCCTAGTTTGAACATACCGCCGCTGACCGTCGGCGGATCCCGCGCTGGTCCTCCAGCGCACGTGCACAAGCGAGGAAGACCGTCATGAGCAACGCGAAGAACACCGTTCTCCAGGCCGTCGCCGAACTGTTCGGCGACAAGGATCCATCCGCCGTGAACCGTTGGGTGGCCGCGGGCTACACGCAGCACAGCGCCCTCGCCGCCGACGGCCCCGAAGCCCTGCGCGAACTCGTCGCCGGCCTCGGTGACGACTTCCGCTACGAGGGCGCCCGGGTCATCGCCGACGGCGACCTGGTAGTCCTGCACGGCACGTACCGCGGCTTCGGGCCCGACCCGCTCGTCGGCTTCGACATCTTCCGCGTCGACGCCGACGGCAAGCTGGCAGAGCACTGGGACGCCCTCACTCCGCGAGTGGCGGACACCGTGTCCGGCCGCTCCCAGACCGACGGCCCTGCCGCTGTCACCGAGACCGTCAGGACCGAAGCCAACCGCGCCCTGGTGGCCGAGTTCGCCGAGAGGGTCTTCGTCGGCGCCGACTACTCGGTGCTGACCGACTACATCTCCCCCGAGTCCTACCACCAGCACAACCCCGAGGCCGCCGACGGCCTCGACGGCTTCGGCGCGGCCGCGGCCCGGTGGGCCGAGCAGGGCAAGAACCTCGTCTACAAGAAGGTCCACAAAGTCATCGCCGAGGGCGAGTTCGTCCTGACGCAGTCCGAGGGCGAGTTCGGCGTGCCGGTCGCCTACTACGACCTGTTCCGCGTGGCAGACGGCAAGATCGTCGAGCACTGGGACGTCGTTGCGCCGGTTCCGGCCGAACTGCCCCACGGCAACGGGCTGTTCTGAGAGGTTCGCCCCCGGCCGGGCGCAGAGGACGCACACGTGCGAAGGGCGCTGCGCCCGCTCAACGCCGATGCGGCCGTATCCCGACCGGGGCTGCCGGCGGATACGGCGGATACGGCGGATACGGCGGATACGGCGGATACGGCGGATACGGCGGATACGGCGGATACGGCGAGGAACGCTGCCAGCATGGCCGCGGCAACGGCCCGCCGGGGTCTTCGCGCTGTGGCCGGAGGAGGCGAGTGCCCGCGCGTCGTCGGCCCGGGGCGTCGGACCGGCTCGAAGCCTGCCCCGGCCGTTTCGACCGCATCGTGTTCGCCGCTTTCGGGGAGGACGACGCACTGGCCTGCCGGCAGGCTCTCGGCGACGGCACTCGGCGTTGATCCGATGGCCGCCGTCGCAGCTGTGGGTGCTCGTTCATCGGCACCCGAACGGGGGACGCTCGGCGGTCGACCGCATCCGGTAGCGCTCCGGTGGGCGAAATCTCATCGCCCGTACGCATGCCCCACCCCGGCGGAAGGCTCCCTGCCATGTCCACCCCGCACTGGCTCTTCGGTGACCAGCTCGGCCCGCATTTCCTCACTCCCGCCGGTGAGCTGGGCCCCCGGCACGGGGCGCCTGTGGTGATGATCGAGGCGAAGTCGGTCTTCCGGCGCAGGCGTTTTCACCGCGCCAAAGCCCATCTGGTGCTCTCGGCGATGCGGCACCGCGCGGCGGAGCTGGGTGAGCGGGTGACGTACGTGCGGGCGGAGACCTACTCCGAGGGTCTGCGCCGGGCGGTGGGCGATGCCCGGGTGACCGTGTGTCACCCCACCTCGTTCGCGGCGCTGCGGCTGGTGCGGTCCTTGCCGGGAGTGCGGGTGCTGCCCGCCCGAGGCTTCCTCGTCACGCACGAGGAGTTCGCCGAATGGGCGGGGGAGCTCGGTGGGCGGCGGCTGCTCCAGGAGAACTTCTACCGCTGGGTGCGGGAGCGGCACGACCTGCTGATGGACGGCGGCAGCCCGGCCGGGGGCCGGTTCAACCACGACCACGCCAACCGTGAGCCGCCGCCGCGCGGTGCCACCGCGCTGGAGGTGCCCGGGCCCTACCGGCCGCGGGAGGACGACATCGACGCCGAGGTGCGTCAGGACCTCGACCGGTGGGAGCGTGAGGACGGGGTACGGTTCGTCGGGCGGGACGGCCCCCGCCGCTTCCCGGCCACCCGGCGCGAGGCCCTGTCGGCGCTGCGCCGCTTCGTGGCGCACCGGCTGTCCGCCTTCGGACCGTACGAGGACGCGATGCTGGCCGGCGACCCGGTGATGGCCCACAGTCTGCTGTCGTCCTCGATGAATCTGGGGCTGCTGCACCCCGCCGAGTGCGTGGAACGCGCCGAGCGCGCCTGGCGGCAGGGCACCGTCCCGGTGAACAGCGCCGAGGGGTTCGTCCGGCAGGTCGCCGGCTGGCGGGAGTACGTCTGGCACCTGTACTGGCATTTCGGCGAGGACTACCGGCACGGCAACGCTCTCGGGCACACGCGGGAACTGCCGGCCTACTTCGGCGAACTCGACGCGGACGCGGTCACCGCGCGCTGTCTGGCCGAGGCGCTCGCCCAGGTCCGGGACACCGGGTGGACGCACCACATTCCCCGTCTGATGGTGCTGGGCAGCCACGCGCTGCAGCGCGGGTGGGATCCGGCCGCCGTCACCGACTGGTTCCACCGCTGCTTCGTCGACGGCTATGACTGGGTGATGGTGCCCAACGTGGTCGGCATGTCCCAGTACGCGGACGGCGGGCGGATGACCACCAAGCCGTACACCTCCGGAGGCGCCTACATCCACCGCATGAGCGATCTGTGCGACGGCTGCGCCTTCCGGCCGACCGACCGCACGGGCCCGCGCGCGTGCCCTTTCACCTCCGGGTACTGGGCTTTTCTGCACCGTCACCGGCACCGGTTGTCCGGCAACGCCCGCATGCGGCGCGCGGTACAGAATCTTGACCGGCTCGGCGACCTCGACGAAGTGCTGCGTCAGGAGCGGCGCCGAGAGGACGAGGAGCCGTGACGGGGCCGGGGCGATGGGTCCGCGGCGACGGCACGGACAGGCGTTGCCCTGACATGTGTCAGGAGCTCGGCAACCGCTCCCCCGCTAGGTTCTGACCACGGCGCTTGCCGTAGGTCAGCGCCTTCACTTTTCGAGACGAGGGGGATTCATGAGTCACTCCATGAACCGCAGGGCGCTGCTGAGGTCGGCCGGTTCCGCGGCGGTGGCGGGATCGCTGGGTGCGTTGGGTGTCACGGCGCTCGCCACACCCGCGCAGGCCGCACCCGCAACGATCAACACCGACCAGGTGATGGCCACCACCGATCGCGTGACCCATGCCCCGAACCAGCGCGGAACGATCGGCATCGAACTCCGCTCCGGCTACTACAACGGCTACCAGTACGGCTGGGGCCGGCTCGTCGGCTCCGGCTGGGACCTGCGTGGCTGGATCTGGCTGGACATCAGCAGGGACGGCGGCAGAAGCTGGTCCTTCGCCGACGGCACCTATCTGTCGGACGGCACCGGCTACGCGCACACGTCCGGCTGGCTCACCCAGTCCGACGCGAACTATGTGTTCCGGGCCAGCTACGACCCCAACTTCAGGGCCGTCAACCCGTACCTCCAGAGCGGAATCTGGTAGGAGCGGCCCGGCCGGCTCGGGATCGGCGGCGAGGTCGTGGCCGCCGGTCCGGTTCGGGCTTCCGCAGCGTCGTGGGGCCCGAGTTCGAGGGCACTCGTCAGGGCCGAGGTTTCCTGTGGAAACCTGAACCTGATCGTCGAGGGAGCCCGGCATGCCCACCGCCCCGCGCATCGCACTCGACTCGCCCGCGGCCGTCGACGGGCGTCATATCCGTGCGGTGACCTTCCAGTCCGTACGGATGGAGTACCTGCGGCGCGTGCTCGGGGAGCTGAGCCTCACGGCGGACGGCGGCCGGGCGCTCGTGGTCGGCAGCGGGCGTGGCCTTCTCGCCCGCGGTCTCGCCCGGCTCGGGTTCGAGGCCGTGGGAGCCGATCCGTCCCCCGCCGCGACAGCCCTGGCGCTGGGCGCGGACGGCGGACCCGGCGTCACGTACCTGACGACGCCCGCGGAGGAACTCGACCTCCCGGACCGTTCTTTCGACCTGGTGTACTGCGCCGACACCCTCGAGATCACCGAACGGCCGGATGCGGTCCTCAGGGAGGCCGCACGCGTGCTGCGCCCCGGCGGTGCTCTCGTCTACGACACGGTGAACCGCACCCCCGTGTCCCGCCTCGTCTACCTCGGCGCCTTCCAGACCTTCCCCAGCACACGGATCATGCCCCGGCGCCGCTACGCCGCTCACCGGCTGCGCCGCCCCGTCGAGCTGGCCGAGTCCCTGGACAGGGCAGGGATGTCGGCGAAGGACGTCTCGTCCTTCAAGCCGCGCGACGTACGCAGTCTGGTGCGCGCGACGCGTGGGCGCCGGCGAGGCACGCTGACCGATGATCAACTGCCGGAGCTGGTCGGAATGGTGCTCGAGCCGGAGAACCGCCCGCTCGTGACGTACCTGGGGTACGCGGTCCGCCGGGCATGAGCCACGCTCCCGGGCCCTCGAAGGTTCATGGCACGAAAGCGCAGCGGTCAGGGCACCGGCGAGCGGAAGCGCCTGAGTACGCGTACTCAAACCGTCCGGGCATTCCGCCCCTGCTGCCCGCGGGCCGGTCGTGGCCACACTGGACCCCCTGTCCCCGTCCGAAGAGGTTCCGATGGCCCGTGCCCTCAGTCTGCGTTCCGCCACAGCCGGCGACATGTCCTGGATTCACGAACTGCGCCACCGCGTCTACGCCGAGGAGTTGGGGCAGCACGTGCCCAATGCCGAGGGGCGGCTGGTCGACGGGCTGGACGGCGACAACGTCTACCTGGTCGCGGAACGGGGTGCGGATCGTGTCGGGTTCGTGAGCGTGACGCCGCCATGGGCCGGCAGGTACGGGCTGGACAAGTACCTGACCCGGGCGGAGCTCCCGCTCCTCGACGAGGCCGACGTCTTCGAGGTGCGGCTGCTCACCGTCGAGCCCGACGCACGGGCAGGCGCGGCAGGCGCACTGCTGATGTACGCGGCGCTGCGCTGGATCGCCTCCCGGGGCGGGCGGCGGGTGGTGGCGATGGGCCGTGCCGACCTGCTCGGCATGTACAGGGCGGCGGGTCTGCGTCCCGTCGGCCGTACCGTCCGCAGCGGGGCGGTCGACTTCGACGTGCTGACGGGGGAAGTGGCTGAGCTGTCGCGGTGTGCCGCAGGCCGGCATGCTGCGACCCTGGCCCGGCTGGCGGCCGGAGTGGACTGGCAGTTGGACACGCCGTTCGCACCCCGGCCGGACGGTTGCGAGCACGGAGGGGCCTCGTTCGCCGCTGTGGGCACGGATTTCCGCACTCTTGGACGGCGTCACGAGGTGGTGACGGCCGACGTGCTCGACGCCTGGTTCGCACCGGCCCCCGGGGCGCGCGCCGCGCTCGCCGAGGACGTGGGGTGGGTCGCCCGCACCTCACCGCCGACCGGTGCGGAGGGTCTGCTCGCGGAGCTCGCCGCGGTCCGCGGCCTGCCCCCGGGGACGCTCGCGGTCGGTGCCGGTTCCTCCGACCTGATCTTCCGGGCCTTCGGCCGGTGGCTGACATCGACGAGCCGGGTCCTGCTGATGGACCCCGGATACGGCGAGTACGCCCATGTCACGGAGCGGGTGATCGGCTGCCGCGTGGACCGGTTTCGGCTGCGGCGCGACGAAGGCTGGCGCATCGATCCGGTCCGGCTGTCGGCGGCCGTCGCCGAGGGAGCGTACGACCTTGTGGTCGTGGTCAATCCGAACAACCCGACCGGCCGTCACGCACCGGCCGCCGAGCTGCGCGAGGTGATCACCGCCGCCCCGGCCCGGACGCGGTGGTGGATCGACGAGGCGTACCTCGGCTACGTCGATCCCGCCGAGTCGCTCGCCCCGTTCGCCGCGCGGGACCCGCGCGTGATGGTCTGCACCTCGATGTCGAAGACGTATGCCCTGTCCGGTGTGCGGGCCGCGTACCTGGTGGCCGAGCCGGGTACGGCGGCGGAGCTGAACCGGTGGACGCCGCCCTGGGCGGTGGGGCTTCCGGCCCAGCTGGCGGCCGTGGCGGCACTGCGCGACCCCGCGTACTACGCAACCGCCCTGCGGCGCACGCACGAACTGCGCCGTCGGCTCGCCGCCGACCTGGCCGCGGAGGACGCCTCGGTCACGGTCGAGGAATCGGTGGCCAACTTCCTGTCCCTGACCCTGCCAAGGGGCGGACCGAGCGCCGCCGCTCTGGTAGCGGAGTGCCGGCACCACGGTGTGTACCTGCGGGACCTGTCACCACTGTCGACGGCCTACGAGGGCCGCACGGTGCGCGTCGCGGTCCGCGACACCGGCGAGAACGCCCGCATCGTGGACGCCTACCGGGCCGCCCTCGGTGAACTGCGGGCGCGTCCCGCCGTGGTGCCGGGCGTCGGGGCGGCACGGTGACCTCAGTGGCCGCGCTGGCGCCGTGGCTGGGCGGCGCGCTGCTGATGAGCGGCGTGGCCGTGGGGGCGGCGCGGCGGCGGGAGTTGCTGGTCCGGTGGTGTGCGTGGGCCGTGGGTGTGCCGCTGGTGACCGCCGCGTTCTGGTGGGGGCGGCCCGGGATCGCCCTCCTCGCCGGAGTCGTCGCGGTGGTCGCGGTGCTGGAGTTCGGGGCGCTGGCCCGACTCCCCCGCGTCGACCGGGCCGTGCTCGCCGGGGCCGTCACCGCGTTGATCGTCGCCGCGGCGTGGACGCCGGACCAGGTCTGGCGGGTGGGCGCGGTCGCGGTGCTCGCTCTGGTCGCCCTACCGCTGGTGGCCGGCGATGCCGAGGACGGACTGCGACGGCTCGGCACCGGTCTGCTCGGCTTGGTCTGGCTGGGCGTGCTGGCCGTGCTGGCGCCGTTGGGGACGCTCGGGCTGGCGCTCTTCGCCGCGGTGTCGATCGCCGACGTGGTGGCCTATTTCGCGGGCAGCCGGCTGGGCGGCCCCCGGTTGTCACCACTGTCCCCGGCCAAGCGGTGGAGCGGAACGCTGTGCGGGGCGGCGGCGGGCCTCGCCGTACTCGCGCTGCTGTCGGCATGGAGCTGGCCTGCGGCTGCCGCGGTGGCCGTCGGCGGGCCGGCGGGCGATCTGGTGGAGTCCCTCGTCAAGCGCGGTGCCGGGGTCAAGGACTCGGGCCGGTGGCTGGCGGGAGCGGGAGGGCTGCTGGACCGGATCGACTCACTTGTGGGGGCGTTGGCGGTGGCCGTGGTGCTGGGGTGAGCCGAGGGGGACAGGTCAAGGCTGAGGATTCGGCCAGGTGACCGCCCCATACTCTGCCGGGGTGGATGTGGAGCCGGTTTGTCCGTGCACCCCTGCGGAATTGTCCGAGATCCGTAACGGAGGGATCCCGCAGCCGTCGTCCCTCGTCCTGTCAGGTGGCCGCAAGGTGGCCGGGGTCGGGCGAGGAACTTCGAGGAAGCGGGGCGGACATGGCGCGGCACGGTGGTGGGCGGGGCTGGTACGGCAAGGTCGTCGGGGCGGCGCTCGGGGTGACGGTGCTCGCCACCGGCGCGTCGGTGTGGACCGCGCAGGCCGGCGCCACCGGTACGCCGGCACCGAATGCATCGGCGTCCGCCTCACCCGCCGGTGACACCGAGCCGGTGGCCGTCGGCATCGCGCACGCCTCGGACAAGGGGGCGCGTGGCGTCAACATCACCATCGACGACGGCCCCGACCCCGTGTGGACCCCTCAAGTGCTGGACGTGCTGCGAGAGTACGGGGTGAAGGCCACGTTCTGCATGGTGGGGACGCAGGCGCAGGCGCACCCGGACCTCGTGAAGAAGGTCGTCGCGGACGGGCATCGGCTGTGCGACCACACCGTGTCGCACGACACCTCCATGGACAAGAAATCCGAGGCCTACCAGTCGAGGCAGATCCTCGACGCCGAACGCATGATCACCAAGGCGTCCGGAGGTGTCCGGCCGATGTACTACCGGGCGCCCGGCGGAGCGTTCACCCCGTACAGCCGCAAGTTCGCCGCGTCCCGGGGGATGCGGCCGCTGGGCTGGAACGTGGACACGAAGGACTTCGAGCGGCCCGGCACGGACACCATCGTCGCCACCGTGGAGCGGGAACTGCCCAACGGGCCGACGCTTCTCTTCCACGACGCCGGCGGCGACCGGTCCCAGACCGTCGAGGCGCTGCGGCGGATCCTCCCCTGGCTCAAGGACCAGGGCTACTCCTGCGGCTTCCCGGTGCGTTGAGTGGGCCCTGCTCGCACGGGCCGTGGCCGGTGAGCCCGTCAGTACGGGGCGCCTCCACGTTTCGCGAAGCGCCCCCTGGGAGGTGCTTCACGCCGCTCGGGCGTTGTCCCGCTGCAGCGCCGCGCGCAACCAGTCGTCCGCGGAGCCCGGGGTCGGCTGCGGGTGGGTGCCGGGCGGGGTGAGGACGATGGTGGCGAGTTCCCAGTACTTATCCAGCCGTGCCTCGGCCGCCAGACGGGTCGCCAGCACGCGGCGGAACTCGTCGGTGTCACGGCTGCGGTAGGCACCGGCGTACGCCGCGACGTAGGCGTCCAGAGCCTCGCCCGGTTGCGGGTCCTTGGTCCGGCGCAGGTGTGGTGCTGCGAGTTCGAAGGCTTCTATGAGGCCCGCGTACAGCAGGACGGCACCGTCGGCCCCTGCTACGCGGTGTACCTCCGGCTGGGGCTGCCGACCCCCCGGGCAGGGAGCCGTCGTCATCGCATGCAGCCGGGCGAAGGCGAGCACCTGGGACGCGTGCGGTTCGTCGGGCGGCTGGGGAACGGCCGCCTCCAGGAATGCCGCGGTTGCCCGGCGTGGCATCCGTGCCGGCAGCCAGGCGCGCCAGAACCTGGCCAGCGGTGCGGTGCTGGGTGGGGTGTTCAGCGAGCTGAGCAGCCTCAGCCGGCCGGCGCGCTGAGCCGGCGGGCAGTCCCGCACCAGTTGGAGTGCCGCTTCCCTCCAGCGCAGTGCCTTCAGCTCACTGCCGAGTTCACGCAGGCGGCTGTCGAGGGCGCCCTCCAGTGCCCGGCCTGCCGCCTCCTCGTCCTCGAGGATGCGGCGTACCTCGGGCAGGGGCAGGTCGAGGGTGCGCAGGGAGCGGATCAACTGGAGTCGCTCCAGTGCCTGGTGGCCGTAGCGGCGGTGTCCGCCACTGGTGCGGGCGGCTTCGGGCAGCAGGCCCTGGTCGGAATAGAAGCGGACGGTCTTCACGGTGGCACCGGCACGCTCGGCGAGCTCCCCGATGCTCCACAACACCTCATGTGAAGTGAACAGTTGAACCTCCCTCAGGGGGAGTTCCTACGGTACCGGTGCGCGGGCCGGCGGACGCCGTTGCCCGCGGACGACGGCGTACGCGACCGGCGCGCCGTCACGGACGAGTCCGGGAGGGCTTTGTGCAGGTGTTCATCATGGTGGCGGGTGTCTTCACCGGGGCTCATGTCTGGCAGGAGACGGCCGCGCGACTGGTCACAGCGGGCACCACGGTGCGCGCGGTCCCGCTGACGGGCGTCGACCCGGCCCGCCCCGCCATGCCGGCGGACGTCGGTCTGGAGACGCACATCGAGGACGTGATCGCGGCCATCGACGCGGTGGACGTGACGTCCGGGCAGGAGATCGTGCTCGTGGGTCACGACTACGGGATCCATCCGGTGCTCGGCGCCGCCGACCGGCGGGCGGAGCGCATCGCCCGCGTCGTGTACCTGGACAGCGGGATGCCGCAGAACGGTGTTCCGGCGCTGGCCGCCGTGCCGGATCAGGCGCTGCGCGCGCAGCTGGCCGAACGTGCAGAGGCAGGCGAGCGGGAGGGCGTGCTTGCGCCACCGGCTCACGACGAGTGGGAACGCTGGGGCAGCACCGATGGTGTCGACGAGGCGTCCCTGGAGCGGCTGACCGCCCTGGCGGCGCCGCAGCCGCTGGGCACCCTGCTGCAGCCGTTGCGGCTGACCGGAGCGGTCGCCGCGGTTCCCTTCACCGGCGTGCTGTGCACCGGGAACGGCGCCAGTATCGGTCTGGTGCAGAGGCTCGTCGACTTCGGTGACCCCGCGCTGGCGGCCCTGACCCAGCCTCAGGTCACCTTCTTCGACCTTCCCACCGGGCACTGGCCGATGCTGTCATGTCCCGCCGCACTGGCAGACGTCCTGCTGCGGGCCGCGGCCGGTGAGGGGCATCGCCTGCGGCCGGTCGGCGGCGATGCGCCGCCGCCCGCCCATCTGCGCCCGTTCCCGTTGGACGTCCCCGAGCTGCCTCGCGACCGCCAGGGCCGAGTGGATCTGTACGTTCCCGACGGCGAAGGTCCGCGACCGGCCGTGGTGTTCGTGCACGGCGGACCGGTCCCCGCCGGAGCGCGGCCGAGTCCGCGTGAGTGGCCGACCCTGGTGGGCTACGCCCGCCTGGCCGCCGCCGAAGGCGTGATCGGCGCAGCCCTCGACCACAGTCTTCACGACATCGCGGACTACGAACGCGCCGCCGCGGACATCGCCGCCGCGGTGGAACTCGTGCGGGCCGACGCCCGGGTGGACGCCGACCGGATCGCCCTGTGGTTCTTCTCGGGCGCCGGCCCCCTCACCACGGACTGGCTGACCCGGCCTCCCGCGTGGCTGCGCTGCCTGGCCGCCTCCTATCCCATCCTGGCTCCCTTTCCCTCATGGGGAATGGCAGGCAGCCGCTTTCACCCTGTCAGGGCCGTCGAAGAAGCGGGGCCTCTGCCTGTCGTCCTCGTCCGTGCCGGGCGGGAGGCTCCCGAGATCGCCGCGACCGTCGAAGCGTTCGTGACCGCGGCCGAGAAGTGCGCAGCGCGACTCGAAGTGGTCGATGTCCCCAACGGCCACCATGGGTTCGAAACCATCGACGCGCCCGAGGAGACGGTCCCGGCCCTGCGGCATGCGATGCGCTCGGTGGTCTCGCACCTGACGGAGTGAGGTCCCGCCCGCAGGGATGGGCCGACCCGCCGGCCGTGGACTCGGCCGCATCTGCGGTCTTCCCCCGGAACGATGGTGGCGCTGACTCCACCCCCCATCAGGGGGTGGACGTCATTATGCCGGCGGAGAAAGCTCAGGATACTGAGCGTCATGACCAAATCGATGGCTCTGCAGATGGACCTGCCGACGCGAGGAGCACGAGAGCAGCGGAACAGGGGAAGTGATTTTTCCGAATTGTCTCGGCGGATATCCGAGGCCGGACTTCTCCGGCGCCGCCCCCTGTATTACACCGTCCGTTTCGGACTGGTCGCCCTGGCGCTCGCGGGGTGCGTCGGCGCGTTTGTCGCACTGGGGGACAGCTGGGGCCAGATGTTCGTCGCCGTCGCCCTGGCCGTGGTCTTCGGTCAGCTCGGGCTGGCCGCCCACGACCTCGCGCACCGACAGGTCTTCTCCCGTCGACGGCCGAGCGAGGCGGGGGGACTGCTGGTCGCCGACCTGCTGCTGGGCATGAGCTACGGGTGGTGGATGAACAAGCACACCCGGCACCACGCCAACCCCAACCACGAGGGGAAGGACCCGGACGTCTCGCCGGACATTCTCGTCTGGTCGCACCGACAGGCGCGCACGGCCCGGGGTCTGCCGCGTTTCGTCGGAAAGCACCAGGCCGCGCTCTTCTTTCCGCTGTTGACCCTGGAAGGGCTGAATCTCAGCTTCAGCAGCTTTCGGGCTCTGAAGAGTCCGTCGATGAAGAGGCCCGGACTCGAAGGCACGCTCCTCGTGGCGCATTTCGTGGTGTACTTCGGCGGCCTTTTCACGGTCCTTTCCCCCGTCAAGGCACTCCTTTTCCTCGCCGTCCACCAGGGCCTGTTCGGGATCTATCTCGGTTCGGTGTTCGCGCCCAACCACAAGGGGATGCCGATGATCGAGGAGGGAAGCAGGCTGGACTTCCTGCGCCGCCAGGTTCTCACCTCGCGCAACGTACGGGGCGGCGCACTGGTCGACGCCTTCATGGGCGGGCTCAACTACCAGATCGAGCACCACCTCTTCCCCAGCATGCCGACACCCGCGCTCGCCAGGGCCCAGGTCATCACCGAGCGGTACTGCGAGGAGTTGGGCATCCCGTACCACCAGACGGGACTGATCGCCTCGCACCGGGAGGCGCTGCGCCACCTCAGGAGCGTAGGCGAGCCGCTGCGCGCGCCGGCGGAGGGCTGATCCGGCGGACCGGCCCGGCGGAGGGCTGACTAGCGCTGCTCACCCGCCGGTATGAGGCGAGATCGCCCGTGGACCCCGAAGTGGCCTGGGCCTGGCACCGGATCGTCACGAGCCGTGGCCTCGTTCGGGTGGACGGGCTTGCGTCCGAGGTCGGATGGAGCCGTGAGCGGCTGTGGTCCCGGTTCCGGTCGCAGCTCGGCCTGCCGCCCGAACGCGCCGTGAAACTGGTCCGCTTCGACCACGCCGCCCACCGCCTGGTCGCTGGTGAGGGCGCGGCCCGCGTCGCGGCCGACACCGGTTACGCCGACCAGTCCCACCTCCATCGGGACGTCAAGGCGTTCACCGGGGCGACCCTCGCCACCCTGGTCGGCGAGCCGTTCCTCGCTGTCGACGACATCGCGTGGCCCGGGTGTCCTCCACAGGGCCGACGATCCTCCGGCCAGCGAGATCCTCAGGTGGCACGGACGCCCCGCGTCCATGTGAACCGTGTTCGCGGCTGCGGCCGTACGGCGGGCCGGCCCGGGCGCCGGAGCGGTCGTGGCGTGGAACAGTGGAGACGAGGAGACTCGGCGCCCTGGAGGGTGCGGGCCGGATGAAGGAGGCCGGGATGCGTCCCCCTGTTCTGGCGGGCATCGACGGGTCCGAGTGTGCGGCGGCAGCGGCCGGGTGGGCGGCGCGGGAGGCCGCTCTGCGCGGTGTCCCGCTACGGCTTCTGCGGGTGGCTCCGCGGCTCTCCGGGCCCACGGCCGCGGGTCCGGCGCTGGAACGCCTGCACCTGATGGGCGCCCGGGTGCTTCAGCGGACGGTCGAAGATCTCGCCGCCCGCCACCCGGACCTCGAAGTGACGGGCGGGCAGGCGGACGAGCCGCCCACCGTCGCTCTCCTCCGCGCGGCACGCGATGCGGGACTCCTCGTCGTGGGCACGCGTGGAACAGGCGGTTTCCAGGATCTGGTGGTCGGCTCGGTCGCCCTGCGGACGGCGGCGGCGGCCCCCTGCCCCGTCGTGCTCGTCCCCCGCCCCACCAGCACCTTCGCCGACTCCACGGCTGCGCCCCGTGGCACGGGCACGATCGTGCTGGGCTTCGACGCCCACCGGCCGGCCGGTGAGGCGGCCGACTTCGCGTTCAGCACCGCCGACGCACGCACGGCCCGCCTGCGCGTGGTGCAGGCCTGGGCCCTCCCCGCGGAATCGGTCTCCCCGCGCTCCTTCGTGGTGACGGAGGAAGACCGCGCCACCTGGGAGGACCAGGAGGTGCTGGGGCTCTCCGACGCACTGCGTGCATGGCAGGAGAAGTACCCGCGGGTGACGGTGTCCACCGATCTCATGCTGCTCCATGCCGCGGAGGCGCTCCTGAACGCCTCCCGGAGAGCGGACCTGCTCGTGGTGGGCCGCCGCACCGACACGAGGGCGGCGGAGGGCCGGCTGGGCCCGGTCGCGCATGCCGTGCTGCACCATGCCCGCTGTCCGGTCGCGGTCGTACCGCACGGAGACTGACGACTCAGCCGAAGAACACCTCGAACTCGTCGTACAGCGACGGCTCCACCACCTTGTTCTCCGCCGTGGCGTCCACCAGGGGCACACGGACGATGCGTGTGCTCTCGAGGGCGACCATGCAGCCGAAGTCGCCGTCCTTGACGGCCTCGATCGCGTGCAGCCCGAAGCGGGTCGCCAGCCACCGGTCGAAGGCACTCGGAGTGCCACCGCGCTGGATGTGCCCCAGCACCGTGGTGCGGGCGTCCTTCTCGGTGCGTGCCGAGATCTCCTGGGCCAGCCATTCACCGATCCCGGAGAGTCGTACATGACCGAACTCGTCCAGCGACTGGTCCTTGACGATCAGCTGCCCTTCCTTGGGGACGGCGCCTTCCGCCACGACGACGATCGGTGCGTAGTTGATCTGGAACCGGCTCTTCACCTGCTCACAGACCTGCCCGATGTCGAAGGGCCGCTCCGGGATGAGGATCACGTTGGCCCCGCCTGCGATGCCGGCGTGCAGGGCGATCCAGCCGGAGTGCCGTCCCATCACCTCCACGACAAGGGCTCGCATGTGTGACTCGGCGGTGGTGTGGAGACGGTCGATGGCCTCCGTCGCGATACCGACGGCGGTGTCGAAGCCGAAGGTGTAGTCGGTGCCCGTGACGTCGTTGTCGATGGTCTTCGGTACGCCCACCAGGTGGATCCCCTGCCGGCTGAGCTCCATGGCCGCCCCCAGCGTGTCCTCTCCGCCGATGACGACGAGCGCGTCCACGTCGTGCGCGGCGAGGGTCTCCCGTACGCGCTCCAGCCCGTTCTCGTGCTTGAACGGATTCGTCCGGGAGGAGCCGAGGATGGTCCCTCCCCGGGGGAGGATCCCCCGGACGCCGGCGATGTCCAGGGGGACGACATCGTTCTTGAGCAGACCCAGCCAGCCGTCGCGGACCCCGACGAAGTCGAACGAGTAGTCCTGGACGCCCTTGCGCACGACACTGCGGATCACGGCGTTGAGGCCGGGGCAGTCACCGCCACCGGTCAGCACTCCGACCTTCATGGGCCTTCTTCCCTCCGCCGCGCACACCTGCGTGCCGGCGGCCCTTGTGCCGGCCGGGCGCACCGGGGCACAGGAACCGCCGCCTCGCTTACAGCGTCCCTCTGTTTCGTCCACGAGTGCCACTCGAAGGACGTCCCGCCGGGGGCGGGACGAAGGTTTCGCCGTAGTCCGCCCGGGACGGGAGGAAGATTTCGCCGTTGTCGTGAGCATCCCGCCGTGCGTCAGGACGTCCCGATGTCGCGAAGTCGCGCCGTGGTGACGGGCGTGCTGTCCTGATGGAGTACGCAGGGAGTACGCCGATGCGGCATTTCCGGACTTCCGTCCTCGTCTCCGCGCGGTCGCCCGCACCCACCGGGCCGGGCGGGGGGTTGCTGCCGGTGCGGGAGTTCGCGGTCGCCTGGTCGCTGGTCGTCCTGGTCACGGTGCCCGCCTGGGTGCTGACCGTCGGGCAGGCGCGGGGCATGGGCGTCGAGCCCGGCACGATGGGGCTGGCGCTGCCCCTGTTCCTTCTGCTCTGGGTGGCGATGACGGCGGCCATGATGCTGCCGTCCATGGCGCCGGTGGCCCTCACCTGGGTACGGGGACTCGGGCGCCGGTCGTCCGGGTGGAGCCGGGCGGGGCACATCGTCGAGTTCGCGGGCGGGTATCTGCTGGTGTGGACGGCCTTCGGGCTGCTCGCCTACGTCGCTCTGGCCTTCACCGGTGACCTGGTGGCCGATCATCCGGCGGCGGGACGCTGGATCGGAGCGGTGGCCTTCCTGCTGGCGGGGCTGTACCAGCTGGGTCCTCTCAAGGACGTCTGTCTGCGGCACTGCCGTGACCCCATGGGCCAGCTGGTGCGTTACGCCGGGTTCCGGCAGCCGGCCCGCGATCTGCGGGTGGGCCTCCACCACGGCTGCTACTGCGTGGGTTGCTGCGCGGGGCTGATGGTCGTCCTCGTGCCGCTCGGAGTCATGAACGTGGCCGCGATGGCCGGGCTGGCGGTGGTGATCTTCGTGGAAAAGCTGTGGTCGCGGGGGCCCTTGCTCGCGGGAGTGGTGGGTGTGGTCTTCCTGGTCCTCGCCGTCCTTGCGCCGTTCCAGGACTGGCTGCTGCCGGGGCTGCGGGAATCCGCGCCTTCGATGAGCGACATGTGAGTACCTGCGGCAAGCTGGAGGAGAGGCCGCCTCGCGATCCGCGTGCGGGCTCGGGACGTGCGGTCTCGCCACTCCGACGGAGCTCCTTTCGGGCTCGACCGGGAGGGATGCGAGATGACGGAACAGGTCAGCGACGGGACCGGCTGGCATCTGGTGGGCGACTGGTTCGACGTGTGCAAGTGCGCCATACCGTGCCCCTGCACGTTCGCGCAGCCCCCGACCTACGGTGACTGCGAAGGTGTGCTGGTCTGGCACATTCGTGAGGGCAACTACGGCGACGTACGCCTGGACGATCTCAACGTTCTGATGCTCGGCGTCTTCGTGGGCAACGTCTGGGCCGGCGAGCACAGCGACGCGTACGCCGCGGTCTTCCTGGACGAACGCGCCGACGACCGGCAGCGCGCCGCACTCGGGACCGTCTTCGGCGGCCAGGCAGGAGGCTGGCCGGCACGGTTCGGGGAGATGCTCCGGCCCGAGATGCGCGGCATGGACTTCGCACCGATCCGTGTGGAGATCGACGAGGACCTCGCCACCTGGAGGGCGGAGATCCCCGGCCGGGTCACGGCCAGCGCCGAAGCACTCGCCGGCCCGACGACGCCCGAGGGCGCCCGCGTCCAGGTCCACAACGCCCCGGGCGCCGAGGTAGGGCCGGGGCAGGTCGCCACCTGGGGACGGGCCACCGCGGACCGCGCCGACGCCTTCGGCTTCTCCTGGGAACGCTCGGGAAAGTCGAGCAAGTACTTCCCCTTCGACTGGACCGGGCCCGACTGAGCGCGAACGGTGCGGCGGAAGCCCGGTTCCCGTTCCAGCGCTCCGGGCTGTCCGAGACGCAAACCAGTGGCATTACTTGACGGCGCGATCACTTGACGGCGCGATCAGATGTAACAGAAGCTGTTACATCAAGGAGGGGTGATGGCGGCGAACAGTCGATTGACCATCGCGACGCACGCGCTGGCCTGGCTTGCGCTGGCACGGCGTCGCGGCCGGGAAGTGCTCACCTCGGATCAGGTCGCGGCCAGCGTCAACACCAATCCCGTGATCATCCGGCGCAGCCTCGGCGACCTGCGGCGGGCCGGGCTCGTGGACGTCCGACACGGCGCCGGTGCGGGCTGGAGCCTGGCGCGAGAGCCGGAGGAGATCACCCTGCTCGAGGTGTATGACGCCGTCGATGCGCAACCGCCGTTCGGCCTGCATCACGCCGAGCCGAATCCGGAGTGTCCGGTCGGCCGTGGCATCCGGCCGGCCCTCAGCGGGGCGTACGGCCGTGTCGAGCAGGCCATGCGGCGGGAACTGGCGGGCACGTCGATCGCCGATGTCCTGCGCGAGACGCTGGCCAACCAGCCCAGAGGCCGGTAGCGGGACAACCGCCGTACCGCATGTTGTGACAAAGACTGTTTCAGCATCCAAGGGGAGCAAGTCCTGTGAAAGCCTTACGGTGTCCGGTCGTCGAACTGCGGCAGTACACGCTGCACTCAGGACAGCGAGACGTACTGCTCGATCTGTTCGACCGGGAGTTCGTCGAGTCCCAGGAGGCAGTGGGCGCGACCGTCCTGGGGCAGTTCCGGGACCTGGACGACCCCGACCGCTTCGTCTGGCTCCGTGGCTTCGAAGACATGACGCGCCGGGCCGAAGCCCTGGAGAGCTTCTACGGCGGACTGGTCTGGAAGGCACACCGCGAGGTGGCGAACGCGACGATGATCGACTCCGATGACGTGCTGCTGCTGCGGCCCGCCTCGGCACACGGCGGCTTCCCCGTGCCGGAAGGCGCCCGGCCGGCCCCCGGTGAGCCGGCGTCATCGCCGCCGTCGCTCGTCCTGGCGACGATCTGGTACGGCCACGGCGTGTTCGACGCACCGTTCGTCGAGTTCTTCGAGCAGCGCGTGCGGCCCGTGCTGGCCGAGACCGGCTGCGAGCCACTGGCGTACCTGCAGTCGGAGCACGCCCCGAACACCTTCCCGGCGCTGCCGGTTCGGACCGGCGAGGAGGCGTTCGTATGGTTCGCGCGCTTCACCGGCGAGCGCAGCGTCGACGACCACCAAAATCGCCTGCAGCATTCGGAACGTTGGCGCGAGGAGGTGCTTCCGACGCTTTCGCAGCGTTGGGCCAGGGCACCGCAGCACCTGCGGCTGGCGCCCACCGAACGGTCGGTGCTGCGGTGAGTCTCACGGGCACAGGGGGGCCTGTTGATCACTCCGACCTCGGCGGGGTCGCGGAGGTACGGGCCTCGGTCTTGCGGGCGGCATCGCCCGGCCCGTCGCGGTGGCACGGCGTGAGCGGGCGCAGGCGCCCCGGGTGGGTGTCGACGAGGGCGCCCGTGTGGGTGCCGCCCGTGCGGCCATGAGCGGGGCAGTGCGTGCCCCGTACAGTTGAATGACGAGAGCCTCTTCCCCCCTCGCGCCCATCCGTACGGGAGCACTCATGCACCACCCGTCCGGCTTCCCGGACGACGACCCCGACGCACTGTTCGGGCTCGACGCCCTCTCCCCCGGTCCCGCCGCCGACGCGCCCTGCGCGTTCCGGGCCTCGGCCGTGGTGGGCCGGCTGCTGCCCGTGCGGGAGATCTATGCCGAGCCCGCGGCTGCCGCGTCCCCGCGCGGGAGGCAGATCAGTGCCCGGTTCCCCGACGCCCGGATGACCATGGTCGACTCCCACTGGCGCATCCCCGGGCTGCACGGCAACCAGGGCAACATCGAGCGCTGGGTGCGCATCAAGGGGGAAACGCTGGTGCTGGGAGAGAAGAAGACCCTCACCACTCGTCCCAACGGCCGGTCCGCGGACTGGATCGCTCCCGGCGCCTCCAACGGTTGCGCCATGGCCTGCGCCTACTGCTACGTGCCCCGGCGCAAGGGGTACGCCAACCCCGTCACCGTCTTCACCAACATCGACAGGATCATCGCCCACCTCGCCCGGCACGTGGCGCGGCAGGGGCCAAAGCCCGAGCCGAACCAGTGCGACCCCGAGGCGTGGGTGTACGACATCGGGGAGAACGGCGACTGCTCCGTGGATGCGCTGATCTGCGACAACACCGCGGACCTGGTGCACGCCTTCCGGCAGTGGCCCACGGCGAAAGCGTCCTTCGCCACCAAGTTCGTCAACCCCGACCTGCTGGCCCTCGACCCGCGAGGCCGCACCCGCATCCGGTTCTCGCTGATGCCGCCGGACGACGCCCGGCTGCTCGATGTGCGCACCTCATCCGTCGCCGAGCGGATCGGCGCCGCCGCGGACTTTCTGGACGCGGGGTACGAGGTGCACTTCAACCTCTCCCCCGTGGTCGTCCGCCCCGGCTGGCAGGACGCCTGGGCGGAGCTGCTGATCCACCTGGACGACGTCCTGCCCCGGCGGGTGACGGAGCAGGCCGCCGCAGAGGTGATCATGCTGACCCACAACCAGGAGCTGCACGGGGTCAACCTCGGTTGGCATCCCCGCGCCGAGGAGGCCCTGTGGCGGCCGGAACTCCAACAGGCCAAGCGCTCGGAGAACGGCGCGCTGAACCTCCGCTACCGCAACAGCGTCAAGGGTGAGGCCGTGCAGGCACTGCGCGCCCTGATCGACCGCCACGCACCGTGGCTGCGAGTGCGGTACGCCTTCTGAGCGGCGAGCGGAACCAGTGAGGCGGCCGTCCGGGCCAACGACCGAGACGCCGGACCCCGCCACACCGCGTGCTCACCAGGAGTCGGCGATCAGCTTCCTCACCTCGGGAGGCAATGCGCTGCCGGAGTGGACCGCGACGAACTTCACGTCGTCGGGTGCGTCTCCGACGGCGATGGCCACGGTGGGCGAGATGCCGTCCACGGCGTAGGCGGTTTCCGTGGTGGACGGCTCCTCGCCCGCGTTCCGGCCGCCGGTGTCGTCACAGGGCGGCTGGGTCGCTGTGCCCAGTTCGTTGCCGACGGTGAAGTCCACATTGGCGACATCCCGGTAGGTGCGCCCTTCGTAGGTCACCACGTAGACGCACGACGCCGCGGCCTCCCCGCTGTCCTCCTCCGGCTCGCAGGCGGAAACCGCCGCCGCTGCCGCTGCCGTCAGCAGTACGAGCACGGATCGCTCGGCCCAGCGCATGATCAGACCTCCAGGTTCGAATCCTCAACCGACGTGTCCGAGCCTCAAGACGAGTCCGGGCTCATCAAGACCGACGCAGCGGAGGTCCCTTTCGTTCGGGTGAAACCTGCCGGAGATCCTTTTCGTCGGGAGGGCCTGGACGCACCTCTCGGGGCCGGGGCCCGTGCGGAGGGCCCCGGCCCCGAGAGGTCGGGCTCACACGCGGTCGGCCGCGATCAGGACGTACTGGAAGGAGCCGTCCCGGTAGGACTCGATGAACGCCTTCTCGATCCCGGTGACCAGCGAGGACGTGGCCCGCAGCTCCCAGTAGGGCAGCGTGTCCGGGGTGAGGTCGACGATGGTCTGCGGCACGAGCCGGTTGTCGGCCATGGCGCGCAGATACTCGCGGCGGGAGTGGATGTTGCACTCGAAGTGGGCGTTGATCTGGGAGACCCACTTCGACGGCTGGCCGTAGCGGGGGTTCCAGCAGCCGGTGATCGTCACGTACCGGCCGCCCACCTTGAGGAAGCGGGAGTGCTCGGCGAACAGGTCGTGCAGGTCCACGTACATCGTCGACTCGTTGTTCCACGAGGCGGTGACGCTGCCCTTGTCGAAGGGCGTGTCGAGCATGTTGCAGACGCGGGAGCGGACGTGGTCCTCGATCCGCAGTTCCCGTGCGCGCCGGTTGCCGAAGTCGGCCTGGGTGGCGGACAGCGTGACGCCCTCCACCTTGCAGCCGAAGCGGCGGTGGGCCATGACCATGGACCCGCCGCGCCCGCAGCCGGCGTCGACGAGGGTGTCGTCGGGCCCGACCGTGCCGAGGTGGTCCATGAGGAACTCCGCCTGGGCCGACTCCAGCCGGTGCAGCTCCGCGATGAGCTTCTTCTCGTACTCGCTGTGGGCCGGGTCGCCGAGCGCGGCGTGGTCCACGGCGCCGATGCCGTAGTGGTGGTGGTAGAGCCCGTCCACGTCACCGAGACGGAGGTTGACCGGCCGCGCCTCGTTGTTCCAGTAGCGGGCGATGTCCCCCTGGTACGGCGTCACCGGGGCAGGGATCTTCGCGGAGAGGGTGGAGGTCGTTTCAGTGGTCACAGAGATGTCCGTTCCTTACCAGAAGTCGGGCAGGGTGTAGCGGTAGGTGTTGGTGCGGTGCCAGTCGTGGTTGCCGTCGACCCACGCGGCCACGCCCTTGAGGAAACGCAGCACGGGGGGCAGGGGGCAGGCTTTCGCGAGGTCGGCCGCGGCGGCCTCGAAGGCGTGCTGGAGTTCGTTGTGGACCTCCACGGCCTTCAGGTAGGCGTCGCGTTCGCAGAGCTGCTCGCGTTCGGCGATCACCACGGGCAGGTTCAGGTGGCGGCCGGGGCTGTCGAGTTCCTTCGTGTACGAGTAGAGGTCGTTGACGATGGTGGTCGCGTTGCCCGCGAGGGCGATGACCCGCTGCATGTCCGGCCGGGCGTGCAGGTCCGCGGGCAGTTCGTAGCCGCCGACGGTGTCGGTGATCGTGGGACAGGGGCGGAAGTTGTTGAACTGGCGCATCGCCAGGTACTCCCACACCTCCGGGACGTGCTCGGTCTGTGCCCAGGCGGCCTCGGCGAGGTAGCCCATGTGCAGCCGGGCCATGTCGTGCCGGAAGCGGTCGGCCTGGGAGTCCGTGGCCGCGCGGACGAAGTGGTCCATCGCGCTGCGGTACGCCCGGCGCGGGGCGTCCGAGGTGAGCGACTCGTGCCAGGCCGGCGTGTACTCCGCGGTGCTGTGGAAGTGGTCGAGTGCGGTGTGCGCGAGCAGGAGGCGCCCGCCGAGTCCGACGGGTGACCCTCCGTGGTCCTCGCAGTAGCAGTCGTCCAGCGCGTTCTCCGCGACCATCAGCCGCGTGGCGAGCATCAGGTGGTCGACCGTCGGTGCGTCGGGATGGCAGGCGACCATGTACCGGCCGACGGAGAAGCCGTCGAACTGCCCCTCCCACTCCTCGGGGTAGAGCTGGACCTCGTCCTCGGCCCAGAGCTTGATCCGGCGGCTCACCTCCGCGACGCGTACGGGGTCCGGCTCCGGGACGGGATGGTGGTAGAGGCCGGGTACGGCTTGCCCCTCGGCGGGCTCCGCGGGGGCGGGGGACGGCGGCTGAGAGGGCGCGGGTGTGAACCGGCTCGCCGCGGAGAGCCAACTCGTGCCCGGTCCGGTCGGTCCGCGCAGGATCCGCTGGAGGGCGGAACCGGCCGCGGCCGTGTCAGACGCGACCGGTACGGCGGAAGCGACCGCGGCCACCCCGGACGAGGCCGGTACGGCAGGGCCGACGGCGGCCGTGTCAGGTGCGGCCGAAGCGGCGGAGGGGGCCGTCGAGGTCGGTGGCGTCGGTGGGCCGGGGATCGTCACCGGCGGATGCAGTGCGGCCAGAAAGTGCCGGGCGGTCGGCGTGATCTGACGGTCGGGGGGCGACGCGGTGGGGGCGTCCGGCAGGGCGGCGGGCGATTCTGGACGTTGCTCGGGCGGGGAAGTTCCGAGGGGCCCGGAGTCGGGCATCGGCAGCTCCTTGCTGCGGTGGGGTGGGCGCTCGAAGGCAGGTGGCGGCGACAGGCATGCCCCTGCCGCGGATCAGGGCTTCACCGTGGCCTGGGCGCGATCTGCACGTTCTCCATCACTCCGAGGGCGTCGGGCAGGAGCACCGCGGCGGAGTAGTAGGTGCTGACGAGATAGGAGATGATCGCCTGTTCGTTGATGCCCATGAACCGCACGGAGAGCCCCGGTTCGTACTCGTCCGGCAGTCCGGTCTGCCACAGGCCGATGACGCCCTGGTTCTTCTCGCCGGTGCGCATCGCGATGATGGAGCTGGTCTGCTCCTTGCTGATCGGGATCTTGTTGCAGGGCAGGATCGGGACACCGCGCCAGGCGGGGACGGACTGCCCGCCGAGGTCGACATGGTCGGGGTAGAGGCCGCAGGCGTTGAAGCCGCGTCCGATGGCGGCGATGGTCCTGGGATGGGCGAGGAACATCTTGGTGCCGCGCCGGCGGCAGAGCAGGTCGTCCATGTCGTCCGGGGTCGGCGGGCCGGAGCGGGGCTGGATGCGCTGCTTGAAGTCGGCGTTGTGCAGGAGCCCGAAGTCGCGGTTGTTGATCAGCTCGTGTTCCTGGCGCTCGCGCAACGCCTCCACCGTCAGCCGGAGTTGCTCCTCGCTCTGGTTCATCGGGCCGTTGTAGAGGTCGGCGACCCGGGTGTGGATCCTCAGAACGGTCTGTGCGACGGAGAGCTCGTACTCGCGCGGCCGCAGTTCGTAGTCGACGAAGGTGCCGGGCAGTTCGGCTTCGCCGACGTGGCCGGCCGACAGGGCGATCTCGGCCTCGCCGTGCTTGTTCTGGCGCAGCCGCGAGCGGGAGCTGAACCGGTCGACGTGCGCCTGAAGGCTTGGGGCGGAGGCCAGAACCGCGCTGAAGTCGGCGCGGGTGAGGGTGAGGAGGGTGCCGGAGGTCTCGGCGGTGGTCGTGCAGTCGTGGCGGGCGCCGGAGTCCAGCAGGGCGCTCTCACCGAAGTGGTCGCCGTCCGCGAGCACCCCGACGGCGATCTCCGCGCCGTACTTGCCCTCGGAGGTCCGGCTGACCCGGCCGTGGGCGATCAGGTGGAGACGGTCCGCGGGACTGCCGCTTTCGGCGAGGACTTCCCCGGCCGCGAAGTCGCGCTGTGTGCAGCGGTCGGCGAGGGCGGTGAGGACGTCTGTGTCGTCGAAGCCGCGCAGCAGGGCCAGTTCCCCGAGCTCCCGGGGGATCACCCGGACCGTGGCGCCTTCCTGGACGAACTCGATGTGCCCGTCGCCGAGGGTGTGGCGCAGCCGCCGGTTGACCCGGTAGGCGCCGCCGCCGGCCTCGACCCAGGGCAGCATCCGCAGCAGCCAGCGGGAGGTGATCTCCTGCATCTGCGGGGCGGACTTGGTGGTGGTGGCGAGGTTGCGGGCGGCGGCCGTGCTCAGGGACTGCTGCGGCGGGTCGGACGTGGTGCGGGCTTCCGGGATGCTGTCGACGGTCATCGAGGGCAGGTGCTCCTTGCACGACGGGTCGTCCGGTGCGTACGGGTGCGCCGACCGGGAGACAGGGAGGAGTGGGCAACGAGCGGGAAGGATCACGGGAATCCCTCCACCTGCAGAAAGCTAGCCGCTGAGAGGCCCGCATCCACCAGCGAGACGAGATGCTTACCTCGAAGCGGTGACAATCACTTGAATGCGGTTTATCGGTCCGCCACGTGTCATCGCCCGGTGCCGCTCGGGAGGTTCACGGCGTTCCGGGCAGCCGAACCGTGACGAGGAGGCCGCCGGCGGGGCGGGCGAGAAGGTCGAGGGTTCCGTCGTGAGCGCGGACGACGCTGTGCACGATGGCGAGGCCGAGGCCGACACCGGCGTGCTCGCCGGTGCGTACGCGTTGCGTGGCGCGCTGGAAGGGCTCGGTGAGGGTCGGCAGCAGTTCCGCCGGAACGGGACGGCCGGTGTTCTCCACCCGCAGCACGCTCGTGTCGTGCCGGGTCTCGGTGTGGACCGTCACGGTGCCCCCGGTGGGGAGGTTGTGGACGATCGCGTTCTGCAGGAGATTCGTCACCATCCGCAGCAGGAGCTCCGCGGAGCCGCTGGTCCGGGCCGCTCCGCCGGTGACGTCGAGCGTGATGCCTCGGTGTTCGGCGAGACCGAGCAGGGTTTCCGCGGCCTCTTCGGCGATCAGGGAGAGGTCGACGCTCTCGCGGGCGGGGTTCCCACGGTCGCTGCGGCCGAGCAGCAGCAGGGCCTCGGTGAGGGCGATCGCACGGGTGTTGACGGCCTGCAGGCGGTCGAAGAGTTCGTCCTGGTTCCGCCGCGCGGGGTCTTTCCTGGCGAGGTCGAGCAGTGTCTGTGAGATGGCCAGTGGGGTGCGCAGTTCGTGGGAGGCGTTCGCGGCGAACCTCCGTTGCTCGGCGACATGCGACTCGAGTTGTCCGAGCATCGTGTCGAACGTGTCGGCGAGTTCGCGGAATTCGTCCTGGCGGCCCTCCATGCGGATCCGGTGGGACAGCGATCCGTTCCCGGCCGTGCGTGCCGCGGCCGTGATCCGGGTGAGCGGCGCGAGCATCCGGCCGGCGAGGATCCATCCCCCGACGAGCCCGAACACCAGCAGGAAGCACATGGCGAGGGCCGCGGCCGGGGCGAAGGTGCGCACCAGCAGGTAGCGGTTGGGTGAGGTGCCCAGCAGGCCCTGGGAGTTGTCGGGTACGTAGCGCAGGATGAACCCCCACACCACGGCCAGCAGGAGCGCGCCGGCGACGGCGAGGAATCCGGCGTAGCTGAGGGTGAGTTTCAGTCGGACGCTGAGTCCTGGACGTCTAGGCATGGGGACCGCCGGGGCGGGCGGTGCCGGTGCCGGTGTCGATGCGGTAGCCCACCCCGGGCACGGTGGCGATGAGCCAGGGTTCGCCGAGCCGCTTGCGCAGGGCGGAGACGGTGATGCGGACGGCGTTGGTGAAGGGATCGGCGTTCTCGTCCCAGGCCCGCTCCAGCACCTCCTCGCTGCTGACGACCCCGCCCTCGGCGGCGACGAGGACTTCGAGCACGGCGAACTGTTTACGGGTGAGGGCGACGTAGCGTCCGTCGCGGAAGACCTCCCGGCGGAAGGGGTCCAGACGCAGGCCCGCGAGCTCGCGCACCGGGGGCCGGACGTACGCGCGCCTGCGGTCGAGCGCCCGTAGCCGCAGGACCAGCTCCCGCAGTTCGAACGGCTTGGTGAGGTAGTCGTCGGCGCCGAGTTCGAACCCGGACGCCTTGTCGTCGATCCGGTCGGCGGCGGTCAGCATGAGGATCGGGATGCCGCTGCCGGAGGCGACGATGTGCCGGGCGACCTCGTCGCCGGAGGGGCCGGGGATGTCGCGATCGAGGATCGCGAGGTCGTACGTGTTGACGCTCAGCAGGTGCAGCGCCGAGTCGCCGTCGCCGGCGATGTCGGCGGCGATCGCCTCGAGCCGCAGGCCGTCACGGACGGCTTCGGCCAGGTACGGCTCGTCCTCCACGATCAGTACACGCATGCCGGAAGCCTAGGCAGCACCGCATACCGCCGGTGTATGCAAAGACGTACGCATCCGGACGGGCTTCAGCCGACCGGTGCCGGGGCCGGGCTCGGCCTGCCGGACCGCGCTCGTGCCCCGGTGTGCCACCAGCGGCGCGAGGCCAGCCCCGCCAGTGCGGCGCCGACGGCGTTGACGAGTACGTCGTCCACGGAGGACACCCGGTCCAGCCGCAGTACGTACTGTGCGGTTTCGACCAGGACCGAACAGCCCGCCCCGAGCGCCAGCACCCGCGGCACGGATGCCAGCGCCGCGCACCGCGTCGGGGCGAAGAAGCCCAGTGCCGCGAAGACCAGGAGATTGCCGGCGATCCCGAACGGGCCCATCGTGATCAGGTCCCGCAGCGGTATCAGGCTCACCCGGCCGGGGACGGTGCCGGCCCCTGCGCCCGGCATGAGGATCATCCAGACGAACGGCACCGTCCCGTGGACCATGCCCACGTCGGCCACCGACTTCCGCCAGGCCCCCGTGACGCCGGCGGCACGCCGGTGCCGCGCCAGCATCCACACCACCAGCACGGCCAACGGCAGCGTGCCCAGAGTCATGAGCACGACGCCGTTGAACGTGTCGAGGCAGCCGTGCCATCGACCGGCCATGCACGTCGGGGCAGCCATCATCAGGGGCCGCCGCACGACGTACACGGCACCCGCCAGGGCGAGGATCCCAACGGTGGAGAACACGATCGCGCGTGTGCGGCGGGGCGGTGGGGGCTGGAATGCGTTGTGGGCCATGCCCCCATTGCAGGGGGAGGATCGTTGCGGTGGCGTTTCCGTTTTTCGATACGCCGGCGATACACCGTGGCGGGCGGGGACCGCTTCTCCCCCAGTGACCGGAACTGCTCCGTCGCGGCGGAGGGAGCGCTAGGGTCGGTCCCTGTGATCGTATGGCTCAACGGCACTCATGGCGCAGGCAAGACGACGACCAGCGCACTTGTGCAGAAGCTGATTCCTGATTCGCGGGTGTTCGACGCCGAGAAGGTCGGCGAGACACTCATGGACATCACGCCCGCGCTGCCGGGGCCCGGCACGGACAACTTCCAGGACTGGCCGCCGTGGCGGCCGCTGGTGGTCGAGACGGCCCGCCGCGTACTCGACTACACCGGCGGCACCCTGGTGATCCCCATGACCGTCCTGGTCGAGCAGTACTGGCGGGAGATCAGCGCCGGGCTCGCTCAACACGCCATCGAGGTGCGGCACTTCGTCCTCCATGCCGACCAGGACACCCTCCGCGGGCGCATCGAGGGGGAACATGTCGTCCCCTCCCCGTTCCGTCTCAGACATCTAGCGCCCTACGCCGAGGCGGCACGCACGTGGCTGCACAGCGCGGCCGAGGTCGTCGACACCACGCACCTCACGCCCGACCAGGCAGCTCGGCGCATCGCAGAGGCCGTCGGGGCACACCGCCCCTGATCGGTCGGCCCCGCTCGGCCAAGGGCAGGAGCGGATACCCGGTGGAACCGGCACAGGGCGGTCGGTCCACCGCCCCGCTGCACTCGGCGGTCAGTCCACTGTCCCGCTCCAGTTGATGGTCAGTCCACGGCCCTGCGCGCGTCCCGCCTCGGCGGCCGGGCGGCGTGTGGACGGATCCAGCGCATTGGGTCCGACCGCGGCCCGCGACGCCTCGTCCGGTTCGACGACCGCGACCTGGGCGCCGCGCGCCCGCAACTCCTCGATGGAGCGCTCCACCGGCACGTCGCTGGGGAACGGCTCGACGGCACCCATCGGCACGATCACGAGGACGCGCGAGGCGCCGGCGGCGTGGTCTGCGTTGGCGGCGGAACGCACACCGCCGTCGACGTACCGGCGTCCGTCGATCGTCACGGGCGGCCAGACACCCGGAACGGCGCAACTCGCCGCGACGGCGTCGACCAGGCTCACGCCGGAGTCGTTGTCGAACACCCGCTGTTGCCCGCTCTCGGCGTCCACCGCCACGATCCGGACGGTGCGCGCGGACCATTCGTGCGACGGCAGCCGCGACTCGATGACCGCGCGGCGCCGGGACTCCGGCACGGTCCGGGCGCGGAGCGCCAGCTGTCCGACCGCGCGCCGCATCTCACGCGCGCCGGCCGCGCCGTCCAGTGCGGCGCCCAGCTGCGCGGCGAACGCGTCCAGATCCATCTCGGCCATGATCTCGGCAGCCTGCAGGGCGGGATCGGCCTGGCGGGCGTACAGCTCCTCCAGGGGCAGTCCGCTGCCCAGTTGTGCTGCGACGACCGACCCGGCGGAGGTGCCCACGATCACGTCGGCTCCGGTCACGTCCTGCCCGGCGTCCGCCAGGCCCGCCAGCAGCCCCGTGATCCAGGCGATGCCCCCGACTCCACCACCGCCCAGTACCAACGCGTCCGTCATGTCCGCCCCTTGCGTTGTGAGTGATTCGCCGAGGATCACGATCCCAGGACCGCAGCAGTACGAGCAATGACGACCCTGATGGCGCCGGGCCGGGCCCGTCAGGCTTCTTCGGCCGGTGCACCGTCCGGCAGGTGCGGCTGGGGCGCGTCGCCCGAAGGCGTGGCGGACGGCCGGGCAGATGCCGCTGCGTCGGGCCCCGTGCGAGGCGCGCGCGGGTCCGGGTCGATCCGCCCTGGTACAGCCGCCGTTACGGCAGGCTCGAAGCCGGAGGCACTGGAGGCATCGGCGGGGTCGGTCAGGGCGATGCGGGCCGTGATGCGCTTGCCGACCGCCTCCCGGTCGACGGACAGGCCCTCCGACACGGCCTTGACGATCTCCAGGCCGTGGCCGCCGATCCTGCCGGGGTCCGCGGCCCGGGCCGCCGGGACCTCGGGATCGCTGTCCCATACGACCACTTCCACGGTGCCGGCGGTCAGGCCCAGCTCCACCAGGACGGGGCCCGGCGCGTACTTGCAGGCGTTGGTGACCAGTTCGCTGACCACGAGCTGGGTGAGGTCCCTCGCGCGCGCGGTCATCAGCAGGCCGTACTCCTCGCCCGCCTGGTCGAGGAAGGCCGCCGCGTGCTGGCGTGCGTCTGCGATACAGCCGTCGTCACCGCCCAGGGCGAAGCCGACGCGCACCAAGTGCTCGTCGCGTGCTGTACAGCCGTCACCGTCGGTATCATCTGCCACTGGCCTCGCCTCACTCCCCCGTTTCGCGCGCGACTACCCCGCTGGCAGGCATGCATGCCGCTCGGGTGATGTTCGAAACAATCCCGTGGGTGCATCCGGGCGGTCGGTGGGGCAGAATCATCCGCGCACGTCCTGAACCGGTGACAAGCCTAAATCGCAGTCGAGGAGACCGTGGCCCACATCGAACCAGCGGACCGGCCAGAACGGCTCTCCGTCGAACACCGCACGGTCCAGGGCATCCGTGTCGTGACACTGCGGGGCGAAATCGACCACGACGTCCAGGATGTGCTGCGGCAGGCCCTGCAGGCCGAGGGCGGGGCGGTGCCGCCGCGGATAGTCGCCGATCTCAACGCGGTGACATTCATGGACTCCAGCGGTATCAACGTCTTCGTCGCGGCCTACCAGCAGCTGAGCGACGCGGATGGTTGGGTGCGCATCGCCGGGGCCCAGGACTCCGTCCTGCGCGTCCTGCAACTGGTCGGCGTCGACACGCTCATCCCCTGCCACCCCACGACCGAGCAAGCCCTGACCGGCTGACCGCTGCCTGCGGGCGCGCCGCCGAACAGCCCGTCGAGGCGTAAGGCGCCGCACTGCCGCGCCCTGCCTCCGGTGCCGGCTCAGGCGAGTGCCTGCGCCCCGTGGAGTGTGCCGACCGTGGCGACGAGAGCGCCCGGCAGGAGACGGGGAAATCGCTCCGGCAGGCGGCGTTGGAAGCTGGCGCGCCCGGGCAGCCGCCGGTCAGCGGTACCGCGTTTTGGCGCCATGCTGTGACCGAGGAGAGGCCTAGACCCCTTCCCGAACCCGGGCTAGGCTCTGCCGGGCGTATCCGAGAGCGCTCTCAAGCTCTGCTGTTCCACCCCACCTGTTGGAACAACGAAGGGGCATCCCTTGAGACGCACCACCGTCCTGCGCACCGGACTGTCCGCGCTCCTCCTGCTCGGCACCTGGGCGACCGCGAGCGTCCTGCCGGCCTCCGCCGTGGACACTCCCGTGCGATCCGGCCGGGCACCGGCCTCCCCCGAGCTCCTCTCCGCGATGCAGCGCGACTTGGGGCTGACCCGGGACGAGGCCGAAGCGCGCCTGGTCGCCGAGAAGAACGCGACGGACGTCGAACGCAAGGCGCGGAAGGCCGCGGGCTCGGCCTACGGCGGCTCCTGGTTCGACGTCCGCAGTGGCAGACTCACCGTCGCCGTCACCCGCGCCGCGCAGACCGGAGCGGTCCGCGCGACCGGAGCGACCGTACGCCTGGTGCGGTACGACGCACGGCGCCTCGACGCGGCGAAGAAGAGCATCGACGCGTTGTCCGCCCCCGCCGGAGTCGCGAGTTGGCACGTCGATCCGAAGGCCAACAAGGTCGTCGTCGGTATCGTCGAGTCGCACCGGGACGACAACGATGTCCGGGACTTCCTCTCCCGAGCCCGCCAGGCCGGACCCGTGGCGGTGCGGCAGGCTCCGGCGGCACCGCGTACCTTGGCCGCCGGCACCGTGGGCGGCGACCCGTTCTACACCGGCAACGTCCGCTGTTCCATAGGCTTCTCCGTGCGCGGCGGCTCGTCACCGCCGGGCACTGCGGCTCGCCGAGCGCGGCGGTCTACGGCTGGGACCGGTCGTACGTCGGCAATTTCCAGGGGTCGTCGTTCCCGGGCGACGACTACGCCTGGGTGAGCGTGGGCAGCGGCTGGTGGACCGTACCGGTGGTGCTGGGCTGGGGCACGATCCCCGACCGGCTCGTCCGCGGCTCCGCCGAAGCGCCGGTGGGTGCCTCGGTCTGCCGTTCCGGTTCCACCACCCACTGGCACTGCGGCACCGTGCTGGCGAAGAACGAAACGGTGAACTACCGCGAGGGCGCCGTGCACCAGATGACCAAGACGAGCGTCTGCGCCGAGCCGGGTGACTCCGGCGGCTCCTTCATCAGCGGCGACCAGGCCCAGGGCGTCACCTCGGGCGGCTGGGGCAACTGCTCCGGTGGCGGCGAGACCTGGCATCAGCCGGTCAACGAGATCCTCAACCGGTACGGGCTGACGCTGCATACCGCCTGACCCTCACCAGCACGCCGAGCGGGCCCCGGTACGACGACGGTCACCGGAGCCCGCTCGGACCGCCCGGCGTCCTCCAGGGGTCTGCGGCTCCGTCAAAGGCGTTCGATGATGGTCACGTTGGCCTGGCCGCCGCCCTCGCACATCGTCTGCAGCCCGTAGCGGCCGCCGGTGCGTTCCAGTTCGTGCAGGAGCGTGGTCATGAGCCGGGTGCCGGTGGCGCCGAGTGGATGGCCGAGGGCGATCGCCCCACCGTTGGCGTTGACCTTCTCCGGGTCGGCGCCGGTCTCCTTCAGCCAGGCCAGCACCACCGAGGCGAAGGCCTCGTTGATCTCGACCAGGTCGATCTCGTCGAGCGTCATCCCGGACTTCTTCAGGGCGTACGCGGTGGCCGGGATCGGGGCGGTCAGCATGCGGATCGGGTCCTCGCCGCGTACCGAGAGGTGGTGGACGCGGGCCCTGGGGGTCAGGCCGTGCTCCCGTACGGCACGCTCCGAGGCGATGAGCACGGCCGAGGCGCCGTCGGAGATCTGGGAGGAGAGGGCGGCGGTGAGCCGGCCGCCTTCCACCAGCGGCTGCAGTCCCGCCATCTTCTCCCGGCTGGTGTCGCGGCGCGGTCCCTCGTCGTGGACGACGTCGCCGTACGCGACGGTCTCCCTGTCGAAGCGGCCCTCGTCGACGGCCCGGATCGCCCGCTGGTGCGAGCGGAACGCGAAGCCCTCCATGGCCTCGCGGGTGATGTCCCACTTGCGGGCGATCTCCTCGGCACCGAGGAACTGGTTGACCGGGCGGTCGCCGTAGCGGGCCCGCCAGCCCGCCGAGCCGGCGAACGGGCCCTCGGTCAGGCCCAGCGGGGCGGCGGCCTGCCGGGTGGCGAAGGCAATGGGGATCTGCGACATGTTCTGCACGCCACCGGCGACGACCAGGTCCTGGGTGCCGGACAGGACGCCCTGCGCCGCGAAGTGCAGGGCCTGTTGCGAGGAGCCGCACTGGCGGTCGACGGTCACACCGGGTACCTCCTCGGGCAGTCCGGCGGCCAGCCAGCAGGTGCGCGCTATGTCCCCGGCCTGTGGGCCGACCGTGTCGAGGCAGCCGAACACCACGTCCTCGACGGCGGCCGGGTCGGCGCCGGAGCGCTCCATCAACGCGGTCAGCACGTGCGCACCGAGGTCGGCCGGGTGGACGGCGGACAGTCCCCCGCCCCTTCGGCCGACCGGGGTGCGCACCGCTTCGACGATGTAGGCCTCGGCCATGGCGTCTCCTTGTCTGGGCCTGCGGATGCAGGACTGCCTATGAGTCGTGCAGTGCGAGGCCCTCCAGCACCATCGACAGGTACTGGCGGGCGATCTCCTCGGGGCTGTGCCGGCCGCCCGGCCGGTACCAGGACGCGGCGACCCAGACCGTGTCGCGCACGAAGCGGTAGGTGAGCCGTACGTCCAGGTCGGGTCGGAAGACCTTGGCGGCCACTCCGCGCTCCAGCGTGCCCAGCCACGCCTTCTCGAACTTCTGCTGCGACTCGACGAGATACGCGAAGTGCGGCTGGGTCCCGAGGTGCCTGGACTCCTTCTGGTAGATGGCGACCGCGTCCAGGTGCCGGTCGATCTCCCGGAAGGACTCCGTGACGAGGGCCTCCAGGGTTTCCCTCGGGCCGAGCCCGGCGCCGAGCACCGCGTCGTACCGGGCCCAGAGCTCGTCCAGGAAGCCGGAGAGGATCTCGTCCAGCATCGACTCCTTTGAGTCGAAGTGGTAATAGAGGCTGCCCGCCAGCATCCCCGCCGCGTCCGCGATCTTGCGGACGGTCGTGGCGTTGTAGCCCTGCGCGGCGAACACCCGGGCCGCGATGGCCAGGAGTTCCTCGCGCCGCTCGGGCGGGCTCACCGTGGACTTCTTGTGGTCGCTGTTGCTGCTTTTCGGCACGGGACCATTCTCGCCTCACGGGTGCTGGCTGCTGACCGACAGGACCTCGCCGGTCAGGTACGACGCGTAGCCGCTGGCCAGGAACACGATCACGTTGGCCACCTCCCACGGTTCGGCACAGCGCCCGAAGGCCTCCCGTCCGGTCAGTTCCTTCAGCAGTTCGGGGGTGGTGACCTTGGACAGGTGCGGGTGCAGGGCCAGGCTCGGGGAGACGGCGTTCACCCGCACGCCGTACGCGGCGGCCTCCACCGCGGCACAGCGGGTGAGGGCCATGACACCGGCTTTCGCGGCGGCGTAGTGGGCCTGGCCCTGCTGTGCGCGCCAGCCGGCCACCGAGGCGTTGTTGACGACGACGCCGCCGGCGCCCGCGGCCTTCATTCGGCGCAGTGCGGCTCGGGTGCAGCGGAAGGTGCCGTTGAGAGTGACGTCGAGGACCCTGTTCCACTGTTCGTCGGTCATGTCGACGACATCGGCGGTACCGCCGAGGCCGGCGTTGTTGACCAGGATGTCGAGGCTGCCGTGGTGTCGCTCGGCGTGCTCGAACAGCGCGGTGACCTGGTCCTCGTCCGTGACGTCGCACCGCAGTGCGGTGACGCGGTCGGCGCCGAACTCGGCCACCAGTACCGCCTCGGACTCCTTCAGACGGCGGGCGTGGGCGTCGGAGATCACGACCCGTGCGCCCTCCTCCAGCAGCCGGCGGGCGGTCGCGCCGCCGATGCCGGTGCCCGCGGCGGCGGTGACGACGGCCGCGCGGCCGGTGAGCAGGTGGTGGCCGGGCAGGTACGGCGGTGGGGCCGCGGTCATGGCCTACCTCCTCGGGCAGCGTGCCGCCGACGCCGGTGTCCGTTTCACCGGCTCTGGCGCAGGGGCGACTCTCGACGGCCGACGACCCGTACGTTAACCTACCAAACACTTGTTAGGGAAGGAGGAGGCGATGTCCACTGCCCGCACCGCGCCCCCGGACCCCGTCCGCTACGAGCGCCGCGGCGCCGTCGCCCTGGTGACGATGGACCGGCCCGAGTACCGCAACGCCCAGAACTCCGCGATGACCTACGCGCTGGACCGGGCCTTCTACCGCGCGGCGGACGACGACGGGGTGAAGGTGGTGATCCTCGCCGGAGCGGGGCAGCACTTCTCCGCCGGCCACGACATCGGCACTCCTGAGCGGGACGCACACCTGCCTTTCGACCGAAAAGCGGGACTCTGGTGGGACCACTCGCAGCAGGCGGGGGCCGAGAGCCGCTTCGCCCGCGAGTCCGAGGTGTACCTGGGCATGTGCCGACGGTGGCGCGAACTGCCCAAACCGGTCATCGCCTCCGTGCAGGGCGCGTGCGTGGCCGGCGGGCTGATGCTGGCATGGGTGTGCGATCTCATCGTCGCCTCCGAGGACGCCTTCTTCGCCGACCCCGTGGTGCGCATGGGGATCCCGGGCGTCGAGTACTTCGCCCACCCGTGGGTGATGCCGCCGCGGATCGCCAAGGAGTTCCTCTACACCGGCGACCGGATGAGCGCACGGCGCGCCTACGAGATCGGCATGGTCAACCGGGTCGTATCCCGTGAGGAACTCACCGAGCGCACGCTGGAACTGGCGGAGCGGATCGCGGCGATGCCCCGGATGGGGCTGGCCTTGACGAAGCGCGCCGTCAATCAGGCGGAGGACCTCCAAGGCCTGCATTCGGGGCTGGATTCGGCCTTCGGGTTGCACCATCTCGCCCACGCCCACAACGCCGAGACGAGCGACGACTCGCTGGGCGGGATGGACGTGCGCGCGATGAAGGAGGCGCGCCGCTGATGGATCTCGACTTCACCGCCGCCGAGGACGCCTTCCGGGCGCAGGCGAGGGACTGGCTCGCCGCCCGTGTGCCGTCCGTCCCGCTGCCGTCGCTGGAGACCGCGGAGGGCTTCGCCGCCCACCGGGAATGGGAGGGCACGCTGTTCGGCCACCGCTGGTCGGTGGTCTCCTGGCCCGAGGAGTTCGGTGGCCGCGGTTCCTCCCTGCTGGAGTGGCTGATCTTCGAGGAGGAGTACTACCGGGCCGCCGCTCCCGGCCGGGTCTCCCAGAACGGCATCAGCCTCCTCGCCCCCACGCTCTTCGAGCACGGCACCGAAGAGCAGCGTGCGCGGGTGCTGCCGTCCATGGCGAGCGGTGAGGTGATCTGGGCGCAGGCCTGGTCGGAGCCGGAGGCGGGGTCCGACCTGGCCGCGCTGCGGTCCACCGCCGTGCGGACGGAGGGTGGCTGGCGCATCAGTGGCCAGAAGACGTGGTCGTCCCGGGCAGCCTTCGCCGATCGGGCGTTCGGCCTGTTCCGCAGCGATCCGGACGCCGACCGGCCGCACCGGGGTCTGACGTATCTGATGTTTCCACTGGACACGGACGGCGTGACCGTACGGCCCATCGGGCGGCTGGACGGCAAGCCCGCCTTCGCCGAACTGTTCCTCGACGACGTCTTCGTGCCGGACGAGGACGTCATCGGGGAGCCGGGGCAGGGCTGGAGGGTCGCGATGAGCACCAGCGGCAACGAACGCGGGCTGACCCTGCGCAGCCCCGGCCGCTTCACCGCCGCGGCCGACCGGCTGACCGAACTGTGGCGCTCCACCACGGACCCCGGCTCCCCAGCGGCCCTGACCTCCGGTTCCGGTCCCGGCCCCGGCTCCCATGACCCCGCGTTGCTCGACCGGGTCGCCGACGCGGTGATCGGCGCTCGGGCCTACCAGTTGTTCACCTACGCCCACGCCTCACGCATCGCCGCCGGTGGATCGATCGGTGCCGAGTCCAGCCTCAACAAGGTCTTCTGGTCCGAGCTGGACATCGCCCTGCACGAGACCGCCCTCGACCTGCTCGGTGCCCGCGGCGAGTTGTCCGACGAGTCCGCCGAGGCGCCGGCGCACGGCAGGTGGGCCGAGGGGTACACCTTTTCCCTGGCGGGGCCGATCTACGCCGGCACCAACGAGATCCAGCGGGACATCATCGCCGAGCGGCTGCTCGGCCTGCCGAAGGGGCGCCGGTGACGCGGTGATGCGCTTCCTCCTCGACGACGAGCAGCGGGAGTTCGCCCGCACGCTGCACGGCATTCTGGGATCCGCCGGGACACCCGGCGTCGTACGGTCCTGGGCGGCAGGCGACCACGGGCCCGGACGCGCCCTGTGGGCCAGGCTCGCCGAGGCCGGTGTCTTCGCCCTCGCCGTTCCGCCGGAGCACGAGGGTCTGGGGCCGCTGCCCGTCGAACTCACCGTCGCCTGCGGCGAACTGGGCCGTCATGCCGTGCCCGGTCCGCTGGCCGAGACGGCCGCCGCCGGGGTCCTGCTGGGCCGGCTCGGGGGCGACGCGGCGCATGCCTGGCTCCCACAGTTCGCGTCGGGCAAGGCAATGGCGTCCCTGTGCGTCCTGTCGCCCGGGGGCAGCCCGTACGCGCTGGATGCCGACGCCGCCGACGCGGTGTTCGTCGTGGACGGCGACACCCTGCGGCTCGCGGCCTCGCACGGTCCGGTGCAGTCGTCGGCCGACCCGGCGCGGCGGCTGGCCCGACCGCGGGGCGGAGCCGTTCTCGCGCAGGGACCCGCGGTGACGGCGGCCGCCGCGCACGCCACCGACGTCGCGGCACTGGTCACCGCCGCGCAGGCCCTCGGACTGGGAAGGTCGCTGCTGGAACGCACGGTGGAGTACGTGCGGCAGCGCACCCAGTTCGGGACGACCGTCGGCTCGTTCCAGGCGGTCAAGCACCGCTTGGCGGACACGCTCATCGCCCTGGAGTTCGCCCGGCCTCTGGTCCATGCCGCCGCCCTGGCCCTGGCGGCGGAGGATCCGGCGGCAGGCCGGGAGATCGCCGCCGCGAAGGTGTCGGCCTGCGAGGCGGCGTACGGGGCGGCCCGTACCGCCCTGCAACTCCACGGCGCTGTCGGCTACACCGAGGAACTGGATCTGTCCCTGTGGATCCGCAAGGCCCGCCCCTTGCGCACCGCCTGGGGCACTCCGGCCGCATGCCGAGCCCGGGTACTGGCGGACTGACCGGTGGGGTGAGGTCGGCGGCGGATCGGCGCGAACCGCGAACGCCGGGAGGCCTCACTCGGCGGTCGGCAGCATGGCGAGCGTGGCGCGTGCCTCCGTCATGATCCCTTCGACGAGTTCGGCGCAGGACGGCAGATCGTCGATCAGCCCTCCGACCTGGCCGCAGGCCATCACGCCGAGGTCGGTGCGGCCGTCGACCATCGCCGCCTTGAGGAGCATCGGGGTGTTGGCGGCCAGGAGGACCTGGCTCCAGGTCAGTTCCTTGCCGTGTTTCATGGCCAGGCCGTCGCGTACCAGGCCGGCCCAGCTCATGCCGGACTCTCGCTTGAAGGCGGAGGCGTGCCGGAGGGCGCGCAGCAGGGAGGCCGTACGGCCGGAGCGCTCCAGCGCGTCCACCAGGTCGCTGCGCAGCATCCGATGGGGCAGGCCGTCGACCTTGGTGGTGACGGTGACGTCCTGGACGCCCGCCGCGAGGTAGCGGGCCTTGACGGTGTCGGGGACGGTGCTGTCCGAGGTGAGCAGGAAGCGGGTTCCCATGGCGATGCCGGCGGCGCCGTAGGCAAGGGCCGCGACCAGTCCGCGTCCGTCGCGGAAGCCGCCGGCGGCGATCACGGGGATGTCGACGGCGTCCACGACCTGTGGCAGCAGCACGGTGGTGGCGACGCTGCCGGTGTGGCCACCGCCCTCGCCGCCCTGCACCAGTACGGCGTCGGCGCCCCAGGCCGCGACCTTCTCGGCGTGCCGCCGGGCGCCCACGGTGGGGATGACGACCACCCCGGCGTCCTTCAGACGGGCGATCAGTTCCGGCCGGGGCGCGAGCGCGAACGAGGCGACCTTCACGCCCTCGTCGAGGATGATGCGCACCCTCTCCCCCGCGTCCGAGGCATCGGCCCGCAGGTTGACCCCGAAGGGCGCGTCGGTGCGGGCCCTGACCTCGCGCACGGCCGAGCGGAGCTGCTCGGGGGTCATGGTGGCGGAAGCGAGGACGCCCAGGGCTCCCGCGTCGGCGGCGGCGGAGACCAGGCGGGGGCCGGCCACCCACCCCATGCCGGTCTGGACGAGGGGGGTGCGCACTCCGACGAGTTCGGTGAGGGCCGTGGCGATCGCGGTGTCGCTCATGCGGGCACCTCACGGTCGCGGGCGCCCGCCGGGTCGATGGCCTCGCGGATCAGGCGCAGCTCCTCGGTGGTGGGCTCGCGGGTGTACGGCACCTCGTCCGGGACGGTGAGGGCGAAACCGGTGGCCGCGCGAACCTGTTCGATAGTGACCCCCGGGTGCAGCGAGCGCAGCCGCATCGAGTGGTCCGGGGTGGCGAAGTCGAAGACGCCCAGGTTGCTGACCACTTCGGGGACGTGGTGAAAACGGGTGGCCGACGGACCGGCCTCGGCCGCACGGTCGTAGCCGACTCCGCACACCATGTCGACCTGCTCCACGAAGACGCGCGGGGAGTGCTTCGGCACCCAGTAACTGGTCGGATTGTTGAGGGTGTTGATGGGCGCGCCACGAACACCCAGGAGCTGTCGGGCGGGACGGGACCAGTCGCCGATGCAGGAGATGTTCTGGTTGCCGTGGCGGTCGATCTGGCCGGCCCCCATCATCACGTGCCGCCGTCCCGTGGCCACGAGGGCCAGGTGCTGCCGGTAGGGCAGCCAGCCCTCCACCACCTGGGCCCGGGCGCCGAGCGCCGGGACGTCGCCGATCAGCAGCGCCTCGCCGTCGGTGAGCATCAGGTCGGGCGCGAACGTCAGCTTCGCCAGCCGGGCGCCGATGGTGGGGACGGTGCCCATGGGGCCGGCCAGGACCTCCCCGGCGTGGCGCCAGACCTCCGCGCAGGCCACGGCGCAGTACTCGGCGCGCGTCGTCTGGTTCGTCGTGGGACTGCTCACGCCCGCTCCTCGTGGAATGCCGCCACCGCGGCCTGGTACGTCGCCTCGTCCGAGGAGAGGTAGCGATCCGTGAACGCCTGCCAGGCCTCCGGGTCCCGGGCGGCAACGGCATAGGCGCGCTGGAAGGCCTCGTCGCGGTCGTGGTCGGGTGCGCAGGAGGTGAAGTGCGCGCCGTGGGGTGTCTGGACGACCCCGGTGACGAACGCCCGTTTGACGAGCAGTGTCTGCGGGGCCGCGTCCTCGATCAGGTCGGCCGTGTCGACGAGCTGTTCGCAGGAGACGTACGCGGCGTCGGCCGCCTGGCAGAACAGGTCGTCGAAGTACGGGTCGGGCCCCAGGTACTGGGCGTTGCCCCGTGCGTCCGCACGGTTGAGGTGCACCAGCGCCGCGTCCAGGCGCAGCGCGGGGACCGCGACGAACTCCTCACCGTCCTCGTAGGGGGAAATGACCGTGCGCAGGTGTGGATTGACCCTCATCACGTCGGAGCCGAGTCCGGCTCGGACCGGCAGGAAGGGCAGCCGCTGGGCGGCGGCGGTCAGGCCCCACATGAACATCGCCTCGTCCAGCTCGACCAGGTCGAAGGCGCCGCGCTGCCGTGCCGCGGTGAAGTGCGGTTCCAGGGGGACGGAGTCGAGGGTGGCGAAGGCCGCGACGAGTTTTCGGATGCGTCCGGCTGCCGCGAGCAGGCCGACGTCCGGGCCGCCGTAGCTGACGACGGTGAGGTCGGTGACGTCCGAGCGCAGCAGAGCACGGACCAGTGCCATCGGCTTGCGCCGGGAACCCCAGCCACCGATCCCGATCGTCATGCCGCTGCGCAGGCGCGCGACGACCTCGTCGGCGGTCATCGTCTTGTCGCTCACCGAGATTCCCCCTCGGACGGCTTGGACGACACAAATGCTTCCCGGTATCTGTCCGAGATGCCGCTGAGGTTGGCCTCGAACGTGAAGCCCTGCTCGAAGCGGTAGCTGCGGCGGACGTCCACGGGGTCGATGCCGTTGATCGAGGCCTTGGCGAAGCGGATGAGGAGCCCGTCCTTGGCGGCGATCTCCCTGGCCAGATCCATGGCCGTGGCGTGCAGCTGTTCGCGCGGGACGACCCGCCACACCGAGCCGTGGCGGTGGAGTTCCTCGGCCGTCACGGTACGCGAGGTGTAGTAGAGCGTTCGCATCAGGTGCTGCGGGACCAGCCGGGCCAGGTGGGTGGCGGCGCCGAGCGCGCCCCGGTCCAGCTCGGGCAGCCCGAAGGTCGCGTCGTCGCTCGCCACGATCGAGTCGGCGTTGCCGACCAGTCCGATGCCGCCGCCCACGCAGAATCCCTGCACCGCGGCGACCACGGGGACCTCGCAGTCGTAGACCGCGTTGAACGCCTCGTAGCAGCCGCGGTTGGTGCCGACGAGCGCCGTGTACCCCTCGGTGCGCTGCATCTCCTTGATGTCGGCGCCCGCGTTGAATCCGCGCCCTTCCGCGGTGAGGACGACGCAGCGCACAGCGGGATCGGATCCGGCGTCCAGCACCGCGGCGGCCAGGTCGTACCAGCCCTGGACGGGGAGGGCGTTGACCGGTGGGAAGTCGACGGTGATGACGGCGATGCCCTCTTCGGGGCTTGCGGTGGAGACACCCATGGGCGGATCAGCTACCTTTCCACCAAACGTTTGTTAGGTGTGAAGGTAGCAGCGGAGTACGCCTCGCGGGAGGTCCCCCATGGCAACGATCACCGATCTGAGCGGACGGGTGGCGGTGGTCACCGGCGGAACCAGGGGCGTGGGCGTGGGCATCGCGCGGGCCCTGCTGGAGGCCGGGGCCACGGTGGTGACCTGCGCCCGGCGCCCCGCGGACCGACCCGTCGAAGCGGCCGGGCGCACCGCCCGGTTCTTCCCCCTCGACCTGCGCGACGCTGACGCCGTCGGTGCCTTCTTCACTCGCGTGCGGGGCGAGTACGGCGGGCTGGACGTGCTCGTCAACAACGCCGGGGGCACGCCGTACCGGATGCTCGGGGAGGGCGCTGCCGAACGGCACTTCCGGGTCGTCGAGTTGAACCTGCTGGCCCCTCTGACCGCCTCTCTCGCCGCCTACGAGCAGATGCGCACCCGGCCCGGCGGCGGTTCGATCGTCATGATCGGCAGCGTCAGCGGCAGCCGTCCCTCCCCGGGCTCGGCGGCCTACGGCGCGGCCAAGGCGGGGCTGGAGCAGCTGGCCCGCAGCATGGCCGTGGAGTGGGCCCCGAAGGTACGGGTCAACACCCTGGTCCTCGGGATGGTGCGCACCGAGCTGTCGCATCTGCACTACGGCGACGAGGACGGCCTCGCGGCCGTCGGCCGCACCGTGCCGCTGGGCCGGCTCGCCGACCCGGCGGAGGTGGGCGACGCCTGTGTCTTCCTCGCCTCCGAGCGCGCCGCGTACATCAGCGGTGCGAGTCTGCTCGTCCACGGCGGCGGCGAACGCCCGGCCTATCTCGGCGCCGCCACCACCGGCAACTGACCCGGTGAGCCCACCCGTTCCCCGACTTTCCAGACTTCCCGGCGAAGGGACCCAGAGCATGTCCGGACTGTGCAGCGAACGTGTCGCGATCGTCACCGGGGCGGGGCGCGGACTCGGCCGGGCGCACGCCCTCGCGCTCGCCGCCGAGGGCGCGAAGGTCGTGGTGAACGACCTCGGTGCCGGCCTCGACGGGACCGGTACCGAGGCGGGGCCCGCCCGGCTCGTCGCCGACGAGATCGTCGCCCGCGGCGGGCAGGCGGTCGCCCACGGCGGGGACATCGCCACGACGGAGGGTGCGGCCTCGTTGATCCGCACCGCCGTCGAGACCTACGGCCGCCTCGACACACTGGTGAACAACGCCGGATTCCTGCGCGACCGCATGCTGGTGAACCTCGACGAGGACGACTGGGACGCCGTCATCCGCGTCCATCTCAAGGGGCACTTCCTGCCGCTGAAGCACGCGGCGTCCCACTGGCGCGCGGAGGCCAAGGCGGGCCGTGTCCCCGTGGCCCGGGTCGTCAACACCAGTAGTGGGGCGGGGCTGTTGGGCAGTGTCGGCCAAGGCGGCTACTCCGCGGCCAAGGCCGGGATCCTCGGGCTGACCCTGGTCGCCGCCGCCGAGATGGGCCGTTACGGCGTCCTGGTCAACGCCATCGCGCCCGCGGCGCGCACCCGGATGACCGAGGTCACGTTCGCCGAGACCATGGCGGCCCCCGACAGCGGATTCGACGCCATGGCTCCGGAGAACGTCTCCCCGCTCGTCGTGTGGCTCGGCTCCGCGGCCTGCGCCGGGGTGACGGGGCGGGTCTTCGAGGCGGCGGGCGGCCGCATCACGGTCATGGAGGGCTGGCGCCCCGGCCCCACGGCGGACAAGGGCGCCCGTTGGTCCCCGTCCGAGGCCGGGGAGGCCGCACTGAAACTCCTGGCGGAGGCGGCGGCTCCCGGGCCGGTGTACGGAGCGGGGTGAACACACTGGTACTCGCCGAGCACCCCGAGTGCCATCACCGGGGCCGCCTTGGGCAGGGCGAAGGCGTACCACGTGCCGGCGGAGTCGCCCACGGGCCTCGGTCGTGGCCCCACGGGCTCACGCCTGACGCCCCCCGTGCCCCACGGCTGGTGAGATTCGGGGCGCGTGCCTGCCCTCGCTATGCCGGGCAGGCGTCCCGCTCGCTCCACTCCCGGATCAGTGCGACGGTGCGCTCCGGCTGTTCCTCGTGGAGGTAGTGGCCGGTGCCGGCCCAGTACTGAACGGAGGAGCCGGCCGCGGCGGGGACACCGTGCTCCCAGTCCGCCGCCTCCCTCGAGGTCCAGACGGTGAGCGCGGATTGCACGCGCAGGCGCAGATACGCCTCGCTGGAGGGGCGAATGCCGACGGCCCCGGAGTCGGTGTACATGCCCGCGTACGCCTGCGCGATCACATGGCCGGGAGTGCCGAGCATGGTGCGGATGTGCGCGGTGCGCAGGCCCGACGGCGCGTTCGGGGAGAAGGCTCCGGCGATGAACGCCGCGGCGGTCCGGGCGCCGTGCCGCCGGTAGTCGGCCAGACGGCCGGGGATCTGCTCGACCTCGGTGCCGTGGGCTCCGTGCGCCGGGTCGAGGGCGATGACGGACCGTACGGTGTGCGGGTGCCGGACGGCCAGCAGATTGACGACCTGACCGCCCATGGAGTGGCCGACGGCGACGACGGGTCCCGTGCCGAGTGCCTGGATCAGGGCGGCGAGGTCATCGGCCATCTCGGCCGGGGTGTTCCCTTCGTCGGGCACCGCGGAGAGGCCGTGTCCGCGCAGGTCGGGGACGAGAATCCGGAAGGCGTCCGCCAGTGCCTCGGCGTGCGGCGACCACTCACGGCCGTCGCCGCCCCAGCCGTGTACCAGGAGGACGGCCGGGGCCTGTGGCGGACCCAGGGCGGTGCAGAAGAGGCGGGGACGGCCGGGGACGAGGGCGGCGGTGTCGAGCAGCGTCATCGGCCGTCCTCCTGCACCGTGCGACAGGCGGCGTGGGCGAAGTCGGCGTACACGCCGGCCCCGTCGAGGTCCTGCACCCGCGGGCCGGGCATGGCTCCGGTGACGCCGAAGACCTTGAGGCGGCCGGCATGGATGTCGTCGGCGTGTTCGCACCCGAAGGTGGACGTCGCGATGCAGTGGTCCTCGCCGGCCCTCAGGATCGCCGGGTCCGGTTCAGAACCGCCCAGGACGGCGTTGTGGATCACCCTTTGCTCCGCTCGTGTGCTCACTTGAGGCTGCCCCTCAGGATTCCCCTGCGCCAGTACTTCCGCAGGGCGAACGTGAAGTCCGCCGGCGGGACGATGGACAGCAGCGATCCGGTGAGGACGTGGCTGCCCGGGCCGGTGGACAGCGCATCAGCCGCCGGGTGACGGCTCCGGCAGCGTCTCGGGTTCTGTGGCGGGGGCGTCGGGGTGACGGCGCTCGTTTCGCCACGAAGCCGCCCAGGAGAGTACCGCGCCGCCCAGGGCGTAGGCGCCGAGCACCCAGAGCGCGGACGTGACGGCATGGCCCGAGAAGTAGACCGTGTTGCGGACCAGCGTGGTACCGGCACCCGGCGGCAGGGCCTGTCCGATCGCGCTCCAGAACGCGGGGAGCAGCGGTGCCGGGTAGACGCCGCCGGAGCTCGGATTGCCCAGCACCACGAAAAGCAGGATGACCACGCCGGTGCCCAGCAGGCCCAGCAGGGTCTGCAGGGCGAGCGCGGTGGCCGCCGAGGCGAGGACGACCAGGGTGCCGATGCCGCTCAGCGCCCAGAAATGACCGTCGAGCGCGCCGAACACCGGCCCCACGACGGCCGCTCCGGCGATTCCGGACACAACCGCGTACAACGCGAGTACGGCGAGGCGGATCAGGGTGCGCTGCCGGTTGGCCGGGCGGGAACCCGCTGCCATCCCCATGATCGTGGCCGTCAGATAGCCGCCGATCACCCAGCCCACCACCAGGTAGAAGGAGGTCATGCCCCGTCCGTCCCCGGCGTTCGGGGGACGGATGTCGGAGACGGTGATCTGCCGTTTCTGCGCCGTCTCGATCTTCTGGGCGATCTGTGTGGCGGTCTGCGACACCGAGGGCCCACCCGCGGAAGCGACCAGGAGGGTGTCTTTCGTGCCGGTCGCGTCGAAGAGGAAGGCGGCATCCGTCCTCCTCGTGAGCACCCACTGCCGGGCCGTCTCGGCGCTCGGTGCCGCCGTCGCCTCGACCGGGTCGTCGGACAGTGCGTCGAGCTGGGCGACGATCTTCGCGGAAGCCTGCTGTGGAGCGGCGACCGCCACGGCTATCCGGTGGGGTGTGGGCGAGTGAAAGGCCCCGACGTAGGAGACGATGAAGGCGAGCTGTACGAGCAGGCCGCCGAGCACGAGCCCGAAGGCCCGGAGCGTGACGGCGTCCTTGAACTCGGCTGCGAAAACAGGCGACTTGGCGTCGCGCTCGGTCGGCGATTCGCCCGAAGTCGGGCTGGAGGGTGCTTTCACCGGCGAATGATCGCACACGGACGTGAATGCCTTGCTCCGCTTACTCCGGGTGTTCCGCCTGCTCCGGGTGTTCCGCTTCCTCCGGCTGCTCCGGCCACCGCGCCGGCTCGGGCCACTCCTACCCGAACAGGCGCCGCTGGATCTCCCGGCGGTAGTCCTCCAGCGTCCTGTCGAGGTGCACCGCCGTGGCCTCGGCCGCCTCGTCCGGCCGGCCGTCGCGGATGGCCCGGTAGATGGCCTCGTGCTCCTCCACCGCGGCCGCGGTTCCGTCGCCGAACGTGTCGTGGATCCCGATGGCGCTGGACTGCCGCTGCAGGCGTCGCGCGTCGCGCACCGCGCTGACCAGGAAGGTGTTGTGCGAGGCGGCGGCCACACCGGTGTGGAAGTCGTCGTCCGCCTGGTTGAACACATCGACCTGGCCGTGCGTGAACCCGTGCCTGCACTGCTGCATGGCGACTTCGATGGTCCGCAGCTCGGCGGGCGTGGCACGGGTGGCCGCCAGACTGCTGGCGGCCATCTCCTGCACCCTGCGGAACTCGAACAGCATCAGGACGTGATCGATGTCGACGGGGCGGAAGAAGCCGCCCCAGCGGCTCGTGATGAGCATGCCCTCGTCGTCCGCGACGAACAGTCCGCGTCCCTTGTGCGCCCGGACCCGGCCGAGGGCGGACAGGATTTTCACGGCCTCCCGCACGACCGCCCTGCTGGTGTTCAGCGTCTGGGCCAGGTCGTTCTCCGTCGGCAGCCGGTCGCCCGGCGTCAGGCGCTCCTCGGCGATGAACTCGAGGATCCGCTCGGCCACCACTTCGTAGCCGGGCCGGTAGTCACGCCGCTCCTCGCCCGAGCCGCTCACCGCCGCGGCAGCGGTGGTCGAGGCCTGCGCGGGCAGGGCCAGTTCGGTCGCGGGCGTGTCGTTCATCTGTCATGCCTCCGGGTGACTGCGCCGACAGCGACTGATCGCTGTCGAGCCGCGCTCATCGTACCCTCACCCAACAATGAGTCGTACTTATTTGGCAATGGCTCAGCCAGCAAAAAGCTGATGCGCAAATAGGGCATACAGGTCATAACAGGTACGTAATGAAGCCAGTTCGCCGAGATTGTGCTGTGAAATTGGACGAATAGAGCTGCACACACTCTTGACTGCCCGCTGGATAGGGCGCCTAATTTCTTCCGCAACGACCGTGACAGAGCAGTCGTCGCCCCATCCCCGCGCCACCTTCCCGATCTGCTTCGGGGCGCCCGCACACCCAGTGGAGTCCGTTCATGACCCTCAACGAGTCTTCGGCCGGTCAGGTAAGAGTGCCGAGCAAGAGACGTTCTGTGTTGCTGGCCGGCTGCGCGGCCACCGTGCTGCTGACCGTTGCCGCCTGCGGCGGCGGCACAGCGAGCACGACCGAGAAGGACGGCTTCGCCCAGGCGCCCCAGAAGGACGGCGCGTTGACCGTCTGGGTGGACGCGACCCGACTGGCCGCCGCGAAGCAGTACCAGCAGCTGCACCCGGACGTGAAGCTCAGCATCGTCAGCTACGACGGCAACGCCAACGGCTCGAACTACCTCCAGACGAAGGTCCAGCTCTTCAACCGCACCCACAAGGGCTGGCCGGACGTCGTCTTCAGCTCCCAGAACAACGAGGTCACCTGGGCGGTCGACGCGAACTTCGCCGCGCCGCTCAACAAGGGACTGATCCCGGAGGCGACCCTGGGGAACTTCGCCAAGGGCGCCAACAACGTCTGTACTGTCAACGGCACGCTCTACTGCCTGCGCAACGACCTCTCCCAGGCGGTGCTCTGGTACAACGCGCCGCTGATGAAGAAGTTCGGCTACACGGTGCCGACGACCTGGGAGGAGTACCAGAAGCTCGGCGAGAAGGTCGCCAAGGACCACCCCGGCTACCTGGTGGGTGACGCGGGCGACTCCTTCACGCCCGAGATCTACCTGTGGGCGAGCAAGTGCGGCGCCAACCACATCACCGGCCCCAAGGCCGTGTCGGTCAACACCTCCAGCGAGGCCTGCACCAAGATGGCCAAGCTCATGGACGTACTCATCAAGAACAAGTCCATGTCCATCAGCGGGGTGTTCAGCACCGACTTCACCAAGAACAAGGCCGACAAGGTCCTGCTCATGCCCGGTCCGGCCTGGTTCGGCGGGGCGGTGTTCAAGGACGGCCTCAAGACCCCGGCGAAGCAGATCGGTGTGGCCCCGATACCCCAGTGGAAGGGCGACACCTCGACGTCCACCGGCAACGTCGGCGGCGGCACCTGGCTGCTCTCCCAGCACTCCGCTCACCTCAAGGCGGCCACCGACTTCCTGAAGTGGGTCACCACCGACAACGCCTACCAGGGCGAGAAGGCGCCCGGCTTCCCGGCCTACGCCCCCGCGGCCGAGAACTGGCTGAAGGCCCAGGACGCCTCCGGCTACTTCAGCGGTGACCTCGGTGCCCTCAAGGACGCCTCCGGACAGGTCTGGCCGGGCTGGGGCTCGGGACAGTTCAGCCAGGAGGCGATCTGGGCCGCGACCGTGAAGCCCGGCATGACCCAGGGCAAGAGCATCGAATCGATGCTGCCGGCCTGGCAGGACTCCATCGTCAAGTACGCCAAGTCCGACGGATACAAGGTCTCCCAGTGACCCTGCCCCTCTCCTCGACCGGCTCTGCCCGGCGGCGCCGTCGCGGCCCCGTCCGGCAGAGCCGGGCCGGCGCGGCGTTCGTCGCCGCCTACGTGATCCTGCTGATCGCCTTCGGCATCCTTCCGACCGGCTACGCCGTCTACTTCGCCTTCACCGACGCCGGAGGCACCTTCACCGGCTTCGCCAACTTCGTCACCACGGCCCAGGACTTCCGCTTCGTGGACGCCGTGAGTCACGTGGCGGTGTACCTCGTCCTCTGGCTCGTATCGCTGGTGGTGTTTGTGGTGGGCCTGGCGCTGCTGCTGCACCGCCTGGCCTCCGGTGTGGCCGGGCAGGCACTCCGGTTCCTCTACTACATCCCCGGAGCGCTCGCCGGCGCCGCGAGCGTGCTGGTGTGGCTGTTCATGCTCGACCCGACGGTGAGCCCGGTCAGTTCCCTGCTGGGTGCGCTGGGGTTCCACACCTTCGGTGAGGTGATCGCGCCCGGCAACCTGGCGCTGCTGTTCACGATCATCGCGTTCTGGACCGGGGCGGGCGGCTGGATCGTCGTCATGTACGGGGCGCTCAACAACATCCCCAAGGACGTCATGGAAGCCGCACGCATCGACGGTGCGAACGCCTGGCAGACCGCCTGGCGGGTGCAGATCCCGATGCTCCGCAAGTGGATCGTGTACATGGTCATCCTGGCGTTCGCGGGCGGCGCCCAGCTGTTCGTCGAGCCGCAGTTGCTCTCTCTCGCCAGCGTGGGCGTGGCCGGACGTGACTACTCGCTCAACCAGCTGACGTACGACTTCGCCTTCCAGATGAACAACATCAACGGCGCCGCCGCCGTGTCGGTGGAGCTCCTGGTCGTCAGTGTGTCGGCCGCCGCCCTTTTCGTCGCACGGTCGGGATTCTTCGATGCCGATTAAGACCTCCCCCAGCTCGGTCGCCGCCCCCCGCGCGGACCGGGAGCCCCAGGCCGCGAGCCGGGCACCACACCGGGCACCGCGGCAGCGCCGACGGTCCGCACGCCACCTGCCGTCCCGGCTGCTGGCGGGCTCCGTACTCGCCGTCTTCGTCGTGTTCTTCATTCTGCCGGTGCTGTGGCTCGTCCTCGCCTCGACCAAGACCGACCAGCAGCTGGTCCACGACAGCCCGCTGTCCATCGGCTCCTGGCACACGCTCCAGGCCAACTGGCACGCCCTGGCGGCGTACCAGGACAACGCCATCCTGCTGTGGCTGCGCAACTCGGCGGTATACGCGGTGATCTCGCTGGTCATCACGCTCTGCGTGGCCGTGCCCGCCGGTTACGCCCTGGCGATGACCGAGTTCCGGGGCCGGCGGGCGCTGCTGATCTCGACGCTGGTCGTGATGCTGATGCCGAACGCCACGCTGGTGGTGCCGCTGTTCCTGGAGATCAACGCGGTGGGCCTGATCGGCACGATGTGGTCGATCATCCTGCCGTACTCCTTCTATCCGTTCGGCGTGTACCTCACCTACATCTACTTCACCACCGCCGTCCCGAAGGACCTTCTGGCGGCGGCGCGGATGGACGGCTGCTCCGAGTTCGGTGTCTTCCGCCTCGTGGCGCTGCCCCTGGCGACACCGGTCATCGCACTCGTGGGCTTCTTCAGTTTCGTCGCCAACTGGACCAACTACTTCCTGCCGTACGTGATGCTCCCCGAGAGCGACCAGATGCCCGTCCAGGTCGGCGTCGGCAACCTGCTCAGCAGTGTGCCGTCGTTCAATCCGACGGTCGGCTCGCTCGCCATCGAGCGGCCGCAGCTGGCTCTGGCGACCTTGGTGGCCATCACACCGGTGCTCGTCGTCTTCCTCTTCGCCCAGCGCTTCCTGGTGAGCGGAATGCTCGCCGGAGCCACCAAGGAATGACGTCCGCGCCACCACCCCGAACGGAGAACCCCCGCATGCCACTCAGCTCTGCCGACCACGATTCGGGGGAGGACGCCCAGGCCTCCGGCCACCCGGCTCCCCCGCCCGACATCCAGGCCGGGGTGCCGCTGCTCGAACCACCCGGCTGGGCCACGGCACAACGTGCGCTGTTCGACCTGCTCGACCACGCCTGGCGCCGTTTCGCCCGCGACTTCACCGGCCCGGACGGACGGCTGAACTACAACGGCCGGCTCACCACCCGTGACGGCGTGGACGACTTCTACGAGGTGTTCTTCAACTGGCCCCAGCTCTACCTCCTCGGCGGCGCCGAAGATCTGCTGCCCGCGAGTGAGAAGCACTGGGAGGGCGTGACCCGGCAGCTCACGGAACTGGACATGCTGCGCGAGGAGTTCGAGCGCGGTTACGACTGGTTCCACCAGGGCGAGAGTCTGCTGCTGCTCTACTTCCTGTGCATGGCCGCCCCCGACCGCTGGTCCGAGCGCGCCCTGCGCTTCGCGGAGCTGTACGTCGACGCGTCCAACGGCAACTACGACCCCGAGCACCGCGTCATCACCCGCCCGCACAACGGCAGCGACCCGGACCGGTCGGGCCTGTTCGACGGAGACGTCTACCCCTGGTTGCTGAAGGAGGCCGAGACCTACGGCTTCCCCCTGGACTGGATCCCCGAGGCGCAGGGCGGCCCGTTCCCCCTCTCCGAGGATCCGCGTCTGGGCGCGCAGATGCGGGACCGGATGGGCGCCGGCGACACGGCGGTCAACCTCGCCGCGGCCGGGCTGGTCCTCAACGCCTGGATCCTGTCCGGTGAGCAGCGCTACCGCGACTGGATCGTCGAGTACGTGGGCGCATGGCGGGAACGGACGCAGGCGAACGAGGGGCTCATCCCGGACAACACCGGCCCGGACGGCGAGGTCGGCAGCCTGCTGGAGGGGCGCTGGTACGGCGGGCACTACGGCTGGTCCTGGCCGCACGGCTGGCACAGCGTGGGCCACGCGGCCTGTGTGGCGGCGCTGGCGGCGGCGACGGTCACCGGGGACGACGACTACCTCTCCATGGTCGCGACCTCGCTCGACACCCTCATCGGTCACGGCAAGGTGATGCCCCACACCGAGGCGGACTCCAGCCTGCCCTCCAAGTGGGCGGTGGAGCTCGGTCCGGACATCACCACGCCCACGATCCACCTCCCCTTCCGTCACAACGACTCGGGCTGGTTCGACTACAACCCGCTCACCCCGCCCGTGCCGGTCGCCCTGTGGCACCACACGGCTTCCGACACCGACCGCGCCCGGCTGGAGGGGCTGCGCGAGGCCGACGGCATCGACTGGAGCACGGTCCGGCCGTTCCGTGCCAAGGAGGAGTCCGGGCACGAGAAGGCGTGGTTCGCCTTCCTCGCCGGTGACGACCCCGGATACCCGGAGCGGATCCTCGCCACCGCCCAGGCCCAGGTCCGCCACCGTCTGCGGCGCATGGACCGCTACCGCGACCTGGACGTGGCCGAGGCCGACATCCACGTGTGGCAGTTGTGCAATCCGGTGGTCACCGAGGCTCTCGTCCAGCTGACCTGGGGCGGCCCCCAGGTGCTGTACAACGGCGGCCTGCAGCAGGCCCGGCTGCGCTACCACGACGCCGACGCCCGCCGCGCCGGCCTGCCGCCGGACGTGGCCGCGCTGGTCACGTCCATCGACCCCGAGGCGACCACCGTCGAACTGGTGAACCTCTCCCCCGCGGCCGAGCGCACGCTGGTCCTCCAGGCGGGTGCCTTCGCCGAGCACACCATCAGGGCGGTCCGGTACACGACGTGCGCGGACGACGGTTGGATCGGGGACATGTACGACTACGGCCACACGGAGCCGGTCGTCTCCGAGGCGGAGGCGGCCTGCGACAGTGCTTACCTGACCGTCCGGCTTCCGGCGTCCACCCGTGTGAGGCTGACGCTTCGGCTGGGGTTGCGCACCCGCACCCCCAGCTACCGCACCCCCTTCGACACTTCTGCCGACCAGCCCCGCCCGGGCGTGGAGGAGCACACCTCATGAAACGCTTCGCCCAGACCATCAGGCTCCGGCCGGAACACCGGCAGGAGTACCTCGAACTCCACTCGGCCGTCTGGCCCGGGGTCGAGGCCGCCCTGCACCGGGCGCAGATCCGCAACTACAGCATCTTCATCCATGGTGACGTGCTGTTCGCCTACTTCGAGTATCACGGCGAGGACTTCGAGGCCGACATGGCGGAACTCGAGGCCGACCCCGAGACCCAGGAGTGGTGGAAGCTCACCGACCCCTGCCAGGAGCCCTGGCCGGACCGGGGCGACTCACGCCAGTGGACGGAGATGCCGGAGGTCTGGCACCTGGGACCGAAGGCGGACCCGCAGTGACCGCCGCCCCCGTTCTCGTCGACGCCCACCACCACCTGTGGGACCTGGACCGGCGTCCGCAGCCCTGGCTCGACGACCCCGCCGTCACGTCGATCCGACGCACTTTCTCCCCCGGCGATCTGCGCGCCACCGCCACTCGGCCGATCGCCGGCCGGCGGCTGCACAGTTCCGTCGTGGTGCAGTGCATCGCGGACGTGCCCGAGACCGAGGACCTGCTCGCCCTCGCCGCGCAGGAGCCGCTGATCGGGGCTGTGGTCGGCTGGGCGGATCTGACGTCCCCGGCGATCGGTGACGTGCTCGACCGTCTGAGGGCCGGACCGGGCGGCACGTATCTGCGCTCCCTGCGCCACCTCGTCCAGGGCGAGAGCGACCCCGGTTGGCTGCAGCGGCCCGATGTGGAGCGTGGCCTGGCGGCGCTCCGTGACCGCGGGCTCGGCTACGACGTGCTCGTCCGCAGCCACCAGCTCGACCAGGCGATCCGGCTGGCCGAACGGTTCCCGGGCCTGCCCCAGGTGCTCGACCACGCGGGAAAGCCGCCCATCGCCGCGCGTGACCTGGCGGCCTGGGAACGTGAAGTGCGCCGGCTGGCCGGTCACCCCCACGTGGTCTGCAAGGTGTCGGGGCTGATCACCGAGGCCGACCACGGCAGCTGGGCGACCGCCGACATCCGGCCCGTCTGGGACGTGCTGCTCGACTCCTTCGGCCCGGACCGGCTGATGTTCGGCTCGGACTGGCCGGTCGCGAACCTCGCGGGCGGCTGGAACCGCTGGGCCGCCACCGTGGACGAACTGCTCGAGGGCTGTGCAGAGTCCGAGATCCAGTCCGTCCTGGCCGGCACCGCGACCGCCTTCTACCGCCTTGCGCCCGCCTCCGAAGGGGGCGACGCCACGGCACGCACCACGAGGGGGGACGGTTGACCCCTTCCCGACGTCCGCCTTCCTCCCCCGAGGAGCACGTGGTACGCAGGCGGACCATAGGACACACCTCGGTCGCCGTGACCGAACTGGGCTTCGGGGCCTCGGTGATCGGCAACCTCTACCGGGTGACTCCCGCCCAGGACGCGTCTGCCGCCGTCGACGCGGCCTGGGACGCGGGCATCCGGTACTTCGACACCGCGCCGCACTACGGCCTCGGCCTTGCCGAGCGCCGCCTGGGCGCCGCCCTGCGCGCCCGGCCTCGCGAGGCCTGCGTCGTCTCCTCCAAGGTGGGCCGGCTCCTCGTCCCCAACGACCGGCCCCGAGGTGTCGACGACGAGGGCTTCGTCGTGCGCGACGACCTGCGCCGGCAGTGGGACTTCAGCCGCGACGGCGTCCTGCGCTCCATCGACGACACCCTGGAGCGCACCGGCCTGGACCGGCTCGACGTCGTCTATCTCCACGACCCCGACGACCACTGGCGGCAGGCCGCCGACGAGGCCATGCCCGCCCTCGCCGGCCTGCGCGACCAGGGTGTGATCGGGGCCGTCGGGGCCGGCATGAACCAGTCCGCCATGCTCGCCCGGTTCCTGCGGGAGACCGCCGCCGACATCGTCATGCTCGCCGGGCGCTACACCCTGCTCGACCAGTCCGCGCTGGACGACGTGCTGCCCGCTGCGCGGGAGCACGGCAAGAGCGTCGTCGCGGTCGGCGTGTTCAACTCCGGGCTGCTCTCCCTCGACCGGCCCGCCGAAGGCATGACGTACGACTACCGTGACGCGCCGCCGGACCTGGTCCGCCGGGCGCTGGCCATCGCCGAGGTGTGCGAGCGGCACGGCACCACGCTGCCCGCCGCCGCCATCGCCTTCCCGTTCACACACCCCGGCGTCGTCAACGTCACGCTGGGCATGCGGACTCCGGAGCAGGTCCGCCGGAACGCCGCACTCCATCGCCGTGCCGTTCCCGAGGCGCTCTGGGACGAACTCCGGTGCCTGGGTCTCATCAGGCCTGACGTTCCCCTCGCGGGGGACGAGCCGTTACTCCGGCCCTGATCCCCGTCGCTCCACCTCCGCCATGAGGTGAGCGCACAGTCGTGCCCCGGGCCGTCGAGGCACTCAGAGCCGAACCCGCTGAAGATCCGTGTCAACCGCACCGAGGACATACCGAGGACATACAGGGAGCCGCCGTATGTACGCCCACCCGCTCGTTCGCTCCAGGGGGAGGGACAGACGATGAAGCACGTCTCCTCCTCCCTCCGCATGCTGTCAGCAGGCGCCGCGGTGGCGGTCTCCGCCACGCTGCTGACGTCCCTCACGATGCCGACTCCGGCCTCGGCCGCGACCCAGGCGACGTACTACGTCGCTCCTGACGGCAGCGACTCCAACTCCGGGACGGTCTCGGCGCCGTTCAAGACCCTGCAGCACGCGCGGGACGTCGTGCGCACGGTCAACGACAACATGACGGGAGACATCAACGTCTATCTCCGCGGCGGCCGCTACCCGGTGAGCAGCACCATCGGCTTCACCTCGGCCGACTCCGGAACGAACGGGCACCGCGTCGTGTACGCCGCCTACCCGGGCGAGAAGCCGGTCCTGGACGGTGGAGTTCCGGTGACCGGCTGGACCCAGCAGAGCGGGAACATCTGGAAGGCCACCCTCGACCGCGACAACAAGCTCCGCGCGCTCTACGTCAATGGCAAGCGCGCCCAGATGGCCTCGAAGACGATCAACTCGGCGGGGTGCTACGCGAATTACACCTTCCCGACGACCATGCCTTCCTGGGCCTGGGACGGAGAGAAGCAGGGGGGCACGTGCGACCAGATCAAGTACAACCTCTCCGACCTGCCTGCCATCGCGTCCAACCAGGATGACGTCGAGATCAAGACGGCGACGACCTGGACCACGGCGATCGTGGGTGTCAGCCAGGTCACCACGAGCTCGAACGGCGCCAACCGCGTGGCCAAGCTCCAGGAGCCGGCTGCGGCGATAGCCCAGGCCGCGTTCAACGGCAACTTCCAGGCCACCGGTACCCAGACGTTCATGAACGCGTACGAGTTCCTGGACCAGCCGGGCGAGTTCTACTTCGACAAGTCCACCCATACGGTGTACTACTACAAGTCCGGCTCGGACGACATGACGACGGCGCAGGTCTTCGCGCCGAACAACGTGTCCACCCTCATCAAGATCGCCGGCACGTCCACGACGGACCACGCGAAGAACATCACCTTCTCCGGTCTCACGGTCGAGCACTCCGACTGGAACCTGACCAATGTGGCGGGTTCCGTGTTCCGGCAGGGCCAGCAGGGCAACGCCAGCACGTTCGTGTACACGACGCAGAACTTCCACGCCTACTCGTACCGCAACGTCGACCTGCCGCCGGCGGCCGTCCAGATCGAGAGCGCCGACGGGATCTCCCTGCGCGGCAACACGGTGCAGCACACCGGCGCCGACGGGATCACCCTGGCCAACGACGTGACGGACTCGCAGCTGACCGGCAACTTCACCAATGACATCGCCGGTTCCGCACTCACCGTCGGGCACCCCCAGCACGTGTACATCGGGGACTACACCTCGAGCAACCACGAGAAGTACCCGGTGAACGTCGAGGGCGTCTGCAAGAACATCACCGTCACGGACAACTACCTCTACGACAGCGCGGTCCTGTTCCAGGGCTCGAGTCCCGTGTCGGCCTACTTCGTCGACACCCTGGACCTGGAGCACAACCGGATCGAGAAGTCCCCGTGGGCGGGCATCACGCTCGGCTGGGGATGGAAGGACTTCGACGGTACGTCGGACTCCATCGTTCCCGGGACGCCGACCACGACGGCCAAGAACAACACCGTCAAGTACAACGAGCTGGTCAACACCATGCAGGTACTCGGCGACTCCGCTCCCATATACACGCTGGGCAGCCAGCCGGGCACCGAGATCAGCAACAACTTCATCCAGGGTGTCCCGGCGGGCCACAAGTACGGCATCCACCCCGATGAGGGCTCCGCCTACATCAACGAGCACGACAACGTCCTCGACGTGGACCCGGACGTCATGTGGGTCATGAACACCGGCACCTGGGGCGACCAGAACCACCTGACCATCACCAACACCTACGGCCCCCGCAACACGATCTTCGACAACACCGTCCCGAACAGCACCATCGACAACGTGCGTGTGTACTCGGACAACGTGTGGCCGTCGCAGGCGTACGGCATCGCCGTGAACGCGGGCCTGGAAGACACCTACAAGGACATCATCCCGGCCGCCAACACGACCCTGCAGGACTACGCGCTGCCCGCCAGCACCTTCACCGGCAAGGGTGTCGTGACCATTCCGGTGCGCAGCCCGGGAGACTCGAGCAAGACACTCTGGCTGGCTCCCTCCGGTACGACCACGTTCGCAGCCGGTCCCACCATGGCCAGCGCGAGCGGCACCGCGACCAGCATCAACGTCCCGCAGGCGGCCGGTGACTACCGCCTCTACGTCCTCGACTCCCAGGGCAACGCCTCGTCCGCGTCGAAGGCGCTCGTGCGGCAGCGCTGGAACCACGTCGACGACAAGGCGGCCGGCGTGACGTACTCCGGTACGTGGTCGAACTGGAACGACACGAAGGACATGAACGGGTCGGAGAAGTTCACGAGCACGGCGGGCAACTACGCCGAGTTCTCGTTCACCGGCTCGGGTGTCCGGTACCTGAGCATGACGCAGCCGAACATGGGCAAGGTGGACGTCTACATCGACGGCACCCTCGCCCAGGCTGGCATCGACGCCTATGCCTCGACAGTGACGAAGCAGGTGCCGCTGTTCGAGAAGACGGACCTCGCGGCGGGCCCGCACACGATCAGGGTGGTGTGCACCGGCACCAAGAACTCCGCCTCTTCGGGCACCGTCTGCGCGCTGGACGCGTTCGCCTCCATCGCGTTCCCCGTGACGAACGGAAACTACAAGATCGTCAACAAGGGCAGTTCCAAGGCGGTCGACGTCTCGGGCGGATCGAAGACCGCAGGAGCCAACGTCATCCAGTGGAGCGACGGCGGAGCCCTGAACCAGAACTGGCGCTTCGCCCCGGTGGGTAACGGCAGCTACGAGATCGTCAGCCGGAACAGCGACCTGCTCATGGACGTCAGCGGTGGCGTCACCACGGACGGCGCGAACATCGTCCAGTCGACCGACAACAACGCCGCGAGCCAGCGCTGGACCGTCGTCGCGACCGGAAACGGCTACTACAAGATCAAGAACGTGAACAGCAGCGACGTGCTCACCGTGTCCCCGGGAGGCACTCAGCTCGTCCAGTCGACAGACACGAACGCCGACGGCCAGCTGTGGAAGGTCGTGAACGTGGACTGACCGCTCACCGATGCGAGTGAGCCGGACAACTGAAGGAGGCGAAGAACCCTGCGGGGGGGGGGCGGGGGAGAAAACGGCCCCCCCCCCCCCGCGCGGGCGCCGGTCAGGCGGCGGGGGGGTCACCCGCACCCCGCCCCGGCCGGGCCCGCG
>NZ_JBHJPX010000024.1:0-115143 GCF_042262425.1 Streptomyces sp. NPDC056373
TTTCCCTTTCCGGCGGTTCCGACTCTATCAGATCCTTTCGGGCCTGATCCCCGGTCAGCGGGGTTTGTCTTCGCGGCTGTTGGGCCGTTCCGACGTTCCTAACCTTAGCGCGCCCTCTCGGCGATTCCCAAATCGAAGCCGTTCGGAGTCGATCAGGTCGTCGAGTCCCAATTCGAATTGAATTCGGGCGTGCCGAAATCAACCCTGTCGGGAGGTCGAGCTGGTGGTTGGGATGCCGCTGCTGCGGCGGAAGTGCTGCCGAAGAACCGTTACGGCTCGGTGGCAACCCGAAGAACTTTACGGATCAGCCAGGGGCGTGTCAAGCGACCCCTGTCAAGATCTTTTCGGCCCCGGGGTCAGTCCAGGTCGGTGAGGCGTCCGCCGGCGTCCGGCTGGGCGTGCTCGACCCGGCGCAGCAGGCGCGTGAGCACCTCGCCCAGCGCCGTGCGCTCGTCGGGTGACAGGTCCTGGAGCAGGTCCTCCTCGAAGACCGTCGCCAGGCGCATTGCCTCCAGCCACTTCTCTCGCCCCTCGGATGTCAGCTCCACGATGACTCGTACGCGGTTCGACTCGTCTCGCTCACGGGTCACCAGAGATTCGGCGACCATGCGGTCGATCCGGTGGGTCATCGCGGCCGGGGTGAGGCCGAGGCGCTTGGCGAGGTCGCTGGGACCCAGGCGGTAGGGGGCCCCGGAGAGGACGAGGGCCTTGAGGACCTCCCACTCCGTGTTGCTGATGCCGAGGGTCGAGGTCTGACGGCCGTAGGCGACGTTCATACGGCGGTTCAGGCGGGAGAGGGCCGAGACGATCTGCTCCACCTGGGGGTCGAGGTCCTGGAACTCGCGCTGGTACGCGGCGATCTGCTCTTCGAGGGTCGGCTCGCTGGGGCCGGGGGTGTCGCCCATGTGCGCAGTATCGCACGGTCGTTCTTTGCCTCGAAGTCCTTGGATCTGTACTCTTTAGCTTCGAACTTTAGTTTCGAAGTCTTCACTCCTAACTAGTGGAAGAGGTGAACGTGACCAGGGCGATGGGCGCAGCGATGCGCCGGATTCACGTGGGCAACGCACTCAGCGCGTTCGGGCTCGGCTTCACGGTCCCGTACCTGTACGTCTATGTGGCACAGGTGCGAGGTCTTGGGGCCATGACGGCGGGTCTCGTACTCGCCGTCTTCGCGGTGGCCGCGCTGGTCGTGCTGCCGTTCGCCGGACGGGCCATCGTCCGGCGCGGCCCGCTGCCGGTGCTGCTCGCCGCCCTGGTCACCGCCGCTCTGGGCGCCCTCAGTCTGGGAATCGCGAGCAGTGCCGCCGCCGTGCTGTTGTCGGCCTCCCTGCTGGGCGCCGGGCAGGCCGTGATGCAGCCGGCGCTCGCGACGATGATCGTCGACTGCTCGTCCGCCGAGACGCGGTCGCGTGCCTTCGCCATGCAGTTCTTCCTGCAGAACCTCGGGCTCGGTGTCGGCGGCCTCATCGGCGGTCACCTCGTCGACACCACGAGCGCGGCCTCCTTCACGCTGCTCTTCGCGATCGAGGCGGCGATGTTCCTGCTGCTGGTCGTGGTGATGGCGACGGTGCGGATGCCGCACGCGCCGCGTATCGGTGACGCGCCCCCGGCCGCGGGACGGAGCAGCTGGAAGCAGCTGCTGGGCAACCGGGCCATGGTGCAGCTGTGCGTGCTGGGCTTCGTGCTGTTCTTCGCCTGCTACGGGCAGTTCGAGTCGGGGCTCAGTGCGTACGGGGTCGAGGCCGCCGGGATCTCGACGTCCGCGCTCGGGACCGCGCTCGCCGCCAACACGCTGATGATCGTCGTCGCGCAGTTCGCCGTGCTGCGGTTCGTGGAGCGGCGCCGGCGGTCGCGGGTGATCGCCGCTGTGGGGCTGATCTGGGCCGTGGCGTGGGTCGTCGCCGGGTACGCGGGGCTCGGGCACGGCAGCCAGGAGATGGCGACGGCTGCCTTCGTCTCGACGTACGCGCTGTTCGGGCTGGGTGAGGCGATGCTGTCGCCGACCGTGGCCCCGCTGGTCGCGGATCTCGCGCCGGAGGGGATGGCCGGGCAGTACAACTCGGCGTTCGCCCTGGTCAAGCAGCTGGCGCTGGCCGTCGGACCGGCTGTGGGCGGACCGCTCGGGGCCTCGCTGCACGCGCCGTACATCGTGGCGTTCCTGGTGTTCTCGCTGGGGATCACCGTCCTGGCCGTGCGGTTGGGGCGGCAGCTGACCGATGTGCAGGACCAGCCGTGGCTCGGGAAGAGCCGGGTCGTGGCCCGGGGCGGGGCGCCCGTCTCCGCGGACGTCTGATTCCTGTCCCCCTCTATGTGACCGGTGTGCGCGGCAGGGCGAACTCGCACCAGACCGCCTTGCCGCCGCCGGGGGTACGCCGGCAGCCCCAGTTCGACGCGATCGTCGCCACGATGGCGATGCCGCGGCCCGATTCGTCGCCCGGTTCCGCGCGGCGGCGTCTGGGGAGGTGGTCGTCGCCGTCGGTGACCTCGATGATCAGGCGTCTGTCGGTGCGGCGCAGACGCAGCCGCATCGGCGGGGTGCCGTGCTGGAGCGAGTTGGCGACCAGTTCGCTGGTGGCCAGGACGCCCAGGTCGTGCAGGTCGGTGGGGAAGCGCCAGCTGGTCAGGACGCCGGAGGCGAAGGCACGCGCGCGGGGGGCCGCTTCCACTCCGCCGAGCAGTTCCAGGGCGGCGTTGCGGAAGAGCTCGCTGTCCGCTCCCTTGCGGGCGGGGTGCTGGAGGACCAGGACGGCCACGTCGTCGTCGTGGTCGGGGGTCACTCCCGCTGAGCGGACCAGGCGGTCGCAGACGACCTGGGGTGTGCCGGTGGCGCCGGCCAGGGCCCGTTCCAGGGCGGCGATGCCCTCGTCCAGGTCCGCGTCGCGCCGCTCGACCAGGCCGTCCGTGTAGAGGACGGCCGTGGAGCCGGGGGCGAGGGGGATCGAGCCCGAGGCGTGCATCCAGCCGCCGGTGCCGAGCGGGGGGCCGGTGGGTTCCTCGGCGCGCAGGACCGTGCCGTTCTCGTCGCGGACGAGGATCGGGAGGTGGCCCGCCGAGGAGTAGATCAGCTTGCCCTCGTTCGGGTCGTGGATGGCGTACGCGCACGTGGCGATCTGGTTGGCGTCGATCTCGGCCGCCAGACCGTCCAGGAGCTGGAGGACCTCGTGCGGGGGGAGGTCGAGGCGGGCGTAGGCGCGGACGGCCGTGCGCAGCTGGCCCATGACGGCCGCCGCGCGGACGCCTCTGCCCATGACGTCGCCGATGACCAGTGCCGTGCGGCCGCCGCCCAGGGTGATGACGTCGTACCAGTCGCCGCCGACCGCGGCTTCCGTGCCGCCGGGGTGATAGGTGGCGGCGATGCGCAGGTCGTCCGGTTCTTCGAGTTCCTGCGGGAGCAGGGAGCGCTGGAGGGTGACGGCCGTTTCGCGCTGGCGGCGTTCGCTGGCGCGCAGGCGCTCCGCGGCTTCGGCGTGGTCGGTGACGTCGGTGGCGAAGACGAGGACGCCGCGGCCCTCGCTGCCGCCCTTGCCGTCGCCCTGGGCGACCGGGGTGCACGTGAAGCTGTAGGAACGGCCGTCGGATGCCTTGCGGGACTTGACCGTGCGCGGTTTGCCGCTGCGCTGGACCTGGTCCAGGAGGGGGAAGAGGCCGAGGGCGTCCAGCTCGGGGAGGGCCTCGCGGGCCCGTTCGCCCAGGGGGCGGATGCCGAAGGCGGTCGTGTAGGCGTCGTTGACGTAGGCGATGCGGTGGTCGGGGCCGTGGACCAGGGCGACGAGGGACGGGACGCGGTCGAGGACCTCACGCACCCGCAGTTCGTCGACGGCGGGAACGGACGGTGTCTCGTCGGTCAGTTGTTCGGCGCGGGCGGCGGGTACGGAGCCTTCCCCCCGCCGGTCCGGGGAGGCCGTCTGCTCGGTCCGCGCTGCGGCGCGGCGCTGCGTTCCGGGGAGCCGGGCGCTCCAGCGCGTGAAGTTCACGAATCCTTGCCTCGTGTAGTGGTCGGCGGCCGGCACCGGAACCGGCCGGGGCCCCGAGGGGCCCGCACCGGGGCGCGTGGTGGCGTACCCACGGTGGTGGACCAGTCTGGCAGGGCGCGGACCGGACCGACATCCGTCAGACGCCGGGCCGGCCGCTGGAGTTCCTGGGTCCGGTCAGGACGACCCCTTCGGGTTGTGCGGGGGGTCTTGAGAAGGCTTTCCACCGGCCGCTAGTTCGAACTCCGCCCGGGGGTGTTCGAGTGAACCCAGGGAGACGATCTCCCGTTTGAACAGCCCGGCCAGCGCCCATTCGGCCAGCACCCGCGCCTTGCGGTTGAAGGTGGGCACCCGGCTGAGGTGGTAGGCGCGGTGCATGAACCAGGCGGGATAGCCCTTGAGCTTGCGTCCGTAGACGTGGGCGACGCCCTTGTGCAGGCCCAGTGAGGCGACCGAACCGGCGTAGGCGTGTTCGTACGTCTCCAGTGGCTCGCCGCGCAGGGAGTGCACGATGTTGTCGGCGAGGACCTTGGCCTGGCGGACCGCGTGCTGGGCGTTGGGGGCGCACTCGCGGCCCGGTTCCGCGGCGGTGACGTCGGGGACGGCGGCGGCGTCTCCCGCGGCCCACGCGTGCGTGGTGCCGTCGACCGAGAGTTCCGGCGTGCACTTCAGGCGTCCGCGGCCGTTGCGGGGCAGGTCGGAGGCGGCAAGGACCGGGTGGGGTTTCACGCCGGCCGTCCAGACGACCGTACGGGTGGGGAAGCGGGCCCCGTCGCTGAGGACGGCGACCCGGTCGGCGCAGGACTCGAGGCGGGTGTGGAGGCGGACGTCGATGTTGCGACGGCGCAGCTCGGTGACGGTGTAGCGGCCCATCTCCTCGCCGACCTCGGGCAGGATGCGGTCCGAGGCCTCGACGAGGATCCACTTCATGTCCTCGGGCTGGACGTTGTGGTAGTACCGCGCGGCGTAGCGGGCCATGTCCTCCAGTTCGCCGAGCGCTTCCACGCCCGCGAAGCCGCCGCCGACGAAGACGAAGGTGAGGGCCGCGTCGCGGATGGCGGGATCGCGGGTGGAGGAGGCGATGTCCATCTGCTCGATGACGTGGTTGCGCAGGCCGATGGCCTCCTCGACGGTCTTGAAGCCGATGCCGTGGTCGGCCAGGCCGGGGATCGGCAGGGTGCGCGAGACGGAGCCGGGGGCGAGGACGAGCTGGTCGTAGGACAGCCGCTGTGCGCCCGTGCCCTCTTCCGCGGTGGCCAGGGTGGCGACGGCGGCGGTGCGTTTCGCGTGGTCGACGGCGGTGACCTCGCCGATCAGGACCCTGCACCGGTCGAGGACGCGGCGCAGCGGTACGACGACGTGGCGGGGGGAGATGGCGCCCGCGGCGGCCTCGGGGAGGAACGGCTGATAGGTCATGTACGGGTCGGGGGTGACGACGGTGATCTCCACCTCGCCGCGGTCCAGCTCCCGCTTGAGTCTGCGCTGCAGGCGCAGGGCCGTGTACATCCCGACGTAGCCGCCACCGACAACGAGAATGCGCGCACGTTCCTTCACCATCCCATGACGCACCCGTCGCTTGCGTTTGTCCACAGCCTCGACGAATTGTGTGACCGGAGCGGGAGAGCGCGCGGAGTTGGCCGGATTAGCGACATGTGGCGCATCCGCGCAGGTCAGGCCGGGTGGTACAGGGGGCGCGCGGGGGTACATTCGGGACGTATGCGGCCCGTACTCCGATCGGTGGGCGCTCTGTGCGGAACGTGCCCCTTCTGAATTGACTCCCACTCAACTATGTTCGTGTGTCGACGGGGTGTAGGGGGATGCGCTCACCGGGGTCCGCGACGGGCGGGCCGCGGAGGGGCCGGTTCCCGCGTCCCGGCATCGTATGGCGGGGAGTCTCCGGGGGGAGACGTCATTACCGGGGGAATACTTATGCATGTTCAGGACTCTCATTGGTCGCCCGCGTCCGCAGTCGCGGCGGGCGGTATGACGATGAGCGCGGCGGGCAGCGGACGCGACGCGTCGCGGACGACGCCACTGCGTGTGGACGCACAGCGCAATCTGGAGCACGTACTGCGGGCGGCGCGCGAGGTCTTCGGCGAGCTGGGGTACGGCGCGCCGATGGAGGACGTGGCGCGGCGCGCGCGGGTCGGTGTGGGCACGGTGTACCGGCGGTTCCCGAGCAAGGACGTCCTGGTGCGCCGGATAGCCGAGGAGGAGACCTCCCGGCTGACCGACCAGGCGCGTGCGGCGCTCGGGCAGGAGGACGAACCGTGGTCGGCGCTGTCGCGCTTCCTGCGGACGTCGGTGGCCTCCGGCGCGGGGCGGCTGCTGCCGCCGCAGGTGCTGCGGGTCTCCGTCGAGGACGGTGCCGGGGGCCCGCGGGTGCCGCAGCAACGGACCCAGCCGGGCACGACGGAGCTGCGACTGGTGCCTGACCAGCCCGTCGCGGTCGCTGCGGTTCCGGCGGTGGCGGCCGAGGACGACGCCGGGACGGCGGCGCTGCTCGAGGTCGTGGGGCGGCTCGTGGACCGGGCGCGTGCTGCCGGTGAGCTGCGGGCGGACGTGTCGGTGTCGGACGTGCTGCTGGTGATCGCCACGGCCGCGCCCTCACTGCCGGACGCCGCTCAGCAGGCGGCCGCTTCGGCCCGGCTGCTGGACATCCTGCTGGAGGGTCTGCGCTCGCGACCGGCCTGAGCCATGGAGACCCGGGGCGACCAGGCCCCGGGTCGGGCTGAGCTTCGGGCTCGGGCGGCATGCGTCCGGGCCCGTAAGTCTGGGTCGGGTGGAGCTGTTCCGGACCGGGTGAAGCTTTCCGGGCTGGGGCGCCACGTCCGGGGCCGGAGCGAAGCGGGAGAGCCTTCCCCGAATGGATGACGGCCAGTACTGCCGTGCGATAAATCCCCACGGATGAGTGATGGTCCGAACTTCGGGCTTCTGACCATAAGCCCATATGGCACGCTGACCCGGTGGTCTGGACGGGTTGGACGGCTGCCGGGGGCTTTCCGCGATGAGCGTTGACGGGCGGGACGAGTCGAGCCGCAGCGGGCACGGCGACGCCACGGCCGGCGGTCCGGTCCCGCCGAAGGTGCCGAGTCAGGGCGGGCGCGCGAGCGTGCCGCCCGCCGGGCACCCGGCCGACGGCTCGGTCCCGGCCCAACGCGACAGGCGCGAGGACGGCGCCCTGCCGCCGCACGAGATGCCGCCGTCCGACGCCGGCCTCATCGACCGGATGCGCGCGGGCGACGACACGGCGTACGAGGAGCTGTACCGGCGCCATGCGCAAGCCGTGCGCCGGTACGCCCGCACCTGCTGCCGCGACGCCCACACGGCGGAGGATCTGACCGCCGAGGTCTTCGCCCGCATGCTCCAGGCGGTACGCGGCGGCGCGGGCCCCACGCAGGCCGTCCGCGCCTACCTGCTCACCTCCGTCCGGCGCGTCGCCGCCTCCTGGACCAGGTCGGCACGGCGCGAGCAGCTCGTCGACGACTTCGCGGTGTTCGCCGCCCGGTCCGCGCACGGGCCGGACGTGTCCGGCGACGACACGCTCGAACTGGGCGCGGACGTCCGGGCGATGCACGAGGCCGAGCAGTCCATGGCCATGCGGGCCTTCCGGTCGCTGCCGGAGCGCTGGCAGGCCGTGCTGTGGCACACCGAGATCGAGGACGAGTCCCCCAGCGCGGTCGCCACGCTGTTCGGGCTGGACGCCAACGGCACGCGCGTGCTCGCCAGCCGGGCCCGCGAGGGGCTCAAGCAGGCCTACCTCCAGGCCCACGTCAGCGCCACGCTCACCGGCGACGAGGACTGCGCACGCTACGCCGACCAGCTCGGCACCTATGCCCGCGGGCGGTTGCGCACCCGCGCCGAGCGGGGGCTGCGCAAGCACCTGGACGAATGCGCCAAGTGCCGGCTGGCCGCGCTGCAGATCGAGGAAGTGGCCGGCGGTATCCCGGCCGTCGTGCCGGTCGCCGTCATCGGCTGGTTCGGGGCCGCCGGTTACGCGAAGGCCGCCGGGCTCATCGCCGGCGGTGCGGGAGCTGCGGCCGGTGCGGCCGGTGCGGCGGCGGGCGGCTCGGCCGGCGGGGCAGCCGCGGGCGGCGGTGGATCGGTCGGCGGGGCCGGTGCGGCGGGTGGCGGTTCGGCAGGTTCCGCCGCCGCGGGCGGCGGTACTTCGGCCGGTGGAGCTGGTGCGGCCGGTGGCGGGGGTGGGGCGGCGGTCTCCGAGGGGGTCGGCGCGCCGGTGAAGGCCGGTATCGCGGCCGGGGTCGTCGCCGTGGGTGTGGTGGCCGCGGTGGTGATGGCACTGACCGGCACCGAGAAACCGAAGGCAGAGTCCGAGGCCGACCCCTCACCCCCTCCGCCGTCGTCGGTGGTGCGCCCGGGCGAGCCCACCCCCAAGCCCTCGCCCTCCTCCTCGTACCCCGGCCCGGGGCCGAGGCCACCGGGGGCCCTGCCCGCGCGTGCCGAGACGCCCGCACCGACACCGAGCCCCAGGACCAGCCCGGGTCCGGACCCGGAAGCGACCCCGACACCGACCCGGACGCCCGCGCCACGGCCCGCGTCCCCGAAGCCGACTCCGCCCCCTGCCCCCACACCGACGCCCGCTCCCCCGCAGCCCCCGCCACCCCCGCCCGCCCCGGTCGTCTACCAGTGGAGCGAACTGTCGTACGACGTCAGCGGCGACGGCACGAAGCCCGAGATGCGGATCGGTTCGAGCAGCTGGGTCTGGCAGCGGTCCGGCCTGTCGGTCGGCGGCCGGCGCTACGCCCACGGTGTCACCGTGCACGGCCACTCGTCCGTCACGATCGACCTCAACCGCGCCTGCACGTCCTACGACGCGCTCGTGGGAGTGGACGACATGACGCTGAGGCTCGGCAAGGTGCACTTCTCCGTGTACGCCGACGGGGTGCGGCTGTGGCGGTCCCCGCTGGTCGAGGGCGGTGATCCGGCCGTGCCCGTCCATGTGAACCTCACCGGCCGCAGTACGGTCCGGCTGGTGGTGGAGCCGCGCAGCGCCTTCGACGACCTGATGCCGGTGGACTGGGCGGAGTCCCGGTTCACCTGCGGCTGACGGTCGTACGGTTCAGGCCACCGGGCCGGTGGCGTATCGGACACACGCCTCGTCCAGCTCGCGCAGGACGTCGTCCGCGGTGAGCGCCGCGCCCCGGGCACGCTCCGCCTCGCAGCGGGCATCGCCCAGAGCGGCACGGGCGGCGGCCTCGGCGCGTCTGGCCGGGGGGATCTCCGGGATGGAACGCGGGCGGCCGGACCGCCAGTGATCGCCGGTGCCGAGCAGCCGGGCCGCACGCGGAAAGTCGCCGAGGTCGGCCAGCAGGCCCGCCGCGCCGTCCACGACCGTCGCCCGGACGATGTCCGAGCACCGTTTCTCCACCGCTTCGCGCAGGGCTTCGGTGGCCTTGGCCAGGCCGGAGCGCGGACCGGACTCCGTCGCGCTGATCGCGGCGTCGAGCAGGCGCAGCATCACCATGAACTGCGGTGGCGGTGTGCCGGGGGCGGTGTTGGCGAGGGCCTCCTTCCACCACGCTCGCGCCCGGCCGGTGTGCCCGTCCTCGAAAGCCATCTGGGTGCGCATCAGCAGGACATACGCCTTGGAGTCCCGCACGCCGTAGCGCTCGGCGGCGGCGGTGGCCTCGTCCAGCGAGGACAGTGCGGACGCCCGGTCGCCCGCCCGGTAGGCGATCTCGGCGAGCCGGGCGATGAGGAACGGCGACTCGGCATGGGCGCCCACCTCGTAGGCGAGCCGCAGGGCCTCCTCGTACTCCCCCTTGGCCTCCTCGAAACGGCTGCGCGCCATGGCGGCCTCGCCCGCCGCGCTGCACACCTGGGCGCGCAGCCAGCGGTCGCCCGAGCGGCGGCTGAGGACCCGCAGTTCGGCGAGGTCGTCGTCGACGCCTTCCAGGGCGCCGGGTCCGTCGACGACCGTGTGCGCGCGGAACATCAGGGCGACGGAGATCTCCCAGTCCCCGCCGTGGGCACGGCAGTTGTCGACGGCGGCGTCCAGGACGGTCCGGACCTCGCTCGGATCGCCCAGGAAGGAGGAGAGGATCGGGCAGACCAGCCCGGGGATACGGGCCGCGTGCGGGCCGCCTTGCGTGTAGTGGGCCCACACCCGCTCCATGTAGGGCAGCCGCTCGACGACGAACGTGTCCATGGCCGCGACTTCGGTCATGAAGAACAGGTGAAGCAGGCGCACGTCCATCCGCAGGGCGTGCAGCGGATGCCCCGCCTCGCCGTCCGGCGCGGTGAGGAAGTGGTCGATGTGGCCGGGTTCGGGCTCGCCGCCGGGCGCCGCACGGCCCGACATGTCCAGGGCCGCACCGAGGCGAAGGGTCCGCTCGAGCCACTCCATGCCCTCGTGCCGGTAGTTGCGCAGCCACCAGAACCAGCCCATGGCCAGGGCCAGGGCGCCGGCTTCCGCCTCTTCCCCGGCGGCGAGGGCCCGGTCGAGGGCCGCGCGAATGTTGTCCAGCTCGGTCTCCAGGCGGGAGATCCACGGCAGTTGCCCGGCGGAGCGCAGCTGCGGATCGGCCCGCTCGGCGAGCGCACGCGCCCAGGCACGGTGCCGGAGCTCGGCGGTGGCGCGCAGTCGCGGGGTGTCGGCGGCGCGCTCGACGGCGTACTCGTGGATGGTCTCCAGCATTCGGTACCGCATGCCGCGGGAGCCGTCGTCCGCGCCGGGGGCCGCCACGACGAGGGACTTGTCGACGAGGGCCCCGATCAGCTCGGCGGCGGGTCCGGAGCACACGGCCTCGGCTGCCGTGAGGTCCCAGCCGCCCGCGAACACGGACACCTCGCGCAGCATCGTCCGCTCGGCGTCGTCGAGGAGGTCCCACGACCAGTCGACGACGGCGCGCAGGGTCTGCTGGCGGGGCAGGACCGTACGGCTCCCGGAGGTGAGGAGGCGGAAGCGGTCGTCGAGGCGGTCGGCGATCTGCCGGGGCGTGAGCAGCCGGAGCCGTGCCGCCGCCAGTTCGATGGCGAGCGGCAGCCCGTCCAGCCGTCGGCAGATCTCCGCCACCGCCTGCTCGTCGCGGAGCACGGCCTGCGCGTCGGGACGGACGGCGGTTGCCCGCTCGGCGAACAGCAGGCGGGCGTGGTCGGGGGGCAGGGGCTCGACCGGGCGGACCGACTCGCCCGGGACGCCCAGGGGTTCGCGGCTGGTGGCCAGGATCGTGAGCCCTGGGCAGCGGGTCAGCAGGGTCTCGGCGAGGTGGGCGGCGGCGCCGATGACATGTTCGCAGTTGTCGAGGATCAGAAGGAGGCCGCGCGGCGCGCAGAACTCCACGAGCAGCTCGACCGGGTCGTCCTGCACGGCCGTGTGCTCGCTGGTCATCAGCATGGTCTCGCGCAGACCGAGCGCGCTGACCACCGCTCCCGGCACCGCCTCGGGCCGGTCGAGCGGGGCGAGCTCGGCCAGCCATGCCTGCGGGAGCCCGGCGGCGGCCTCCTCGGCGAGACGGGTCTTGCCGGAGCCGCCCGGTCCGGTGAGGGTGACGAGTCGGGCCCTGTGCAGGTCGGAACGGATGGCGTCGATCTCGGGTTCCCGGCCGACGAACGAGGTCAGACGCGGACGGATGGCCCCCGGCCGGGTGCGCTCGCGCTCCGGTGACGCGGGCGGGCGCCTCTCGTCCTTCGGGGCGGGGTCGAGCAGTTCGGCGTGGAGGGCGCGCAACCGGGGCCCGGGGTCGGTGCCGAGGCCCTCGGCCAGGGCGCGGCGGGCGGCCTCGTACGCGGCCAGGGCGTCGGCCTCCCGGCCGGTGTCGCGCAGGGCGCGGACGAGGAGGGCGTGCAGCGGCTCGTCGTAGGGGTGTGCGGCGGTCAGTTCGCGCAGTTCGGGTACGACGTCCGGCCCGCGTCCCAGCCGTAGCCGGGCCTCCGCCCTGGCCCGGGTCGCCTCCAGCCGCCTGGCCTCCGGGCGGGTGGCGGCGGAGCGGTCGGGGAGGTCGGCGAGGGCCGGGCCGTGCCAGAGGGCGAGGGCGGCGTCGAGGTGCCGTTCCGCGAGGGCGGGGTCATCGGCGGTGAGGGCGTCGAGGCCCTGCCGGACGAGCCGTTCGAAGACGAAGAGGTCGATGTCTTCCTTGCCGGCGGCGAGTCGGTAGCCGCCCGTCTCCAAGGTGACGGCGTCCTTGCCGAGGGCCCTGCGGAGACGGCCGACGAGGGCCTGGAGGGCGGCGGGGGCGTCCTGGGGCGGGTCCTCGGCCCAGACGTCGTCGATCAGCGCCTGGGGGGCGGCGACGCGGGAGGGGCGCAGGGCGAGGGCCGTGAGCAGGGCACGGAGCCGGGGGCCGCCGACGGGTACGACCGAGCCGCGCTCGTCCTCTGCCGTGGTGACACCCAGGATTCTGTACCGCACGGGGTCATTGTCGCCGGGGTGGTGGTGAGGAGCGGGGGGTTTTCGGTGCGGGGCGTTGCTCGAGGGTGGGTGTGCCGGGTGCTGGGGGTGGTGGCTGGGGCCGGGTGGGTCCGCAGCCCGGCGGATCGGGGTGCGCTGCGCCCACCCGTGCCGCCCTTGGCGGCACGATTGCCCGCAGCTGGGTGAGCCACGACGCGCCCCCACCCGCCGTCGTAAGCAAGGGGCCGTGCCGGGGGGTGTCCGCCCGCAGCGGTTGGCGCGTCGACGCCGGTCAGTCGGTAAGAGGCCCCATCGCGCCGTTCCGAGGACGGACACCCCCCGGCGCGGCCCCGACCCCCACCCGGCGGTCAGGCGAAGGCCCGCACCCCCACCCAGCTCCCGCTCCCGCTCCCGCTCCCGCTCCCGCACAGGCGCTACACCCGCCGCCCACCACCGGCCCCCGCCCCCAAAGCCCCTCGCTGCGGCGCGATCCCCGACGGGACGGCCCGCTGCCGTGCCGGTGTGCCCGTCCAGCACGTGCCGCGGCGGGCCAGGAGGCGGCGCAGCCACAGCTCCAGGGAGACCAGGTCCGCCAGGCCGTCCAGGGGGAGAGGTTCGCCCGCCGCGGCGCCGCGCAGCGCCTTGCGGACCACGCGGGCCTCGATCAGGCCCGCCTCCGCCAGCAGCGGGGTGTCGAACAGGGCGACCAGGGAGTCCGCCGCCACGCGCAGCCCCGTGCGCTCCGTGGCCGCGGCCGTCGCCTGGGTCGGGGCGCCCCAGCCGGGCGGCAGTTCGCGGACCCCGGCCCCTTCCAGCACCGTACGCAGGATCGCCGCCCGCGAACCCGGCCGCACCCGCAGCGCCTCGGGCAGGGCCCGGGCCGCGCGCACGACCTGGTTGTCGAGGAACGGCGCGTGCAGCCGCTGGAAGCGGACCTCCGCCGCCTGTTCCAGCACCCGCAGGTCCGCCGCATGCCGCCCCAGCGCCGCCCGCGCGCGGAAGTCTCCCGGCCGCTGTCCCGGCCCGACCAGCTCCGACCGGTGGGTGGACGCCTGAAGGCGAACCGATACTTCAGCAAGCGCCTCACCGGTCAGCCAGCGAGCCGCCGGCCCGGGTCTGCCCCAGGTCAGCGCGGCGAGCGACGCGTCCAGCGCACCGCCGGGCGCGTCGAGGCCGTCGTCGGAGCGGGGATCCAGCAGCCGCTCGGCGAGGGCCTCGATCCCCGACCGGTACGGCATACGGGACAACCGCCGCGCAGCCGCGTACACGCGCGCGGGCACCAGCACCGACCCGTCGGCCTTGGCGAGGGCGGCGACGGGCCGTACGAGATGCCGCCGCCGGCGGTCCATCAGCAGGTCGGCGAGGCGGGCGGGATGGGCGTCCAGGACCTGGCGCGCACCGTAGCCCGTGAAGTGGTCCGCGCTGCCGGCCGCCAGCCGGGCCCGATGGCGGGCCGCCGACACCAGGCACGGCCCGGGTTCGTCCGTCAGGGGCCCGTCCAGGTCGGCGTAGGGGAGGGTCTCCTCGCCGCCCGTCACCACGACGTGGTGCAGCCTCGGGTTCGCGGCCAGCGCGCCCGCCCGCTCCAGTTCCGCCTCCCGGCCTCCGACGGCGAGGTCGTTGAACGTGACGGCCAGCAGCCGTTCCCCCGCGCCCGTGCCGTGCCCCAGCACCGTGCCCGGCATCCCGGGCAGGCCCGCGGCCAGCAGCGCCAGCGCCCCGGAGGCGGGCCCGCCGGACAGGTCCGCGCCGATCCCCGGCACCGGCATCCCGCGCGCGGCTCGCCGCTCGGCGGGACCCATACCGGGGACGGGGCCGGGGTCTATGTCGGCGCCCGGGACGTGCCGCGGCGCGGACAGCCGCGTCCGCACGGCCTCCACGAGCGCGTCGCGCACCGCGTCGACCGCGCTGTCGGGATCGGCCGGGGGCGCCGCCACGGCCAGCGAGGCGACCGGCTCGTACCCGGCGATCTCGCGCGCCCCGGCGCGCAGGATGAGGGCGTGCCCGGGCGGAATGCGCTTCACGCCGTCGTACGGCGTGGAGTCGTGCAGCGCGGCCGGCACGTCGGGAGCCGCCAGCAGTGCTGCGAGATGCCCGAAGTCGAGGTTGGCCTCGACGAGGTCGGCCAGCGGCAGCGCGGCGGTCGCGTACGCCGTACCGCCGGCCCAGGGCGTGTGGAACACCGGCCGTGCGCCCGCGAGATCACCGCAGACGGTGATCCGCCTGCCGACCTGGACGATCGCGGTGTAGCTGCCCGGCCAGGCGGTCAGATGCCGAAGTGCGCCGCCGCGCGCGGCGAACAGGGCGACGCGCAGCTGCTCGTCGGTGGCGCCGCAGATGCCGAGAACGGCGATCCTGGTCCGGTCGTCGGCCTTCACGACCCGTACCTCGTCGGGGCGCCAGTCACCGACCGCCCACAGCGGATCGGGGTCGCCCCACAGGAGTTGGGACCCCACCGGGTGCAGCGTCTCGCCCTCGGTGCCGGTGGCCCCCGCCGAACCGGCAGCGACGGCTCCCGCGGCGGTGCTGCTCCATCCCACCAACCACCGCATCGCCGCCTCCACAGGCTGTGGACAACCAGTGCACCGTACGAACCGGTTCACCATGCTGCCATGAAGGAGGCGTTCCAGAGGGTGCCGACGCCGCTTGCGCTCCGCCGAATGCGCCCCGGCGGAGCCACCCACACGGTCGCGAACACCCCGAACACCCGGACGCGACAAGAAGATCCGGGCGGAAAGCCGGACGAACCGACGGCCGTCGGCACGGAGGACGAGACGGCCGCCCGCACGGGGGACGAGACAGCAGCCGGGACGAAAGACGGGACGAACGACCGACGGGGATCACGAAACACGAGACACGAGACACGAGACACGAGACACCGAAGGGAAGACGCACAAGACGCCGAAGGGAGACACAAGAGACCGGAGAAAGGCACAGGGGACGCCGGAAGAAGCGGAGCAGAACGAAGAAGCGGCGAAGAATCAAGGCACGCCAGCGACATGTCTGCGGTACTACTGCGACGCGAATGCGCCCCCGAAACGCGCCCCAATCACGCCCGACGCGCCCTCAACTGCCATGGTCGGAGCCCTGATAGCCCGCGACCGGCGGGGGCGATTTTCGGCCAAATCGATGTCACGCGCGCAGCTTCGAACACTCTCCGTACAGGCGCGGCACCCTGCCGCCCGGTCGCGCAGTCCGGGAGACGGAGCACGCCTCCCGGACCGTTCCGCCGCCCGCGGGGATGTAGGCGGCGGTGTCCCCCAGCCCACTGGATCCAGTACAGCGGGCCGACCCACGCGACGACCATGGAACCGCTCCCGCGATGGCCGGAGAAGAGCGCACGGGCGGGCGCACGGCCACACAGTGGGAGCACGTCGCAACAGCCCGTATCTGAACCGCACTTCAGTACGGACCACAATCCCGCCAACCGGAACAATGCCCCTTAACGCTTGGGATGCGGCGAACTACGCTGGGTTTACGAATGCCGCGTGGTTATGCCAGTGCGGCAGCCGTCTGTGTCGAGGGGTGGCGCATGTCCAGGGAGCAACGCGGGCCGAACGAAAAACTCGGCGCCGTTCTCGCCCTCGCGGGAATCTCCAACGCGGGCCTCGCGCGGCGCGTCAACGACCTTGGCGCCCAGCGCGGTCTGACGCTTCGCTATGACAAGACGTCGGTGGCACGCTGGGTGTCGAAGGGCATGGTGCCGCAGGGTGCCGCCCCGCACCTCATCGCCGCCGCCATCGGCCAGAAACTCGGCCGCCCGGTGCCGCTGCACGAGATCGGCCTGGCGGACGCGGACCCCGCACCCGAGGTCGGCCTCGCCTTCCCGCGGGATGTGGGCCAGGCGGTGCGATCCGCGACCGACCTGTACCGCCTCGACCTCGCCGGCCGCCGGGCCGGCTCCGGCGGCATCTGGCAGTCGCTGGCGGGATCGTTCGCGGTGAGCGCATACGCAACGCCCGCCTCACGATGGCTGATAACCCCGGCCGACAGTACGGTCGCGCGCGAGGTGGGCCCCGGCGAGGGCTCCGGCGCACCGCTCAAAGTCGGCCACAGCGATGTGCAGAAGCTGCGGGAGGCCGCCGAGGACGCGCGGCGCTGGGACTCCAAGTACGGCGGCGGCGACTGGCGTTCGTCGATGGTCCCCGAGTGCTTAAGGGTGGAGGCCGCACCCCTGCTGCTCGGCTCGTACTCCGACGAGGTCGGCCGGGCCCTCTTCGGCGCCTCCGCCGAACTCACCCGCCTGGCGGGCTGGATGGCCTTCGACACGGGCCAGCAGGAAGCGGCCCAGCGCTACTACATCCAGGCCCTGCGCCTGGCCCGGGCCGCGGCGGACGTACCCCTCGGGGGCTACGTACTGGCCACCATGTCCCTCCAGGCCACCTACCGCGGCTTCGGCGACGAGGGCGTGGACCTCGCCCAGGCCGCCCTGGAACGCAACCGCGGTCTGGCGACGGCCCGCACCATGAGCTTCTTCCGCCTCGTCGAGGCCCGCGCGCATGCCCGCGCCAACGACGCCCAGGCGGCCGGCGGCGCCCTGAAGGCGGCCGAGAGCTGGCTGGAGCGAGCCCGTCCCGGCGACAACGACCCGAGCTGGCTCGGCTTCTACTCCTACGACCGTTTCGCCGCCGACGCCGCCGAGTGCTACCGCGACCTCAAGGCGCCCCGCCAGGTCCGCCGCTTCACCGAGCAGGCCCTGTCGCAGCCCACGGAGGAGTTCGTCCGCTCGCACGGCCTGCGCCTGGTCGTCTCCGCGGTCGCCGAACTGGAGTCGGGGAACCTCGACGCGGCGTGCGAGCAGGGAGTGCGGGCGGTGGAGGTCGCCGGGCGGATCTCCTCGGCCCGTACCACCGAGTACGTGAAGGACCTCCTGCACCGGCTCGAGCCGTACGGCGACGAGCCGCGGGTGGTGGAGCTCCGTGAGCGCGCACGACCGCTGCTGGTGGCTCCCGCCTGAGCGGGTGCCGGGGTGCCGTGATCTTGTGGCCGCGCGTCGGTCGTGGCTTGTCGCGCAGTTCCCCGCGCCCCTGGAAGACGACGGCTCTCCCGGCGTTTGAAGGCACTGTCAGTGGCGCAGTGCAGTATCGAGGCGGGAGGTGATGTGCGTGCGGACGGCGTACGACTGCGACGTGCTGGTGATCGGCGGCGGCATCGTCGGTCTGTCGACGGCGTATGCGATCACCCGCGCAGCACCGGGCACCCGTGTCACCGTCCTGGAGAAGGAGCCGGGCCCGGCCCGCCACCAGACCGGCCGCAACAGCGGCGTCATCCACAGCGGCGTCTACTACCGCCCCGGCTCCCTCAAGGCCCGCTACGCGGTGCGGGGCGCGGCGGAGATGGTCAAGTTCTGCGCCGAGTACGGCATCCCGCACGCGGTCACCGGCAAGCTGATCGTCGCCACCGACCGTTCGGAGCTGCCCCGCCTGCACGCGCTCGTGCAGCGCGGCCGGAACAACGGGATCCCGGTGCGGGAGCTGGGCGCGTCCCAGATCGAGGAGTACGAGCCCGAGGTGCGCGGACTCGCCGCGATACACGTCGGCACGACCGGCATCTGCGACTTCGTCGCGGTCGCCCGCCAGCTGGCCCACGGCTCCGGCGCGGAGATCCGCTACGGCACCCGGGTCGTGCGCGTCGACCGGCGCCCCGAGCGGGGAGTCGCCGTGCTGACGGCCGCGGGGGACGTCGTACGCGGGCGGGTCCTGGTGAACTGCGCGGGCCTGCAGTGCGACGAGATCGCCCGGCTCACCGGGGACGACCCGGAGGTGCGGATCGTGCCGTTCCGGGGCGAGTACTACGAGCTGGCCCGGCCCGAGCTGGTGCGCGGCCTGGTCTACCCCGTGCCCGATCCGGCGTTCCCGTTCCTCGGGGTGCATCTCACGCGTGGCATCGACGGGGGTGTCCATGTCGGGCCGAACGCGGTTCCGGCCCTGGCCCGCGAGGGATACGGCTGGAGCACGGTGAGCCTGCGCGAGCTGGGCTCGACCCTGGCCTGGCCCGGCTCCTGGCAGATCGCCCGCCGGCACTGGCGGTACGGCGCGGGGGAGCTGCGGCGATCCCTGTCCAAGAGGGCGTTCACCCGGGCGGTGGGAAGGCTCCTGCCCGGGGTGTCCGAGGACGACCTGGTCCCGACGGCCGCGGGTGTGCGCGCACAGGCGGTCCTCCGCGACGGAACCCTGGTCGACGACTTCCTGATCCGCGAGGGTGCCAGGACCGTCCACGTCCTGAACGCACCGTCGCCTGCCGCTACGGCATCTTTGCCGATCGGCAGGGAGGTGGCACGCAGGGCACTGAGCGCACTGTGAGCTTCGCGGACGCTGGGCGTCGCTGCTGAGGCAGGGTGGGTCCGCAACCGGCGTCGCCCGGTACGTGGCGTGGGTGCTGGGGCCGGGTGGGCCCGCAGCCCGGCGTAGCGGGGTGCCTCCCCCAAGCTCTCGGCTTCGCTCGAGCAGGGGGCACCCCCACGCCCACCCGTGCCGCCCCCAGCGGCACGCATGCCCGCAGCCAGGGGCGGCGGCCCCCACGCACCCGCACCCGCCGTCGGACGCAAGGGGACGTGTCGGGGGGTGTCCGCCCGCAGCGGTTGTCGCGTCAACGAACAGTCAGTCGGCACGCAACCCCATCGCGACGTTCCGAGGACGGACACCCCCCGGCGCGGCCCCGACCCCCACCGGCGACCACGCGCCACACCCCAGCCGTAAAATCAGAGGCACTGTGTCTGACTCCGCGAACACCCCCGAAGTCCCGAACCCGCACACGGCCCCGCAGCCCCACGCGGCCCCGCAGCCGCACACGGACCCGCACCCGCACACCCCCGGCGTCTCCGTCCGCCGCACCCGGGCCAAGGGCGAGCCGCGCTTCCCCGACGGGCCGAAGGCCGACCCCGCCGGTTCGCACTTCGAGCGGCGCATCCGCAGTTTCCAGCCCCGCCGCAGCCGTGTCACCGCCGGTCAGGCGGACGCGCTGCAGCGCCTGTGGCCCAAGTGGGGCCTCGACATCGACGGCAGCCGGACCCTCGACCTCCCCGAGCTGTTCGGCAACGACAACCCCGTCGTCCTGGAGATCGGCTTCGGCATGGGCGAGGCGACCGCCCAGATGGCCGCCGCCGACCCCGCCACGAACATCCTCGCGGTCGACGTCCACACCCCCGGCCAGGGCAACCTGCTCAGCCTCGCCGACCGTAACGGCCTGTCCAACATCCGCGTCGGCAACGGCGACGCGATCATCCTCCTGCGCGAGATGCTCGCCCCCGGCTCCCTCGGCGGCCTCCGCGTCTACTTCCCCGACCCCTGGCCCAAGAAGCGGCACCACAAGCGCAGGATCATCCAGCCCGACTTCCTCACCCTCGCCGCCACCCGGCTCCGGCCCGGCGCCCTCGTCCACTGCGCCACCGACTGGGAGCCGTACGCCGAGCAGATGCTCGACGTCCTCACCACGCACCCCGGCTTCGAGAACACACAGGCGGACGGCGGTTTCGCGCCGCGTCCCGACTTCCGTCCGCTGACCCGTTTCGAGGGCCAGGGACTGGACAAGGGACATGTCGTGAACGACCTCCTGTTCCGCCGCGTACAGCACGTGGACCAGCCCCCCGCCGGCGCCTGACCACCCCTGGCACCTTTCCCGCCTGCGGACAGCGCCCATCCGTCGTTAGGGTCAATTCCGTGGCCACCAGCCCTCCGCATCCGTCGTACCCCGTCGGTCCCACCGACGGCGCGCCCTTCGCCGGCTCAGGCACAGCCGGCTCCTCGCGGCACGCCCACTGGTGGCACCGCGCCTGGGTGCGCTACGGCGCGCTGAGCACGCTCCTCGCGATATCCGGCCTGGTCATCCTCGCCCTGGTCCGCGAGGAGACCGGCACGGAGGGGTTCCTGGTCGGGCTGGGGCTTGCCGTCCTGCCGGTCCCCCTGCTGATCGCCGCGTTCCGCTGGCTGGACCGCGTCGAACCCGGCCCCTGGCGGAACCTGGTGTTCTGCTTCGCCTGGGGCGCCTGCGCGGCGGCGCTGATAGCGATCGTCGCCAACAGCTTCGCGACGAGATGGATCGCGACGGCGACGGCGGACCCGTCCAGCGCGGACACCCTCGGCGCGACCGTGATAGCGCCGGTGGTCGAGGAGTCGGCCAAGGCGGCGGCCGTCCTGCTGGTCTTCCTCTTCCGCCGCAGGGACTTCACCGGCATCGTCGACGGGGTCGTCATAGCCGGAGTGACGGCCACCGGCTTCGCGTTCACCGAGAACATCCTCTACCTGGGCACGGCCTTCGGCACCGACCAGCTCACCGGCGGCACCGGCATCGCCTCCGTCACTGCGGCGACCTTCTTCGTACGCATCATCATGTCGCCGTTCGCGCACCCGCTGTTCACGGTCCTCACCGGCATCGGCTTCGGCATCGCAGCACTCGCGGCCCATCGCCGGCCGCTGCGCCGCGTCGCCTTCCCGCTCGGCGGGCTGCTGCTCGCGATGGGCATGCACGCGATGTGGAACGGCTCCTCGGCGTTCGGCGAGTACGGGTTCTTCGCCGTGTACGCGGCGTTCATGGTGCCGATCTTCGGGCTGCTGACGTGGCTGGTGATCTGGACGCGGCAGCGGGAGCTGAAGACCGTGCGGGCGGAGCTGCCCGCCTACGCCGTGGCCGGCTGGCTGCCCCCCGCCGAGCCGTACGCGCTCGGCTCGATGCGGGCCCGGCGGATCGCCCGGCAGTACGCCCGTCGCCACGCGGGCAGGCCGGCGGCCCGGGAGGTGGCCCGGTACGAGGCGTACGCGACGTCCCTGGCGTTCCTGCGGCACCGGGCCCGGCGGGGCGGCGCCCGGGCGGACTTCGCCGTACGGGAGCGGGAGCTGCTCGGCGAGCTGTGGCGGCGCCGGGAGGTGGCCCGCCCGGCGCTGGACCACGCGGCACGGATCACCGCCCCACCGGTCCCGGTGGTGGCCCCACCCTGGCCGGTCCACGGGGTGTACGGCTACGGCTACGGCCATCAGCCGACGCCGTACCCCGCGTACAACCCGTACCGCACCTAGGCCCGGCCCCGAACCCCGCGAAGTCCCGGCCCGCTCACACCGAACCCCGCTGAGCCGACCGAAGCTCAGGCCGAAGCGCGCGTGAGCCGCTCGACCTCGGACTCCGAGAGCGTCAGCTCCCCGACGCCGACCAGTGCGGGCAGTTGCTCCACCGTCCGTGCGGAAGCGATCGGCGCCGCGACGGTCGGCTGGGCGGCGAGCCAGGCGAGAGCCACCGTGGCCACGGGCACGTCGTGCGCCCCGGCGATCTCGTCGAGGGCGCCGAGCACCCGTTGCCCCCGCTCGGTCTCCAGATGCTTGGCGGCACCGCCGGCCCGCGCGCTCTCGACGGTCGTGCCGGTCCGGTACTTGCCCGTGAGGAAGCCGGACGCGAGCGCGTAGTAGGGAACGGCCGCGAGGCCGGCCCGCTCGGCGAGGTCCTGGAGCTCGCCCTCGTAGGTGTCGCGGGACACCAGGTTGTAGTGCGGCTGGAGAGCCACGTACCGGGCGAGCCCCTCGCGGTCGGAGAACTCCAGGGATTCCCGCAGCCGCTCGGCGGAGATGTTGGAGGCGGCGATGTGCCGCACCTTCCCGGCCTTCACGAGGCCGTCCAGCGCGCCGATGATCTCCTCGACGGGCACGTCGGGCCGGTCGAAGTGGGTGTAGTAGAGGTCGATGTAGTCGGTGCGCAGACGCCGCAGGGAGGCGTCTGCGGCGGCCGTGATGTTGGCGGCGGACAGACCTTGGAAGTCGGGGTGCTGGCTGACCTTCGTGGCCACGACGACGTCGGAGCGGTTGCCGCGGGCCTGGAGCCACTGGCCGAGGATGGTCTCGGACTCCCCGCCCCGGTTGCCGTCGGCCCATGCCGAGTAGACGTCGGCGGTGTCGACGAAGTTGCCGCCGGCGGCGGTGTAGGCGTCGAGTACGGCGAACGACTGGTCCTCATCGGCCGTCCAGCCGAAGACGTTGCCGCCGAGGGCGAGCGGGAAGACCTCGAGGTCGGAAGAGCCGAGCTTGCGCAGAGAAGTCATGCTTCACCACAACACCCGTTGAGGAACGCCTCATTCCGCGACCAACGCAAAAGCCCTGTAAACACTCCGGCCCGGTATGCGCCGCCCAGCCCCACACGTCAACGCCGACGGCCCTGCGCCAAACGCCGACGGCCCTGCGCCGGAACGCCGACGGCCCTGACGTCGGGGGTCGCCGTCAGGGCCGTCGGTCTTCAGTGCCGGTGCTTCAACGCGTGCGTACCGCTTACGGGTTCAGTCCCTTGCCGCGCAGCCACGCCATCGGGTCGATGCCGCTCGCGGACCCGCCGTAGTGGACTTCGAGGTGCAGGTGCGCCCCGGTGACGTTGCCGGTGGCGCCCACCCGGCCGATCACGTCGCCGGTGCTGACCTTCTGGCCGACGCTGACGCCGATGGAGGACTGGTGCGCGTACCAGATCTCGGTGCCGTCATCGAGGGTGAGGACGGTCTTGTAGCCGTACGAGCCGTTCCAGCCGGCCTCGGTGATGGTGCCGCTGTGCACGGCCTTGATCGGCGTGCCCGTGGGGGCGGCGAAGTCGAGGCCGGTGTGGTGGCCGGAGGACCAGTAGGCGCCGGCCTCACCGAAGGTGGAGGTGAGGGTGTAGGCGGAGGTCGGCAGCGTGAACTGCTTGGCGAGGGCGGCGAGCCGCTCGGCCTCGGCCTTCTTCTCGGCCTCCTCCTCCGCCTTCTTCTTGGCTTCGGCAGCCTTGGCCTTGGCTTCCTTCTCCGCCTTGGCGACGGCGTCCGCCGCTGCCTTCTCGGCGGCGGCCGCGGCGTCCTCGGCGGCCTTGGTCTCGATCTGTTCCTGCTGGTGCTCGACCTGCGCCATGATCCGGGCACGCAGCGCGTCACCGGCGCCGGCGTGGGCGCCGGACGTGCCCTTCGCGGTGTCCGCGGTGGCGGTGCCGAGGCTGCTGAGCGGGGTGGCGGAACCTTCGGGGGTGTCGTCGTCCGAGATGAGGGAACCCACCGAGGGCAGGTCCGGCACGGAGATGGACACCGGGGGCTTGCCGGTCTGGGCGCTGGCCATGCCGCCGGCACCCACGGCGGCTATGACGCCGACGCCCAGGACGGTGGAGCTGCGGGCGAGGCCTCCGCCGCGCTGCTTGGTGACGCGATGCCGGCCACGGACGGGACGGATGGACTCCTCGGTGGGGTTCCACTCCTGGAACGGGCCCTCGTCGGTGCGCTGACCGCCGTAGCCGAAGGTGTCGGTGTCGCGCGTCGGCGCGTACGGGGCCGCGGGGGCAGGCCGGTTGGACGCCACGTGGGCGTACTCCTTTCCTTCCTTCTCGCCTACCGGGTTAGCTGACGGGTTCGGAGCAGGAAGGTCTCCTACGCGCGTATACCTGCCGTGCTTCCACGGTGGTATCCGCCCGATTCACCCCAAGTGGTGGTTCCCCGGTTCCCTTTCGGGATTCGGCGCGTGCGCGCGGCGCCGTCTTCTGTGACGGCTGGGACGACCGCGCTGCGTTATCGAACGTTAATGGAGGCGCGAGGGGTATTCCAGCGATTCCGCTTGATCATTAACCTTTTTCGCGTGGACTTACCTGCCATGACCGGCTTAAATCGGGCGAGTTGACCGCCCCGCAAGTGACTGACGGGTTTTGACGGTGTGTCAGTTGTTATGCGGAACGCGGTGGTTCGCTCACCGAACGTAATGGGGTGCCGAGAAAAGCACCGAGGGCCGGAATCCTTTCGGATTCCGGCCCTCGGCCTTCAGTAGCGGGGACAGGATTTGAACCTGCGACCTCTGGGTTATGAGCCCAGCGAGCTACCGAGCTGCTCCACCCCGCGTCGTTGTGTCACCAGTGTACGCCATCCGCGGGACCGCTCGCACACACCCACCGTTCCGGCCTGTGCGCAGCTCAGCTCAGCAGGTGGCGGTTCGGGGCCTTGGCCCGCTCCTCGTGCTCCGGGAGGACGAGGACCTCCACCCCCTGGGCCGCCAAGAGGCCGCTGCCGTCGGCGTCCGTCACGAAGGTGTCCGGCTCGCGCCAGGCCGTGACGACCCGTCGGACGCCCGCGTCGAGGGTCAGCCGGGCGCAGGGTGCGGGGCGGGATGCGCGGCGGGCGCACGGCTCCAGGCTGCTGTACACCGTCGCGCCGGGCAGGCGCGGGTCGGCCGGGTCGAGCTTCGCCAGGGCGGCCTCCTCGGCGTGCACCACCGGGTCGCCGCCCTCGCGGGAGTGGCCGCGCGCCAGTTCCGTGCCGTCGGCGGCGACCACGACAGCGCCCACACTGAACGCGGTGTCGGAGGGCGGACAGTGCTCGGCCAGCTCACAGGCGCGGGTCAGCCAGTGGTGGTCGGCGGCGGCGGGCAGGGCGCCGGTGCCCGGGGCGGTCGGCTCGTAGCGCATCAGGACGACGTCCTCGATCCGCCGCGATTCCAGCAGCCGGAGCCGGCCTCCCTGGTAGCCGCCGGGGCCGAAGAGCCGGGGCGCCCGGGGGTCGCCCACGAAGAGCGGGGCGAGGACCAGCTGGAGTTCGTCGGCCAGGCCCTGGGTGAGGAGCTGGGTGTGGATCAGGCCGCCACCCTCGACCATGAGCCGCCCCACGCCCCGGACGTCGTGCAGATGCGTGAGCAGCCGCCGCCAGTCGAGGTCGGCGCCGAGCGGGACGACATCGGTGGCCAGACGGAGCGCGCGGGCACGGTCGGCGCCCTGGTCGGTGGTGTAGAGGACCTTCTCGCCACCCGTGTGCCAGAAGCGGGCGTCCGGGTCGAGGTCGCCGGAGCCGCTCACCGTGACCTTGAGCGGGTACTCGGGTTTGCCGGCGGCCGTGCGGGCGGACCGGCGCTGCTCCGAGTTCACCAGCAGGCGCGGGTTGTCGGCGCGGATGGTGCCGGCGCCGATCAGGATGGCGTCGGCGTCGGCCCGGACCTCGTCGACCCGGTCGAAGTCGGCCGGGCTCGACAGGAGCAGCCGGTCGGGTCCGGTGTCGTCCAGGTAGCCGTCGAGGGAGACGGCGGCGGACAGCAGGACGTACGGGTGAGGCATCGATGCTCCGCGGCTGGTCGGGACGGCGGGACGGGACAGGGCTTGGTTCAAGTTTGAAACAAACCTACACTGGCAGCATGACGACTCGCTGGCTCACCCCCGAGGAGCAGCGCGCCTGGCGCGCCTACATCGCCGCCTCGCTGCTCCTGGAGGACGCGATCGACCGGCAGCTCCAGCAGGACGCCGGCATGCCGCACCTGTACTACTCCATCCTGTCCGTCCTGTCGGAGGCCCCGGAGCGGCGGCTGCGCATGACCGATCTCGCGGAGCGGCTGAAGATCACGCGCAGCCGGCTGACGTACGCGGTCACGCGGCTGGAGAAGGACGGCATGCTGCGGCGCGAGGCCTGCCGGTACGACAAGCGGGGCAGCGTCGCGGCGCTGACCGACGAGGGGTTCGCCGTGCTGGAGCGCGCGGCACCGGGGCACGTCGAGACCGTGCGGAGCTCCCTTTTCGACCGCCTCAGCAAGGAGCAGGTGGGCCAGCTGGAGGAGATCTCCGCGGCGATCGCGCAGGGACTGCAGGAGGACGGGGCGCGGGCGGCGGCGGACGAAGTGCCGTGGCGGCGGAGGTCGTCGACGGCCTGTTCGTGACGCGCGCCACACCGACCCGGTTTCTCGCCGCACCTCGTTGCTTCAAATTTAAAGCACGAGTAGGGTTCCGGTCGTGGATCTGCTTCAAATCTGAAGCAGTACGGCTGTGCAGCCGAACAGGAAACGGAACCCGGAGGCCCCGCATGTCCGACACCCCCGCCGTCCTCGCCACCCCGCGCTCCCGCGTCCGGGTCCCGCTGCGTTTCCACGACGGCTACGAAGCGGACGCCGAGCTCGTCACCTTCCACGGACTGGCCGACGGCCAGGAGCACGTAGCCGTGATCCTCGGCGAGCCCGGCCCGGTCCCGCTGGTGCGGCTGCACTCCGAGTGCCTCACCGGGGACGTGTTCGGCTCCGCCCGCTGCGACTGCGGCCCGCAGCTGCGCGAGGCGGTCGAGAGCATCGCCGAGCGCGGCGGTGTGCTGCTCTACCTCCGCCAGGAGGGCCGCGGCATCGGCCTCTACAACAAGCTCGACGCGTACGCCCTGCAGGACGAGGGGCTCGACACGTACGAGGCGAACGCGGCGCTCGGACTGCCGGAGGACGCCCGCGACTACACGGCTGCGGCCCAGATGCTCCGGGCCCTGGGCATCGGCGAACTGGACCTGCTCTCCAACAACCCGGACAAGGCGGGCCAGTTGCGGTCCCTGGGCGTCGACGTCCGCGAGCGGATCCCCACGGGTGTCTTCACCACCGCCCACAACGTCCGCTACCTGCGCGCGAAGGTCCTCCAGACCCAGCACACGCTGCCGCTCGCCGCGCTGACGGAGCTCCACGCCGGCTGAGCGGCCGCCGGTCCGGCCGGGCACTGAACGGGGCTGCTTGCCCCTCGCTTCCTCGGGTACAGCCTTTGCAAGAGGGTGACCTCATCAGTACCCGGAGCTTTTTGGAAGTGACCGTTCGTGACCGATCTCGGCGGCCCCGGCAACCACCGGGCGAAGGGACCGGGCGAGGGCCCGGAGGCCGTCGCCGCACAGATCGCCGATGCCGTGGAGAGTCTGGCGGAGTTGTGGTCGATCGCCGCCCAGGAGGCGTCCCTGCGCCTGTCACCGCACCAGTTGCGGGCCCTGCACACCGTGCAGGCGGCGCCCGGACTGAACCTGACGGCCCTCGCGGACGGCCTGGACATCGGCCTCCCCACGGCCAGCCGCCTCTGCGACCGCCTGGCGGCGGCGGGCCTCCTGGAACGGACCCCGCACCCCGACACCCGCCGTGTGGTGCAACTGTGGCTCACCTCACACGGACAGCGCGTCCTGTGCGATGTCGCCGGCCGCCGCGCCCAGGCCCTGGCCGCAGCGCTCGCGGCGATGGAACCGGCCGAACGGTCGGCGCTGAGCAAGGGGTTGCGGGGGTTTCTGACGGCTCGGGACGCGCTGGTACCAGGCGCCGACGGGACCGAGTGAGCACGGGAGACGTCGGTACGACGACTTCCACCGGCCGCCGGTGAGCCCGGACAGCGCAGCCCCACCGCAGCGGCACGCAACGGGGTCAGACCCCGCCCCAGGACGGCACACACCACGAGCGCTTCACCGCAACGCCAGCACCACCCCCCGAACCATGGCGGCGCACTCAGCCATCAGCTCGCCCGCGGCAACGCCCTCAGGCCCCGAGCCATGGCGGCACCCACCAGCGCCCGGTTCGCCTCGACGCCCGTCAGACCCCGAAGCCACGGCGGCATCACCGTCAGCAGCAACCGCCCTCAGGCCCCCGAGCCATGGCGGCTCACGCCGCCCGCGGTGAGGACCGCCACGCAGGTGTCGTCCCTGACCGGGCGGGCCGCGCTCCCCGCGTCCCGGAGGACCACCGCGGCCGCCACCGCCGGGTCACAGCCGGGCAGCACCCCGTCGTCGGGCGGCGTCCAGCGGCTGGGCAGGCCGTCGCTGTGCAGCACCAGCAGACTGTCCGCGTGCCAGGGCACCCGCTGCACGGGCACGGACGCCGGCGCCTGCGCGCCCACGATGCCGGGCTGGGACAGCAGCGCCTTCCACGCGCCGTCGGTCCGCAGCCGGGCCCCGACGTTGCCGATCCCGGCGAAACTCAACTGCCCTTCCCGTACATCCAGTTGCGCCACGGCGACGGCCGCGCCCCGGGTGGGGCGCAGGGCCCGGCCCAGACCGCGCAGGATCTCGGCCGGCGGCAGCTCCGCCAGGCCGCGCAGTTCCTTCACCGCCGCGGTGGAGGCCTCGGCGGCCTTCTCCCCGTGACCGAGCCCGTCGGCGAGCAGCAGGGTCAGACGGTCACCCGCGCGTACCCGGCCCCAGGCGTCCCCCGACTGCTCGGCCCGGCCCAGGGGGACGTTGACACCCCCGGCACGCGGACCCGGCGGGGGCGGCCCCTGGTTGCGGACGGCCGGCTCGTGGCCGATCCGGGCCATCACGACGGTGCCCCGGCCCGGCGCGCTGTGCAGATCGAAGTCGTTCGCTATGCGCCGGCACGTCCCGAGCCCGGCTCCGAGCGAGGCGGCGACGGTCGTGCTGTAGCCGTCGCGCATCGCCGCCGCGACGTCCGGGATGCCGGGTCCGTGGTCGAGCGAGACGAGCTGCACGGCCGTCCGGGGGCCGTCGTCGTAGGCCCGCTCGACGATGTTGATCAGCACCCGCCCGCCCTCGGCGTGCCGCAGCAGGTTGGTCGCCAGCTCCGTCGCCACGAGCGCGGCGGTCGCGGTGCGGTTCGGGGGCAGGCCGGCGCAGGCACTGGCCTCCTCGGCCGCCACCCGCACGTCCCGCACCCGCGTCGAGTCGTCCTCCACCGGCATGTCCCAGACCCTGCTCATCACGGCACCGTCCGGGCGGGCGGCACGACGGTGGCCCAGGCGGTGACGGTGACGGTGGTGCCCTCACCGGGCCGGCTGTCCACCTCGAACTCATGCACCAGCCGCTTGGCCCCGCTCAGGCCCAGCCCGAGCCCGCCGCCGCTGGTGTAGCCGTCGGTGAGCGCCTGGTCCAGGTCGCGGATGCCGGGACCGGTGTCGACGAAGGCCAGCCGCAGCCCCTGCGACGAGCCGACGTCCAGCGGGGTGAGCTCCACATGGCCGCCCCCGCCGTGGACGAGGGTGTTGCGGGCCAGTTCGCTCGCCGCGGTGACGAGCTTGGTCTGCTGCACGAGCCCGAAGCCGAGCTCGGCGGCGGCCTGCCGGACCTGCTGCCGAACCCACGCCAGATCGGCGTCCGAGCCGATCGGCAGGCTGGCCGGACCGGCATGGCGGGAAGCCTGCATCACGGACTCCCCTCGCCCCGGCGGATGCTCACGCCGAGGTACTCCATGGCACGTTCGACGTCCAGGGCCGTCCGCAGGCCGGGCAGGGTGAGCCCCAGCTCGACCAGGGTGATCGCCACCGCCGGGCGCATCCCGGCCAGGACGGTACGGGCCGCGAGCAGCTTGGCTCCGGCGGCGATCTCGGCGAGGACCCGGCCGAGGAACGAGTCGACGATCTCCACGCCGGAGATGTCGATCACCACTCCGGTCACCCGGCTGTGCGAGATCCGGGCCGTGATGTCCTGCTGGAGCTGCTCGGCCATCCCGTCGTGCAACTCCCCCTGGAGGGTGACCAGCAGGACATCGCCCAGCTGGAGGACCGGCACGGTGAAACCGTGCCCGCCCACGGGCCCGTGTCCCGCGAGGCCGGTCACCGCGTGCCCGCGTCCGCCGCCGCGCCGGCCGCCCTCAGCGGTGCGATCTCGACCCCCTGCTCGCTGAGCGCGTAAGCGAGCGCGTCCGCCAGGCTGGAGCGGGTGAGCACCGTGCCGAGGTCGATGCCCAGGTGGACGATGGTCTGCGCGATCGCGGGCCGGATGCCGGAGACGATGCACTCGGCGCCCATCAGCCGCGCCGCCGCCACGGTCTTCATCAGGTGCTGGGCGACCAGCGAGTCGACCGTGGGCACGCCGGTGATGTCGAGGATGGCGTACCGGGCGCGCTCGGCGACGATCGCGTCCAGCAGGCTCTCCATGACCACCTGGCTGCGCGCGCTGTCCAGGGTGCCGATCAGCGGAACGGCGACCGTGCTCTCCCAGAGCTTGATCACCGGAGTGGCCACCTCGTGCAGCTGCTCGCGCTGCCGGGCGATCAGCTCCTCGCCCGCGCTGAGGGTCGTCTCCATCACGACCAGGCGCAGCGTGCCCATGAGCACCGTCAGCGCCACCACGGCCTCCTGCGCCTCGGGGGCGTAGGGCTCGGGGAACTCGGCGCGCAGCAGCTCGATCACCGGCTCGCGCAGCGCGGCCACCTCGGTGGCGACACCGTCCGGGTCGATGCCCGTGCGGGCACGGGAGGCCGCCATCCGCCCCAACTGGTCGCGCACGGACTCGAATCCGGACGCCCGGATGTCGTCGAGCCGCCCGGAGGCCGCCACCGCCGCGAGCGCCGCCGTCACGGCCCGGCCCGCCTCCACCGCCTCGTCCCGGGACACGGTGAAGACCGTGCGGAACAGCGCGGCGTCCGCCCACCGCTGGGCGATCTGCTCCCGGCGCCGTTCCAGGAAGGCACTCACCTGGTAGACGGCCGGCTCCTGTTCCGCGTTCTCTTCCGACACCGACACTTGCATCGCTCCCTTGCACGGGCCGGACCGAGGTCGCGCGACGGCGCCTCAGCCGTTACTTGCCGTATGACAAACATTAGTGCCGGCGTGCGGCACCACCAAACAATTGCTCACTGCCGCCCCTGACCTGCGCCTGCCCCGTCCCTTACCGCCCACGCCAGTCCAGGCACACCGCGAGGGCGTCGTCGTCCGGGGTGGACCGGCCGCGGTGGCCCGACAGTTCACGCAGGACGGCCCGGGGCACCTCGGCGGCCGGCAGCAGCCGGGTCGACTGGATCGCCCGGGCCAGAGCGGCGTCCCCGTAGGTCTCACCGCCCGGGGAGGCGACGTCGTAGACCCCGTCGCTGACGAAGACCAGCCGGTCGCCCGGCTCGACCCGGAACTCCTGGATCACGTAGTCGGTCTCCTCGAACATGCCGAGCGGCAACTGGGCCTCGAAGGGCACCCGCTCCACCACACCCCCGCGCAGCCGCAGCATCTGCGGCGACCCGGCGTCCACCGCCCGGACCCGGCCGGTGGCCAGGTCGAAGTCGAGCATCAGCACCGACAGGTAGCAGCGGCCCCGGTAGTGCGCGTACACCGCCTGGTCGGCGAGGGCCGCCTGGTCGTCGATGGACAGCCCGGCCCGGCGCGCGTTGCGCAGCGCGTTGATCGCCAGGTTCGTCAGCAGGGAGGCTTCGATGCCCTCGCCCATGCCGTTGGTGACGTACAGGCTGAGCCGGTCCGCGGAGGCGGACCAGTCGAAGTTGTCGCCGAAGATCGCGTACGCCGGCTCCAGCTGCGCGCCCAGCTCGTACTCGGGGCGGGCGCAGGAGCGGCCCGGCAGGAGCTGCCACTGCATCTCGGCGGCCAGGGTGAGCCGGTCCCGGCGGCGCGCCTGGAGGTACAGGTCGGTGTCCCGCTCGGCCACGACGACCTCGTGCCCGAGCACTTGGGCGATCTCGGCCAGCTCGTCCAGGCACTCCTCGGCCTGCTCCGTCCCCGGCAGGGTCACCGTCAGCACGCCGAGACGGTCGCCGCGCACGGTGACCGGCAGATGCGCCCGCACGAGGTCGCCCGCAAGGGTCTCCACGTACGGCTCCTGCGCACCGAAGGCGCGGCCCGCCGGGCTGTTGTGCACGGACACGGGCTGGAGGGTGTGCGGCAGCACGGACACCGGCTGAAGCACCGTCAGTCCGTAGTCGGCCAGGAAAAGCTCGACGGAGTCCGCCGCGTACTGATCGGTCAGTACACGACGGACCGCGTCCAGCAGCTGATGGGGGGCCGCCGTACGCAGGGCGCGCTCGGCGGCCACGAATCTGCTCGTGATCGTGTTCACGGGGGTTTGTTCACCATCCTCGGTGGGACGCCGGAGCGTCCTCGGAAAATCGGTCCTTGCCCACGGGCCGGTGATGCGGGTCCCGGGCGGTTCGTCTCACGCCTGACGCCGCGACGGGGACGGTTCGTTCCGTCGGGCGGAAGCCGTCTGCCGCGGCACTAGTACGCTGACGGCCATCCCGGTGCCTGCGAGAGTGTGACTGTGACTTCCCTCCGACCCCGCCCTGAGCCGACCGAGGTCGCCCGTGTGACCTCCACGGCCGCGGAGTTGCTGGAGGTCCTGTGGGGCCGGGCCTCGACCGCGCCGGCCTCCGCGTCCCAGCTGCGGGTGCTGCTCATGCTCGAACACCACGAGGGCATCAACCTGCGCACGCTCGCCGACTCCCTCGCCTCCACACCGCCCTCGACCAGCCGGCTGTGCGACCGGCTGCAGGCGGCCGGGTTCGTCGAACGCGAGGTGAGTCCGGCCGACCGGCGCGAGGTCCGCCTGCACCTCAGCGGCCGGGGCCGTGCTTTCCTCGCCGACCTGCGTGTGCGCCGGGAGCAGGCGCTGCGCGCGGTGCTCGACCAGATGCCCGCGGCGAAGCGGGTCGCACTGCTGCAGGGGCTGGAGGCGTTCTGCGACGCGGCGGCGGCCCAGATACACGACGACTCCGAAGACTCCCGCTCGTCCGGTACCCGGACTGCCTGACTGACGCACCGTCGCGCGGAGTCGTCCCTTCCGGTCTCTTCCCCGCGCACGTGCGGCAGGCCTAGGCTGTTGCTCTCCACCTATAGTTGTCAAACGGCAACTGTCCGCTTCACAAACCCTGCGGCCTTCTCTCGCGCACCCCACCGCCCACCCTCCCTGCCCGTACCGTCGCAGCACAGGTCCGGGTACCCCGCCACCGCCTCGACCTGCGCCGACTGTGGCCAACGTCTCGCCGGGGCATATGCGGGGCATGACCGCGGCGAGGGCGGGTAACGGCGCTGGAGGTGGCCTGTCGGGGGAACGGAGCGGGCCGGACTGACAGGGAGGGCCCGTGACGGCGACCATGCGCATCGGCACGACGACGGATTCCACCACCTACACCGGTGAGGAGCTGCCGCAGATCGCCGAGCCCCAGAAGCTCGCCCCGCAGGACGCGCGCGAGCTGACCGGCCAGTTCCTCGGCCGGCTCGCCGTGCTCGAGGAGGGCACGCCCGAATACCAGTACGCCCGCAACACGCTCATTGAGATGAACATGTCGCTGGTGCGTTTCGCCGCCCGCCGGTTCCGCACCACCGGCCAGTCGATGGAAGACGTCGTCCAGGTCGGCGTCATCGGCCTGATCAAGGCCATCGACCGGTTCGAGGTCTCCCGCGAGGTGCAGTTCACCAGCTTCGCGGTGCCGTACATCATCGGCGAGATCAAGCGCTTCTTCCGCGACACCTCCTGGGCCGTGCACGTGCCGCGCCGCCTTCAGGAGGCCCGCACGGAACTCGCCAAGGCCACCGAGGAACTGGCCTCCCGCCTCGGCCGCGCCCCGAAGGTGGCCGAACTGGCCGCCCTGATGAACCTGTCGGAGGAGGAGGTCGTCGAGGCCCAGATCGCGGCCAACGGCTATCTGTCCTCCTCCCTCGACGCGGCGGTCACCGGCGACCCGGACGAGAGCGAGACGACGCTGTCGGAGTTCATCGGCGAGGAGGACCCGGCCCTCGAACTCGTCGAGGACTTCCACGCCCTGGCCCCCCTCGTCGCCGAACTCGACGAACGCCAGCGCCTCATCCTCCACCTGCGCTTCGTGGAGGAGCTGACCCAGGCGGAGATCGGGGCCCGGCTCGGTATCTCGCAGATGCACGTCTCCCGGCTGATCTCCCGCACGGTGGCACGGCTGCGGTCGGGGATGCTGACCACCGGCTGACCCGCCCCGACAACGACAAGAGCCCCGGTCCGGAGACGATCCGAACCGGGGCTTCCTTGTAGGCCCTGTGGGACTCGAACCCACAACCAATGGATTAAAAGTCCACTGCTCTGCCAATTGAGCTAAGGGCCCAGGCGATGTTGCCCCCACGAGCATAGCCGGACGACGCCCGGACTCCGATCGGGTATCCGCCTCCCGGCCGTGCCGGCGGGACGAACAGGGCGGATGAGGGCCGGAAAGGGCCACGGATCGACCCGGTCCGGGCGTGTCCCCACCGCCACCACAGGGACCGCGCCTCCACGACAGAGCGCCGTGGCCCGCCCGTTGGGCGGAGCCACGGCGCTCCTCATGCACTGATGTCAGCGGTCAGGCGCTGATGTCAGCCGTTGCGCTTCCAGCGCGGCTTGTCCTCGCGGCGCTGGAACGAGCCGCCGCCACGGTGGTCGTCACGACGGCCGTACGGGCGGTCGTGGCCGGGACGGTCGTGCCCGCCGGAGCGGAACCCCGGACGGTCGTCACGGCGGTCACGGTTGAAGGGACGGTCGCTGCCCCGGTGCCCACCGCGCTCGTCACGGCGGAAGCCGCCACGGTCACGGTCGCGGTTGAACCCGCCACGGTCGTCACGGCGCTCGAACGAACGGCCACCACGGTCGCCACCGCGGTCACCACGGTCGTCCCGGCGGAAACCGCCGCGCTCGCCCCGGTCACCACGGTCGGCACGATCGTCGCGACGGAAGCCACCGCGGTCACGGTCACGGTCGAAGGAACGGCCACCACGGTCGTCACGACGCTCGAACGAACGGCCACCACGGTCGCCACCGCGGTCGCGGTTGAACCCGCCACGGTCGTCACGACGCTCGAAGGAACGGCCACCGCGGTCGTCACGGCGCTCGAACGAACGGCCGCCACGGTCACCACCGCGGTCACCACGGTCGTCCCGGCGGAAACCACCACCGCGATTGTCGTCACGACGCTCGAACGAACGGCCACCACGGTCGTCCCGGTCCGCCCGGTCGACGTCCTGCGCCGCCGGCTGCTCGGGCACGGACACCTCGGCCGCCGCGGCCGCCACCGCTGCCTGGGCCTCGGCCACCGCGGCCTCGGGGTCCTCACCCTGCTCGCGGGCGATCCGGGCGATCAGGCGGTCGGCCTCCTCGCGCAGCTCGTTCGCGCGACGCTGCGCCCGCTCCAGCTCCTTGGTGAGCGAGGCGACCTCACGCTCGGCCTGCTGCGCGGCGTTGCCCACGGACTCGGCCTGGACCTCGGTCATCGACCGGGCACCGGTGATCTCGGCGACCTCCGGGTCGAAGGCGCCGGCGCCCTGGATGATGTGGCGCGAGGCGTCGACGCCCGCGTCCTCCATCAGCCGGAAGATCTGACGGCGCTGGTGCGGCAGCGACAGGGACACGACCGTGCCGGAGCGGCCCGCGCGAGCGGTACGGCCGGAACGGTGCAGGTAGTCCTTGTGGTCACCGGCCGGGTCCACGTTCAGCACCAGGTCGATGCCGTCGACGTGGATACCGCGCGCGGCGACGTCGGTCGCGACGAGCGCGTTGACGTAGCCCTTCTTGAAGTCCTCCAGCACGCGGGTGCGCGCGCCCTGCGTCATGCCGCCGTGCAGCGCGTCGGCCTTCACACCGGAGTCGCACAGCTGCTCGGCGATACGGTCGGCGCCCAGCTGGGTGCGGACGAAGATGATCGTGCGGCCCTTGCGGGAGGCGATCGCGGCGGTGACCGGCGCCTTGTCCTTGGGCTTCACGATGAGGATGTGGTGCGACATCGTCGTGACGTTGCCCTGGGCGCTGTCGACCTCGTGCGTGACGGGGTTGCTCAGGTAGCGCTTGACCAGCGTGGAGATCTCGTTCTCCATCGTGGCCGAGAACAGCATCCGCTGGCCGCCGGCGGGGACCTGGTCGAGCAGCTCGGTGACCTCGGGCAGGAAGCCCAGGTCGGACATCTGGTCGGCCTCGTCGAGGACGGCGACCTCGACGTTCTCCAGGGAGCAGGCGCCACGGTTGATGATGTCGCGCAGCCGGCCCGGGGTGGCGACGAGGATGTCGACGCCACGCTCGAGGGCGTAGATCTGGTTGCCCATCGACGTGCCGCCGCAGACGACCTTCATCTTCAGGCCGACGACGTCGCCGTACGGCTGAAGGGCGTCCGCGACCTGCATCGCGAGCTCACGGGTCGGGGTGAGGATGACCGCGCGCGGCTTGTGCTTCTCGGTGCGGCCGCCGGCGAGACGCGCCAGGGTCGGCAGACCGAAGGAGAGGGTCTTGCCGGAGCCGGTACGGCCCCGGCCGAGGATGTCCTTGCCGGCCAGGGCGTCCGGGATGGTCGCGGCCTGGATCGGGAAGGGGGTGGTCACGCCGTTCTGCGCAAGCTTGCGCACGACGCCTTCGGGGAGACCGAGGTCCGCGAACGTGACCTCGGGGGCGTCCTCTGCTGCCTCGTTCTGGGGCACGACGACGTGATCAGTACTGGCGATGGACATGCGAATGCGAAACCTTCCGGAGTCTCAGTCGGCACGCGCCCGTCAACTCCGTGATTCGCGAATCGCAATACGACCGCCTCAATGCGGTCCACCACGGCAAGGGAGAGTACGCGCCACACGGCGCGCTCTGCAGTGGCGCCGGGCAAGATGGGATCAAACGATCTGCCACCATACGCACTCCGGGCCCCACAAGGCAAACCGGACTGTGCAGGGGACAGCGGGCCACTGCCCGACGGCCGGACAGCACCCGATCTCCCCCAACCACCGTCCAGCCGGGATTCTTCCCGCCCCCGGCAGAAAACTTCGCCCCCATGTACGCATCCCCTACGCCGGAGCCCCGGCCTCCGGCGCCGGCTCCCGCTGCTCGAGCTGCGGCCCCGGCGGCTCATGCGCCGACGACGACGGCTCCGGCGTCGGCTCAGGAGACGCCGTCGGCTCCTGCGGCGTCGGCGTGGGCTCCGGTTCGACGGTCCGGGTGGGCGTCGGCGGCGCCGGCGGCTTCGGGGTCGGCCGAGCCGGCTTCCCCGGCCTGTCACCCCCCGGCCCCGGCGGACTCGCCTCGGCACTCGGCGACACCTCGGGCGCGGCCGGCTTCCCCGCCCCGCCGCCCTTGCCCTTCTTGCCCTTCCCGCCCTTGCCGCGCCCCCGCTCGCCATCGGCCCCGACCACACCCGAACGTGCGCCGCCCCCCGACACCGCCGGGCCGCCCCCGGGCGCCTCGCCACCCCGCTGCCCGGCGGAATGCGACGGCTTGACGCTCCCGCCCGCATCGTCGTCACCGACACTCATGCAGCCGGCGGCAGCGGCAACCGCCACGACCGTGACGGCCAGTCGGACGGGTACGTACAAGGGGCGCACGGGGCCACCTCCGGAACGGGTGATGGAGTCAACACCTCCAACTCCCGCCGCCCACAAGAGGACACGCGGCCCGTATTCACAACCCGGTCAGCCGTACCCCAGGGCGTGAAGACGCTCGTCGTCGATGCCGAAGTGGTGCGCGATCTCATGCACCACGGTGACCTCCGTCTCGGCGACCACGTCCTCCCGCGACTCACACATCCGCAGAGTCGGATTCCGGTAAACGGTGATCCGATCCGGCAGCACGCCGGCGTACCACTCACCCCGGTCGGTCAGCGGCGTCCCCTCGTACAGCCCGAGCAACTCGGGATCGTCCGCCGGCGGCTCGTCCTCGACGAACACCGCGACGTTGTCCATCAGTCGCGTCAACTCCGGCGGGATCCGGTCGAGCGCCTCGGCGACCAGCTCCTCGAACTCCTCGCGCGTCATCTCCAGCACAGGCCCATTGTCGGCCACGACCCCGCCGTACGAGAGCCTCCCGCCGCCGCATATCCGGCCGCGGACTTGGGCATACGGGATCAATGGCCCGCGTCCCCGCCGCAGTCCTGAGTGTCCTGAACCCGATCCGCAACGCCCCGCGCGCCCTGGCCCGCCGCTACCGCTCCCGCCAGGCGCCCACCACCATCGAACTCGTCGCACAGCCACACCCGTGGACCCGCGCCGTCGGACTCGTGGCGGTCGTCCTCTGCGGCGCGTGGCTGGGACTGCTGGTCGTGGGCAACGTCCGGGTCCCCGTCGGCCCCATGGACACCACCATGACGCTGCGACCGTCACTCACCGGCGGCACCAAGATCAACATCTCGCCTCTCGGTGCCCTGCAGCTCGACAGCCACATCGCCCCCGTCCGCCTCGACGTCAACGTGGACCAGCTCGACCCCGACCGCTCCCAGGCCCTCGTCGACCACCCCGAACGCCTCTCCGGACTCCAGGACGAAGTCACCCAGGACGTCAGCCGCGGCACCCTCGACCTCGCCGTACGCTCCGGCGTCGCCGTCGTCGCCGGGGCCACCGCACTCGGCCTCGCCGTCTACCGCCGCCCCCGCCGCGCCCTGGCCGCCGGCGGCCTCGCCCTCACCCTCCTCGCCGCCTCGGGCGGCACGGCCTACGCCACCTGGCGCCCCGACTCCGTCCTCGAACCCAGGTTCTCCGGCCTGCTCACCTCGGCCCCCTCCCTGGTCGGCAACGCACGCAGCATCGTCACGGAATTCGACGTCTACCAGAAGGAACTGGCCCGCCTCGTCACCAACGTGACCAAGCTCTACGACGCCACCTCGACACTGCCCGCCTACGCACCCGACCCCTCCACGATCCGGGTCCTGCACGTCTCCGACATCCACCTCAACCCGGCGAGCTGGAAGATCATCGCCTCGCTCGTGGAGCAGTACCAGGTCGACGTGATCGTCGACTCCGGCGACACGATGGACCACGGCACCGCCGCCGAGAACGGCTTCCTGGACCCCATCGAAGACCTCGGAGCCCCCTACGTCTGGGTCCGCGGCAACCACGACTCGATGATCACCCAGCGCTATCTGCAGGGCCTGAAGAACGTCCACGTCCTGGACGACGGCAAGGCACAGACGATCAAGGGCCTGCGCTTCGCCGGCATCGGCGATCCGCAGTACACCCCCGACCGCTCGCGGCAGACCGGCGCCCGGCAGTCCCAGGAACTGGCCGGTGCCCGCCTCGCCACGGCCCTGGGCGACCAGAGCACCGCCGGCACCCCGGTGGACGTCGCCGTCGCCCACGAACCCGCCGCCGCTCGCGAGGTCGACGGCGAGGTCCCCCTGGCCCTCGCGGGCCACCTGCACCACGACGAGATGGAGATGCTCCCCTACGGCACCCGGCTGCGCATCGAGGGCTCCACCGGCGGCAGCGGACTGCGCGCCATCGAGGGCAAGCACCCCGACCCCATCGAGGCGTCGATCCTGTACTTCGACCGGGACACCCGCCATCTCCAGGCCTGGGACGAGATCGAACTGGGCGGCCTCGGCCTCACGACGGCGGAGGTCAGCCGTCACCTCCCGGAGGAGAACCAGCCCGGCGCGACACCCGCCCCCAGCACCCCCTCGGGGGCCACCCCGTCACCCTCCCCCTAAACCGTTTTGGCGATAGCTCCCGCCATCCCATATGCTTCTCACGTCCCCGACGCGCTGAGAAGCGCGCAGGCGGGCCGATAGCCCTCATCGTCTAGCGGCCTAGGACGCCGCCCTTTCAAGGCGGTAGCACGGGTTCGAATCCCGTTGGGGGCACGCACCACCCTGTGCGACACTGTCGTACGAAGCTTGGTCCTGTGGAGCAGTTTGGAGTGCTCGCCACCCTGTCAAGGTGGAGGCCGCGGGTTCAAATCCCGTCAGGACCGCTGAGGTTTCACGTGAAACCTCGTGGCTGGGTAGCTCAGTTGGTACGAGCGTCCGCCTGAAAAGCGGAAGGTCGCCGGTTCGACCCCGGCCCCAGCCACAGCCAAGGCCCCGATCTTCGGATCGGGGCCTTGTTTCATGTCTGATGGATCACTCCCACGGTACGAGCGATCGCGTCCGCTACCGGAGAGATGGAACTCTCCGACTCGCTGCTCGCCCCGTCGATGGCTTCGGCGGAAGCGGCGCATCCAGCCCCTACGCGATCAGCGTGAGGGCAGGGACCTGTGACTCGGCCCCGCAGACCCAGGTCCACCAGCCGCGGCCGGCGATGACGTGGGACGCATTCAGGTCCGCGTGCTCAACGAAGCCGCAGTTCCTGCACGAGAACACGGCCTGTGCCGGCCGGTTTCTCTTGTCGATGTGATGGCAGCGGGAGCACTCCTGGCTGGTGTAGGCCGGATGGACGTGTACCACCGGCACTCCGGCCCGGCGCGCCTTGTATGCGATGAAGGCGCCGAGCTGGGCGAAGGCCCAGGAGTGGATCGTGACGCGTTGGGGCTTCTTCAGCCGTGCCCGTTCGCGGATGCCGCCCAGGTTTTCCAGGGCGATGCCGCGACCGGTGCGTTGGGCCTCCGTCACGATGTGTTTGCTGATCTTGTGGTTGATGTCGCGGGTTCGCCGGGCTTCTTTGCCCGCGCGGCGTCTGGCTCGCCGTTTGGCAGACCGGGTCTGCTTCTTTGCGAGGTTGTCTCGGTTGCGGCGGTCGTTCTGCCTGCTGCGGTTGAGGCGTCGGCCGCTGTGTCGGTGGCCGGTCGAGGCGGTGGCGATGTTGGTGATGCCGAGGTCGATGCCGATGAATCCCTGTGGGGCCTGGGTGGGGCGCTCCGGGATGTCGATGGTGGCCAGGAGGTACCAGTGGCCGTTCTGGCTGGTCAGGTCGGACTCGCCCTGGCGGTGGTGGGCGAGGAGGGGAGTTGGTTCTCCTCTCCTGTGAAGGCGAGTCGCTTCATGCGTCCGGAGACGGTCCAGATGGAGACGGTTCGTTGTTCCATCTGCCAGGACAGCATGCGGTCGTCGTAGGGCTGGGCGCCTTGGGGTCGGAAGGTGATGGGTTTTTCGGTGGCTCTGCGGAAGCGTCGGGAGCCGGGTTTGCCGAGGTTTCCGGCTTTGAGGTTGCCGGCGAGTGCGGTGTAGGCGTCGCTGGTCTTCTTGATGACGTGCTGGGCGGCTTGCGCGCCGAGGGACCATCGGGCCTTGAGGTGGGTGTAGGTCAGGGCGCGTAGTTCGCGGTTGCGTGTGGTGCCGGCGGTGAAGGCGGTGTGGGAGACGTGGTTGGCTGCCGCGTTGCAGGCGTGGAGGGTCGCCTGTAGTGCCGAGGCCTGTTCGTTGGTCGGCAGGAGTTTGACGCGGATCACGAGCTTCACGTTCAGGGAATTTAGGGTCCGGCCGGGCGTCCGGTCAGGTGATCGACCTTCGGCCACTCGATCGAATGACTGATCGATCAAGCGCTCGGGGACTGTCGGCGCGCTCTCGCGGAAATCCGTTCGCCTCTGTTTTGCGGAGGATGAGATCCTGGATCCCGTATGTCTACGCACCCTGCCCCCGCCCTCGGCGCCCTCGCCCCCCGCCTGACCGAGCTGTCGCTGCGCGATGCGCACCGGCTCGGGCGCAGGCTCGAAGGTGCGCGCAAGATCCGTAAGCCGGAGGCGCAGGCCGCCGTGCTCGCCGAGATCGAGGCGGAGGTAGGCAGGGCCGAGGAGCGGATGGCCGGTCGGCGTGCCCTCGTGCCCGAGGTCACGTATCCCGAGCAGCTGCCGGTCAGCCAGAAGAAGGACGAGATCGCCGACGCCATCCGCGACCACCAGGTCGTGATCGTCGCCGGCGAGACCGGTTCCGGCAAGACGACGCAGATCCCCAAGATCTGTCTGGAGCTGGGGCGCGGTGTGCGGGGCATGATCGGTCACACCCAGCCGCGCAGGATCGCGGCCCGGACGGTCGCCGAGCGTGTCGCCGAGGAGCTGGACACGCCGCTCGGCGAGGCCGTCGGCTGGAAGGTGCGGTTCACCGACCAGGTGAACCAGGACGCGACCTTCGTCAAGCTCATGACGGACGGCATCCTGCTCGCGGAGATCCAGACCGACCGCGAGCTGCGTGCCTACGACACGATCATCATCGACGAGGCGCATGAGCGGTCTCTGAACATCGACTTCCTGCTGGGCTATCTCGCCCAGCTGCTGCCCAAGCGCCCGGACCTCAAGGTCGTCATCACCTCGGCCACGATCGACCCCGAGCGCTTCTCGCGGCATTTCGGTGACGCCCCGATCGTCGAGGTCAGCGGGCGTACGTATCCGGTGGAGGTGCGCTACCGGCCGCTGCTGGAGGAGGACGGCGACGACGCCGACCGGGATCAGATCACGGCGATCACGGATGCCGTGGAGGAGCTCCAGGCAGAGGGCAAGGGCGACATCCTCGTCTTCCTCTCCGGCGAGCGGGAGATCCGGGACACGGCGGACGCGCTCACCAAGAAGAACTACCGGTTCACGGAGATCCTGCCGCTCTACGCCCGGCTCTCCCATGCCGAGCAGCACCGGGTCTTCCAGCAGCACACCGGTCGCAGGATCGTTCTGGCCACGAATGTCGCCGAGACCTCGCTGACCGTCCCGGGCATCAAGTACGTGATCGACCCGGGTTTCGCGCGGATCTCGCGGTACAGCCATCGCACCAAGGTCCAGCGGCTGCCCATCGAGCCGGTGTCGCAGGCGAGTGCCAACCAGCGCAAGGGCCGCTGCGGGCGTACGTCCGACGGTATCTGCATCCGGCTGTACAGCGAGGACGACTTCAACGCCCGGCCGGAGTTCACGGACGCGGAGATCCTGCGGACGAATCTCGCCTCCGTCATCCTGCAGATGACCGCGGCCGGTCTCGGCGACATCGAGAAGTTCCCCTTCATCGATCCGCCGGACCATCGCAACATCCGCGACGGTGTCCAGCTGCTGCAGGAGCTGAACGCCCTCGACCCGGTGCAGAAGGACCCGCGCAAGCGGCTCACGGACACCGGCCGCAAGCTGGCCCAGCTGCCCGTCGACCCGCGGCTGGCCCGGATGGTCCTGGAGGCGGACCGCAACGGCTGTGTGCGCGAGGTCATGGTGATAGCCGCCGCGCTGTCCATCCAGGATCCGCGTGAGCGCCCCGCCGACAAGCAGGCGCAGGCCGATCAGCAGCACGCCCGCTTCAAGGACGAGACCAGCGACTTCCTCGCGTACCTCAACCTCTGGCGCTATCTCCGCGAGCAGCAGAAGGAGCGGGGCTCGTCCTCGTTCCGCCGGATGTGCAAGCAGGAGTACCTCAACTTCCTTCGCATTCGCGAATGGCAGGACATCTACACGCAGTTGCGCACGGTCGCGAAGCAGATGGGCATCCATCTCGCCGAGGACGACGCCCCGGCCGACCGTGTCCATCTCTCCCTGCTGGCCGGTCTGCTGTCGCACATCGGCATGAAGGACGTGAAGGAGGGCGCGAAGAACGAGTATCTGGGCGCCCGGAACGCCAAGTTCGCGGTCTTCCCCGGGTCGGCGCTCTTCAAGAAGCCCCCGCGTTTCGTGATGTCCGCCGAGCTCGTCGAGACGTCCCGCCTCTGGGCGCGCGTGAACGCGAAGATCGAGCCCGAGTGGGTCGAGCCTCTCGCCGCGCACCTCGTCAAGCGCACCTACAGCGAGCCGCACTGGGAGAAGGACCAGGCCGCGGTGATGGCGTACGAGAAGGTCACGCTGTACGGCGTGCCGATCGTGGCGCAGCGGAAGGTCAACTACGGGCGGATCGACGCGGAGATCAGCCGTGAGCTGTTCATCCGGAACGCGCTGGTGGAGGGCGACTGGCGCACGCACCACAAGTTCTTCTCGGACAACCGCCGTCTTCTCACCGAGGTCGAGGAGCTGGAGCACCGGGCCCGGCGGCGGGACATCCTGGTCGACGACGAGACCTTGTTCGACTTCTACGACCAGCGGATTCCCGAGCACGTGGTCTCCGGGGCCCACTTCGACTCGTGGTGGAAGCGCAAGCGGCACGAGCAGCCCGACTTCCTCGACTTCGAGCGCGAGATGCTCATCAACGAGAAGGCGGGGGAGGTCACCAAGGCCGACTATCCCGACTCGTGGCGCCAGGGCGATCTGAAGTTCCGGGTGACGTACCAGTTCGAGCCGGGGGCGGACGCCGACGGCGTGACCGTGCACGTTCCGCTCCAGGTCCTCAACCAGGTCACGGGCGAGGGCTTCGACTGGCAGATCCCGGGGCTGCGCGAGGAGCTGGTGACGGAGCTGATCCGGTCCCTGCCCAAGCCGATCCGGCGGAACTACGTCCCCGCGCCGAACTTCGCGAAGAGGTTCCTGGACCGGGCCGTGCCCCTTCAGGAGCCCCTCACCACGACGATGACCCGCGAGCTGCGGCTCATGGTCGGTGTGCCGTTCGAGGCGGACGACTTCGACCTGGCCAAGGTCCCCGACCATCTGAAGGTCACCTTTCGGATCGTCGACGAGCGCCGCCGCAAACTGGCCGAGGACAAGGACCTGGAGGCGCTGAAGCTCCGGCTGCGCCCGAAGGCCCGCAAGGCGCTCTCCCAGGCGGCCGCGGCGACCGCCGAACGCTCCGGCGGTGAGTCCCTGGAGCGCTCGGGTCTGACGGACTGGACGATCGGCACGCTCACCCGGGTCTTCGAGACCCGCAGGGCCGGGCAGCCGGTGAAGGCGTATCCGGCGCTGGTCGACGACGGCGACACGGTCTCCGTGCGCCTCTTCGACACCGAGGCGGAGCAGGCGCAGGCGATGTGGAAGGGCACGCGCCGGCTGATCCTGCGCAACATCCCGGTGAACCCGGCGAAGTTCACGAGCGATCGCTTGACGAACGCGCAGAAGCTGGCCCTGTCCGCCAATCCGCACGGCTCGATCCAGGGCCTGTTCGACGACTGCGCGATGGCCGCCGCCGACAAGCTGATCGGGGACTTCGGCGGACCGGCCTGGGACGAGGAGTCGTACCGGAAGCTGTACGAGCGGGTGCGTGCCGAGATCGTCGACACGACGGTCCTTACGGTGGACCGGGTGCAGCAGGTCCTGGCGGCCTGGCAGGCCTGTGAGCGGCGGCTGAAGGCCGTCCGCAGCCCGGCTCTGCTGGCGAACCTCCAGGACGTGCGGGGGCAGCTGGACGCTCTCGTGAGGCCGGGCTTCGTGACGGAGGCGGGGCTGCGGCGCATGCCGGACCTGATGCGTTATCTGGTGGCGGCCGACCGGCGACTGCAGCAGATGCCGACGAACGTCCAGCGGGACACCACGCGGATGCAGAAGGTCCACGAGATGCGGGACGAGTACGCCTGGCTGCTGGAGCAGCTGCCGCAGGGCCGGCCGGTGCCGTCGTCGGTGCTGGACATCCGCTGGATGATCGAGGAGCTCCGGGTCAGCTATTTCGCCCACGCGCTGGGCACGGCGTACCCCGTCTCCGACAAGCGGATCGTGAAGGCGATCGACGCGGCGGCGCCGTGACGGGCCCGGCACGCAGGGTGAGTTCGACCCGGGGCTCACCCTCCTGTACAGTCTCTTCTCGCAGCGCAACGCACGAATAGCGCCGCGAAACCTGGTCCTGTGGAGCAGTTTGGAGTGCTCGCCACCCTGTCAAGGTGGAGGCCGCGGGTTCAAATCCCGTCAGGACCGCAGTGAAAGAGCCGGATCTTCGGATCCGGCTCTTTTTGTTGCGCTCGGGCCTTCCGGCCCAGGCCCTCTCGCTGCCCCCGGCCTTCGAGAACCGGGCCCGTTTCCTGCGCCTGACCTCCGTGGACGCTCTCGGGCCCCCACACGCCGTCTTGACGCCCCCTCAATCCCTCGGTACCCCAGAACCAGGGCCGTTCCCCGTACGGCCTCCTGGAGGTGGCGTATGGCGACAGCGGCCAGGCACGAGACGCGGGCTCTGCTCCGTGCGCACCTGTCGGCCGCGTCGTCGTACCGGCACCTCACACGGCACTGCCCGATCTGCCATCGGCTGCTGCGGCTGGCGATGGAGTCCGCTCCGCGCACCACCCGGGCCCCGGCCCCGGCCCGGGAGGACGAGAGTCCGGCGCCGGCTTGATCCACGGGCGGTCCCAACACCCGTACGCACGCGGGCTGCTGGAGAGGGAGGCTCCTCTACCGCACCCGAGGAGTAGCTAACAAGCCGCTTGGTATGTGACGGGTGTCACCGCATGAGTTTTGGAAAGTGGGTTACTTACACCCCGCCTACAAAGGGTCAATTTAATATGTGCAATTGCACCCTGCCCGGGGTGCAGCGCACAAGGGATCCGACACCCCTCCCCAGGCTCCTACAAGGCCGCTCACAGACGTATCGGCAGAACCGTCGTGGGCGCACAAAAAAGATCGCGCTGGACCCGGCGGAGTCCAGCGCGATCGACGACGCACCCTGTTGTATGCCTGAGAAGCTCTGACTGGCGTGGGCGTGGGGCCTGTTGGGGCAGGACCCGCGTCGCTTGGAGCTGTGGTTCCGGGCGCCGCGACCAGTGGGGGACCGGCCGGTTTTGCCCGGTTATTCAGTTGTTCAGGCCTCGCTGCGCTGCTGCGGGATGCCCGCGAGCAGAGCGCGGACCTCGGCCTCGCGGTAGCGCCGATGCCCGCCGAGCGTGCGGATCGACGTGAGCTTGCCGGCCTTCGCCCACCGCGTGACCGTCTTCGGGTCCACACGGAACATGGTGGCGACCTCAGCCGGGGTCAGCAGCGGCTCGGCATCAGGGGTGCGAGCGGTCATGAGCGGCCTCCTCGGGAGAACCGAACCTTCTCGGTTCTTTCCTCTAAATTCTGCACCTTGACCCGCGTTGCCCGAAATGGCGGACGCGAGTCGAGTCGGTTATAGGACGAACGGCTTGTCCTCGGCACTACAACTACACCATCTGTCCAGCCGCGTCGGCCAAACCGATGGAATTGCCCCTCCAGGTGTTCATCAGCGACGGAAGCCGATGGACCATGCCATAGCGGACAGTCACACCGCTGTGACGATCAGTCACAGGGTGATCAGGAAGTCACCAGACCCCCCAAAGCGTGCAATGCTGAGATTCCGCCCATAGTGCAGCACCATGGGACGGAAGGAGCCCTCCCCGGACTCCTTGTCCTATTTTGGCATGAGGAGGGGCAAGGGGCGCAAGAGCCTCGTACGTGTAGTCCGTCACGCTTGGCCTACTTGAGAGATCTGCCCGGATCGGGTCCTACGTCCCTTGTTGACGAAGCCTCAGGAGACGCACGGCCCGCTTCAGGAACTCGGTGCGAGGACGAAACCCCAAATCGGGCGGTTCGTCAAACGTCAGTTCGTGACCGGATGCGAGCGGTGTGTACGGACATCAAGGTCAGGGGTCAGTTGGCCGACCGAAGATCCCGCACCGAGCGCCAGCGCTCCACGAGCCGGGCGTACGCCTTCCCGGCGGCCTCCCCGTCGCCCCTGCGCAGGGCGGCGATGCCCTCGGCCACGTCCGCGGCCGAATGATCGTCCTCCAGCGTGCCCGCCGGCAGCGCGTGCACCAGACCGCCGTAGTCCAGCTCCACGAGGGAGCGCGGGTGGAACTCCTCGAGCCAGCGCCCGACGTCCATCAGACCGTCGATCAGCGGCCCCTCGTCCATGGCCTCCTTCAGGGCGCGCAGGCCCCGGGCCACACGCCGGCGGGCCTGGACCATGGGGGTGCGGTAGCGCAGCACCGGCGGGCCGCCGGCCGCGGCGCCGCTGTCGTACTCGCGCTCCTCGTCGGAAACCAGGACGAACCAGTTGATCGGCACCTGCCAGGTGGCCGTGCGGATCCACGGCCGGGCGTCCGGGTTGATCGCCAGCCAGCGCTCGTAGTCCTGGGCCGCCTGGCGCCGCAGGAGCGGGGGCAGGACCGCGTCCATGACCGGCGGAGGGAGCTCGCCGGCGAGCTCGTCCAGGGCCAGCCAGCCGCGCAGCCGGGTGCGCCAGGGGCAGACGCAGACGACACCGTCGACGTCGAGCACGAAGGCGTCCTCGCTCTCGTGCACCGGCACCGGGACCGGCGGGACCGGCGCCAAGTCGGCCAGAGCACGGCGGAGTTCGTCCTGATACGTGGGACGGTCGGCACGGTCGGCGTAGCGGGCCCACTGGCTGCGCTCCGGCTCGGGGAAGGCGGCCAGCGGTTCGTACACGCGCAGATAGGTCGCGTAGGGGACGATCACCGAGGTCACCTTGGGCACGCCTGCTCCCTCCCCCGCGCACCGCCGCGAAAACCTGCGGAACCCACTCACGATCGCGCGGGAAATCTATGCAAATCGTCGCACGGGTGTACTCCGGTCGGAGGTGATCCTGTGCACTGTGCGGTCGGCGGGGCCAGCCAGGCTCTAATCTCATGCTCAACAGTCCCCGCCACCCGCACGGGAGCTGGTCTCCACCCGCCGCACCTACTCAGGAGTCACCACAGTGACCGACGTAACCGGCGCACCTGCTGATGTACTGCACACCCTGTTCCACTCGGACCAGGGCGGACATGAGCAAGTCGTGCTCTGCCAGGACCGGGCGAGCGGCCTCAAGGCCGTCATCGCCCTCCACTCCACCGCCCTGGGCCCCGCGCTCGGCGGTACGCGCTTCTACCCGTACGCGAACGAGGCCGAGGCCGTCGCCGACGCGCTGAACCTCGCACGCGGCATGTCGTACAAGAACGCCATGGCCGGTCTCGACCACGGCGGCGGCAAGGCCGTGATCATCGGGGACCCGGAGAAGATCAAGAGCGAGGAGCTGCTCCTCGCCTACGGCCGGTTCGTGGCCTCGCTCGGCGGCCGGTACGTCACCGCCTGCGATGTCGGTACCTACGTCGCCGACATGGACGTCGTGGCCCGCGAGTGCCGCTGGACGACCGGCCGCTCCCCCGAGAACGGCGGCGCCGGGGACTCCTCCGTCCTCACCGCCTACGGCGTCTACCAGGGCATGCGCGCTTCCGCGCAGCACCTGTGGGGCGACCCCTCGCTGCGCGGCCGCAAGGTCGGTATCGCCGGTGTCGGCAAGGTCGGCCACCACCTGGTGGAGCATCTGCGGGCGGAAGGCGCCGAGGTCGTCATCACGGACGTGCGCGAGGACGCCGTGGGCCGGATCCTCGCCGCGCACCCGACGGGCGTCACGGCCGTCGCCGACACCGCGACCCTGATCCGCGCCGAGGGCCTCGACATCTATGCCCCCTGCGCGCTCGGTGGCGCCCTGAACGACGACACCGTGCCGGCGCTGACCGCCAGGGTGGTCTGCGGCGCCGCCAACAACCAGCTCGCCCACCCGGGCGTGGAGAAGGACCTCGCCGACCGCGGGATCCTCTACGCGCCGGACTACGTGGTCAACGCCGGCGGTGTGATCCAGGTCGCGGACGAGCTGCACGGCTTCGACTTCGAGCGGTGCAAGGCGAAGGCGGCGAAGATCTTCGACACCACGCTGGCCATATTCGCACGTGCGAAGGAAGACGGTATTCCGCCGGCCGCGGCGGCCGACCGGATCGCCGAGCAGCGGATGCACGACGCGACCCTGGCCCGCCGGGCGCGCTGACCCCGGGCGATGCGGGACTGATCCACAAAGTCTCGTACGTTTGGCCGGTACCCGTCGGTGGGCAGTTAGAGAGAACTCTCACTTCTACCGGCGGGTCGACCGCCGATAAGTGGTTAAAATCGCGGTTGACCAGCGAGGACGGGGCGCCTCGAAGGTCCTGGGCGCGGGCACGTCATGCGGGCGACGTACCGTATGGGCGCGGGCTCAGGTACCGTGGAAGCCCTACGGACCGGTCTCTCCGCGGAGAGTCCGTGCCGGACCATGAACGCGTGTCAAGACTCTGGGGCCGTCGAGCCCCGTCGTTGAGGGGGTCGAGCCATGGGGCGCGGCCGGGCCAAGGCCAAGCAGACGAAGGTCGCCCGCCAGCTGAAGTACAACAGCGGTGGGACTGACCTCTCACGCCTGGCCGAGGAGCTGGGTGCATCGCCTTCGAATCCGCAGCCGCCTAACGGCGAGCCGCTCGAAGACGATGATCAGGATGAGGACCTGTACGCACGGTACGCCGACCTCTATGAGGACGACGACGACGAGGACGGCCAGTCCTCGCAGCATCGTCGCGGCGCTTGACCCTGCACTAGAGCATTGACCCGGTCGGTGACTCCGGTCACCGACCGGGTTCTGTGCTGCCCGCAGGGCAGGACTGCCGTGTCTCAGCTCGCGTAGTCACCGATCAGGGCGGCACCGGTGGGGTGCTCGCCCCGGTCCGTGATCTCTCCGGCCACCCAGGCGTCCACGCCACGGTCGGCGAGGGTCGCCAGGGCCACGTCCACGGACTCCTGCGGCACGATCGCGATCATGCCGACGCCCATGTTCAGGGTCTTCTCGAGCTCCAGGCGCTCCACGCTGCCCGTGCGGCCGACCAGGTCGAAGATCGGCGCCGGGGTCCAGGTGGAGCGGTCGACGACGGCGTGCAGCCCGTCGGGGATGACCCGGGCGAGGTTGGCCGCGAGCCCGCCGCCGGTGATGTGGCTGAAAGCGTGCACCTCGGTGGTCCGCATCAGGGCCAGGCAGTCCAGCGAGTAGATCTTGGTGGGCTCCAGCAGCTCCTCGCCGAGGGTGCGGCCGAGCTCCTCGATGTGCGCGTCCAGCGCGAGGCCCGCCTGGTTCAGCAGGACGTGGCGGACGAGGGAGTACCCGTTCGAGTGAAGCCCGGAGGCCGCCATGGCGATCACCGCGTCACCCGTCCGGATGCGATCGGCGCCGAGCAGCCGGTCGGCCTCCACGACGCCCGTACCGGCACCGGCGACGTCGAAGTCGTCCTCGCCCAGCAGGCCCGGGTGCTCGGCCGTCTCGCCGCCGACCAGGGCGCATCCGGCCAGCACGCAGCCCTCGGCGATGCCCTTGACGATGGCGGCGACCCGCTCGGGGTGGACCTTGCCGACGCAGATGTAGTCGGTCATGAACAGCGGCTCGGCGCCGCAGACCACGATGTCGTCCATGACCATGGCGACCAGGTCGTGGCCGATGGAGTCGTAGACACCCAGCCGGCGGGCGATGTCGACCTTGGTGCCGACGCCGTCCGTGGCCGAGGCGAGCAGCGGCCGCTCGTAGTTCTTCAGGGCGGAGGCGTCGAAGAGGCCGGCGAAGCCGCCGAGGCCGCCGAGGACCTCGGGGCGCTGGGCCTTCTTCACCCACTCCTTCATCAGTTCGACGGCGCGGTCGCCCGCTTCGATGTCGACGCCCGCGGCTGCGTAGCTGGCACCAGTTGTGTCAGGCATGACGATGTGAACCTTCGTGTTGTACGGCAGGCGTTTTGAAAAGGCAGAGCACGGGCCGTCTACGGGCGGCGGATCGCGTCGGCGGCGGCCGTGGCGGCCGGGCCGGCGGCCAGCTCCGTCTCCAGCAGCTGCTTGCCGAGCAGCTCGGGGTCCGGGAGCTCCATCGGGTACTCGCCGTCGAAGCAGGCGCGGCACAGGTTCGGCTTGGCGATGGTGGTCGCCTCGATCATGCCGTCGATGGAGATGTAGGCCAGGGAGTCGGCGCCCAGGGAGGTGCCGATCTCGTCGATCGTCATGCCGTTGGCGATGAGCTCGGCGCGGGTGGCGAAGTCGATGCCGAAGAAGCAGGGCCACTTCACCGGGGGCGAGGAGATCCGGATGTGGACCTCGGCGGCGCCCGCCTCGCGGAGCATGCGGACCAGGGCCCGCTGGGTGTTGCCGCGCACGATCGAGTCGTCGACGACGACCAGGCGCTTGCCCTTGATGACTTCCTTCAGCGGGTTCAGCTTCAGGCGGATGCCCAGCTGGCGGATCGTCTGCGAGGGCTGGATGAATGTCCGGCCGACGTAGGCGTTCTTCACCAGGCCGTTGCCGAAGGGGATGCCGGAGGCCTCCGCGTAGCCGATGGCGGCGGGGGTGCCGGACTCCGGCGTCGCTATCACCAGGTCGGCCTCGACCGGGGCCTCCTTCGCCAGCTTGCGGCCCATCTCCACACGGGAGAGGTACACGTTCCGGCCGGCGATGTCGGTGTCGGGGCGGGCCAGGTACACGTACTCGAAGACGCAGCCCTTGGGCTTCGCGTCCGCGAATCGTGAGGTCCGCAGGCCGTTCTCGTCGATGGCGACGAACTCGCCCGGCTCGATCTCGCGGACGTAGCTGGCGCCGCAGATGTCGAGGGCCGCGGACTCGGAGGCGACGACCCAGCCGCGCTCCAGGCGTCCGAGGACCAGCGGGCGGATGCCCTGCGGGTCGCGGGCCGCGTACAGGGTGTGCTCGTCCATGAAGACGAGCGAGAACGCGCCCTTGACCTTCGGGAGGACCGCGTGAGCGGCATCCTCGATGGTCAGCGGCTTGCCGTCCTCGTCGACCTGGGCCGCGAGGAGCGCGGTGAGCAGGTCGGTGTCGTTGGTCGCCGCGACGCGCGGGGTGCGTCCGCCTTCCTGCTTGGGCAGGTCGGCGACCATCTCGGCGAGCTGGGCGGTGTTGACGAGATTGCCGTTGTGGCCGAGCGCGATGGATCCGTGTCCGGTCGCGCGGAAGGTCGGCTGGGCGTTCTCCCAGACGGAGGCACCGGTGGTCGAGTAGCGGGCGTGACCGACCGCGATGTGACCCTGGAGCGAACCGAGGGAGGTCTCGTCGAAGACCTGGGAAACCAGGCCCATGTCCTTGAAGACGAGGATCTGTGAGCCGTTGCTGACCGCGATTCCCGCGGATTCCTGGCCTCGATGCTGGAGGGCGTAGAGCCCGAAGTACGTGAGCTTGGCGACCTCTTCGCCCGGAGCCCAGACACCGAAGACGCCACAAGCGTCCTGGGGGCCCTTCTCACCGGGGAGCAGGTCGTGGTTGAGTCGTCCGTCACCACGTGGCACGCCACCGAGTGTAGGCGAGGTCGACCACTGGTCCGAATTGGGGATACCGGACTTTCCGGTGGATCACCGCTCGGCGACCGCTCGTACGCTCACGCCGTTTTCGCTGGTCAGCGTAAGGGTTTGGTGATCGACTTCGTACTTCGGCTTTCCGTCGAAAAGACGCAGCAGCTTCTTCTCGGCGTCCATGAGTGAGTCTTCGCACATCATTCGGGTCGTGGCGGGAGGGCCGAGGGTGATATGGCCGTCGCGGACCGTGGCCTTGGCGTTCACCTTGTTGCAGCCGAGGCTGCCGGAGACGGTGCCCTTCTTCTCGTCGAAGGTGAGGTGGGCCCGGCCGTCGGCGTCCGGGGTCGTGACGGTCCACTCGGTGCCGGCCAGCGGGGTGTCCTTCGCCTTGGTCAGGCGGACGGTGTCGCCCTCGCCGGTGGTGAGGGTGAGCCGGTCGTCGTCCGTCGTCGCCTTCAGGTCCTGGCCCGAGAGGGCCTTCGCGAGGGTCGTCTCGAAGGCGACGGGCGTGTCCTCGCAGGCCATCTCGGTGGCGCGGGTCTTGCCGAGCCGGACGCGGTCGCCGTCGACGGTGGCCTCGGCGCTGAAGTTGTTGCAGCCGAGGCTGCCCTCGGCCCGGCCCTTGTCGATGGTCATGTGAGCGTCGGAGGGGGCCTTCTGCGTCCTGCCGTCCGCGGTGACGCTGTCCACGTTCCACCGCACACCGGTGATCGGCTTGCCGGCACCGACCGAGCCGCTGCCGCCGCCCGCGTTCTCGCTGCCGCAGGCCGCCAGGAGCGGGACGAGCATGGCGGCGGCCGTCAGGGTCATACGCTGCTTCTGCCTGTCCATGCCACTTCGACGGACGACCCGGGTGGATCGGTTCCGCCTATTTCATCAGGGGCAGATGGGCCGACAGGTCCGCCCGCTCTCCGCTCGCGCTGACCTTGGCGTCCTGGACGGCCTGCTGCCATCCCAGCCGCCCGGTCGCGAGGCGGATCCAGGTCAGCGGGTCCGTCTCGACGACGTTGGGCGGGGTGCCCCGGGTATGCCTCGGTCCTTCGACGCACTGCACCACCGCGTACGGCGGCACCCGCACCTCCGTGGAGCCGCCGGGCGCCTTCGCGGCCAGCGCGTCGGCGAGCAGCCGGGTGCAGGCGGCCAGGGCCTGACGGTCGTGGGGGATGTCCAGGCCGGGGACGGCGGCGTTGAGGTCGTCGGTGTGGACGACGAGTTCGACGGTGCGGGTGACGAGGTGGTCGGCGAGGAGCATGGCACCCGTCCGCGTGGCCAGGACGCGGGTGCCGGGTGCGTCCTGGAGCTTCCCGGCCAAGCGCTCCGCCGTCTCGGCGAACAGGGCGTCGAGGTCGGGGTGGGCCTCGGCGAGCCGACGGGTGCCGTCGTCGATGTCCCCGGCCCGGGCGGCCGTGGCGAAGGGCCAGTCGAGGAGGGCGAGCTCCGGTTTCGCCGGCTCCTCGCGGTCGAGGTTGCGGCTGACGCTCTCCACGGCCATGGTCAGGTGGGCCGCGAGCTCCCGGACGCTCCAGTCGCCCAGCCGGGTGGGCAGGGCGAGCTGCTCGGGCGTGAGGCCGGCGGCAGCGGCACGGACGTGCCCGAACTGCGCGAGCACCGCCGTGCGGATCTTGACGGGGTCGTAGCTGCGGGTGCGTTTCCTGGCCGGGGGCATGGGGTTCAGCCTAGGTGCGGGCGGTGACAGGGGGAGCCGCGTCGAAGGTCTCCCCGTTCCGGGGCACCCCGACGCCCCGCCACGTGAAGGGGACACCCCGGGCCGCGTCCGGGTCCGGGTCGTCCATCAGCTGGAAGTGCAGGTGCGGTTCGGAGGAGTTGCCGGAGTTGCCGCAGCGGGCGATCACCTGCCCGGGCCGCACCCGGTCGCCCTCTCGGACGGTGAGGGAGCCGCGCCGGAGGTGGGCGTAGGCGGCGTAGGTGCCGTCGCCCAGGTCGAGGACGAGGTGGTTGCCGAGGATGCGGTGGACCCCCGACATCTCGCGTATCGAGCCTTCGACGAGCATCAGGTACAGCAGGCCGGGCAGGGAGGTGCGGCTGAGGTGGTCGCGCTGTCCGTCGGAGGCTCGTACGACCGTGGCGTCGGCGACCGCGAGGACGGGGGCGTCGAACGCCGGGAAGTCCTGGGGCCGGCGGGCGAGCGGCCAGAGCCGGCCGAAGGCCGGGCGGGCGCCCGGCTCGGGCTCGGCGAGGACGTCGATGGCGTACGTCTGCCCGTGGGCGTGGACGCCGTGGCTGGGGGTGCGGTCGGCCGGGCTGTTCAGCGCGGACCAGCGGCCGGCGACGGGCACGGCGACTTCCAGGGGCTCGCGGGCGACGCCGGGGCCGTCCGGTGTGCCGCCCCAGCGGTTGGTGACGGTGATGACGGCGTAGGCCAGGACCAGCGGCAGGAAGTCCCACAGGACGCTGTAGCTCCAGCCGAGGCAGACATGGGCGACCACCAGGGCGATGAAGCCCAGTTGGAGGCCCCGGAAGGCCATCGCGCCGATCTTGCGTGCGGACATTCGTTCCCCAGTTCCGTCGCTGCTACGGGCGGGTCGTCGCCAGTGCCACCAGCAGCGGCACGACCCTCGCCGGCGGGACCTCGTAGCGGCCCCGGCCGGGGGTGTGCAGCCAGCCGGCGCCGGTGAGCTGGCGCAAGTGGTGGTAGATCTGGCCGGTCGTGCCGACCTCGTCCAGCTCGGCGAGTTCGGCGGCGGTGCGCAGGCCGCCGAGGACCTCGCGCAGGAGCCGGAGCCGGACCGGATGGCCGAGCGCCGCGAACGACTCGGCAGCCGTGGTCCAGTCCGTCTCCAGCAGTCCTTCCGTCAGGGCGCCCATCTGCCAGGCGTACGGCTCGCCCGTGGGCAGGCGCACCGAGCCGGTGTAGAGGATGCCGCCGCCCTCGGCGCCGAGCTCGGACAGCTTCTCCTTCAGGCCGTTCAGCGCCCAGAAGTCGCTGCCGTCGAGCCGGGACGTGTCACGCCGGGCACCTTCCAGGGCGGCCAGGCGGCGCTCCAGGTCGGCGACGCGTTGTTCGAGTTCCACTCCGTGGATATTACGGAACTACGTAACTTCGTACAAGGGTCGGATCGTGAGCGTCGTCCGGGCACGGCGAAGCCCCCGCCCGGCGGACCGGGCGGGGGCTTCGGAGCGGATGCCTACTTCAGCAGCGCCGGGATCGTGCCCTCGTGCGCCTCGCGCAGGTCGGCCAGGGGGAGGGTGAACTCGCCCTGGACGTCGACCGTGTCGCCGTCGACGACACCGATGCGGGTGACCGGCAGGCCACGCGCGCCGCACATGTCGTTGAAGCGGACCTCTTCCGAACGCGGTACGGCCACGACTGCGCGGCCCGCCGACTCGGAGAAGAGGAAGGTGAAGGCGTCCAGACCGTCCGGGACGATCAGGCGGGCGCCCTTCTCCCCGAGCAGGGCCGACTCGACGACCGCCTGGATCAGACCGCCGTCGGACAGGTCGTGCGCGGAGTCGATCATGCCGTCGCGGGAGGCGGAGATCAGGATCTCCGCCAGCAGGCGCTCGCGCTCCAGGTCGACCTTCGGGGGCAGGCCGCCGAGGTGGTCGTGCACGACCTGGGACCAGGCCGAGCCGCCGAACTCCTCACGCGTGTCGCCGAGGAGGTAGAGCAGCTGGCCCTCCTCCTGGAAGGCGACCGGCGTGCGGCGGGCCACGTCGTCGATGACGCCGAGGACCGCGACGACCGGGGTCGGGTGGATGGCGGCCTCGCCGGTCTGGTTGTAGAGCGAGACGTTGCCGCCGGTCACCGGGGTGCCGAGCTGCAGGCAGCCGTCCGCCAGGCCGCGCACGGCTTCCGCGAACTGCCACATCACCGCCGGGTCCTCGGGCGAGCCGAAGTTCAGGCAGTCGGAGACGGCCAGCGGCTTGGCGCCCGTGGTGGCGACGTTGCGGTACGCCTCCGCCAGGGCGAGCTGGGCGCCGTGGTACGGGTCGAGCTTGGCGTACCGGCCGTTGCCGTCCGTGGCGATGGCCACGCCGAGGCCGGTCTCCTCGTCGATCCGGATCATGCCGGAGTCCTCGGGCTGGGCGAGGACGGTGTTGCCCTGCACGAAGTGGTCGTACTGGCTGGTGATCCAGGACTTGGAGGCCTGGTTCGGGGAGGAGACCAGCTTCAGGACCTGGTCCTTCAGCTGCTCGGACGTCTCCGGGCGGGGCAGCTTGTTCGCGTCGTCCGCCTGGAGGGTGTCCTGCCAGTCGGGCCGGGCGTACGGGCGCTCGTAGACCGGGCCCTCGTGTGCGACCGTGCGCGGGTCGACGTCGACGATCTTGCCGCCGTGCCAGTAGATCTCCAGGCGGTCGCCGTCGGTCACCTCACCGATGACGGTGGCGATGACGTCCCACTTGTCGCAGATCTCCAGGAAGCGGTCGACCTTCTCCGGCTCGACGACCGCGCACATGCGTTCCTGCGACTCACTCATGAGGATTTCCTCGGGCGAGAGCGTGGAGTCGCGCAGCGGTACGTCGTCGAGGGTGACGCGCATGCCGCCGGAGCCGTTGGAGGCCAGCTCGCTCGTCGCGCAGGACAGGCCCGCCGCGCCGAGGTCCTGGATGCCGACGACCAGCTTCTCCTGGAAGGCCTCCAGGGTGCACTCGATGAGGAGCTTCTCCTGGAAGGGGTCGCCGACCTGGACGGCCGGGCGCTTGCTCGGCTTGGCGTCGTCGAAGGTCTCGGAGGCGAGGATCGAGGCGCCGCCGATGCCGTCGCCGCCGGTCCGGGCCCCGTACAGGATGACCTTGTTGCCCGCGCCGGACGCCTTCGCGAGGTGGATGTCCTCGTGCCGCATGACGCCGATGGCACCGGCGTTGACCAGCGGGTTGCCCTGGTAGCAGGCGTCGAAGACGACCTCGCCGCCGATGTTGGGCAGACCCAGGCAGTTGCCGTAGCCGCCGATGCCGGCGACGACGCCCGGAAGGACGCGCTTGGTGTCGGGGTGGTCGGCCGCGCCGAAGCGCAGCGGGTCGACCACGGCGACCGGGCGCGCGCCCATCGCGATGATGTCGCGCACGATGCCGCCGACACCGGTGGCCGCGCCCTGGTAGGGCTCCACGTACGACGGGTGGTTGTGCGACTCGACCTTGAAGGTGACCGCGTAGCCCTGGCCGACGTCCACGACACCGGCGTTCTCGCCGATGCCGACGAGCATCGCGTCGGACCGGGGGGCCTTCTCGCCGAACTGGCGCAGGTGGACCTTGCTGCTCTTGTACGAGCAGTGCTCCGACCACATCACCGAGTACATGGCGAGCTCGGCCCCGGTGGGCCGGCGGCCGAGGATCTCCACGACCCGCTCGTACTCGTCCTTCTTCAGGCCCAGTTCGGCCCAGGGCAGCTCGACGTCGGGGGTCGCGGCCGCGTGCTCGACCGTGTCCAGAGGCGTCCGGCTCATGCGTTGACCAGCTTCTTGAGGATCGAGGTGAAGAAGGGGAGACCGTCGGTGCGGCCGGTGCCGATCAGCGGCTCCACGGCGTGCTCGGGGTGCGGCATGAGGCCGACCACGTTCCCGGCCGCGTTGGTGACGCCCGCGATGTCCCGCTGCGAGCCGTTGGGGTTGAAGTCCAGGTACCGGAAGGCGACCCGGCCCTCGGCCTCCAGCTGGTCGAGCGTGTACGCGTCGGCGACGTACTGCCCGTCGTTGTTCTTCAGCGGGATGTGGATCTCCTGGCCGGCCGTGTAGTCGGTGGTCCAGGAGGTCTCGGCGTTCTCCACCCGCAGCTTCTGGTCGCGGCAGATGAAGTGCAGGTGGTCGTTGCGCAGCATCGTGCCCGGCAGCAGATGGGCCTCGGTGAGGATCTGGAAGCCGTTGCAGATGCCGAGCACCGGCAGACCGGCCTTCGCCTGCTCCAGCAGGGGCTCCATCACCGGCGAGAAACGGGCGATGGCCCCGGCGCGCAGATAGTCGCCGTAGGAGAAACCACCGCACAGCACCACGGCGTCGACCTGCTTGAGGTCCTTGTCCTTGTGCCAGAGGGCGACCGGCTCGGCACCGGCGACGCGGATCGCGCGCTGGGTGTCACGGTCGTCCAGGCTGCCGGGAAAAGTGACGACGCCAATACGAGCGGTCACTTCGCGGCCTCCGCGACTTCCTCGACCCGGATCGAGAAGTCCTCGATCACGGTGTTCGCGAGGAAGGACTCCGCAAGATCATGAATGCGGGCGAGGGCGGCCTCGTCGACCGGCCCGTCAACTTCCAGTTCGAAACGCTTTCCCTGGCGGACGTCCGAGATCCCCTCGAAACCCAGCCGCGGCAGTGCGCGCTGCACCGCCTGGCCCTGGGGGTCGAGGATCTCCGGCTTGAGCATGACGTCGACTACGACGCGTGCCACTGGCACTCCCGGTGTGTGGTGCTGAGCAGGTTCCTTCAGACTACCCGCACAAAATTTCTACGCGCGTTGACTTGTAGGAAACTACGTGACCGTCATCACGATCCGGCATCGGCGGACCCACACGGGAAGTTTTCGGGAAAGATTCCGGATCGACACCCGAAACCTATTGCCTTCGGACACGCGGAAGGATTTAGTCGGGCTTCACAATGCATTGCCAGGCACGGTACAAATGAATTGGCATAGTGCCGTATGAAGGGACCGATATTCGTGGCGCAGAAGGTCGTGGTCACTCTCTCTGACGACATCGACGGCTCGGAAGCGGCGGAAACGATCGCCTTCGGACTGGACGGCAAGTCGTACGAGATCGACCTGAGCGAAGGCAACGCCGGAGAACTGCGGAAGGCGCTGGCCCCCTACGTCGAGGCCGGCCGCAAGCGGTCCCGCTCGGGCAAGGCGTACCGGCAGACGGAGGTCGCCCCCGACCCGTCGGCCGTGCGCGCCTGGGCGCAGGCCAACAAGATGGACGTCCCCGCGCGCGGGCGCATCCCCAAGAAGGTCTACGAGGCGTTCACCGCCGCGCAGTGACGGTCCGTCGTGCCCGGACCGATGCCCGGTCACCCGCCCCTCGCGGCAGCCGACTTGCGCAGCACCCCTGCTGATCAGCTAGAGTCTGGAGCACGCCGAGGGGCGAGGCCGAAAGGCCCAGCTCACGGAAACATGCGGGTGTAGTTCAGTAGTAGAACATCCCCCTTCCAGGGGGAAGGCGCAGTGTGCGATTCCTGTCACCCGCTCTGCATCGCCGTACCGGTCGCTCTTGTCGATCAGGTAGGCTGGTGCCCGCACCGGTCAGTGCAAGCTGATCGGGAGCAAATGCGGACGTAGCTCAGTTGGTAGAGCGCAACCTTGCCAAGGTTGAGGTCGCGAGTTCGAGCCTCGTCGTCCGCTCGGAAATGAAGGCCCCGGTCCATCAGGACCGGGGCCTTCATCGTGTTCCGCACGCCCCTTCCGGCCTTCTGACATTTGTCATGCCGAGTGATGACAGCGCGCACTGCTTCCGGGCCCGCACGACCGGGACGCTTGAATCATGGAAACCAACGGACACGAACACGTGATTGAGGTCACTGACCTGCGTCGTGTGTACGGGGGCGGGTTCGAGGCCGTGAGCGGAATCAGCTTTTCCGTCCGACGCGGCGAGATCTTCGCGCTGCTCGGCACCAACGGCGCGGGCAAGACGTCGACCGTCGAACTCCTCGAGGGACTCGCGCGGCCGGCCGGCGGGCGGGTGCGGGTCCTCGGGCACGACCCGTACACCGACCGGGCCGCCGTACGGCCCCGGACCGGCGTCATGCTGCAGGAAGGCGGCTTCCCCTCCGAACTCACCGTCGCGGAGACCGCCCGGATGTGGGCGGGATGCGTGAGCCGGGCACGACCTCCGGCGGAGGTACTGGCGCTGGTCGGCCTGGAGGCGAAGGCCGGCACCCGGGTCAAGCAGCTGTCCGGCGGCCAGCGGCGCCGCCTCAACCTGGCCCTCGCCCTGCTCGGCGACCCCGAGGTGCTCTTCCTCGACGAGCCGTCCACCGGCCTGGACGCCGAAGGCCGCCGGGACACCTGGGAGTTGGTGAGCGCGCTGCGCGACGGCGGGACGACGGTGCTGCTGACCACGCACTACCTGGAGGAGGCCGAGAACCTCGCCGACCGGCTCGCGATCATGCACGAGGGCCGTATCGCCACCACCGGTACCCCGGCCGAGGTGACCGCCGCGGAGCCGTCGCGGATCTCCTTCGAACTGCCCGACGGCTACTTCGTCGGCGACCTCCCGCCGCTCGGCGAACTGGGCGTGACCGGCCACGAGACCGACGGCCGGATCGTCCGGCTGCGCACCCATGAACTCCAGCGGTCGGCCACCGGCCTGCTGATGTGGGCCGCGCAGGCCCGGGTCGAACTGCGCCGCCTGGACGTGCGCTCGGCCTCCCTGGAGGAGGCGTTCCTCGGGATCGCCAAGGACGCCTCCGCACAGCCGGCCATGGGCATGACGACGAAGGAGTACGCGGCATGAGCGCCACGCACACGACACCCCGCCCGGCCGCGGTGGCGACGACCCCGCTGAGCCGGATGACCTCTCTGGCCCGCGCCGAACTGACCCTGCTCGGGCGGACCCGTGGCGCGCTGTTCGCCGCCCTGTTCGTGCCGCTGGTGATGCCGGTCAGCGTGAAGGCGGCGTCCGAGGACATGGACCTCGCCGGGGCGGGGCTCAGCCCCGGCACCCTGGTGCTGCCCGCCGCGGTCGGCTTCTCCCTGCTGTTCGCGGTCTACTCCGTGCTCGTCGGCGCGTTCGTCGTGCGGCGTGAGGAGCTGGTGCTCAAGCGGCTGCGCACCGGTGAGCTGCGGGACGTCGAGATCCTGGCCGGGACGTCACTGCCGGCGGTCCTCACCGGGCTCGCGCAGTGCCTGCTGCTGGTGGTGGGGTGTGCCCTGCTGATGGACCTCTCCGCGCCGTCGGCACCGCATCTGGTCGTCCTCGGGCTCCTGTTGGGGCTCGTGATGAGTGCCGCCCTCGCCGCGGCCACCGCGAGTTTCACCCGGACCGGCGAGAGCGCCCAGGTCACGCCCATGCCGCTGCTGATGGTCTCGATGATCGGCTCCGGCATGTTCGCACCGCTGGAGCTGTTCCCGGACCGGGTGGCCTCCGTCCTCGAACTGCTGCCGCTGACGCCCGTCGTCACGCTGGTGCGCGGCGGCTGGACCGGCGACCTCTCCGCGTACGAGGCACTGGGCGCATCCGCGACCGCCATGGCCTGGATCCTCATCGCGGTGTTTGCTGTACGGCGGTGGTTCCGCTGGGAACCGCGGCGTTGACCGAAGGGGAGTGACGGGGCGCATGCGCACGCCGGGCAGGTGGTGGCGGCACAAGACCACGCCGGAGAAGGTCGAGTCGTACACGCGGTGGTCGTTCCACTTCTTCGCCGTGATGGAGTTCTTCTCCGTCGGGATCACGTCCGTGGCCCCGCTCGGGCCGCGGCTGGGTTCGGCCGTGATGCTGGTGGTGGCCGTGCATGCGGCCCTCTGCTTCGTGACCGTGTCGCGGGCGGTCGACTGGACCCGTGGCCGCAGGCCCCAGCCCACCGGACTGATGTGGACCCTGGCCGCCGTCACCGCCGCCATCGCCGCCGCCGCGATCGGACTCGCCGAGCTCGGACCCGAACGCGAGGGCATCGACACCGCCGCCGGTGGCGTCTTCGGAGTGATCCTGATCTTCGGTCCCGGCATCATCGCGCTCGGCGTCCGCTCCCGGCGGCGCGCCTTCGGCATCGCGGGAGGCTTCGCGGCGGGCACCTGGGTGGTGGCGACCGCGCTCGGCGCCCCCGCGCTCACGGCGCTCTTCACATCTCTGATCGTGCTGATCGGCGGCGTGTTCATCGCCTTCACGGCCGTCTTCTCGGTGTGGCTGCTCAATTCCGTCTACGAGCTCGACGAGGCCCGCGAGACCCGGACCCGGCTCGCCGTCGCCGAGGAGAGGCTGAGGTTCGGGCGGGATCTGCACGACGTCATGGGGCGCAATCTCGCCGTGATCGCCCTCAAGAGCGAACTGGCCGTGCAGCTCGCCCAGCGGGGACGTCCCGAGGCCGTGCCGCAGATGGTCGAGGTGCAGCGGCTCGCGCAGGAGTCGCAACGGGAGGTGCGGGAGGTCGTGCGCGGCTACCGGGAGGCCGACCTCGGCTCGGAACTCGCCGGCGCGCAAGGGGTGCTGGCGGCCGCCGGCATCGACTGCACGGTCGCCGGGGTGCCGGCGGCCGGCCTGCCGCCCGCGGTGCAGTCCGCCCTGGGCTGGGTGGTCCGGGAGGCCGCGACCAACGTGCTGCGGCACGGGGACGCGCGACGGTGCGAGGTACGACTAAGGGTGCTGGAGGGGCGGGTGGTGTTGTCCGTGGAGAACGACGGAACGAGCGAGACGGGGGCGCAGTCCGGGTCCGGACCGTCCGGCTCGGGGCTCGCCGGGCTGCGGGAGCGGCTGGCGGAGATCGACGGGACCCTGGAGGCCGGGCCCCTGGGACGAGGGCTGTTCCGGCTGACGGCGCAGGTTCCGCTGCCGTCGCCCTCCACCTCTTCCGGCGCCGCCCCGGCCGCCACCACGGCACGTGCTGTGAGCGAGGTCACCCCATGACGGCCGTGGAGCCCGTCCGGCTGCTGCTCGCCGACGACGAGCACCTCATCCGCGGGGCGCTCGCCGCGCTGCTGTCCCTGGAGGACGACCTCGTCGTGATCGCCGAGGCGGCCACCGGACCCGAGGCGCTGGCGATGGCCCGGGCGCACCGGCCCGATGTCGCCGTGCTGGATCTCCAGATGCCCGGCGCCGACGGTGTGAAGGTCGCCACATCCCTGCGGTCCGAACTGCCCGGCTGCAAGGTGCTCATCGTCACCAGCCACGGGCGGCCCGGACATCTGAAGCGGGCGCTGCAGGCCGGTGTGCGGGGGTTCGTGCCCAAGACCGTGAGCGCGCAGCGGCTCGCGGAGCTCATCCGGACCGTGCACGCCGGGAACCGTTACGTCGACCCGGAGTTGGCCGCCGACGCGATCGCCGCCGGGGACTCGCCGCTGACCGCGCGGGAGGCGGAGGTCCTGGAACTCGCCGCCGACGGAGCGCCCGTCGCGGAGATCGCCGAGCGGGCCGCATTGTCGCAGGGCACCGTGCGGAACTATCTGTCGTCGGCCGCCTCGAAGCTCGGTGCGGAGAACCGGCATGCGGCGGTACGGCTCGCACGGGAGCGAGGTTGGGTATAGTGGTTCTCGCGCCACGGCGCATGCGAACGTAGCTCAGTTGGTAGAGCGCAACCTTGCCAAGGTTGAGGTCGCGAGTTCGAACCTCGTCGTTCGCTCCATCGAGAAGCCCCCCGGTTCCGGCCGGGGGGCTTCTTCGTGTCCTGGGGACTGTCCCGAGGACTGTCCTGACGGCCGGGTCCTACGACCAGCTCGTGCCGGTCAGGCGCTCGTACGCCTCCACGTACTTGGCACGGGTGGCGTCGACGACCTGCTGGGGCAGGGCGGGCGGGGGCTGCTCGCTCTTGCGGTCCCAGCCGGACTCCGCCGAGGTCAGCCAGTCCCGGACGAACTGCTTGTCGTACGACTGCTGCGCGCGGCCCGGCTGCCACTGGTCGGCCGGCCAGAAGCGGGAGGAGTCCGCGGTGAGCACCTCGTCGGCGAGGACCAGGTCGTCGCCCTCGAAGCCGAACTCGAACTTGGTGTCGGCGAGGATGATGCCCCGCTCCCGGGCGATGTCCCGGCCCCGCGAGTAGACCGCGAGGGTCGCCTGGCGCAGCCGGGCCGCGGTGTCCGCGCCGACCTGGCGGGCTACCTCCTCGTAGGAGACGTTCTCGTCGTGCTCGCCGACGGCGGCCTTGGTGGCCGGGGTGAAGATCGGGGCGGGCAGTTCACTGCCGTCGGTCAGGCCTTCCGGCAGGGCCAGGCCGCAGACCGTGCGGGTCTCGTTGTACTCGGCGAGGCCCGAGCCGGTGAGGTAGCCGCGGGCCACGCACTCCACGGGGACCATCCGCAGCGACTTGCAGATCAGGGTGCGGCCCGCCCAGTCGGCGGGGGCGCCGTCGGGCAGCTCCGTGCTCAGCACGTGGTTCGGGACCAGGTCGGCCAGCCGCTCGAACCACCACAGGGACAACTGCGTGAGGATCCGGCCCTTGTCGGGGATCTCGGTCGGCAGCACCCAGTCGTAGGCGGACATGCGGTCGCTGGCGACCATCACGAGGTCGCCCGCCTCGTTCCGGTACAGCTCGCGCACCTTGCCGGTGTGCAGATGCACCAGGCCCGGAACCTGGATCGGCTCGGGCTTTTCGACGAATCCGGACACGGTTCCTCCCCGTGGTTCTGTCCAAGTGGCTCGATTCTCCCGTATCCGAGCCCGATCACGGACAGTGGGTCAGTCGCGTTTGCAGATGCGGTCCAGGAGATTGGCGGTGGCCCGCTGGATACGTCCGTCCACGTGTCCGGGCCGGTCCAGGGCCGGGGACCAGGCGAACGTTCCTGCTGCGAAGACCCATGCGCCGGAGGGGGCCCGGTACAGGGACGTCTCCTGGTGGCGCGCGGCGCCTTCCTTGCCGGTGTACGGGGAGTGGGCGAGCAGCGTGCGCTCCTCGTGCTCGGGCAGCGCGGTGCGCGGGAAGTAACGGTCCGCCTCACCCGCCACGAGGTTCTCGATCTCGTCGCCCTCGTGCGCCCCGGTGGCCTCCCACAGCCAGTGTCCGGCGTTGCGCACGATCAGCGGGTGCGGCTCGGGGACGGGCCCGGCGTACTGGATGCCCAGGAGCTGCTGCTCCGCCCGGTCGGTCTCCCGCCACAGCACCGGCTTGCCCGGCCCCTGGCGCTTGCGGCAGGTCAGCAGCCGGTCGGGCACGCCGGACGGGGAGGGGCCCAGCTCCACCTGCCAGTACATGGAGTTGGCGGAGAGGAAGACCAGCGAGGTGCCGGCGTCACGGCCGCGCTCCACGGTGGTGCGCATGGCGGCCGACCAGTACTCGTCGTGGCCGGGGAAGACCAGGCCGCGGTAGTGGGTGGGGTCGACGCGGCCCGCGTGCAGGTCGCTCGCGTGGGCGTAGGCGATGTCGTAGCCGTAGCGCTCGGCCCAGCGGATGAAGTCGTAGGCGTGGCCGACGTGCAGGGGGAGGCCCGCGCCCGCGTACGGGCGGTCGAAGGAGACCGTCGTGGCAGCCTGGGACTCGCCGAGCAGCCGGCCCTTGTCGTCCCAGGCGTGGTAGAGGCTGGCGCCCGTGCGCCCGTCCTCCGGATACAGGTTGTACGCCTGCCAGGTGACGTCGGGCAGCACGAGCAGCAGGTCGGCGGGCTGGTCGTGGCGGACGGTGAAGGGGACGTGGGAGCGGTAGCCGTCGGCGGTGGTGAGGACGGCGACGTACGCGCCGATGTTCCAGTACGAGGGGACCTGCAGCCGCCAGGACAGCCACCAGTGGTGGCAGGAGACCGTACGGTCCGCGGTGAGCGGCGCGGGCTGGACGATGCCGGACAGGCGCGGGCTGGTGGTGATCTTCGCGGCGCCGTCACCGCCGTAGTGGCCGATGCGGTAGATGTCGACGGCGAACTGCTGCGGCGGGTCGACGGTGATGTGGAAGTCGATGGCTTCGCCGGGCGCCACCGCGCCGGTGGAGGTGAAGCCCTTGATCTGGCGGTTCACGTCGTCGGCCGCGCGGGGGCCGCCCGAGCGGCTGCCCTTCTTCGGCGGATTCGACGCGTCCTGGTCCACGTACCAGGGGACGACCTGGCCCGAGTCGTCGAAGTACGTCACGTTGCCGCGCAGCCACGGAACGGGGCCCTGTCCGAAGGGATCCGTCACGGCATGTGCCAGCGCTCCCGACTCCCAGCGGCGGATCTGCTCCGAACCCATGATTGCTTCCCCTCCCCTTGACCCCCGTGGTGATGCGTGCCGGTGTGGCTTGTGGCCGGTGCGGTGTCCTGTGGTGCGGGCGCCTTTCCGTGGTGGGTGCGGCGCGTTCGCGCCTATGTGTTTGTCGTATGTCGCACGCTCTTGCCATACACGCGAACGGTCCAAGCACATCACATAACGCACGCACTTCGTCACTGTTCGTTTCGAATTGGCCAGAACCGGAAGTGGGCGCTCCGGTGTCAGCCGAGGCGAACCGGCTTCTCCGGGCGTATGCCGAGCTGAGACAGCCAGACCCGCAGCGGGGCGGCGTCGCCGTCCTCGATGAGGGTGAGGATCTTGGGCGCCAGATCGGCCGTGCGCTCGCCGTCGACCAGGAGGGTGGGGCCGTCCAGCCAGTCCAGACCCGGCGTCGCACCGGCGGTGTCCATCGCGGCGCAGCAGACCATCGCGGTGAGGTGGTCGGCGAGCAGCTCTCGGGCGGTGCGCGGGGGCTGGAGGGGGAAGAGGGGAAGGGCCCGGTCGTCCCAGAGGGCGGCGAGGTCGGTGGTGGGGGACGGCGACGCCGGTGCGGGGGGCCCTGCCGGGGAGGGAGCGGCTTCCTCCCTGGCCAGTTCGGCGCTGAGCCGGGCGGCGAGCGTGGCGCTGGGGGCCGTCGTACCGGAGAGGTCCTCGTCGTCCAGGAGGTCCGGTGAGGTGGTGTCCGGGGCGGTGCCCGGGATGGTGCTTGTGGTGCTCGTGGGGCTGCTTGTGGTGCTTGTGCTGATGCCTGTGGTGGTGCTTGTGGTGCCTCCGGGGCCGGGATCGGGTGTGCCGGGGGCTTCGGGCGGTGCGGTGTCCGGTCTGGAACCGGGCGGGTGTGCGGGGCCGGCCGTCGGGCCCGCGGCGGTCTGTTCGGCGGTCCGGTCCTCGGCGGTCCGTTCGGCCGTCCGGGCCGCGGCCGGTTCCGCCGGCGGGGGCGCTGCGGGGCCGCCGGCTCGGGCGGTCCCGGTCGTACCCGCGGGGCCCGTGGCCGTGAGGTGGTCGAGGACGCGGGACAGGGTCGGGGCGTCGGTGGCGGAGGACGCGGGGCCGGTGGCGGGGCGGACGCCCATCGCGTCCAGGACGCGGTGCAGCCGGGCCGCGTCGAGGCGCCATTTGCGGTCCACGACCTCGTCCGGATAGTCGCTCCAGTCCACGGGTGACCAGTCGGGCCCGGGTGTTGCGGGGCCGCCGTGGAAGAGGCGGGCGGCGAGGAGGGAGGCGGCTTCGTCGACCGTGCCCGGCTCCTCCAGCAGATCGCAGGCCGGCCGCTCACCCAGCCGGGACGCGAAGCCCTCGGCCAGACGGTCGCGCCGGGACAGCTCCGTGAGCGCCGCGACCACACCGGCGTCCAGCCGGGACGGCCAGCGGCCCATCCGCCAGGCGGGCAGCGCGACCCGGGTCAGCAGCCGGTCCCAACCCGCGTAGGCAAGGCCCACCTGCTCCTGGGCGACGATCCGCAGCCCGTAGTCCACAGCCTGTGCACGCTCCGCGGCCGCGGCCGCCACGCCCCGCTCCATCTCGGCGGCATGGATCCGGCACCCGCGCAGCAGAAGCCGGGCGACCCGGCCGACCCCGGCGAGCACCGCCCGCGACAGCGGGTCGCGGCGGGGCTCCGACGCCACGGCCACCGCGGCGTCCAGGCCCCGGACGAAGCGCCGGGCGGCGGCTATGTCCGGGTGGGCCGAGGGCCCCGTGCCGGCGATGACGGGGGCGAGGACCGCGCGCAGCTCGCCGACCCGCATCCACCACAGGAACGGGGAGCCGATGACGAGGACCGGCGCGACGGGTTGCCGGCGCTGCGCCTGCTTGCCCGCCCCCGCTATGTCCTGGTGCTCCTCGACCGGCGGCGGGGCGTGGGACCGGTGGGTGCGGTCCTCCAGCCAGCTGTCGCAGTCCGGGGTGAGCGCTATCGCGGAGGGCGCGGGGACGTCGAGGCGGTCGGCGAGGTCGCGCACCATCCGGTACAGATCGGGGGCCGCCTCCTCGGCGACCGGGACGGTCGGGCTCATGGCGGGCCGGGCCCGGGCGACGACCAGGGCGATCCCGGCCGCGGCGAGCAGCACGAGGGCCGCGACCGGTGTCAGCACCGCCCGGGCCGCGTCCCAGCCGGGGCCCTCCAGACGGTCACCGGCGGCGCCCGCGAGCAGGATCACGGCGACGGCGGCCGGCAGCAGGGCCACGGCCAGGGCACGACTGCGGATGCGCAGCACGGCCAGTGCGCGTGCCCGCGCGACCTGCGCGCCTGCCTCCACACCCATTCCGGTCACGACCGACCTCACCCCCTCCCCGTTGACCCGATGCTTGCCTTGCTCACTCCCCCACTGTGGCACCCGCCACTGACATCGCAATGCCGGTGGGCCAAGTGCCGGAACGCTTGCGCCGCACCCTAGTTGGGGCTCCGCCCCCCGTCAGCCGGATGCGGCATCGGTCACCCGATGGAATGGCTTTGGGGAGAGGTGAGTGACGGACGGTGAGCATCAGGCCCCCGTCTCCCGCACAGTTCAGGCCACCCCTTCCCCACACGTCTGGCCACTGCTTCCCGATACGTGAGACCACTGCCTCGCCCGCACGTCAGGCCACTGCCGGCTCCCTCTGCAAGGCCACTGCCGACTCCAGATGCAAGGCCCCGGATCCTGAGACGGATCCGGGGCCTGTGGGGTTCATCGGCGGCGGTGGTTCGCCTGCCGGGCGCGGGCGTCGGTTACGCGCCTGCCGCCTTCGCGGCGATGTCGGTGCGGTGCTGGGAGCCGTCGAGACGGATGCGGCCGACGGCCGTGTAGGCGCGGTCGCGGGCCTCGGTGAGGTCCTTGCCGGTGGCCGTCACGGACAGGACGCGGCCGCCCGCGCTGACGACGGCGTCGGCCTCCTGCCGGGTGCCGGCGTGCAGCACGTACGCGTGCGGGGCGTCCTGGGCGGCGACCTCGTCCAGACCGGTGATCGGGTCGCCCGTGCGCGGGGTGCCGGGGTAGTTGTGCGAGGCGACGACCACGGTCACGGCCGCGTCGTCGCTCCAGCGCAGCGGCTCCAGGTGGGCGAGGTTGCCGGTGGCGGCCGCCATCAGCAGACCCGCCAGCGGCGTCTTCAGCCGGGCCAGCACGACCTGGGTCTCGGGGTCGCCGAACCGGGCGTTGAACTCGATCACGCGGACACCCCGGGAGGTGATCGCGAGACCGGCGTAGAGCAGGCCGGAGAACGGTGTGCCGCGCCGCTGCATCTCGTCCACGGTCGGCTGCAGCACGGTCTGCAGCACCTCGTCGACCAGCTTGGGGTCGGCCCACGGCAGCGGGGAGTACGCGCCCATGCCGCCGGTGTTGGGGCCCTCGTCGCCGTCCAGGGCCCGCTTGAAGTCCTGGGCGGGCTGGAGCGGTACGACTGTCTCGCCGTCGGTCACGGCGAACAGGGAGACCTCGGGGCCGTCGAGGTACTCCTCGATGACCACGCGCTCGCAGGCCGCCGCGTGGGCCCGGGCCGCTTCGAGATCGTCGGTGACGACGACACCCTTGCCGGCGGCGAGCCCGTCGTCCTTCACGACGTACGGGGCGCCGAAGGCGTCGAGGGCCGTGTCGACCTCTTCCGCCGTCGTGCAGACGTACGACCGGGCCGTGGGCACCTCGGCCGCCGCCATGACGTCCTTGGCGAAGGCCTTGGAGCCTTCGAGCTGCGCGGCCGGGCCGGACGGGCCGAAGACCGGGATGCCCGCGTCGCGCACGGCGTCGGCGACACCGGCGACCAGCGGGGCCTCCGGGCCGACGACCACGAGCTCCGCGCCGAGACGGGTGGCCAGCGCGGTGACGGCGGCGCCGTCCAGGGCGTCGACCTGGTGCAGCTCGGCGACCTCGGCGATGCCGGCGTTGCCGGGCGCGCAGTGCAGCGCGGTGACGTCGGGGTCGTGGGACAGGGAGTGGCACAGGGCGTGTTCGCGGGCGCCGCTGCCGATGACGAGGACCTTCACGGGGGTCAGCCTAACGGGAGCCGCCGGCTTCTCCTTGTGCGGGCTTCCGAAGGGAGGGGGGATCTTGAGCTGGAGGTTCCTCCAAGACGGGTGCGAGTGTCTTGGCGGCTGGGGGTCTCCACGTGCGGGGTCGCGCTGGCCGGTCGCGGGCCCGGGGGGCGTTCCTGCCGGGCTGGTCGGTCGCGGGCCCGGGGTGGTGGTTCCTGCCGGGCTGGCCGGTCGCGGGCCCGGGGCGTTCGTTCGTGCCGGGCTGGTCGATCGGCTCCGAGCTGGTCGGTCGTCGGCTCCGGGCTCGTCGGTCGTCGGCTCCGGGCCGGCCGGTCGCGGGCCCCGGGCTATTCGTTCGTGAACTCCTCTACGACCGTCGCCCCCAGCTCCCGGACGATCAGCTCCTGGCCGGAGAGGGCCGACTCGTCGAGGTCTGGGTCGTCGTCCTCGGGGATGTCCTCCTCGACGGAGACGTGACGCGGCTGCGGGGCGGACGGCTGCGGGACGGAGGCGGTCGGTGAGGAAGCCGGGGTCGAGGTCGCGGCGGGAGTGGGGCCACTCGGCTGCTGGGCGGGAGCGGTCGGAGAAGCCGACGAGGGCGGGGCGGAGCGCTGGGCCGTGGCCGTACCGCCACCCGCGTTGTATCCACTGCCCCCGCTGTATCCACCACCCGCGCTGTATCCGCCGCCGGAGTCGTAGCCACCAGCGCCGGAGCTGTGGCTGCCTGCGCCGGGACCGCCGGAGGCGTTGTGACCGCCACCGCCGCCGAACCCGGAGGGGCCGCCGCCCGGCGCCGGAGGGGCGGAGCCGCCCGACGGGTCGACGATCGCCTCGATCTTCCACTGGACGTTGAACTGCTCGCCCAGCGCCTGCCGCAGCACGTCTTCGCTTCCGCTGCTCAGGAAGTTGTCCCGCGCTCCCGCGTTGACGAAGCCGAGCTGCAGGGTCGTGCCGTCGAAGCCTGCCACCTGGGCGTTCTGGCTGAGCAGGATCCAGGTGAAGCGCCGGCGGTTCTTGACCGCCTCCAGGATGTTCGGCCAGAGCATGCGGGGGTCGAGCCCGCCACCGCCCATGGGAGCGGGACCGGGGACGGGGGCCGGAGCCGTCGGGGCCGGAGCCGAGGGCTGGGCCGCCGGTGGGCCGCTGGGCGCGGGGGCGCTCGTCCGCGGGGTGGGTGCCGGTGGGGTGTTCGAGGCGGGGCCGCCCGAGGCTGCCGTGGGCCAGCCGCCGGGGCGACGGCCGCCGCTTCCGGCGGAGGCGGCGGTGGGCCAGGCGCCGGGGGCGGCCGGGGCCGGGGCCGACTGGGCGGGTTCCGCGGGAGCGGAGGCGGCCGGGGCTTCGGCGGCGGCCCGGGCGGGATCCGGCCCGTCGGGGGCGGAGGGCCCGCCGTGCGTGCTGGGAGCGGGGGCAGGGGCCGGGGGCGTGCCTGGTGCCGACGGCGACGTGCCCTGGCCCGCCGCCGAGGAGCCGGACCCGGCCGCAGGGGCGGAACCTGTCCCAGGGCCGGAACCTGTCCCAGGGCCGGAACCTGTCCCAGGGCCGGAACCTGCCGCAGGGGCGGAACCTGCCGCAGGTGCCGTATGGCCGCCTCCACCGGCACCACCACCACCGCCGTTGCCCGGCGCTCCGGACGCACGGACCGCCGCACGGGCCGCGGCCGGGCCACCGCCCGGTGGCACCGGAGCTCCACCACCCATCTGGGCCGCGGCGGCACCGCCCCCCTGAACCGGAGCGCCACCCCCCTGAACCGCGGCGGCCGCTCCCCCGTGGCCCTCCGGCCCGGGCGCGTATCCCATGGCGGGCATGCCGGCGGGGCCGGCGGAGTAGTTCACGCCGCGCTCGATCCGGTCGAGGCGGGCCATGACGGAGCGCTCGTCTCCGTAGGCGGCGGGGAGCAGGACGCGGGCGCAGATCAGTTCGAGCTGGAGGCGGGGCGAGTTGGCGCCGCGCATCTCGGTCAGGCCTTCGTTGACGAGGTCGGCCGCACGGCTCAGCTCGGCTGGGCCGAAGGTGCCGGCCTGGGCCTGCATGCGCTCGATCACATCGGCGGGGGCGTCGATCAGCCCCTTCTCCGCCGCGTCCGGAACGGCGGCGAGGATCACCAGGTCGCGCAGCCGTTCCAGGAGGTCGGTGACGAAGCGGCGGGGGTCGTTCCCGCCCTCGATCACGCGGTCGACAACCTCGAAGGCGGCGGCTCCGTCCCCGGTGGCGAACGCCTCGACGACGGAGTCGAGGAGGGAGCCGTCGGTGTATCCGAGCAGGGCCGTGGCCATGGCGTACGTCACACCGTCGGCCGTGGCGCCGGCGAGGAGCTGGTCCATGACGGACATGGAGTCACGCACGGACCCGCCGCCGGCGCGTACGACGAGCGGGAGCACGCCCTCCGCGACGGGGATGGTCTCCTTCTGGCAGACCTGCCCGAGGTACTCCCGGAGGGTGCCGGGGGGCACGAGCCGGAAGGGGTAGTGGTGGGTCCGGGACCGGATCGTCCCGATGACCTTCTCAGGCTCGGTGGTCGCGAAGATGAACTTGAGATGCTCCGGCGGCTCCTCGACGACCTTGAGCAGCGCGTTGAAGCCGGCCGACGTGACCATGTGGGCCTCGTCGATGATGTAGATCTTGTACCGGCTGCGGGCCGGGCCGAAGAAGGCCTTCTCGCGCAGGTCGCGGGCGTCGTCCACGCCACCGTGGGAAGCGGCGTCGATCTCGATGACGTCGATGGAGCCGGGGCCGTTGCGGGCGAGGTCCTGACAGGACTGGCACTCACCGCACGGCGTGGGCGTGGGCCCCTGCTCGCAGTTCAGGCACCGGGCCAGGATCCGCGCGCTGGTCGTCTTGCCACAGCCGCGCGGCCCGCTGAACAGGTACGCGTGGTTGACCCGGTTGTTCCGCAGCGCCTGCTGCAGCGGGTCGGTGACATGCTCCTGCCCGATGACCTCGGCGAAGGTCTCGGGGCGGTAGCGGCGGTACAGAGCGAGAGACGACACGCATACGAGGTTATAGGCGCCCAGTGACATCGGGCCCGGCCCGGCCGGGAGGTCTGTCTGGTCCGGGAACGCAGACGCCCCCCACGCACCCGCCAGAGCCGACCTACCCTTGCTGCCTTCCGGCCCTGGGGGAGTTCAGTCAGATAGCGCCGCGTGAGGGGCTGCGCCAAGGTTACCTGATGTCGGGGGCGGGGAACGAGTTCGCGAGCACTCCTCTCGGTCATGTAATGTTCCCAGCGGAGGATTCGCCTAGAGGCCTAGGGCGCACGCTTGGAAAGCGTGTTGGGGGCAACCCCTCACGAGTTCGAATCTCGTATCCTCCGCCAGTGCCTCACCGGGCACGATGTCGAAGGGCCCCACCGTTCGCGGTGGGGCCCTTCGACGCCCAGTACGACGCTTTCGCCCACTCATCGAACTCGGTGTGGTCACCTCGCGGCACACCGAGATAGGTGCCCTCGCCCAGGCACTGAGCGGCCGGTTCGCACCATGTCTGTGAGGTGCCGGGCGGGACAAGGGCGTAGTAGCGGCGGAAGCCGGGATCACGGATCACCGGGGCGCCGGCAAGACACCGGGCCAGCCGATCGCTCACCGTGTACGGGTCAACGCTGGCCACCGCCCGATGCACGATCCGCTCGGGCAGGCGAACCGCCTCGAAGGCCGTCCCCAACGGAAGCACGGCGAGCTTGGCAGTACTACTCCACTCCCCCAGCACGGTGTCGGGGGACGGGTGGGCGGATGCCAGCCACCGCTCAACCGTCCCACAGACCGGCGGACTCGCCGGGGGTGGGCAGGCGGGTCCCGGGAACCTGATCTCTCTCACGTCGGCGCTCCTCAGTAGCGTCGGCCACGCCCCGGGACCGGTCGCACGGTCGCCGGGGTCCTTGCGGGAAGACCCTTGCGCCAGGCGCCACTTACTCCCATCCCAAGCCCTATAGGAGCGCCCTATATTGGAACTATGGGGGACTTCCGCACGGACCTCTGGTCCCATCCCGCACTCGTCTCAGCCGTCACCGACGAAGACTGGGGCCAGGTATTCCGCACCTCATGCTTGGCTCGCCGGGGCGATCTCGTCGACCAGGCCGCGGATGCGCTTTTCGATCTCGTCGCGGATCGGGCGAACCGCTTCTACGCCCTGTCCGGCAGGGTCGGGGAGTTCCCAGTCGAGGTAGCGCTTGCCGGGGAAGACGGGGCAGGTGTCCCCGCAGCCCATCGTGATGACGACGTCGGACGCCTGGACCGCTTCCACCGTGAGCACCTTGGGGACCTCGGCCGTGATGTCGATGCCCGCTTCCGCCATGGCCTCAACCACGGCGGGGTTGACTGTGTCGGCGGGGGCGGAGCCTGCGGAGCGGACCTGGACGCGGTCGCCCGCGTGGTGGGTGAGGAAGGCGGCGGCCATCTGTGAGCGTCCGGCGTTGTGGACGCAGACGAACAGGACGGACGGGGTGGTGGTGTCAGGCATGGGCTGTGTCTTCCTGAGGTGCGGGGGCGGTGGCCGGGGCGGTGAAGTAGCGGCGCGCGTGCAGGGCGACGTACACCAGGCCGATGAGTGCGGGCACTTCGATGAGGGGGCCCACGACGCCGGCGAGTGCCTGGCCGGAGGTGGCTCCGAAGGTGGCGATGGCGACGGCGATGGCCAATTCGAAGTTGTTGCCCGCAGCGGTGAAGGCCAGCGTTGTGGCGCGCGAGTGGTCCAGACCGACGGCGCGGCCCAGGGCCATGGACCCGGCCCACATGACGGCGAAGTAGACCAGCAGCGGCAGGGCGATGCGGGCGACGTCCAGCGGGTGTGAGGTGATGGCGTCGCCTTGCAGGGCGAAGAGGATGACGATGGTGAAGAGCAGGCCGTAGAGGGCGAAGGGGCCGATGCGCGGGATGAGTTTGGCTTCGTACCAGGTGCGGCCCTTGGTCTTCTCGCCGATGCGGCGGGTGAGGTAGCCGGCCGCGAGCGGGATGCCGAGGAAGATGAGCACGCTGCGGGCGATCTCCCACACCGACACGTTCAGGCCGGTCTGTTCCAGGCCGAGCCAGCCGGGCAGGGCGGAGAGGTAGAACCAGCCCAGGGCCGAGAAGGCGATCACCTGGAAGACGGAGTTCAGGGCGACCAGGACGGCGGCGGCTTCGCGGTGTCCGCAGGCCAGGTCGTTCCAGATGATGACCATGGCGATGCAGCGGGCCAGGCCGACGATGATCAGGCCTGTGCGGTAAGCGGGCAGGTCCGGCAGGAACAGCCAGGCCAGGGCGAACATGAGCGCCGGGCCGACGACCCAGTTCAGCAACAGGGACGGGAGCAACAGGCGGCGGTCGCGGGTGACGGTGTCGAGGCGGTCGTAGCGGACCTTGGCCAGCACCGGGTACATCATCACGAGCAGGCCCAGGGCGATCGGCAGGGACACGCCCGTCACCGTCACTTTGGCCAGAGCGTCGCCCAGGCCCGGGACCAGGCGCCCCAGGCCGAGCCCCACGGCCATGGCCGCGAGGATCCAGACAGCCAGGTAGCGATCGACGAAGGACAAGCGTCCCGCCACGTTCCCCTCAGCAGCCGCAGCGCTCACGAGGCGGCCCCGGCAGGCGCCGTGCGGTCGGGCAGCGGTTCTCCTGCCGGGCGGGTCAGGATCGCGGCAAGCCGGTCGGTCATCTCCGGGACCAGCCAGTAATAGACCCAGGTGCCGCGACGCTCGCAGTCGATCAGACCGGCCTGCCGCAGCAGCTTCAGGTGGTGCGAGATCGTCGGCTGGGACAGGTCGAAGGCCGGGGTCAGGTCGCACACGCAGACCTCGCCACCCGCACGTGAGGCGATCATCGACAGCAGACGCAGTCGCACCGGATCACCCAGCGCCTTGAACACCTTGGCCAGCTCCACTGCCTGACCCTCGTCCAGAGGGGTCGTCAGCAGTGCTGGGCAACATCCGTCAGCCGCATCGTCCTGACCGAGCACAACGAACTCTTGATTCGACATTTCCCTATATTGACATCCTTCGATTCAGCGCGCAATGTTGCATCGAAGGACATCAGTGCAACCCGTTGGGAGCCCTACCATGTCTCGCGCTCAGCTCGCCCTCCGTGTCAGCGACCTCGAAGCGTCGATCACCTTCTACTCGAAGCTGTTCGGCACCGAACCGGCCAAGCGTCGCGAGGGCTACGCCAACTTCGCCATCACCGAGCCCCCGCTCAAGCTCGTCCTGATCGAGGGGCAGCCAGGCGAGGAAACACGCCTGGACCACCTCGGCGTCGAGGTCGAGTCCACCGACCGGGTCAACGCCGCCACCACCCGGCTCAAGGACGCCGGCCTCGCCACCTTCGAGGAGAACGACACCTCCTGCTGCTACGCCCTCCAGGACAAGGTGTGGGTCCACGGCCCCGGCAAGGAACCCTGGGAGGTCTACGTCGTGAAGGCCGACGCCGACGACCTCGGCAAGAGCGCCGACCCCAACGCCACCGGGGACGCCTGCTGCACCAGCCAGGCGACCGAGGAGACCCCGGCGGGGGCTGGATGCGCATGCGGCCAGTGATTGGAACGGCCTGATCGGCCGAGTGCCGGTCCGTCTCAGTTTCCGTCTCAGTCAGCGACGGTCGCCACCGTTCATGCACGTCCATCCATCGAGGCACGCAGGATGCGCGGACCGCCATGAACGCAGGTGAACGCCCTGGCGCGAGGCGCTCCGTCGTGCACTGATTGCAGTTTTGGTTGCATTCAGGTCCTCCCATTGTGGATATTTCGGCAAGCGGGCGGCCGGATCTTCTCCCGGCGTCGGCCCGCCTCGTCGGGCTGGGCCCGGCGGGGAGGTGCCGTGGGCTCTGTCTTCGTACGGCATCCGCGGATCATGGAACTGCGCCATCCTTGCCCTTGGCCCCGAAGCGGCTTCGGCCTGCCTGTGACGTTTCCTGTCTGTCGAGGTGCATCCATATGAAGTCCCGATCGACGCTTGCGACCTGGCTGGGCGGACTCGACCGTTCCCGCCTGGCACGCGTACTCGCCAAGCGGAAGGACGCGGTCTCCTCTCCGGAACCACGCTCGGTGGGGGAACTGGCGGACCGTCTCCAACGTCCGGGGGCCGTGGCACTCGTCCTGCCACGGCTCACGCTGCCGTGCTTGCAGGCCGCCGAGGCGCTGGCAGCCCTGGGAACACGAGCGACCCGCGACAGCCTCGCGGAGTTGCTCGACTCGACATCCCCTGCGGCGGTGCACGCGCTGGACGCGACCTTGGAGGCACTGTCGGATCAGGCGCTCGTATGGCACGACGGCAACGAGGCACTCCGTATGTCTGCGCCCTTGCGGCAGGCGTGGAGCAAGCCCCTGGGACTTGACGCCCCGCTGGAGGAGCTGCTGGCCGGCACCACCTCTGAGGAACTGCGCGGCATGCTGGCGGTCCTGGGTATCAGGCCACCCGGCACCAAGCAGCAGCGAATCGCGGCTCTGATGGAGCATCACAGTGACGCGGAGCGGGTCGCCGCGCTGGTGGCGGGGGCACCGGCGGCGACACGGAAGTTGCTTGAGCAGAGCGCCAGGTCCACGCCGCGTCAGTCACTGTTCGTCGGGTTCGGGACTCCTGACCGCGACCTCCCACCAGGCGGCCGATGGGCACTCGACCGCGGGCTTCTGCTCCAGGACCGTGACCGGTACGGGCCCGTCCGGATGCCGGTCGAGGTGGCCCTGGCTCTGCGGGGACCCGATTGGCACGCTCCGTTCGAGCCTCTGCCGCCCGTCCCACAGTTGGTGCCGATCACCTCGGCGGAGGTGGAGCGGGAGGCCTCGGTGGCCGCCACCGCGTTCGCGGCCCAGGCAGCCTCCGTCCTTTCGGCGTGCGCGACCGCCCCACCGGCCCGGCTGAAGTCGGGCGGGATCGGCGCGCGTGAACTGGCCCGGCTCGGCAAGGCCGCCCAAGCGGACGACGCCGTCGTACGCATCACCCTGGAGACCGCGTACGCCGCCGGACTGCTGGCCCGCGACGGCGATCGCGTACCTCCCACCGAGGCGTACGACGCCTGGGCCGAGCAGGAGCCCGCAGAACAACTCGCCGTACTGCTCCGGGCATGGCGGGACCTGCCGCTCACCCCCACCCGGGCGCGCGACGAAGACGACAAGGCGCTTCCCGCGCTCACCGGTGCGCCTGGCTGCGGCGGCTGTCTGCAAGCCCGCCACGGGCTGCTCACCGCGGCGGCGGGGCTCCCGGCAGGACAGGGTGTGAAGGTCACTTCGGAGCTGGGGCCGCTCGTGGCCTGGCACCGTCCGCTGTCCGACGATGCCTCGCCCGAGGGCACGGCACCGTTCAGCACCGTGATCCGCGAAGGCGAACTGCTGGGCGTGCTGGCACGGGGTGTGCTCTCCCCACTCGGTGCCCACCTGGCGGCCCACACCGACGAAGGGCTCGAGATCACGGCCCGGCGGCTGCTGCCGCCCGCGACCACGACGGCCCGGATCGGCGCCGACCTCACCGCCGTCGTCACCGGCACCCCGTCCGCGCGGCTCTCGGCGCTGCTTGATTCGACGGCCGACCGGGAGAGCAGTGGCACGGCGTCAGTATGGCGCTTCAGTGCCGGCAGTATCCGCCGGGCCCTGGACGCCGGCCGCACCCCGGACGACATCGCAGCCGACCTGGCCGGTAGCTCCGCCACGGCCCTGCCACAGCCGCTGACCTATCTCATCGCCGACACCGCGCGAGGTCATGGACGGGTGCGCATCGCCCCCGCGGCCTGTGTCATCCACGGCGACGAACCCGCGCTCCTGGCCGAACTCGCCGCCCACCGCGAACTGTCCAAGCTCGCCCTGCGGCAACTCGCCCCCACGGTCCTGGTCAGCGGCAGCCCGCCGGCGACGACTCTCGCCACGCTCCGTGCCGCGGGCTACGCCCCGGTTGGCGAGACCGCCGGGGGAACGGTACGCATCGAGAAGCGCCTGCCGCAGAGGGCCGCCGCCGTCCCGCCACCGCGAGAGAACGTCGGGCGGCGCGGCCCCCGGACCACCGCGACCCGCGCCTCGGACCCCACCGACACCGGGATGGACGCCCTGGCCGACCTCCTGCTCAAGGCCCCGCCGAGTGCACCGGAACCCGACCCGTTCGGCAGCGGAGTGCCTTTCGCGACAGACACCGAGGAGATCGTCGCCGGATACGCGAAGCACCTGTCATACAGCGACGTCCGCCAGCTTGCCCATGCCATCGACACCGGTGCGGCCGTCACTGTCGAGTACACCGCCACCTCGGGCAACCGGACCGTACGGACCCTCAGCGACCTGGAACTCGACCCGCCCTACCTCGACGCGTGGTGCCACCTGCGCGAAGCGGAACGCGTCTTCACTCTCTCCCGCATCCATGGCGTGATGCCCGCGTAGAACTCGGCGGCCAGGCCGGGTGCCTGGGGTGCCACCCCGCGAGGTGCTGGAGAGTCGGCGCCGCGCCCTGGCGCTCGCCCGACTGCGGACCGCAGCCGGGGACGGCGCATTCGATCTGGAGCTGTTCGAGAGCAAGGGGAACTACCGCCGGTGAACGCGGCCCAGTTCCTGATCGACACCAGCGCGCTCGCTCGGTTCATGCGAGAGGACGCGGAGCAGTACGGCTGGGACCAGGCGGCAGCCGCCGGGCTCATCGCCACCTGCCCGATCACGAGCTTGAGTTCTTCTACAGCGCCCGGTCGGCCGCCGACAGGGCGCGCGGCATCGAGGACACGCGGCTGATCTTCGGTTGGGTTCCCGTCGACGACCGCGCCTACGACCGCGCCTGGCAGGTCCAGGCAGCTCTCACGAAACAGGGAAAGCACCGCAGTGCGGGTGCGGTTGATCTCGTCGTCGCCGCGACGGCCGAGTTGCAAGGGCTCACCCTCCTGCACCGCGACCACGACTTCGCCCGCATCGCGGCAGGGACCGGCCAGGCTCTTCAGTGGTACGGCCCGGAGAGCGGCAAATAGCCGGGGCGGTGGTTGCGGTTCTGGTTGCATGTGCCTCACCGGGCACGATGTCGAAGGGCCCCACCGTTCGCGGTGGGGCCCTTCGACGTTGCCTGCGTCTCCGTGTCCGCCACGGCTCTGCGCGGCACAGGATCCGTTCCGGGATGACCCGACGACCACACCAAGCAGTTCCGCATGCGGGGCGGCACGCGGGCGACTCGGGGCGGCGCCGACGGCCGGCCGCTGGCGTCGACGGCGATCCCCTCGACGTGACCTTCACCTTCCTCGACGTCAACCAGCCGGTGACCGTCCAGGCACCGCCCTCCGAGGGCACCGCCGACCTCGCCGCCGCGGCGGACGAGGTCCAGGCAGGCTGAACGAGCGGGATCAGCGGCAGACCACCGCCTGCCGCCGTCGCCTCGGTCGGCTCAGCTGCCGGCGAGGAGTTCCAGCGTGTCGATCACGCGGTTCGAGAAGCCCCACTCGTTGTCGTACCAGGCGACCACCTTGACGTGGCGGCCGTCGACGCGGGTGAGGGCCGAGTCGAAGATCGACGAGGCCGGGTTGCCGGTGATGTCGGACGACACGAGCGGGTCCTCCGAGTACTCGAGGACTCCGGCGAGCGGGCCCTCCGCCGCCGTGCGGTACGCCGCCAGCACGTCCTCGCGCGTCACGTCGCGGGCGACGGTCGTGTTGAGTTCGACGATCGAGCCCACCGGCACCGGCACGCGGATCGAGTCGCCCGACAGCTTGCCGTCGAGGTTCGGCAGCACCAGACCGATCGCCTTGGCGGCACCGGTCGTGGTCGGCACGATGTTGACGCCGGCGGCGCGGGCGCGGCGGGCGTCGCGGTGCGGGCCGTCCTGCAGGTTCTGCTCCTGCGTGTAGGCGTGCACCGTCGTCATGAAGCCGTGCTCGATGCCCGCGAGGTCGTCGAGCACCTTGGCCAGCGGGGCGAGCGCGTTGGTCGTGCAGGAGGCGTTCGAGACGATCGTGTGCACGGCGGGGTCGTAGGCGTCGGTGTTGACCCCGAACGCGAGGGTGACGTCGGCGCCGTCCGCAGGCGCGCTGACGAGTACCTTCTTCGCGCCGGCGTCGAGGTGGGCACCGGCGGCCTTGGCCGAGGTGAAGCGGCCGGTGGCCTCCAGGACGATGTCGACACCGAGTTCGGCCCACGGCAGCTGCGCGGGGTCGCGCTCGGCCGTCACCCTGATGCGGCGGCCGTCGACGACGAGGGTGTCCCCGTCGACGGTGACCGGGCGCCCGAGCCGGCCGGACGTCGAGTCGTAGGCGAGCAGCCGGGCGAGGGTGGCGGGCTCCGTGAGGTCGTTGACGGCGACGACTTCGAGGTCGCTGCCGCGTTCGAGCAGGGCGCGCAGCACATTGCGTCCGATGCGGCCGAATCCGTTGATCGCGATGCGCGTCATGAGTGGTGTCCCTTCGATCTCTCCGGTTCGCCACCAGCGTCGCGCCGGGCGTCCGCGGGTGACAGCGGCGGGATCGCCAGGGTTCGAAAGGATCGCGCCAGCACGCGCCTCCCGTGTCTCGTGGCACGCATCGACCCGCGCAGGCGAGAGGGGCTACTCGCCGCGGGCGAAGGTGTGCCGATACTCGCTCGGTGTGGTGCCGAGAATGCGCTGGAAGTGCAGCCGCAGGTTCGCGCCGGTGCCCAGACCGACGTCGGCGGCGATCTGCTCGACGCTGCGCTCCGAACGTTCCAGGAGCTCACGGGCCACGTCGATGCGGGCGCGCATGACCCACTGCATCGGCGTGTACCCCGTGTCCTCGACGAAGCGCCGCGACAACGTACGCGCCGAGACCCCCGCGTGCCGCGCGAGCCCCTCGAGGGTGAGGGGCTCGCCCAGCCGGTGCAGCGCCCACTCCCGGGTGGCGGCGAATCGCTCCCCGAGCGGCTCGGGCACGCTGCGCGGCACGTACTGCGCCTGGCCGCCGCTGCGGTAGGGGGCGGCGACCAAACGGCGGGCCGCGTGGTTCGACGCGGCGACTCCGAGGTCGCCACGCAGGATGTGCAGGCACAGGTCGATGCCGGAGGCGGCGCCCGCCGACGTCAGCACGCTGCCCTCGTCGACGAACAGGACGTTCTCGTCGACGCGGACTCGCGGGTGCTTCGCCGCGAGTGCCCGCGTGTAGTGCCAGTGCGTCGTGGCGCGTCTGCCGTCGAGCAGGCCGGTCGCGGCGAGCGCGAAGGCGCCCGTGGAGATGGCGGCGAGCCGCGTCCCCCGGGCGTGGGCCCCGATCAACGCGTCGACGACGGCCTGCGGCGGGTCGTCGCGGTCCGGGAACCGGTAGCCGGGGATGAAGACGATGTCGGCCCAGGCGAGCGCGTCCAGGCCGTGGGCGACGTAGTACGACAGGCCGTCACCGCCGGTCACCAGGCCGGGCGCCGACCCGCACACGCGCACCTCGTACGGCATGCTCGCGCGGGTCGTGAACACCTGCGCGGGGATGCCGACGTCGAGCGGCTTCGCACCCGGGAGCACGAGGACGGCGACGCGGTGCAGGCGGGAGGACGGCACCGGGTAAGGGTACGAGGAGCGGGGCGGGGTCCGAGCCGGGCAAGGGAGCCCCGAGCGGGCAGCCGAGCTGTCGACCGGGGCCCGGGGCCGGGGCCCGGGGGCCCTGGGCAGGGACCGGGGCCGGGGCCGGGGCCCGGGGGCCCTGGGCAGGGACCGGGGCCGGGGCCCGGGGGCCCTGGGCCGGGGCCGAGCCTGGGGCCGAGGCCCGAGCCCAGCCTGAGCCCGACGGCCTGGGCCGGGGGCCAGGGCCCAGCACGGGACCCAGCCCGGGGCCGGGGCCGGAAGCGAGCCCTCAGTCACCCGCCGAGACCCGAGCCGGGGGTGCCCCGTCGCTGCTCAGGCCGATTTTGTGGCGGCCCGCTTCGTACTCCTGGTCTTGCCGGTGCCGGTGCCTGTGCCGGTGCGGCCCGTGGCGTTTCGGCCCGTGGTGGCGGACGCCGTCTTCCGCCTGGGCTTCTCCGCAGGTGCGTCCGTGTCCGATCGCGTAGCCCGTTTCCGTGCCGTCGACCACTTCAGCTCGATCTCCAGCTCGATCTCCCCGTCACCGATCTCCAGCTCGCTGCGGAGGTCGTCGGGGATCCGCAGGCCCAGCGTGCCGGGGCCGAGTTCCAGCTCGGCGTCCCCGCCTACCCGCAGCGCGTCCGCGAGTGCCGTGAGCTGGTCGGCGGCCTCCTGGCGTGACAGGGAGCGCTTCTGCTCGAACTTGAGGTCCTTCATGGGGCCCTCCGATATGGCGGAAAAGAGTGGATACCACCATCTTGGCGTGTTGTGCGGGCTCGCGCGTCAGCCGCCCGTCTCCGGCCCCCAGTGCTCGGGCCCCACCCCACGCCAGTCGATCCACGACACCTCCGACACGTCGGCCGGGTCGATCTCAAGACCCGCGCGGCGGAGGAACTCCGCGACGTCGGTCACGTTGTGGGCGAGGCCGAGGATCTCGCCGTCCACACGCACGCGGCGGCCGCCCGAGGGCGACGGCGGGTGCACGATCACGCGAATCGGTCCGGACATGCCTTCAGGATCATCCGGGACGTACGGTCCCGCAGGCCGGGGCGTCACCGGGGGAGCCGCTCACGCACGTCCCCCGCCGCCCTTCCCAGCTCCCGCAGCTCCCACCACGCCGCCGGGCTCGGCCGTCGCCGCTGCCAGAAGGGGTGGAAGTACGTCTGTGCCGACAGCCGGTACAGGCGTCGGCGCAGTTCGGTGCGGCCGGGCCGATCGGCGAGCTGCCGGTAGGTGGCACTCCACTCCCGTTGCGCCCGGACGAGGTCGTCGGGAAACGTTCGCATGGCCGAATTCAAGCATGTGTTCGATTTTTGAGGCCAGCGGAACGCCTCGCTCACATCTCGGTTCGGGCACCGGACGGGGACAGCCGCAGCGCGAGCGGCCCGCTTGGGCGCATACTGAGGCCAATGACAAAGCCTGCTGCTCCCAAGCGTCATTTGCCTACCAGCCCCTTCAAGGCTCCGGTCGCCCCCGCTCCCAAGCACTTCGCCGTGGGTGACCAGGTCACGCACGACATGTACGGGCTCGGCCGGGTCATCGGCATCGAGGACGGGATCGCCGCGCTCGTGGACTTCGGTTCGGCGCAGATGCGGATCCCGAGCCCGTACGCCAAGATGACCAAGCTGTAGGACCTCCGTGCCCGGTCTGGGCACGCCTGGCCCTGACCTGGGCCAGTACTGGAAAAGAGACCTCTCATCGAACCGACTTCGCTGTTCTCCGCCGTGGAAGGGCAACCCAGCCGTTCCGGCGCGGCGTCGCCACCCCCGGCGACCAACCCGTTCCAGGCCCCGGACTTCGGGGAGGACGAGACCTTCCCGCTCGAGGAGGCGCCGGAGCACCCCGTCGCGACCAGGCGTCCGGCACGCCGCAGGGCGGCTTAGAACCGGCCCGGCGCCCCTCGGTCCGACGTCGGCCAGACGTAGGGCAGGTCGTCGGGGACGCCCGGGAAGAGGGCCGTGTAGGTCTCGGGGTCCTTGCGGACCAGGGCCGAGCGGTGGCTCTCGTGGAAGGGGGCGTCGCCGAGCCAGGGCGGCAGTTCGCCCTCGGCGGCCAGTTGGTGCTGGTCGCGGATCGGGGCGTGCGGCCGGGTCGCCGCGAGGTCGGCCACGAGTGTCGCCGCGCAGGTGTCCTGGTGGCCCTGTTCGCGCCAGACGCGGCAGACCTCCAGGCCGTAGCGCACCAGCGCCTCCTCGTAGCCGAGCCACATCTTCACGGCCGGGTGGCGGCGCCATCCGTAGCCGGGGACGACCAGGCCGCGCAGCACCTGCAACGCCTCGACGCGTTGTTTGCCGAGCCGGCGGCGGTCGAGGGACAGGGCCGTGGCGCGGAAGTCGGGGTGGGGCAGGAAGGTCTGCATGACGTCCTTCGTGGTCCTTCCCTACGCGTCGGTGCGCGTGCCGCGCCTGCCGACTACCAGGGCCAGGCCGGTCATGGCGATGCCCAGGACGAAGTGGAGCCAGTCGTCCGCGGAGTTCAGCGGCACGAAGTCGGCATCGCTGTCATGGCCGACGGACAGGCCGTACACCCACAGCACCAGATAGACGGCACCGCCCACCAGCAGGTACGAGTACGCCCCGGCGGCCGTCCCGGCGAGCATCAGTGCGGCGAGACCGTAGGCCAGGTGCACGAGGTTGTGCAGGATCGAGACCTGGAACAGGCCGAGCAGTTCGGCACCCGACTCGTGGGAGGCGAACTCCAGCGAGCCGTAGTCGGTGGTGATGCCGGGGATGAAGCCCAGCACACCGACCACGAGGAAGACCACGCCGGTCACCGGGGCGGCCTGCTGCACGGGGGCGCGGGCGGCCGGGCGGGACGCGGGTGGGGTCATGGCCGGTGGCTCCTCACGCGGGGGTCAGGGTCTGTTCCGCCCAGATGGTCTTGCCCGTGGCGCTCTGCCGGGTGCCCCAGCGCTCGGTCAGCTGGGCGACGAGGAGCAGACCGCGGCCGCCCTCGTCGTAGGTGCGGGCCCGACGCAGGTGGGGCGCGGTGTTGCCGCCGTCGGAGACCTCGCAGATCAGGCTCGTGTCGTGGATCAGGCGCAGCTGGACCGGTGGCTCGGCGTGCCGGATGGCGTTGGTGACCAGTTCGCTGACGACCAGCTCCGTGACGAACACGGCGTCGGTCAGCCCCCACCGTTCCATCTGCGCCACCACGTCCTTGCGGGTCTGCGCGACCGCGGACGGGTCGGCCGGCACCGACCAGGTGGCGACCTGCCCCGCGTCGAGCGCGCGGGTACGGGCGATGAGCAGGGCCACGTCGTCGGCCGGCCGCGGCGGCAGCAGGTCGTCGAGGACCGTGTCGCACAGGGCGTCCAGCGAGTCGGCCGGACGGCCCAGGGCCTCCCGCAACCGGCCGACGCCGGTGTCGAGGTCGCGGTCGGGGGTCTCGACGAGGCCGTTGGTGTAGAGGGCGAGCAGGCTGCCCTCGGGGACGACGACCTCCGTGGACTCGTACGGCAGGCCGCCCACGCCGAGCGGGGGCGCGGTCGGGAGCCCGACGAGTTCGACGCGGCCCTCGGGGCTCACCACGGCGGGCACGGGATGCCCGGCCCCGGCGAAGCAGCAGTGCCGGGTCACGGGGTCGTAGACGGCGTACAGGCAGGTGGCCCCCAGATCGCCGGCGGGCTGGGCCGAGCCCGTCGCGTGCCCCTGGGCGTCGCTCTCCTCCTCCCTGTTCAGCCGGGCGACCAGGTCGTCGAGGTGGGTCAGCAGCTCGTCGCAGGGCAGGTCGATGTCGGCCAGCGTGCGGACCGCCGTACGCAGCCGTCCCATGGTCGCCGACGCGACCAGCCCGTGGCCGACCACGTCTCCGACGACCAGCGCGACCCGCGCCCCCGAGAGCGGGATGACGTCGAACCAGTCCCCGCCGAGACCGGCGTGCCCGCCCGCCGGGAGGTACCGGGAGGCGACCTCGACGGCGGCCTGCCGGGGCAGCCGCCGGGGCAGCAGGCTGCGCTGGAGCGTGACGGCGGTGGCCCGCTCGCGGGTGTAGCGGCGGGCGTTGTCGATGCTGACCGCGGCCCGGGCCACCAGTTCCCCGGCCAGGACCAGATCGTCGTGCCGGAAGGGTTCCTGGTTGCGGTACCGGACGAAGAAGGCGACGCCCAGGGTGGTGCCCCGGGCTGCCAGAGGCACGGCCATCACCGAGTGGATGCCGAAGGCACGGACCCGGGCCGCACGCACCGGATCGCGGTCGAGCCAGGCGGTGAACGCCGGGTCGGTGGCCTCGTGCAGGGCGGGCCGTCCGGTGCGCAGGGTCTCGAAGGGCATCGAGCCCGCCGGGTAGGCGTCCACGGTCCCGGCCGCCACGGCCGACTCCGGGGCGCCCGGGGTCACCGACCGCAGGGCGGCCCGGCGCAGCAGCAGCGGCCCGTCCGCCGGAACGGCCCGCGCGGGCGGCTCGGACACGTCGTCCAGCGCCGCCAGCAGATCGACACTGGCGAAGTCGGCCAGGGCCGGGACGGTCACGTCCGCCAGTTCCTGGGCCGTGCGGGTCACGTCGAGCGTGCTGCCGATGCGGCGGCCGGCCTCGGCGATCAGCTGGAGGCGCTTGCGGGCCCAGAACTGCTCCGTCATGTCGTGCGCCGCCAGGCAGACGCCCCGGACGGTGCCCTCGTGGTCGCGCAGCGCGGACAGCACGACCGACCAGGCGTGCTCATGGCCTTCGCCGGGGGCGCGCAGGTAGTTCTCCTCGTACTCCGGCTCGCCGGTCCGCAGCACCCGGGCCATGTCGTGTTCCGCCCGCCGGCCGGCGTCGCCGTCGGAGATCTCGGACACGCGCAGGCCCCGCATCTCCTCCTCGGTGAGCGCGGTGGCGCGTTCCATGTCGGCGTTGGCGCGGAGCAGCCGCAGCCGGGTGTCGTAGATCGCCAGGGCGCAGCACGGGGACTGGGCGAAGCTCCAGCTCACGAGGGACTCGTCGAGACCGGCCGGTGGCTGCCGGTCGGTGAGGGCGGAGAGGACGAGCCAGGCCGGGCCGTCGTCGCCCGGTGGTCTGTGGTGGGCGAGGATCCGGACCGTCAGCGTCCGGCCGTCCCGGTGCCGGAGCGCGACGTCACCGTTCCAGCGGGGCAGGTCGGCGAGTGTGGGCAGGCCGCCGCGCACCGGGATCGGCTCGGCCAGCAGATCCGCGGCGCGGCGGCCGGTGACCTGCCCGGCCGGGTAGCCGAGGAGCCGCTCGGCGCCCGCGTTCCAGCCGGTCACGATGCCGTGTTCGTCGAGGGTGACACGGGCCGTGAGGGAGGCGCCGACGAGGGCTTCGAGGTCTTCCGGTTCAGCTCCGTACGACCGGGTGGCCCGGCCGGCGGTGACGGGCTGTTCCATGATCGGTCATCTCACTCTCGGGGGATTCAGCCGTAACCCCGGATTTGCACAGATATCACCTGCTTACCCCGATAGAGGCGGGTATCACCGTGTCGTCCCCGTCGAGAAGGCGAGCCTGCCGCCGCCCGGCCCGGGTAACCGCTCCCCCATGGGTCAGATCCGCGTGGGCACGTGTTCCTGGACCGACCGGGCGCTGGTCGGCAGCGGCTGGTACCCCCCGGGGCGGCGGGACGCCGAGGGCCGGTTACGGCACTACGCCGAGCGGTTCGAGGTCGTCGAGGTCGACGCCTCGTACTACGCGCTGCCGGGCGAGCGGAACAGCCGGTTGTGGGCCGAGCGGACACCGGACGGTTTCGTCTTCGACGTGAAGGCGTTCTCGCTGCTCACCGGGCATCCGACCCGGCAGGCGGTGATGCCCGGGGGGCTGCCCGCGGAGCACCGGGACCCGGCGGTGCTCGACGCGGTGTGGGCCCGGTTCGCGGCCGGGATCGAGCCGCTGCGGGAGGCCGGGCGGCTCGGGAGCGTGCTGTTCCAGTTCCCGCCCTGGTTCCGGCCCGGGCAGCGGGCGGAGGCGTTCCTGCGGGACTGCGCGGAGCGGACCGCCGGCTGGCCCGTCGCCGTCGAGTTCCGGCATCCCTCCTGGTGGGAGCCGGAGCGGGCCGAGGCGACGGCAGGGCTGCTCGCCGGGCACGGCATGGCCGCGGTCGCCGTCGACATGACGCAGACGCTCGCGTCGTCCGTCCCGCCCGTCACTCCGGTGACCTCGCCCAGGCTCTCCGTCGTCCGCTTCCACGGCCGCAGCACCGCCTGGGGAACCGGCAGCAAGGAGGACCGGTTCCGGTACGCCTACGACGAGGACGAACTCGCCGAGTGGCTGCCCCGCGTGCGGCGGCTGGCCGAGCGGACCGAGCAGGTCCACGTCCTGTTCAACAACTGCTGCGGCGACACCGCCGTGCGCGACGCCGAGACGATGACACGGCTCCTCGAACGGGACCCCGCGGCGGTGCTGCCTAGGGCGCGATCCGCACCCGGCGCTCCACCGTCACCTGGTCGACGTCCGACACCCGCACGGTCGTCTTCATCGTCCAGTTCCCGGCGAGCGGCAGGTTGACGGAGTTGGTGCTCCAGTACCCGCCCTGGTCGGTGAGTTCGGCGTCGATGGGGCCGACCTTCCGGGAGGGCAGGGTGAAGGTGATGCGGATCTCGGGCAGGACGACCAGGCCCTTGTCGGAGCCGGCGGCCACGGCCTGGATGCCGTTCTCGCCGACGCGGGCCGGGTCCAGGGTGACCTGCACGGTGCCGCGTCCGTTCACGGATTCCGTGCCCGTGTCGTAAGGCACTGTGATCAGAGTGGTGGGCGGCAGCGCGCCCGCCGGGGCCTGCCGGGCCGCCTCGGCCTGCGCACGGGCCGGAAGGGTGCCCGTGAGCACGGTCGTGATCATCAGCACCACCGCGGCGACGGCGACCTCCACGAGGACGGAGCGGCGCAGGCGGCGCCGGACGTCCGGGTCGGCCCGGGACGCGGGAGGCTCCTGGGCCGCCTGGTCCGGCGTCCCGGGTCCCTCGGGGCCGTCGTGTTCCTCACGGCCGTCGTGTTCCTCACGGCCGTCGTGCTCCTCGGGGCCGTCGTGTTCCTCGGGGCCGTCGGGTCCCCCGGGGCCGTCGGGGCCCGCCGGTGCCCCGACCGGCTGCGGGACCCGTGTGTGGACCGCGGCCGTCCGGGTGACGGCCGCGGGGGCCGCGATCCGCGCCGTCCAGCGCCTCGAGTACCTCGCCACCAGCAACAGCACGGCCACCCCCGCCAGTTTGGCGAGCAGCAGACGGCCGTACGACGTGCCGGTCAGCGCGGAGAGGGAGCCGAGGCCGCGCCAGGACTGGTAGACGCCCGTGACGGCCAGGACGGTCACCGAGGCGAAGGCGATCCGCGAGAAGCGGGGCACGACCTCCGTCATGTCGTCCGCCCCACCGTCGCCGGACGAGCGGCGCAGGGTCAGCAGCAGTGCCACGAGGCCGCCGAGCCAGACACCGGTCGCCAGCAGGTGCAGCACGGACGACGTCATCGCCAGGGGCACCTGGATCCCGGCGGAGGCGTGCTCGGCCGCCGCCCAGGTGAGGGCCAGGGCGGCGGCCAGGACGGTGCCGATCGCCAGGGCGAGGGGCCGCTCCTTCGGGTCACGGCGCCTGGACAGCCACAGCAGGAAGGCCGCGGTCAGCAGGAGGAGGACCAGCCGGGCGACCAGGGCCAGGCCCGGGCGGCCGGTCAGGGTGCGGCCGAGGGCGGAGGCGTCGAACGCGGCGGCCGGGCCGGTGCCCGCCTCGTACGGGGCGCGCAGCAGGAGCAGGACGAGCGTCGAACCCAGCAGCGTCCACCAGGCCGCCACCAGCGGCCGGCGCAGGGCGGCGGTGTCCGCCGGCCGGCAGAGCAGGACGAACGCGGCCAGGCCGACGAGCAGCGCGGCCGCGAGGTAGGCGAGGTAGCGGGCGGCGTCGTTGAGGCCGCCGGTGAGCGGATCCTCGGTCGAGCCCGTGTCGACCTGGACCGTCGTCGCCGAACGCTTCCCCACGGAGAAGGAGAAGGCGCCGGAGACGGGGTGGCTGTCGGCGGAGACGACCCGCCAGGCCACCGTGTACGTGCCCTGGGCGAGCTTGCCGGGCAGGCCGACCCGGGCCGTGTCGGAGCGGCCGTCCGCGTGGGTGGCCTCACCGGTGTGGACCCGGCGCTGGTCGGGGCCGAAGACCCGGAAGGAGTCGTCGAGCAGCCCCACGGACTCGGTGAAGGTCAGGGTGACGTGACGGGGTGCCTGCCGGACGAGGGACCCGTCGTCGGGGTCGGTGCCGCGGAGGGCGGCGTGGGCGGAGGCGGGGCCTGCTCCGGCGAGGAGCAGTGCCAGCACGGCGCCGAGCAGCACCAGGGCTTGGAATCGCCGGGGTTGTCCGCCATTGCGATCCTCGTTCCGCCGTTGGTCCACGTGGGTCTCCGGGGTCGGGCTGTACGGCTACGAGTGAAGTACGGACAGGATCGGTGTAGTGCTCACCGGGCTCAGGACGCAGACCTGGACAATCCCTCGATCTCGTCGGCCACGGCCGGATAGCGGGCCGTCAGGTCCGCGGCGTCGCCGTGCTCGTAGCCGTCGAAGGTGAAGCCGGGTGCCATCGTGCAGCCGAACAGGGCCCACCGCCCCTCCCCGCGCACCCTCCCGCCCATCCATGTGCCCGCCGGGACCGTGAACTGGACGTGCTGGCCGCCGAGGACGTCCGGTCCGAGCACCACCGTCCTCGTGGTGCCGTCCGGGGCGAGCAGCAGGAGCTCCAGGGGATCGCCCCGGTAGAAGTGCCAGATCTCGTCCGTCGGCAGACGGTGGAGGGCGGAGAAGTCGTCCGCGGTCAGCAGGGCGACGATCGCCGTGCCCTCGGGCCTGCCGTCGGGGCGTTCGGGGGCGGCCCAGGTCTGGCGGAAGAGACCGCCCTCGCGCGGGATCGGCTCCAGGCCGTAGTGGGCGATGAGGTCCTCTGGCGTCACCCGGGGAACAGTATCTCCCGGTCCAGGAAGGCGAGCTGGGCCTGCTTCTGCGGCAGGTACACGTCCGGCAGGTCGATCTCCGGCAGCACCACCACCGGCCCGGGGGTGAAGCCGAGCGCCAGGAAACGGGCGATCGCCTTCTCGTTGCGCACGTCCGGGTCGACCACGACCCGCCGGCGGTCCAGGCCGAGCAGGACGTACGCGGCGATGGCCGCCACCAGCCGGGCCGTCCAGCCACGCTGTCCGCCGCCCGGTCCGGCGGGGGCGAGGAGCAGGTGGACACCGATGTCGCCGGGGCGGACCTCGTAGCACTCGCTCACGCGGTCGGCCTCCGGCTCGTAGGTCTGGAGGAGGGCGACCGGTTCACCGTCCCGGACGACGAGGTGGGCGTGGTGGGTGTCGAGCGGGGCCATGTGGGCGTAGACGTCCGCGACCTGTTGTTCGGTCAGCTCGGTCATGCCCCAGAAGGCGGCCCGGTCCTCGCCGGCCCAGCGGTGGATCACGGGGGCGTCGGCCCCGGGGTCCAGCGGCAGGACGCGGACGGTGCCGAAGCCGTCGGTCACCTGCTCGTGGACGGGCGTGCGGGAGGCGTAGGGGTCAGACATCGGTTTCCTTCTCCAGCCGGGTCCAGTCGGTGACGACCGGGACGAGGTCTCCCGCGAGCCACAGGGGCAGCTGGTCGCGGTGGTGGGGCGAGCCGGGGACGCCCGAGGCGCCGAGCGGGACCACCCAGCGGCTGTCCTCGCGCCGGGCCAGGTCCCAGACGTAACGGGCGGCCGGGCCCCGGGCGGCGCGGTCGGTGAGACCCGGCACGCCCGAGGTGCACAGCACGCAGTCGTGGTCGCCGGACAGCCCGGGTTCGTCGTAGGGATGCTCCGGCTCCAGGGCCCGCCAGGGGGCGAGGCGGTGGGTGTCGCCCCAGACCCCTGTCGGCGGGCGCAGGGCCACGTCCTCGATCGCCGCACGGACGGCCGCCGGGCGGTCGATGCCGTACAGGTCCTCGGCCCGCAGCAGGTGTTCGAGGGCGAAGCCGACCCGGGGGACGAGGGCCAGCCAGGGCCGGAAGACCTCCGGGTACGCCGGTGGTGCGGTGAGCGCGGCGAAGGCCGGGTGCGCCGCGAGCCGCCGTACGACCGCTCCGCGCACGGCCGCGTAGAGGGCCGCGTCGGCGCTGCCCGCGTCCATGCGACGGTCCCAGCCGAGGAGCCGGTCCCGGAGGGCGGCGGCCTCGGGGGTGAGGTCGTCGAGGGCGGCCAGGTGGTCCAGGAGGGGGGAGGCGGAGGCCAGGTGGGTGTCGGTGTGGAGGGCGGGCATGTCGGCGGCGGACCAGCGCTCCTTGCCCGCGAGCAGCGCGGCGATGCGATCGGAGCGGTGCGGCGGGGCGAACTCGACGCCGAGGGGCTCGGCCGGGCCGCGCTGGTTGGCCATGACGGCGACGCCGTCGGTGAGCCCGGCCCGTGGTGACACGTGCCGGCCCCGCCACTCGTGGCCGGGCTCCCAGGCGGGCACGATCCGCAGGGAGTTGACCCCGGCGCGCACCGGCACCCGCCCGGCCACGCGGTGCAGGACACCGCCCTCGGTGTCGGCGGCCTGCACGACGTTGACCGGTTCGGCCCAGCGGTCGAGGGCCCGGTCCACGTCGGCGACCCGGCGGGAGCGCAGCAGCGGCAGCAACGCGCCGAAGCCGAGGTCGCCGGTGACGCGGGGCGGGTAGCGCAGGCTGATCGCGGTGGGCGGGGCGAGGGGGTCGGCGGGTTCGGCCGGACCGCCGGGAAGCGCCGGCCCCGGCCGGGCGCCCGCACCCGTACCCACATCCACACCCGCACCCGCACCCGCACCCGTCGGGTCGTCGCCCGGCAGCGGCGGGCCCGACGGGTCTCCCTGCGCCGCCGGTCGTGACGGACCGCCGCCGGACGCCAGGTCCGCCGGATCGCCGTCGATCCCATCCGGGCCGCCGATGATCACCGGGCCCCGGTCCGTCTCGATCACCTCGACCTCGACCGGCTCCGCGCCCGCCACCTCGACCGTCTCGGTGTGCCGGGCCGCCCGCCGCCAGACCCCGTCCGGGCCGAGGGCCTCCACCCCGGCGCCGGTGCGCCGCAGCCGCTCCCGGTAGAGGTCCTGGTAGTCGGCCATGGCGTTGGTGATGGCCCAGGCGACCGTGCCGGTGTGCCCGAAGTGGGCGATGCCGGGGACACCGGGGACGGCCAGTCCCACGACGTCGAACTCCGGGCAGGACAGGTGGATCTGCTGGTAGACGCCCGGGTCCTCGATCCAGCGGTGGGGGTCTCCCGCGATGAGGGCCTGCCCGGTGACCGTCCGCTCGCCACCGACCAGCCAGCCGTTGCTGCCGGAGGTGCCGGGACCGTCGGTGGCGAAGAGGCCGACGGCGTCCGCGTCCAGGTGGGCGGCGACCTGCTCGCGCCAGAGCTTGGCCGGGAAACCGGCGAAAAGGATGTGGATCGCGAGCCAGACACCGAGGGGCGTCCAGGGCTCCCAGCGGCCGGGGGTGAGACCGCTGCGGGCGAACTCGGGGGCGGTGGCGCCGGCCAGTCCCTCGTTGACCCCGTCGACGTACGCCCGCACCCATCGCGCCGCCCGGGGGTCCCGTCTCTCCAGGTCGGCGAAGCAGCGTCTCGCGGTGTCGTCGAGCCGGGCCCGTCTCGCGAAGCTGTCCCAGGCCAGCGCGTCCTCGCCGAGGAAGGACGCCGAGGTGCCCTGCGCCCGGTGACGCTCGACCTCCAGCTGCCAGGCCCGGTCGCGGGCGGTGACGAGGCCCTGCGCACGGGCGAGTTCGGCCGCGCTGCCCGCACGCAGATGCGGAATGCCCCAGGCGTCACGGTAGATCTCGGTGGCCACGCTGTACCCCCACTTCCCTTTAGGTTAGCCTTGCCTAAGTCAAAGCTGTGGCCGGAATCGTACGCGAGGGGCTGAAACACGATGGGGCAGGGGCGGGGTTGGGAGGGCGCGGTCCTCAGACTGCTGCGCGCCAAGGACTTCGAGTTCACGGTGACGGACGTCGAGGACGTCACCCCGGACTACCGGCGGCTGCGCTTCACCGACGGCGGTCTGCTGGCAACGACCGGAGTGCACCCCACCATGTGGGTACGGCTGTGGTTCGACAACGCGGGCAAGCCGCACCAGCGGGCCTACACGCTGGTCGACCCGGACGCCGAGGCCGGCACCTTCGGCCTGGAGTTCGCCCTGCACGAGGGGTGCGCGAGCGACTGGGCCAGGGCGGCGAAACCGGGCGACACCATCGAGGCGACCGTCCAGGGCACCGGCTTCGAGCACCCGAGCCCCGCACCCTCGCACGTCTTCGCCGTCGGCGACCCGGCCTCGCTCCCGGCCGTCAACTCCCTCCTGGACGCCCTGGGCTCCGCACCGGCCACCGTCTGGTTCGAGGGCGGCGACGACGCCCTGCCGTTCCGTGCCGACCCGGAAAGGCACGAGCTCCGGAAGGTGCCCCGCCGGGACTCCGGCGCCCACCTGGTCGACCGGGTGAAGTCGGACCTGCCCGCCCTGCTCCAGGACACGGCCGACCCCTACGTCTGGATCGCCTGCGACACGGCGACGACCCGGGCCCTGGCGACCTACGTCCGCAAGGAACTGGGGCTGCCCAAGCAGCGGGTCCACGCGCTGGGCTACTGGCGGGCCACCTGAGCAGCGGATGCACGCGCCGGGCTGCCGGTGGGTGGCCTGAGCAGCGGGCGGGCCCGGCCCGGGGGATGATCGGGGCATGGACGTCACTCTTCACCTCGCCCAGGATCCCGAGGCCGACGCGCTGCTCGGCCGCAGTCCGCTCGCCGCGCTGGTCGGCATGCTGCTGGACCAGCAGGTCCCCATGGAGTGGGCGTTCAAGGGCCCGGCGACGATCGCCCGGCGACTCGGCGCGGACGACCTGGACGCGCACGAGATCGCCGCGCACGAGCCGGAGGCCTTCGCCGCGCTGCTCTCCGAGAAGCCGGCGGTACACCGCTACCCGGGCTCCATGGCCAAGCGGATCCAGCAGCTGTGCCAGTACCTCGTCGAGCAGTACGACGGTGACGCCGAGGCCGTCTGGAAGGACGCCGGCACCGGCAAGGAACTGCTGAAGCGCCTCGCCGGACTGCCCGGCTTCGGCAAGCAGAAGGCCCAGATCTTCCTCGCCCTGCTGGGCAAGCAGCTCGGTGTGCGCCCCACGGGCTGGCGCGAGGCGGCGGGCTCCTACGGCGAGCCGGACTCGTTCCGCTCGGTCGCCGACATCACGGGCCCCGAGTCGCTGGTCAAGGTACGGGCACACAAGCAGGAGATGAAGGCGGCAGCGAAGGCGGCGAAGGCCTCCGGCAAGTAGGCCCGGCCCGGTAGGCCCGGCCCGGTAGGCCCGGCCCGGTAGGACCCCGGCCCGGTAGGCGCCGCCAGAACGAGAACGCCGACTTCCCGGGCCGCCGACCGGGGCGGCGGGCCGGTCGGCCAGTCGGTGGGGGCGGGGCAGCGGGCCGGTCAGTCGAGGTGGGGCGGCGGGCCGGTCGGTCGCGGCGGGTCGGCCGGTCGAGGCGGGGGCGGGCCGGTCGGCCGAGGCGGGGCGGTGGGTCCTCGTTCTTCCTGCTGGGCTCCGTCGCCGCCGACCACGGCGAGCTGCGCTGGACCTTCGGCCTCGGCGCCGTGCGGCCGGGGCGGCGGGCCGGTCGGTCGAGGCGGGGCGGCGGGCCGGTCGGTCGAGGCGCGGGCGGGCCGGTCGAGGCGGGGGCGGGCCGGTCCGCCGAGGCGGGTCGGCGGGTCGGCCAGGTCGGTCGGCCGGGCGGCGGGTCGGTCGGCCGGGCGGCGGGTCGGTCGGCCGGGCGGCGGGTCGGTCGGGGCGGGCACGTCAGCCGCATGGTCGTTCCGGGTGGCGGCCGCTTGCGGCCCGTTCGCAGCATGGACCATGACCGAGCCACCGAGCGGCTCCCGCGCGTGGGCCGAGCGAGCGGATCTCGCCGTAGGCGGGACGGACGGCGTGGCCGCCGCGGGGAACAACCTCCCGTGACCCCCACACCGCGGCCGGCCCCCCGCGGCCCGCGCCGGCACGCCTGGCTGCGGGTGCTCGTCCTGCTGCTCGCCCTCCTCGTCCCGGGCGCCCACGCCGAGGCCCACTCGGGGTGGACGGCCCCCGTGTCCGGGGAGAACACCACCGTCGAGTGCGACCTCCTCGACACGGCCCTGCGCCCACCGGCCCGGGGCGTCCGCCGCGTCGCCGCCCCGCCGGCCCCGGCCCCGCTCCCGAACCCCGGACCCGCGCACGCCACACAGCGGTCCGTGCGCGTACCGCCGAGCGCGCCGCACGGCCCTCGCCCTCCGCGTTCCGAAGTTCTGCGCTGCTGACAGGACCGGCCACACAACGGCCCGTCCGCCCGTCCCGCACGCAACCAGCACGAACGACGAGGAACGACGAGGAACCAGCCATGCTCCAAGACCCGTACGCGGTCCTGCGCGCCCTCCTGCGCGCGGAGGCCGCCCGCAGCGCCCCCAAGCCCCACACCCAGCCGGACACCCGGAAGCCGCCACAGCCCCCGAAGGGAAGAAGAGAAGACCGCGGCTGACCCACCACACGGCGGAGGCGAACCCACGCCTCCGCCGCCCCGAAGCCCTCCCCCTCCGGCCCGACGCCTCCGCCACCTGACAGAACCGGCGACCTGACGCCCCACCACCCCGACGAACTCCCCGAAGCACCCCCGGCCTAACGCCCCCGTCGCCCTTTGCGCCGGGCCGTGCCGAACAGTGACCTGGTGATCTCCCGCCCGATCTGCGTCCCGACCGACCGGGCCAGGGACTTGAACACCCCGCTCCCGACCACCTGCTCCACGGCGGACGGCCGTTCCTCTTCCCGGGGTCCCGGGGAAACCGCGTCCCGCATCTCGTCGGGCCCCTTCGCGCCCCGGCCGCGCTCCAGTCGCTCGTACGCGGACTCCCGGTCGACGGCCCTCGCGTACCGCTCGTACAGCGGCGACCGAGCGACGGCCCGCTCCAGGGCCTCCTGCCCGAGCGGCCCCATCAGCGACTCGGGTGCCCGCAGCCGGGTCGCGGCGACCGGGGTCGGGGCGCCCTTCTCGCTCAGCACCGTCAGCACCGCCTCCCCCGTCCCCAGATTCGTCAGCACCTCCTCGAGGTCGTAGGGCGATTTCGGGAAGGTCCGCACCGTGGCGCTCAGCGCCTTCTGGTCGTCGGGGGTGAAAGCCCGCAGCGCGTGCTGGACACGGTTGCCGAGCTGGCCCAGGACCTCGGCCGGTACGTCCTTCGGGGACTGCGTCACGAAGAAGACCCCGACCCCTTTCGAGCGAATCAGGCGCACGGTCTGCGTGATCGACTCCAGGAACGCCTCGGAGGCGTCGTCGAAGAGCAGGTGCGCCTCGTCGAGGAAGAACACCAGCCGCGGCTTGTCGACGTCGCCGAGCTCGGGCAGATCGTGGAAGAGATCGGCGAGCAGCCACATCAGGAACGTCGAGAACAACTGAGGCCGGTCCTGCACGGCGCTCAGCTCCAGGACCGACACGACGCCGCGTCCGTCCTCACCCGTACGCAGCAGCTCGGCCGTGTCGAACTCCGGCTCCCCGAAGAAGCCGGACGCGCCCTGCGCCTCGAAGGCGGTGAGGGACCGCAGGATCACCCCGGCCGTGGCCGCCGACAGACCGCCGGTCGTCCTCAGCTCCGGGCGGCCCTCGTCCGAGGTCAGGAACGTCACCACCGCCCGGAGGTCCTTCAGGTCGATCAGCTCCAGGCCCTTGCTGTCGGCGTAGTGGAAGATCAGCGCGAGCGACTGCTCCTGGGTCCGGTTCAGCCGCAGCACCTTGGCCAGCAGTACCGGCCCGAAGCCCGTGACCGTGGCCCGGACCGGGACGCCGCGCCCGATGCCGCCGAGGGCGAAGTACTCGGCCGGGAAGCCGGTCGCCGTCCAGCTCTGGTGGACATCCGCCGCCCGGCCCTCGACCCGGGCGTCCGGGCGGCCGGGCTCGGCGATCCCGGAGAGGTCGCCCTTGATGTCGGCCAGGAAGACCGGCACGCCCTGGGCGGACAACTGCTCGGCGATCAGCTGGAGCGTCTTGGTCTTGCCGGTGCCGGTGGCGCCGGCGACCAGCCCGTGGCGGTTGAGCATCGCCAGCGGCACCCGGACCTGCGCGTCCGGCAGGCACTGCCCGTCCCACAGCAGGGCACCCAGATGCAGGGCCGGGCCGGAGAAGGCGTAGCCGGAAGCGATCCGCAGGGCGTCCTGCGGGAGGGCGGCGGCACGGGCGGACACCTCGGGGGCGGCGGCCGACGGCATGGTCTCGCGGTCCGGCATGTTCACGCCCCTGTTCCTGGTTCGTACCGCCTTGCGGGGTTTTTTTCAGCGTCGCACCTCGGCGCCATGGCTGCGCCCGGAAGGTCTTGACCGGTAGGCTTTCCGTGTGATCTTCAAGCGCATCGGAAACGGCCGGCCGTACCCCGACCACGGCCGGGAAAGCACCCGGCAGTGGGCGGACGTCGCGCCGCGCCCGGTCCGCCTCGATCAGCTCGTGACGACCAAGGGTCAGCTCGATCTGGAAACGCTGCTCGCCGAGGACTCGACGTTCTACGGCGACCTCTTCGCGCACGTCGTGAAGTGGCAGGGCGACCTGTACCTGGAGGACGGACTGCACCGCGCGGTGCGCGCCGCGCTCCAGCAGCGCCAGGTGCTGCACGCCCGGGTGCTCGAGCTCGACTGATCCCCGCCGGTCGCGGGTTGGCCCTTTCGGGTTCCGCTGGGCGATGTCGAATGATCATCTAGTAGGCATCGTCGCCCAGGCGCACTACGCTGCGCTCATGAGCATGCTGACTCCCCCCGGCATGGGCGGCAAGTACCGCATCACGGGCAACAAGTACCCCAAGATGCGTCGGCCCCGGCGGCGCGGCAGGCTCGTCGTCCTGACCGTCGCGTCCGTCGTCGTCCTCGGCGTGGGCGGGTGGGGCACGCTGCAGCTCATCGACGTCTTCACCGGCGGCGGCAGAAAGGCTTCGGCGGCCGGTGACGGGACGGACTGCGGCATCAAGACCAAGGCGAGCCCCTCGCCGAGCGCCAAGGCCCTGCCCGAGCCGCGCACGATCACCGTCAACGTGCTCAACGCCACCACCCGCGGCGGCCTGGCGAAGAAGACCGCCGACGAGCTCAAGAAGCGCGGCTTCAAGATCGGCGACGTGGGCAACGCGACCAAGCAGTACGACAAGAAGGTCAAGGGCGCCGGCCTGCTGCTCGGGCCCGCCGCCGCGCTCGACACCTCGCTGCCCGTGCTCGGCACGCAGCTCCCGGGCGCCGAACGGCGTACCGAGGCGGCCCGCAAGGGCGCTGCCGTCGACCTCGTCATCGGGGACCGCTTCAAGGAGCTGGCGAAAAGGCCGGACGCCGACCGGGCGCTGACCGAGCTGGCCACGCCCGAGCCGGCGCCCACGACGAAGAAGGGTTGCTGAGAGGCCGTCCGGCCTACTCGGCCGCCCCGTACATACGGTCCCCCGCGTCTCCGAGGCCCGGCACGATGTAGCCGTGCTCGTTCAGCCGCTCGTCGACCGAGGCGGTCACCACCGTCACCGGCGTGCCGGCCAGCTCGCGCTCCATGATCTCGACGCCCTCCGGCGCGGCCAGCAGCACCACGGCGGTCACGTCGTCCGCGCCACGCCGGATCAGCTCGCGGATCGCCGCGACCAGCGTGCCGCCGGTGGCGAGCATCGGGTCCAGCACATAGACCTGACGGCCCGACAGGTCCTCGGGCATCCGCGTCGCGTACGTGGAGGCCTCCAGCGTCTCCTCGTTGCGGATCATGCCGAGGAAACCCACCTCGGCGGTCGGCAGCAGCCGGACCATGCCGTCCAGCATGCCGAGCCCGGCCCGCAGGATCGGCACCACCAGCGGCCGCGGGTGCGACAGCTTGACGCCCGTGGTCCGCGCGACCGGCGTCTGGATGTCGACCTGTTCGGTGCGCACGTCACGCGTGGCCTCGTAGGCGAGCAGGGTGACCAGCTCGTCGGCGAGACGGCGGAAGGTCGCGGAGTCGGTGCGCTGGTCGCGCAGCGTGGTGAGCTTGTGGGCAACCAGAGGGTGGTCGACGACGTGGAGACGCATGTCCACAACATTAACCGTGCGGGCCGCACCGGCCCGCACGGCAAGCCCGCCGTCCGGCCGTCACCCGGTCACCGGCGTCAAACCGCCCGTCCGGGGGAAGGCGGAAGGGACGGACTAGGGGTGGTGAACCTGATGCCGGACCGGAAATTCCGAGACGATCCACTGCCGCGCATGTGGCCGGGGACGGGCCCGACGCCCGACCGGACGGACGGGACCGACGAGTCCGACGCCGAGCGGCGCCGGCGTCGCGCCCGGTTCCTGCGCGATCTGGCCGAGGCCCGGGCGCTGCGCGACCGCGTCCAGCCGCGCCGCGTCAAGACGGCCCGGCTGCGGCACGCCATGCGCATGCGCACCTTCCGCTGGTAGGGAACGGGTGAGGAAACCCCCGGCAAAGATCACGAACCGCGCGGAGATTCTCGCGGGTGACCGTGCGTGCAGCGGGGCAAAGCCGCGTACGATCCGCAGGTGGCGGCAACGGGCGTGCGAGCAGAAGTGCCGGACACAGGGAGCCGAAGACGTCCCCTGAACGCCTTGTTTCTGCCACGATTCCGAGTGGGCGGGGCTCGGACGAGCACTCCCCGCCCGTAACCTCCGCCGGGGGGACCCCCAACCGGCACGCCTATGACCAGTGGGAGAGTCACGGTGTACTTCGCCGCACTGCTCGCGCGCACCGAAGACGGGTGGGAAGCGAGCGACACAGAGCTCGACGATGTGGAAACCCTGTCGGATCTCGCCGACCTGGCCCGTGAAGCCTCTCCCGACGAGGACACGGTGCTCGTGCTGATCGAGCAGGAGGACGCCTGGTTCGGCGTCGTCCGCGTGGACGGTGAGGAGGACCCTCGCATCTACGTCTCGGACGCCGCCGCCGCTGCCCGCAGCAGCTACGGCGAGATCCTGCTGACCGACGAGCTGCTCGGCCGGGACCCGGACGACGGGGACGATCTCGACGCCCTCGATCTCGACGGCACCGAGGACGGTGAGTCCGACGGGGACGACGACGAGGATGCCGAGGGCGGCTCCGGGGCCGCCGTCGCCTCCGATTCCGTGCCGCACGGCCCGGTCGGCGACGCGCTGATCCTCGACGACCTCGGCGTGAGCGAGACGGACCTGCGGCTGATGTCGACGGACGCCGTCACCGAGATCGCCGAGTCCCTGGGCGCCTCGGAGACCCTGGAGACCGTCCGCTGACCGGTCGTGGCAGCGCGGGAGTGCCGGACCCTGAGGACCGCCCGCCGACCAGTGGTGGCAGCGCGGGAGTGCCGGACCCTGAGGACCGCCCGCCGACCAGTGGTGGCAGCGCGGGACTGCGGGATCCGGTCCGGGACCCATGGCGGCCGGCGATGCGGCACGCCCTGGACGAGGCCACCGGGGCCGTCCGTGGCGGGGACGTCCCCGTCGGCGCCGTCGTCCTGGCCCCGGACGGCACGACCGTGCTCGCGGCCGGCCACAACGAACGCGAGGCCGGCGGGGACCCCACGGCCCACGCGGAGCTGCTCGCCCTCCGGCGGGCCGCGGGCGCCCTCGGCACGTGGCGGCTGACCGGCTGCACCCTCGTGGTGACGCTGGAGCCCTGCACGATGTGCGCGGGCGCGATCCAGCAGTCCCGCGTCGACCGGCTGGTCTACGGCGCCCGCGACGAGAAGGCCGGCGCGGCCGGATCCCTCTGGGACCTCGTCCGCGACCGACGGCTCAACCACCGGCCCGAAGTGATCGAGGGCGTGCTCGCCGAGGAGTGCGCCGGGCTGCTCACCGACTTCTTCCGCGGTCGCTGAATACCGATTTCAAAGCAGGCGGCTCCTTGCTGTAAGGTCTCCCTCGGTAGCGTGTCCGAGCGGCCGAAGGAGCTCGCCTCGAAAGCGAGTGTGGCGCAAGTCACCGAGGGTTCAAATCCCTCCGCTACCGCTTGTGAAGGGCCCCGTCGTCAGACGGGGCCCTTCGTGCGATCAAGCCCTTCGTGCGATCTGCCACTTCGGGTGATCGGCCCTTCGTGCGATCATGTGCGCTGCATGGGACACCAGTGACAGGGGAGGCCGCGGTGGCGGTGAACGCGAAGAAGGTCGCCGTCTACGTCGTCGTGGTCTTCGTGATGTACGTGATCGTCACGGACCCGAGGAAGGCATCCGAGTACGTTCTTGTAGGGTTCCAGGGCATATCGGACGCCGCCGGGGCTCTCGGCGATTTCGCCACATGGGTTGCGAACGGAGCAAAGTGATGATCCGCCACCTGGTGCTCTTCAAGCTCAACGAGGGCGTCGAACGTGACGACCCCCGGGTCGTGAAGGGCGTCGAAGCCTTCCGCGCGCTCGGCGACAAGATCCCGGAGCTCCGCTTCTGGGAGCTCGGCTGGAACGTCAGCGACCGTCCCATCGCGTACGACTTCGCCATCAACTCGGCCTGCGACGACGCGGACGCGCTGCGGCGGTACGTGGAGCACCCGGACCACCAGGCCGGGGTCGCGCTGTGGCGGGAGTTCGCCACGTGGGTGATCGCTGACTACGAGTTCTGAGACCGGCTCCGAGACCGGCCGCCTCCGCCCCCTGTCGCCTCGACAGGGGGCTTTTGTGTTGCGCGAGTTGATTCGTGCGGCTTTCATCACTCAACACGTAGTTATGGGGTGCTTGCACACAGAGTACATGTCTTGTGATGCTATGACCGCTTTTGATGGAAGAGTTGACGGATGCGTTGACGACGACGAGGTGGAGTTGACCGTGCTGGCCAGTACCGCACCTCAGGCACCGTCCCCTCAAGCGTCACCCTCGTCCACCCCCCAGGGAGCACCCCCTCAGGCGGCATCGCCGGAAGACGCTCCGGCCGCGCCCCAGCGGAGCAGCCGCGGCGCCGACACCCGCGCTCTCACCCAGGTCCTCTTCGCACAGCTCAAGGAGCTCCAGCCGGGCACCCCGGAGCACGACCGCGTGCGCGGGGCGCTCATCGAGGCGAACCTCCCGCTCGTGCGCTACGCGGCCGCCCGGTTCCGCTCCCGCAACGAGCCGATGGAGGACGTCGTCCAGGTCGGCACGATCGGGCTCATCAACGCCATCGACCGCTTCGACCCGGAGCGGGGCGTGCAGTTCCCGACGTTCGCGATGCCGACCGTCGTCGGCGAGATCAAGCGGTACTTCCGCGACAACGTCCGCACCGTCCATGTGCCGCGCCGGCTGCACGAGCTGTGGGTGCAGGTGAACAGCGCGACGGAGGATCTGACGACCTCCTTCGGGCGGACCCCGACGACCTCGGAGATCGCCGAGCGGCTGCGCATCACGGAGGACGAGGTGCTGTCCTGCATCGAGGCCGGGCGGTCGTACCACGCGACCTCCCTGGAGGCCGCACAGGAGGGCGACGGCCTGCCGGGGCTGCTGGACCGGCTCGGCTACGAGGATCCCGCGCTGGACGGCGTGGAGCACCGGGACCTCGTCCGGCATCTGCTCGTCCAGCTGCCCGAGCGGGAGCAGCGGATCCTGCTGCTGCGGTACTACAGCAATCTCACGCAGTCTCAGATCAGTGCGGAGCTCGGCGTTTCGCAGATGCATGTGTCGCGGCTACTCGCGCGCAGTTTCCAGAGGTTGCGGTCTGCGAACCGTATCGACGCGTAACCGCAAACGTTAGCGAGAGGTCACCGTGAGGAGGGAATCGCTCATCAGGGCGGTTGCCGACAGTTGAAAGCCGAAAAGTCGTCAGACCCCTTGTTTGCAGGGCGTATTCGCGTCTCAGATGTCGACATGTCACTACAGCGTGTTGCCGACATGTGACATTCTGCGGGAAGCGCGTTTGCCGGAGCTTCGGCTCCGGTATTCAGGTGAAGGCTGCGTTCCTCAAGCGGGGGCGTTCGCCGCGACCGTCCCGCGACCCAAAGGGGGTGGCATGTCCGCAGAACAGGGCAGCTCGAAGGTGCTCACGCTCGCGGAGAGCGAGACAGCTCCCCATGCTCTCGACTCACTCGGCTCCATCGATGAGGTACCGGCCCTCCCGGCCGAGCCCGTTCCGGTCCTTCCGGCTGCGGGCGCCATCGACACCCGCACCCTGTCCCGCTCCCTGTTCCTGCGGCTGGCCGCGCTCGACGAGGACAGCCCCGAGCGTGCGTACGTCCGTGACACGCTCATCGAGCTCAATCTCCCGCTCGTGCGGTACGCCGCCGCGCGGTTCCGGTCCCGGAACGAGCCGATGGAGGACATCGTCCAGGTCGGCACGATCGGGCTGATCAAGGCGATCGACCGGTTCGACTGCGAACGGGGCGTGGAGTTCCCGACGTTCGCGATGCCGACGGTGGTCGGGGAGATCAAGCGGTTCTTCCGGGACACGTCGTGGTCGGTGCGGGTGCCGCGCCGGCTGCAGGAGCTGCGGCTCGCGCTGACCAAGGCCAGCGACGAGCTCTCGCAGAAGCTGGACCGGTCGCCGACGGTGACCGAACTGGCCGCCGTGCTCGGGGTGTCCGAGGAGGACGTCGTCGACGGGCTGGCGGTGGGGAACGCGTACACCGCGTCCTCGCTGGACTCGCCGGCGCCGGAGGACGACGGTGGCGAGGGGTCGCTGGCGGACCGGCTGGGGTACGAGGACACCGCGCTGGAGGGCGTGGAGTACCGGGAGTCGCTGAAGCCGCTGCTGGCGAAGCTGCCGCCCCGTGAGCGGCGGATCATCATGCTGCGGTTCTTCGCGAACATGACGCAGTCGCAGATCGGTGAGGAGGTCGGCATCTCGCAGATGCACGTCTCCCGGCTGCTGACCCGGACGCTGGCGCAGCTCCGGGAAGGCCTGATCTCGGACTGAGCGGGTCCTGACGGAGTCCGGCGGGGTCTGGTGAGGCCTCGCAGGGTCTGGTGAGGCCTGGTGGAGTCTGGTGGAGGGCTGGGGCGCGGTCGTTTCGGCCGCGCCTTTTGCCTGTGCCGGGTGGGTGGGGGTGTGGTGCGCCTTCCGCCTGTGCCGCTTCGGTGGGGGTGCGCGGCTTTCGCCCTGTGCAGGGTGGGTGCGCGGCTTTCGCCCTGTGCAGGGTGGGCTGCGCGGCTTTCGCCCTGTGCAGGGTGGGCTGCGCGGCTTGCCGGGTGGGGGTGCGCGTCCCCCGCCTTCGCCGGGTGGTGGGTCGGGGCCGCGCCGGGGGGTGTCCGTCCTCGGAACGTCGCGATGGGGTTGCGTGCCGACCGACTGTTCGTTGACGCGACAACCGCTGCGGGCGGACACCCCCCGACACGTCCCCTTCTCGCCGTACGCGGGCGCGGGAGCGTCGTGGCTCGCCCAGCTGCGGGCATGCGTACCGCTCCCGCCGCTGCGGGCATGCGTGCCGCTAGGGGCGGCACGGGTGGGCGCAGAGGCACCCCGCCCCGCCAGGTTGCGCACCCGCCCGGCCCGGCGCCAACGCCGGGCACCGCGCTGCTCAGGGCCCAGCAGCAACGGCCGGCGCCCGGAAGCGACAGCAGGCGTACGCGTTACGCCAGCGCCAGCCAGGCGACCGCCGCGATGACCGCTGCCGCGACGACCACGCCGAGGATGAGGCCGACGCGCGGGCCGCTGCTGGTGGGGGCCGCTGCCTGACGGCCCTGCGGGGCCTCGTCGACGAACGCGCGGAACATCTGGGTGCTGCCGGCGGGGTCGTGATTGCCCTGCGGGGCCTGGTTGTTAGCCATGGCCCGAGACCCTAGCGAAAACGGCGGGGCTCCCCAAGTGGGGGTTCGGGTTCCGTTCGGGGGTGAGTGACCCTTACCGCCGGGCTCACCACCAGCGTGTTTACTGCCGCAATACTTGCCTTTGCCAAGTTTTTATACCGTACCCACCCTCTTTTATTTGCCTGCAGCAACCAACAGCTTCTATGGTTGCCCCAAGCAACGAAAGCGGGAGGTGTCATGGCCGAAAAGGCGCAGTACGAAGAGCTGGTCCGCCAGTTCAGCGCCTTCGGCGCCGTGAAGCGGGAACTCGGACGGCTCATGCCCGCCGAGTGCCCCGGCGGGTCGGCGGCCGTGCTGACCCTGCTGGGCCGTCACGGCGACATGCGCATGAGCAAGCTCGCCGAGCTGCTCGCGGTGGACATGTCGGTCACCAGCCGCCACGTCGCGCACGTCGTGGACCGGGGCTGGATCGAACGCTCCCCCGACCCGGCGGACAAACGCTCACGCATCCTGCGCCTCACACCCGCGGGCCACACACAGCTCGACGAGCTGTCCCGGCGGACCACCGAGCTCCTCGCCGAGCGCCTGAGCGACTGGACCGACGAGGAGGTCGGCCAGCTCACGGACCTCATGGCGCGGCTGAGGGAGAGCTTCGACTGCCGTTCCGGGCCCCGGGCCGCACCACCCGCTTTCGACCAGACCACCCGTACACCCGCAAGCACGTAAGAAAAGGAAGCCCATGGCAACGACCACACCAGCCGGTGTGCGGGCTCATGCCAAGCACGGGGGAGGCTCCCACGGCTCCCACGGCGACGGCGCTCCCATGACGCACCGGCAGATCATGGAGGCCCTCACCGGCCTTCTGCTCGGCATGTTCGTCGCGATCCTGTCCTCGACGATCGTCTCCAACGCCCTGCCCCGCATCATCGGCGACCTCGGTGGCGGCCAGAGCGCCTACACCTGGGTCGTGACCGCGTCCCTGCTGACGATGACGGCCTCCACCCCGCTGTGGGGCAAGCTCGCCGACCTGTTCTCCAAGAAGCTGCTGATCCAGCTCGCGCTGGTCGTCTTCGTCCTGGGTTCGGCTGCGGCGGGCATGTCCCAGAACCCGGGCATGCTCATCACCTTCCGCGCGGTCCAGGGCATCGGCATGGGCGGCCTGTCCGCGCTGGCCCAGATCATCATGGCGGCGATGATCTCGCCGCGTGAGCGCGGCCGTTACAACGGCTACCTCGGCGCCACCTTCGCCACCGCCATGGTCGGCGGCCCGCTGGTCGGCGGCGTCATCACCGACACCGACTGGCTCGGCTGGCGCTGGTGCTTCTACGTCGGCGTGCCCTTCGCGGTGATCGCCCTGATCGTGCTGCAGAAGACCCTGCACCTGCCCGTCGTGAAGCGGAAGGTCAAGGTCGACTGGGCCGGCGCCTTCTTCATCACCGCGGCCGTCTGCCTGCTGCTGGTCTGGGTCACCTTCGCCGGTGACAAGTACGACTGGCTCTCCTGGCAGACGTACGCGATGGTCGGCGGTTCCGTGGTGCTGCTGGCGCTGTTCGTCCTCGTCGAGGCGAAGGCCAGCGAGCCGATCATCCCGCTGCGGCTGTTCCGCAACCGCACCATCACGCTGGCCTCCGTGGCCTCCCTGTTCGTCGGCGTCGCGATGTTCTCCGGCACCGTCTTCTTCAGCCAGTACTTCCAGCTGGCGCGGGACAAGTCCCCGACGATGTCCGGCGTCATGACGATCCCGATGATCGCGGGTCTCTTCGTCTCCTCCACGGTCTCCGGGCAGATCATCACCCGGACCGGGCGCTGGAAGGGATGGCTGCTGGGCGGCGGCGTGCTGGTGACGGCCGGCCTCGGTCTGCTGGGCACGATCCGGTACGACACCGAGTACTGGCACATAGCGATCTTCATGGCGCTGATGGGCCTCGGCATCGGCATGATGATGCAGAACCTGGTGCTCTGCACGCAGAACCAGGTGGAGCCGGGCGACCTGGGCGCCGCCAGCTCCACGGTGACCTTCTTCCGGTCCCTGGGCGGTGCCGTGGGCGTCTCGGCGCTGGGCGCGGTCCTGGGCAACAAGATCACCGACTACGTCAAGGACGGCCTCGCCGACCTGGGCGCGAAGGGCGCGGCCCTCGGTCACGCCGGTACGGGCGGGGGCAGCATCCCCGACCTGGACGCCATGCCCGCGCCGATCCGCACGGTCGTCGAGAGCGCCTACGGGCACGGTGTCGCGGACGTGTTCCTCTACTCGGCCCCGCTGGCGCTGCTCGCCCTGCTGGTGTCGCTGTTCATCAAGGAGGTCCCGTTGAAGACGAAGGGTGGGCTGGCGCAGGCCGCCGAGTCCGAGACGCCTGCCGTGGCTCCCGCCGAGGCGGTCGCCGTCGAGACCCCCGCCGCGGAGAAGACCGCGCCGAGCTGGGCCGAGACCGGGGCCGCCGACGGAACCGGGCCCGAGGGCACCCAGCGGCTCGCCGCCGTCGCCACGGCGGAGCGTCCGGAGGGGGCCTCCGGTGGTGTTCCGGTGCGTGGTTTCGTGCGTGGCAACGAGTCCGCGCCCGTGCCGCAGGCCGCCGTCACGCTGATCTCGCTGGGCGGGCGTCAGCTGGGCCGGTCCGTGGCGCAGGCCGACGGCTCGTACGCCGTGGACGCCCCGGGCGCCGGCTCCTACGTCCTGATCGCCTCCGCCGACGGCTTCCAGCCGCAGGCCTCCACGGTCGTGGTGAACAGCGAGCCGGTCGCCTACGACATCCTGCTCAGCGGCACCAGCGGGCTCACCGGCCTGGTGCGGGCCGCCGAGAGCGGCCGGCCGGTCAAGGACGCCATGGTCATCGTGACCGATGTGCGCGGGGACCTGCTGGCCAACGGGACCACGGGTGAACAGGGCGAGTTCTCCTTCGCCGAGCTGGTGCCGGGGGCGGTGACCGTCGCGGTGAACGCCGCCGGGTACCGGCCGCGTGCCCTGCCCGTCGAGGTGGGCGGCACCGGGGTCACCCGGGTCGAGATCGACCTGGACTCGGGCGCCCGCGTCCAGGGTGTCGTCCGCGCCCCGCACGGCCCGCTGGCCGACGCCCGGGTGACGCTGGTCGACCAGGCGGGCAACGTCGTCGGCTCGGCCACGACCGGCACGGACGGGGCGTACGCCTTCACCGACCTGGACGGCGGCGAGTACACGGTCATCGCCACGGGCTACCCGCCGGTGGCCACCGCCCTGACCGTCGCGGGCCCCGGCACCGACGGCCACGACATCGAACTCGCCCACCCCGGCGAGTAGTCCGACCCCGGCCCGTGGCAGTGGGGCGCGCTCTGAGCGGAGGTGCGCCCCCTGTCGCGGGCCGGTTTGTTTTCAGAGGAGTTGGGTGAGATGGGACTGACCGCGAGGATCCGTACCCGCGACGGATGGGCCGTGTCGCACGCGGTCGTCACGGTGGCGGACATGACCGGCGCGCAGGTGCTGCGGGCCGAGGCCGACGCGGAGGGCGCCGTGCGGGACACGACGCCGATGGAGGCGGGGGCTTACACCGTCATCGTCACGGCTGTGGGCTACGCGCCCGCGGCCTCCAGTGTGATCGTCACCGCGAGCGGGCGGGCCGAGGTCGGCACGGTGACGCTGGCCCGGCAGGGCGGCACCGAGCTGCCGCCGCCCGGGCCGTGGACCGTGGACCCGGTGCACTCCAGCGTGGCCGCCGTGGCCCAGCACCTGGGCATCTCCAGCGTGCACGGCCGGTTCACGGAGTTCTCCGGCGCGATCGAGATCGCCCCGGACGACGTCACCAAGTCGCGGGTGGAGGCGGTGATCCGGGCGGCGTCGATCGACACCGGCAACGGCATGCGCGACGGGCACCTGAAGTCGCCGGACTTCCTGGACGTCGAGCGGTTCCCGGAGATCACCTTCCGGTCGACGGGGCTGACGGCGGCCGGGTCCGACCGGTGGACCGTCCGCGGCGAGCTGGGCATGCACGGGGTCGTACGGCCCGTGGACCTGGACCTGGCCTACCTCGGCACGGGCCCGGACCCGTGGGGCGGCACCCGGGCGGCGTTCCGTGCCACGACCGAACTGCACCGCGAGGACTTCGCGATGAACTACAACCAGGTCCTGCAGGCCGGCATCGCCGCCATCGGCACCACGCTGAAGGTGGAGCTGGACATCCAGGCCGTGCAGGGCGAGTCACTTCCGGCGGCGTGAGTCCGGGGCGGACACCCGCGCCACCAACTGGCCGCACAGATCGCGGAGTTTGACGTTCCGGTCCTGCGAGGCCCGGCGCAGCCGCTCCAGCGCGCTGTGCGCGTCGACGCGCTCCCGGGCCATCAGGATGCCGATCGCCTGGTCGATGACGCTGCGGGAGAGCAGCGCGGTGCGCACGTCGGCCGCCGACTGGTGCCGGCGCTCGATGCGCAGCGCCACGTCGATGGCGTCCCCGGCCCGGGCCGCGAAGGCACGGGCCGCGTCCCGGCCCGGGTCCAGCGCCCCGGCCCGCAGTCCGTAGAAGTTGAGCGCGGCGCCCTTCTCGCTCTCGACGACGACCGGCACCGCCAGCACACAGCGCACGCCCTCGGACAGCGCGTACTCCGTGTACGCGGGCCAGCGGGACTCCTCGGCGAGATCCGGCGCGTACTGCTCCTCCCCGGTCTCGGCCGCGTCGACGCAGGGGCCCGAGCCGTTCTCGTACTGGCGCAGGTCCAGGCCGCTGGGCATGCCGTCACTGCCGGCCAGGGTGAGCAGCCGGCCGGCGCGGCGCACGGTGATGCTGCACGCGTCGGCGCCGGGCACGTCCTGCACCGCGCGGTCGGTCAGATCGCGCAGCAGGGTGTCGAGACCGCTGCTGCGCACCATCGCCTGGTCCAGCGTGTCGGACGTCTCGGAGCTCATGGCCGTACGGGTATCCCGTCCTCGGCCGAACACGCCCCTGAAGTAATCCACCTCACGTCAGGGGGTGTTGCCGCCCACGATCCGGCGGGCGAGGTCGCGCAGTTTCACGTTCTCCCGCTGGGAGGCCCGCACCAGGCTCTCGAAGGCCGCGGCCGCGTCGATGCCCTGGCGTTCCATGAGAATGCCGGTGGCCTGGCCGATCAGGTCCCGGGTGTGCATGGCTTCGGTGAGCTGCTCGCGCACGGTGGCGGAGTCCAGGGCGATGCTGACGTGCGCGCTGAACAGCCGGCCCACGCGCGTGGCCTCCTCGTCGAAGGCGCCCGGTTTTCGCGCGTAGGCCGTGAGCACGGTCAGCTTGCGGCGGTCGGCGCGCAGCCGCAGCGACAGTGCCGAGCGCAGTCCCAGGGCCGCGAGCACGTCCCAGCCGTCGTCGGCCTCGCTGTCCGTTATCCGCGCGATGGGGTTGTTCCACAACTGGTCCCACAGTTCGTGCTGTTCGCGGCCGGTGTGCCGGGCCTCGGCGGAGCGCACGACCTCGTCGGTCCAGGCCAGCGTGCGGAGCTTGTTGCCGCGCTCGATGACGGAGATGCCTGCGTGCTCGGCGCCCGGCAGGAGATGCACGGCCAGCCGGACGGCCGTGCGCAGTGTGCTGTGGGGCGTGAGGGTTTCGTGCAGTTGCTGAGAAGCCACCGTGAGGGCCTCGGCCAGCTCGACGCCAGCCGGAAAAAGGGGCAAATCAGGAAACTCGGACGCAGCCACCACGAACCTCTTCGGCATGCACGGCCATGGCCGTGCGCAGGAGAGCTCCGCAGCACATTCCCGACTGCGAGCACAGGACGGACAGCACTCTAACTGCTCGGTTGCCTCCGGGTGACGTCCGGCCGACGGCGCCGCCGGGAGCTTCCACCGCCCGCCCCCCGCATGGTGGAATGGCCTTCGGGTCAGGAAGCGGCCTTACCGGAATCCGGACGAACGTCTGCCAGGTGAGCCGTGACCCTCTTCACGAATCCCACAGAACCGCGCGACCTCCCCGGCCGCGTCCACCTCGCCATGCCCGCCGAGATCGACTTCTGCAACGCGGCGGAGCTGCTGCCGCTCGTCCTGTCCGCGGCCCGGGCCCGCGGCGACCGGCTGGAAGTCCTCGTCCTCGACCTGACCACGACCTCCTTCATGGACTCCCAGGGCATCCGCCTCATCAACGACATACGGCGGCGGCTGCGCCCCGGGGCCGTCGTGCGTCTGGTGGCCCGGCCCGAGGGGATCACGAGCCGGGTCCTGGAGCTGACCGGGATGCGCCGGGACGTGCCCGTGTACGACGACCTCGTCGAGGCCCTGGCGTCGTAGGCTGCCGCACATGGCACCGAACATCGCGACGAACACCCACGTGACCCTGGACGAGTTGCTCGACTTCGTACGCCCCCGGCACCACGCGATCCTGCTGACCCGGCGGGCCGACGGCAGCCCCCAGGGCTCCCCGCTGACCTGCGGTGTCGACGATTCCGGCCGGATCGTCGTCTCCACCTACCCGGAGCGCGCCAAGACGCGCAACGTCAAGCGGGACCCCCGGGTCAGCCTGCTCGTGCTCAGCGACGACTGGAACGGCCCCTGGGTCCAGATCGACGGCACGGCCGAGGTCGTCGACGCCCCCGACTCCGTCGAACCACTCGTGGAGTACTACCGGAACATCGCCGGTGAGCACCCCGACTGGGACGAGTACCGCGCGGCCATGCTCAAGCAGGGCAAGTCGATCATCCGGATCACGCCGGACCGGTGGGGCCCGGTGGCGACCGGGGGGTTCCCGGCGCGACTGGTGGAAGGGGACTAGTCCCCGGGAGTACCGCTCTCGCGGGCGACCATCGCCTCGATGCCCGCGATCAGCAGCTCCAGCGCGTACTCGAAGTCGCGCTCCAGCATCTCGGCGACCGTGTCGCCGCCACGGGCCGCCATGATCTCCCGGGACTCCCGCAGGACGTCGGCGGCCTGCGGGGCGGCGGTCACCGCGCTCAGGGCCTGCTGGAAGTACTCGTCCACGCTGACACCGCCGGCCGCGGCCCTGGACGCGAGATGGCCCTCCAGGGTGCCGTAGCCGTAGACGAACTGGAAGACGGCCGAGATCGTGCTCGTCAGGCGTTTCGCGGGCAGCCCGGTCCTGCGGACGACGCGCTGCACGGTCCCGGCGAACGCCAGATTGTGCGGGCCGATGTTGAGGTACACCCCGACCAGCGCGGACACCCAGGGGTGCCGCACCAGCAGTGTCCGGTACTCCCGGGCCAGCGCCCGCACCTGGTCGCGCCAGTCCTCGCCGGCGTCCGGATCGGGCAGCCGCATCTCGCCCATGGCCTTGTCGAGGGCGAGTTCGAGCAGATCGTCCTTGGTGTCGACGTACCAGTAGACGGACATCGCGGTGACGTTCAGCTCCCCGGCGAGGCGCCGCATGGAGAACTTGGCCAGCCCCTCGGCGTCCAGCAGCCGCACGGTGACCTCGATGATCCGGTCCCGGTCCAGCCCCGAGGGCTGCCCGCCACCGCGCCGCCGGTGCGCCTTGCCCTCCAGCCAGACACTGGACCGGGCAGCCTTCTCGGCCGGCTTCGCCATGGCGCACCTTCCTCGATCTTTCAACGCCGCTCATGCTAGACGCGCCGCTTTCAGGGGCGCGGGGCTGTGTCGATGTGCGGCTCCGCCGCGTGGGCGCGAACGTCCACAGCGGACCCGCACCCGCACGACAGCCGTCAGTCCCGACCTCCTAGGCGGACTCTGCCCGCTCGGCCCGCCGAAGCAACGCCGCCGCGACCAACCCACCCGCCAGCACGGCGACCGCCCCGACCAGCTGGCTGGTCTCCAGCCCGGAGGCGAACGCGTCGGAGATGCGCGCCTTCTCCGCGGCCGAGTCGGCGGAGGCCAGGGCCGCCGGCAACGACGCCGCGGAGACGGCGACCAGCGACGCGAACCGCGAGTTGAGCACCGCACCGAGCACCGCGACGCCCAGCCCGTTGCCGAACTCCGCGAGGGTTCCGTTGATCCCCGCTCCGACCCCCGCCTTCTCCGGCGGGATCGCCCCCATGATCGCGTTGGCCATCGCCGGCATGGACAGCGCCACACCCGCGCCCATCACGACCAGGCCGAGCAGCATTCCGCCGTATCCGTGTCCACCGAGCAGCGCGATCGCCGCCAGTCCCGCGGACACCAGCGTCATACCGAGCGCGATGGCCGCCGGCGTACCGGCCTTCAGCACCAGCTTCGCCCCGACCCCCGTGAAGTTGAGCGCGACGACGGTCAGCGCCAGCGGCGCCGTCCGCAGCCCGGCGTCCAGCGGCTCGTACCCGAGGACGAACTGCAGGTGCTGTGTGAGCAGGAACAGCGACCCCGTCATACCGAAGGCCACGAGGATCGCGCCCGCGACCGCGCCGACGAACTTCTGGTTGCGGAAGAAGTGCATGTCGAGCATCGGGTGCTCGGTCCGCAGTTCCCACAGCACGAACAGGCCGAGCACGGCCAGGCCGAGCAGCGCCGAGACCAGCACCTGCGCGGAGGTCCAGCCGTGCTCGGGCCCGGTGATGATCGCGTAGACGACGGCCGTCATGCCGATCGTCGACAGGACCGCGCCCAGCAGGTCGGGCCGGTCACCGGCCTTGTGCTTCGACTCCGGCACCAGTGCGGCGACCGCGACCAGGCCCAGCACCGCGACCGGGATGTTGATGAGGAAGATCGCGCCCCACCAGAAGTGGTTCAGCATCACACCGCCGATCAGCGGCCCGGCCGCGAAGCCGAGCGAACTGACCGTCGACCACAGGGCGATGGCCTTCACACGCTCCTGGTCGTCGAAGATCTGCACGACGACGGCGAGGGTCGTGGTCATCAGCAGCGCGCCACCGACGCCCATGCCCGCACGGGCCGCGATCAGCTGGGCGGGGCTCTGGGACAGCCCTGCCGCCAGCGACCCCACGCCGAAGATCGCGAGGCCCGACATCAGCATCAGCTTGCGGCCGTAGCGGTCGGCGGAGTTGCCGGCGGTGAGGAGCAGGCCGGACTGCACCAGGGAGTAGGCGTTCATCATCCACTGGACGTCAGCGGTCGAGGCGTCCATCTCGCGGGTGAGCGAGGGGATGGCCACGTTGAGGATCGTGTTGTCGAGCAGCACGGTGAGCTGCGCGAGGCAGATGACACCGAGGATCAGCCAGCGCTGTGGGTGACCGCCCTGCGTGGGGATCGACGGGGCCTTTTCCTGGGGGGACGTTGTCATGCTGTACACCGTAGAACAGTTCCTATACGGCGTACAACGGAGTTTCGGTGCGGACGGCGAAGGGCGGTGGATGAGGAAGATCGCGCCCCACCAGAAGTGGTTCAGCATCACACCGCCGATCAGCGGCCCGGCCGCGAAGCCGAGCGAACTGACCGTCG
>NZ_JBHJPX010000025.1:0-103347 GCF_042262425.1 Streptomyces sp. NPDC056373
CTGGCGTTGACTTTTGGCACGCTGTTGAGTTCTCAAGGAACGGTCGCTTCCTTTGTACTCACCCTCTCGGGCTTTCCTCCGGGCGCTTCCCTTCGCTGTTCCAAACTCTATCAGTGTTTTTCCGGCCCTCCGACCACCGTCCTGCAGGCATGCAGAAGGCGACCCAGAGATAGGATCTGACAAGTTGGTTGCTGCCCGGCCAGGACGCAAGGTTGCGTCGCTCAGCCCCAAGCAGGAGTACGACTGTACACGCGGCGACGGAGCGGGTGCAAATCGATTTGAGGTATGGTCTAGACCACTTCGGAGCGCCTGTGCGGAACCGGCACTTCAGGTGACATACGCTGCTGAACAGTGTGCCGCCCGGTACCTACGGGGACGGCCATATCGATCTCCACCCCTGGGAGGCTTCCCATGACCACCGTGACGTCCCCGCTCGCAGGACGCGTTATCGGACTGGCGGCAGTGCCGGATCCGGTCTTCTCCGGGGCCATGGTCGGCCCGGGCACAGCGATCGATCCCGTACGCGAGCCCTCCGAGGCCGTCTCGCCCGTGGATGGCGTCATCGTCTCCTTGCACCCCCACGCGTTCGTCGTCGTCGACGAGAACGGGCACGGCGTGCTCACCCACCTCGGTATCGACACCGTGCAGCTCAACGGCGAAGGCTTCGAGTTGCTCGTGAACAAGGGCGACACCGTCAGGCGCGGGCAGGGTGTCGTTCGCTGGAACCCGGCGGCCGTCGAGACCGCCGGCAAGTCCGCGGTCTGCCCGGTCGTGGCGCTGGAAGCCACGGCCGAAGCTCTCTCCGATCTTCGCGACAACGGCGATGTGAAGGCCGGCGACAGTCTCTTCCTCTGGAAGTGACGCCAGTGCCGTCCTGTGACGGCGTGTACGACAACCACCGCGGCGGCGGGGTCCGCCGCTCTATCGGAGACGGGTGAGATGGAGACAACGCTGCGAGGCGTCGGGGTGAGCCACGGTGTGGCCATCGGCGAGGTTCGGCACATGGGAACGGCGGTGCTCGAGCCGCCCGCGAAGCAGATACCGGCGGAGGACGCGGAGCGTGAACAGGGGCGCGCCCGCAAGGCCGTCGAGGCGGTGGCCGCGGACCTGATGGCGCGGGGCAACCTGGCCGGTGGCGAAGCCCAGGCGGTGCTCGAGGCGCAGGCCATGATGGCCCAGGACCCCGAGCTCATGGCCGATGTGGAGCGACGGATCGCCGTCGGCAGCACGGCGGAGCGCGGGGTGTACGACGCGTTCGCCTCCTACCGCGAGCTGCTGGCGGGAGCCGGTGAGTACCTCGCCGGTCGCGTGGCCGACCTCGACGACGTGCGGAACCGTATCGTCGCCCGGCTGCTGGGGGTGCCGATGCCGGGTGTCCCCGACAGCGACGAGCCCTACGTCCTGGTGGCCCGCGACCTCGCGCCGGCCGACACCGCGCTGCTCGACCCGACCCTCGTGCTCGGCTTCGTCACCGAGGAGGGCGGGCCCACCAGCCACAGCGCGATTCTCGCCCGGGCCCTCGGGGTACCTGCGGTGGTGGCGCTGCCGGGTGCCGGTGAGCTCGCCGAGGGCACGATGATCGCCGTCGACGGCAGCACGGGAGAGATCTTCGTGGAGCCCAGCGACGAGAAGAAGGCGCAGCTCGAAGCGGCGGCTGCCGAGCGCAAGGCGGCGTTGGCGGCCTCGACCGGGCCCGGCGCCACGGCGGACGGTCACAAGGTGCCGCTGCTCGCGAACATCGGCGGGCCCGCCGATGTGGCGGCGGCCGTCGAGGCCGGTGCCGAGGGCGTGGGTCTTTTCCGCACGGAGTTCCTCTTCCTGGACGACAGCAAGCAGGCACCTTCGGAAGAGAAGCAGGTCGCCGCGTACCGGCAGGTGCTCGAGGCGTTCCCCGAGGGGCGTGTCGTGGTACGGGTACTGGACGCGGGTGCGGACAAGCCGCTCGACTTCCTCACGCCGGCCGACGAGCCGAACCCGGCGCTCGGCGTGCGGGGTCTGCGGACGCTGCTCGACCACCCGGAGGTTCTGCGTACTCAGCTGACCGCGCTCGCCAAGGCCGCTGAGGGGCTGCCGGTCTACCTCGAGGTCATGGCCCCGATGGTGGCGGACCGTACGGATGCCCGGGCTTTCGCGGACGCCTGCCGTGAGGCCGGGCTGCGGGCGAAGTTCGGCGCGATGGTGGAGATTCCGTCGGCCGCGCTGCGGGCTCGCTCGATCCTCCAGGAGGTCGAGTTCCTGTCGCTGGGGACGAACGACCTCGCCCAGTACACCTTCGCCGCCGACCGCCAGGTGGGTGCGGTGTCCCGTCTGCAGGACCCCTGGCAGCCCGCCCTGCTCGACCTGGTGGAGCTGTCCGCCGAGGCGGCCAAGGCCGAGGGCAAGAGCTGTGGTGTCTGTGGTGAGGCCGCGTCCGACCCGCTGCTCGCGTGTGTGCTGACCGGTCTGGGTGTCACCTCTCTCTCGATGGGTGCCCCGTCGATTCCTTACGTCCGGGCGACGCTGGCGAAGTACACGCTGGCGCAGTGTGAGCGGGCCGCTGCGGCGGCACGGGCGACGGACAGTGCCGAGGATGCGCGCAGTGCGGCGCAGGCGGTGTTGTCGGGCGAGTAGGCCCCATCGGGTCGACGGCGTTTTCTGGAGGGGCGCTCCACTGAGGTGGAGCGCCCCTTTGTGCTTCAGTGCCGGTGCCCCTGGGCGGGTTTCTCCTCTCCGAGGTCGGGCGGCGCGCAGTAGTCGACGTTGGACTCGGGGGAGATCAGGTCTCCGGATTCGACGTCGGTGCAGTAGGCGTCGAAGACTTCTCCCGCGGTGAGGGGTTCGAGTCCGTAGGAGCGCATGCGCCAGCCGTAGACGCGGTCGGGTGTGCCCGGGGCTGTGGCGCGGATGACGAGTCCTCCCGGGCTTTCGGTGGCCAGGCCGAGGGCCAGGACCGTGGTGAATTCGAGAGCTTCGGTTTCGTCCAGTTCCAGGGCGGCACCGTCGTCGGTGATGTGGAGGGCGGCGACGAGGGTCTCGGGCGGTCCGGTGACACTGCAGACGAGGTGGCGGTCGCCCGGTGGTGCCGTGTCGAGGATGCGGACGAGGAGCTCCGCGGCTCGGGTGAAGGCGGCGCGGCCGATGTCCTCGCCGCAGGAGGTGCAGGCGCCCAGGCGGGCGAGGAGGGTGGACGCGTACTCCCAGGTGGCCTGCCGGACGGCCTCGTCGACGAGGGCCGGGAGCAGATCGGCCAGCGGTCGGCCGTCGTAGGGAAGGGTCGGGCCTGTCGCCGCGATCTGGGCGGTGAAGCGTGAGCGGCTCGACGGCTTGTCGGGGTCCAGGTCCTTCCGTGTGCAGAAGTCGGCGTACTCCGCGGGGTCGAAGAGGGCCACCGTGGTGTGGCTGCCCTGCAGGGCCCTGGTCCTGAGGAGGGCCTCCACGTGTTTCAGATAGGTCGCGTGGTCGTCGAAGGTGAAGCTGCCGTAGCGCCGCATGGCCCTGAAGTCGTGATCGTCGGCGAGCAGGCCGATGGTGCCGGCGATTTCGCGGTGCAGGACGCGGCGCTTGGTCCGGTTGTCGGTGCGTGTCATGAATCCCCCTGTGCACGGTCGATCAATGCTCACTCACAGTAACCGGCGGCACTGACAGTGGGACCGGCTCGATGACCGTGCGCTCGACCGATCACGGAAGGCACAGGTCACAGCGGCTTCCGCTGCGATCTGCGCCCTGAGCTCCGGTGACGGGGAGTCGCGAGTGAAGGGGGTCAGGCCGACGTCAGGCGCGTTTGCGGGCCAGCTCCTCGTAGAAGTTCAGCAGGCCGAGATCGTCGATGGAGCCCGGGTTGACCGCCTTCTCGAGCGGGGTGCCCTGGAGGAGTCGTTTGACGGGGACCTCGATGCGCTTGCCGGTGAGGGTGTGCGGGACGCCGGGTACTTCGATGATCTCGTCGGGGACGTGGCGCGGCGACAGCTGCTCGCGGATCGTCTGCTTGATGCGGTTCAGCAGGGCCTCGTCGAGGACGGCTCCGGGGGCCAGGTGCACGAAGAGGGGCATCCAGTAGCCGCCGTCGGGCTGCTCGATGCCGATGACGAGGGATTCCTTGATCTCCGGGAGCCTTTCGACCGCTTCGTAGATGTCGGCGGATCCCATGCGGACGCCCTGGCGGTTGAGCGTGGAGTCGGAGCGGCCGTGGATGACGACCGAGCCGCGGGAGGTGAGGGTGATCCAGTCACCGTGCCGCCACACGCCGGGGTAGGTGTCGAAGTAGCTGTCGTGGTAGCGGCTGCCGTCGGGGTCGTTCCAGAAGTGGATGGGCATCGACGGCATGGGGTTGGTGACGACGAGCTCGCCGACCTCGTCGATGAGGGGGCTGCCACTGGGGTCCCAGGACTGCAGGTCGGTGCCGAGGCAGGGGGCCTGGAGTTCGCCGACGTGGACGGGGAGGGTCGGTACTGCTCCGGCGAAGCACGAGCACACGTCGGTGCCGCCGCTGACGGAGGCGATCCACAGGTCGTCGCGGACCTCGTCGTGGAGCCAGCGGAATCCGTCGGGGGGCAGGGGTGAGCCGGTGGTGGCGACGCACTGGACGGAAGAGAGGTCGAAGTCGCGGGAGGGGTGCACGTCGGCCTTGCGGCAGGCCATGACGTAGGCCGCGGAGGTGCCGTAGAGGGTGGCCTTCGTACGTTCGGCGATCCGCCACTGGGCGGCGGTGTCGGGGTAGCCGGGGCTGCCGTCGTAGAGGACGATCGTGGTGCCGGTGAGCAGGCCGGAGACGAGGAAGTTCCACATCATCCAGCCGGTCGAGGTGTACCAGAAGAAGCGGTCCTCGGGGCCGAGGTCGCAGTGCAGGCCGAGCTGCTTGAGGTGCTCGACGAGGATGCCGCCCTGGGACTGGACGATGGCCTTGGGCAGGCCGGTCGTTCCGGAGGAGTAGAGCACCCACAAGGGGTGGTCGAAGGGCACCTGTTCGAAGACCGGGTCCGTGTCGGCGGAGGTGAGGGCCGACCAGTCCAGGGCGCCCTCGGGGGCCTCGGTGCCGAGGAGCGGGATGTGGATCACGGCCCGCAGGGTGGGGAGTTCGCGGCGCAGTTCGGTGACGACCTCGCGTCGGTCGTGCTCCTTGCCGCCGTAGCGGTAGCCGTCGACGGTGAAGAGCACGACGGGTTCGACCTGCTGGAAGCGGTCGAGGACGCTGCGGGCGCCGAAGTCGGGCGCGCAGGAGGTCCAGACGCCGCCGACCGCGGCTGTGGCGAGGAGGGCGACCACCGCCTGCGGGACGTTCGGCAGGTAGCCGCTGACGCGGTCGCCGGGGCGCACGCCGAGGGCGCGCAGTTCGGCGGCCAGAGAACCGACCTGGCGGCGCAGCTCGCCCCAGGTGACGGGGCGTGGTTCGTGGGTCTCGTCCACGTGCAGGAGAGCCGGTTCGTCGGCGCGGGTGGCGGACGCGCGCAGGGCGTGTTCGGCGTAGTTCAGGGCCGCCCCGGGGAACCACTCGGCGCCGGGCATCGAGCGGTCGCCGAGCACGCGCGCGCAGGGCTGCGAGAAACGGACGTCGAACCACTCGGTGACGGCTTTCCAGAAGGTGTCCAGTTCGTCGACGGACCAGCGCTGCAGGGCCGCGTAGCCGCCCTCGGCGGGGGCGCCGTGGTGCTCGGCCGCCCACGCCTGGAACCTGGTGATCCGTGCGCGGGCGATGCGCTCGGGGTCGGGCTGCCAGAGCGGCTGGTTACTGACGGTCGACATGGTCGGCTCCCGGACTGTGCGCGTCGTGTGCGTCCTCCGCGCACGGGCTGGGGTGTGCGCGTGAGCGGCTGGCACGGACAATGCCATGTGATCGACTTCGGCACCAGGGTGCGCCCCACATAGTCCGTGTCGTGAAGATGTGGTCCTGGCACGGGTGAACGGCAGTTGAACGACACGCCCGCGCGGGGCCGTCAGTGGCAGGGTGAGCAGCATGAACGGTCGTGACCTGGTGCGTTCGGTGAAAGCGGTGGCTTCGGTGGGGGCGGCGCAGGGTGTGCGTACCGTACGAGCAGCGTGGCGCAGGCGTCGGGCCGACGCCACCGGGCTGCCGGCGCGCGGCGCGGAGCGTGCGCGGGTGCCCGGGCCCGTGGTGGATGCGGAGCCCGGGCCGGGTGGCGGTGTCGTCCGGTTCAGCCGGTCGGAGCTGCGGATTCTGGTAGCTGTGAACGGCGCCGTGTTCTGGGGCTGGGACGGGGCGGGGCCCGAGCCGTCCTACGCGCTGGCCGGGCGCTGTCCGGAGCCGGATCCACGGGCTGTCCTGGAGCCGGACAAGGACGGCGGCTGGCGTGTGGTGGCCGAGCGGGTGACGGTCGTGGTCTCGCGGCACGGCGCGGTGGAGGTGCGGACGCCGGGCGGGGTCGCCCTGCGGCGTGATCTGCCGCCGCGGTGGTGGGAGCCGGTCGGCGGCGGCCCGGCACGGTGGATGCAGCGGTCGGAGGTGGGCGCGGACGCGCGGTTCTTCGGCCTTGGAGGGCGTACCTCGGGTCCTCGGCTGCCGGACGGGACGTACCGGCTGTGGAACTCCGATCCCGGCCGCGCCTTCGCGCCCGGGGACGACCCGCTGTACATCACGATGCCGGTGCAGCTGGTGGTGTCCGACGGGGGGACGCATCTGGCGTTCCACGACAGCTCGTGGGACGGCACGGTGACGTTGCGCCAGGGTGAGGAGGGCGCGGGTTCCGGGCACGACCGTGCCGGGACGAGCGAGCTGCGGATGGACGGCGGCCCGCTGCGCTGCTGGGTGATGGTGGGCACCCCCGCGCGCGTGCTGCTCGCCTGGGCGTCGCTCACCGGGGCGCCCGCGCTGCCGCCCGCGTGGGCCCTCGGGCACCATCACGCACGGTGGGGGTTCGGCGGCGAGCAGGAGGTGCGGCGGATCGTCGCGGGCTATCTGGAGCACGGTCTGCCGCTGGACGCCGTGCACCTGGACGTCGACCACCTCGACGCGCATCAGGTGTTCACCGTCGACCAGGACCGCTTCCCCAAGCTGCCCATGCTGGCCGAGGAGCTCCGGCGGGAGGGCGTCCGGCTGGTGTCGATCGTCGGGCCGGGTGTGAAGGCCCTGCCGGGCCGGGAGGTGTACGACTCGGGGGCGGCCGAGGACGCGTTCGTGCGGGATGCCTCCGGGGAGGTGGTGGAGGGCGTCGTGTGGCCCGGGGAGGTGGTTTTTCCCGACTTCACGCACGCGCGCGTGCGTGAGTGGTGGGGCGCTCTCTACGAGGAGCGGCTCGCCCAGGGCTTTTCGGGCTTCTGGCACGACATGAACGAGCCCACGACGTTCACCGCCTTCGGGGAGTCGACGCTGCCGCGCTCGGCCCGGCACGCGCTGGAGGGGCGGGGCGGTGACCATCGGGAGGCGCACAACGTGTACGCGCTGTGCATGGCCAGGGCGGGCTTCGAGGGGCTGCGGAAGCTCGCGCCCGAGGAGCGGCCGTTCCTGTTCTCCCGTTCCGGATGGGCGGGGATGCAGCGCTACGGAGGGACGTGGTCGGGCGACGTCGCCACCGGCTGGCCGGGGCTGCGGGCGTCGTTGGCGTTGGTTATGGGGCTCGGCCTGTGCGGGGTCCCGTACTCGGGGCCGGACATCGGGGGGTTCGACGGGAATCCGTCTCCCGAGCTGTATCTGCGGTGGTTCCAGCTGGGCGCGTATCTGCCGCTGTTCCGTACGCACGCGAGTCTGCGGGCGGGACGCAGGGAACCGTGGGAGTTCGGTGGCGAGGTGCTGGAGCACGCGCGTGTGGCGCTGGTCGAGCGCCGGCGGCTGCTGCCCTACTTCCTGACGCTGGCGCATCTGGCGAGGCGCACCGGTGCGCCCTATGTGCGGCCGCTGTGGTGGTCGTCGCCGGAGGAGCGGGTGCTGCGCGACTGCGAGGACGCTTTCCTGCTGGGTGACGGCCTGTTGGTGGCGCCGGTGCTGGAGCCGGGCGTGGGCCGGCGTGCCGTGCGGTTGCCGCGGGGGCGCTGGTACGACGTCGCCACGGGGCGGGCGTACGAAGGGCCGGGGCAGGTGCTGGTCGAGGCGCCGCTGTCGCGCATCCCGGTGTTCGCGCGCGCGGGTGCCGTGCTCCCGGTACGTGGGGAGGACGGGGCGCTGGAGTTGGAGGTGTGGGCCCCCGCCCGGGGACGGACCGGGGGCGGGCTGGTCGTGCCGGACGGGGGCGAGGGGTGGGACGAGCCGGAGATCGAGCGCTACACCGCTCGGTGGGCGGGCTCCCGGGTGGTCGTCGAGCGGGAGGGCGAGGACGGCGGCGGTTCTCCGCCCTACCCGGTGCGGGTTCGCGGGACCGAGGAGACGTGAGCTGCGCCGGGCCCGGGAGTGACACGAGCGCCGGTGCCGGGAGTCATCAGTTCCGCCGGCTCCCCGGCCCTCCTGCCTCGAGCTTCGCGAGGGACGGGGAACTCGTGAGGTCAGATGTACCGGCCCTCGAACCAGGCCCGGGCCGCCAAGGTGTGCAGGGGGAAGGCGAGTTCCTCCGGCCTGCGCAGCAGGTGCCAGCCCTCCGTCTCGTCAGTGGCGGCGGAGGAGGGAAGGCTCTCGGCCGGACGTTCCGGAAGGAGGCCGAACAGCAGCAGGTGCCCGTCGGGTGAGCTCATCGCGTCGACGAGCCGTACGTCCCGGCCGGCCGCGTCGATGCCGGTTTCCTCCCGGAGTTCGCGTATGACGGCCTGCCGCCAGTCCTCGCGGTCGTCGATGTAGCCACCGGGCAGGGCGATGCCCCCGCGCGCGGGAGCGATGGTTCGGGTGATGACGACCAGGGCGGTGCCCTTGGTGTCGTACACGGGCTGGAGGGCCACCGCGACCGGGAGAGGGTTGCGGTAGGCCACAGCCCCGCACACCGGGCAGGTGCGGGGCCAGCCGGTGATGCCCTCTCCGTAGGGCGCGCCGCAGCTCGAACAGTGGGAGTTCGGGACGGAGTTGGAAGCGGAGTGTTGAGTTTCGGACACGCGGCGGACTGTAGCCGATCGTGGAGAGGACGCCATGAGCAGGCTGCTCAGTGAGCGCTCGTGAGCGACTTCCTGGCCACGGGGAAGTCGAAGTAGGTGTCCGGATGGGCTTCGGGCTTGAAGGTGTAGTGCCACCACTCCTCCGGCAGGTTCACGAAGCCGAGGCCCTCCAGAGTGTTCTTGAGGAGCAGGCGGTTGGCGCGCTGTGCGCCCTGGACACGCGGGTCGAGGGTGTGCGAGAGGGTGTCGAAGCAGTCGAAGCCGGTCCCCATGTCGATCGAGTTGTCCGGGAACCGCGCGCCCTTGGACGCGAAGCACGGCACCAGGGGCTCCCGCGGGTGGTAGGGCCTGGTCGGCTTGGCCGGGAGCCTGACAAGGGTGACGTCGAGGGTCGAGCCGCGACTGTGGCCGGAATTCGCCGCGATGTACCCGTCGGCGAACAGACGCGTCTTGTCGACGTTCGGGTAGAACTCGCCCTTCATCGCCAGGTCATCGAGGTCCTCGGCCCAGCGGACGAAGTGGTCCACCGCGCGCTGGGGCCGGTAGCAGTCGTAGACCTTCAGGGTGTAGCCCTGGCGCAGGAGCTTGCGTTGGGCCTTGTGGAGGGCTTCGGCGGCAGGTCGGGTGAGGATGCAGAGGGGCTGGCGGTAACCGTCGATGCGCTCGCCCACGAAGTTGTGTTCGGTGACGTAGCGCATCTCCTGAAGGATCGTCGGGTCCACGCTTCTCAGCGCCACGAAGTCCTTCGGCGCCTTGGGGTCGGTGCCGGCCCGGGCGGCCGGGGTGAGGGCGGTTGACGCCAGCAGGACTGCGACTGCGGCGATCAGGGCACGTGCCACGGTGGTGAGTCGTGTCATGTCCCTGCGTCTACCAGGGGAGTGGACGTCAGGGGAAGGACCGCGTGCGAGAGCAACCGATCGGTGCAACGGGTGAATTCACCCTGAGCCTCACGCTGTGTGATTGAGCGGGAATCCTGCGTGAACGTCTCGTGAACCGTGCTCGGGCGTGCGCCGGTGGCGTCCATCATGCTCCCGTGCCCTCCTGGACGGATACTCTCCGCTTCGCCTTCCAACCAGTGGTCAATCTGACGACCGGCGCGGTCGCAGGGCTGGAGATACTCGCCCGCCCGGAGACCGGCGGAATCCTCGCCGAGGCCCGCCGTGATCCCGGACTCGACTGCCGGCTGGCGGTGTCGGCGATCCGGGCGGCGGTGCGCAAGGAGACCCTGCTTCCGCTGTTCGTCAACGTGTTCGCGGGAACCCTCGCGGATCTCGGCGGACTGCCCTCGTTGCACGACGCCGTGCGTGCGGCGGGGCGGCTTCCCTGGGAGGTGACGATCGACGTCTGCCCGCCGTACGTACATGTGCCGCAGCAGGCTCTGCTGGACGCGGTGAACGCGCTGCGAGGGCAGGGCTTCCGGATCTGCGCGGACGGTGTCGGGGACGGGGACGTTCCTCTGCGGCTGCTCGCGGACCTCTCGCCCGGCCTGGTGAAGCTGGACGCGTCGCTGCTGGCGCGACCGGCGGTGGTGCGGTCGATGCGGACGCTGTGCGACGAGCTGGGGGCGCTCCTGGCCGTGGAGGGTGTCGAGACCGAAAGGCAGTACGCGGCGGCGTTCGCGGCCGGGGCGCAGTTGGCGCAGGGCGAGCTGTTCGCGCCGCCAGCGCGCCTGCCCGCCGCGGACGTGTATCTCCCGCCCCGCTCCCCCGCCGAGGTCACCGCGCCGCGGTCCGGGCCGTCGGTGCGGGAGTTCGTCCGGCCCGCTGCCCTGCTACCCGCGACTGCGTCCGCGGGGCAGGTGCGAGCCCTGCTGACCGAGTCGCCGGACGTGTCCGGGGTGCTGCTCGTGGACACCGCCGGCGTCCCGGTCCGATCGGTGCACCGCTCCCGGTTCCTGCTGTCGATGTCGGGGCGCTACGGGCACGCCCTGTACGCCGACCGGCCCGCCGCGAAGCTCGGTGACCCGCCGCGGACGGTGGGCGTCCACGCGACGGCCTGGGAGGTGCTGGACGTGGTGGCGGTCGGCCGAAGGAACCGCACCTCGGACGACGTGGCCGTGGTGGACGAACACGGTCGGTGCGTGGGGGTCGTGCGGCTCGCGGACCTCGTGCGGGCGCTCGCCGAGACGCGGGTGGAGGAGGCGGTGGGGCTGAATCCGCTGACGCGGCTGCCCGGCTCCGACGCCATCACCGGCGAGGTGGACCGGCGGATCGCCGCGGGGCGGGCGTTCGCGTTGAGCTGGCTGGACGTCGACCACTTCAAGCAGGTCAACGACGGGGCCGGATTCGCCGCAGGTGACGAACTGATCCGGGCTGTGGGCCGGGCGCTGCTGGGGGCGGCGGCGGACGGCGGGCGCGTGGGGCACGTCGGCGGGGACGACTTCCTGGTGCTCGCTGATCCGGACGGGCTCGATCCGCTGGCCGCCTCGGTCCTGGACGCTCCCTGGTCGGCGGGTGGCCGGCCGGTCACGTTGTCGCTCGCGACGCTGCTGTGCGTGCCGGGCAGCCTGGCGGACCATCGGGAGGCCGCGGCCTGCCTGGCGCCGTTGAAGGCGGCGGCGAAGGCACTGCACGGTGCGAGTTGGGTGCTGGGCCGGGCCGGCGTTCCGGGCCATGAGACCCGCCGGGGTTCGCCGCAGACGCCGGTGCGTGGGTGTGCGGCCTCGTCTGCGGCTGCGGCTGCGCCGGTAGCGGCGTTTGCACCTGGGGCTGCGCCTGCGCCTGCGCCTGCCGCAGTGCCGGAGGGCTGCGGGGCGGTGGTCGAGAGGGACGTGCAGGGTGTCTGAGGCGCCTGGGAGAGGGGCGGGCGGCGGAGGTACCCGGTCTGGTCGATGCTGCGCAGGGCATCGGGCGTCAGGGTGCATCCGCGGCGGCCACGGCCCGGCGGACCTCCTGCGGTTGAGAAACCGCCAGGTCAGGTGAATCCTGGACACTAGCAAGCGAGGAGCCAGGTGCGGCTGGGCTTTTGCCTCCCGGCGGAGTCCAGCACAGGCCGGACACCATCAGCCAAGCCTCGCGCGGCGCATCGAGGCCCGCGCGGGCCCGGACCAGATCTGAACAACCACCCGACCGGGCGCCGCCGGACCGAGCAACCGGCCCGTCGGCCCGGCGCGAGCCCGGTGGCCGTCCGACGGCCGTCAACCGTTGCGGTCGGCGACCTTGACGCTCCATTGGTGCCGGGGAACACTTCCGGTGTCAGTCGACATCGCCGCACAAATTCGGCGTATCCGGCACTTCGGCGTACGGTGCGCCTGCGCCAAGGCCCGCTCCCCTCTCGGGCGACTCGGCTGCGACGGCACGGTCTTCACTGATGCCGGGCGGGGCACCGACCTCTCCCTGCCTTCGGCTGAAGTTGCCACGGGAAACGCACCCTGCATGTGAGCACCGGGCGGCTCGTCCCGGGCCAGGCTGAGGAGCAGCCATGACTAACGGAGACATTTTCGTCGGCGAGATGATCGGCACGGCGATTCTGATTCTCTTCGGTGCCGGCGTGTGTGCCGCTGTCACCCTCAGGTTCTCGAAAGCCCGGGCCTCCGGGTGGATCGTGATCACGTTCGGCTGGGGCTTCGGGGTGCTGGCCGGCGCGTACACCGCCGCTCCCCTCTCCGGAGGCGTCATCAACCCTGCCGTGACCTTCGGCCTGGCCGTCGACACCGGCGTGTGGAGCAAGGTCTGGGTCTACCTGCTGGGCCAGATCACCGGCGCCATGATCGGGGCCGTCCTGTGCTACCTGGTGTACTACGCCCAGTTCGCCGCCAACGTGCGCAAGACGGGCACCACGGAGGGCACGGTGGACGAACCCGTTCCGACACTCGGGATCTTCTCCACGATCCCGGAGATCCGGAACCCGATCGCCAACCTGATCACGGAGATCCTCGCGACCATCGCCCTGGTGTTGCCCATCCTGGCCCTGGTCGGCCAGGACAGGCATGTCGAGGGCGTCGGCATCGGTCTGATCCCCGGCGGCGGCGGCATCTACGGGTCCGGTATCGCGATCCTGCTGGTGGCCCTGCTGGTCGTCGGTATCGGCCTGTCCCTGGGCGGGCCCACCGGGTACGCCATCAACCCGGCGCGTGACCTCGGCCCGCGCATCATCCACTCCATCCTGCCGATCCCGAACAAGGGCACGTCCGACTGGGGCTACTCGTGGATCCCCGTCGTCGGACCACTGATCGGCGGCCTGCTGGGTGGCGTCATCTACAACGCAGCCTTCTGAAACAGCCGAAGGGGTAGCCATGACGGAAAACTCCGCGAAGTACGTCGCAGCCATCGACCAGGGCACCACGTCGAGTCGCTGCATCGTCTTCAACCAGGACGGCGCGATCGTCGCCGTGGACCAGCGCGAGCACCGCCAGATCTTCCCGAAACCCGGCTGGGTGGAGCACGACGCCACCGAGATCTGGTCCAAGGTCCAGGCGGTGGTGGCAGGGGCGCTCGCCAAGGCCGGTCTGAGGGCCGACCAGCTGAGCGCGATGGGAATCACCAACCAGCGCGAGACGACCCTCCTGTGGGACCGGGCGACCGGCAAGCCGGTGCACAACGCCATCGTGTGGCAGGACACGAGGACGGCCGCGCTGTGCAACCAGCTGGGCGGCTCGGACGGGCAGGACCGTTTCCGCGAGCAGACGGGGCTGCCGTTGGCGACCTACTTCTCCGGGCCCAAGGCGGCCTGGCTGCTCGACAACGTGCCCGACCTCCGGGCGCGTGCCGAGCGGGGCGAGATCGCCTTCGGCACCATGGACTCCTGGCTGATCTGGAACCTCACCGGCGGGACGGACGGCGGGCAGCACGTCACCGACGTGACCAACGCCGGGCGCACCATGCTGATGAACCTGGAGACCCTCCAGTGGGACCCCTCGATCCTCTCGGCGATGAACGTTCCCGAGGCCATGCTGCCCGAGATCCGGTCCTCCTCCGAGGTGTACGGCACGGCCGTCGGCCAGCTCGCCGGCGTACCCGTGGCGTCGGCTCTGGGCGACCAGCAGGCGGCCGTCTTCGGACAGGCCTGCTATGACGTGGGCACCGCCAAGAACACCTACGGCACGGGAAGCTTCCTGCTGCTCAACACGGGCGACCGGCCGGTGCCGTCGAAGAGCGGACTGCTGACGACCATGGGGTACAAGATCGGCACCGAGGCGCCGGTCTACTGCCTGGAGGGCGCGATCGCCATCACGGGCGCACTGGTCCAGTGGTTCCGGGACCAGCTCGGCATCATCCGCACGGCGGACGAGATCGAGCCCCTGGCGGCGAGCGTCGAGGACAACGGCGGCGCGTACATCGTTCCGGCGTTCTCGGGTCTGTTCGCCCCGTACTGGCGCTCCGACGCGCGTGGCGTGGTCACCGGCCTCACCCGGTACGTCACCAAGGCGCACCTGGCGCGCGCGGTGCTGGAGGCGACGAGCTGGCAGACCCGCGAGGTCGTGGACGCCATGTACCAGGACTCCGGGGTGCACATCACCACCCTGAAGGTCGACGGCGGCATGACGAAGAACAACCTGCTGATGCAGCACCAGTCGGACGTGCTCGACGTGCCGGTGGTGCGGCCCAAGGTCTCCGAGACGACCTGCCTGGGCGCCGCGTACGCGGCCGGTCTGGCCACCGGTGTGTGGAACGACCTGGACGAGCTCAAGGCGCACTGGCAGAAGGACGTCGAGTGGACGCCGAACATGGAGGCGTCGATGCGGGACCGCGAGTACCACAACTGGCGCAAGGCCGTGGAGAAGAGCTTCGGCTGGGAGGAGGGCGACGACAGCTGACCACGCGCGCGTGGAGCGTCGCTGACGGCTGCGGCCCGTACCCCTGTCGGCGGGGGTGCGGGCCGCGTCCGGGATTCGGGCGGTGTCAGCCCCTGACGGCCTCGCGATGGTCGGCCGCGTACGCCATGGCGTGCTGGACGACGCCGATGAGTGCCTCCTTGACCGACTCGCGGTCGCGGGCGTCGGTCATCATGAGCGGCACGCCCTCGTCGAGGTCGAGGGCCTGGCGGACGTCCTCGACCGGGTAACGGGGAGCGCCCTCGAAGCAGTTGACCCCGACGAGGAAGGGGATCGAGCGCCGTTCGAAGTAGTCGACGGCAGCGAAACAGTCCTCCAGACGGCGGGTGTCGGCGAGTACGACCGCACCGAGCGCGCCCTCGGAGAGCTCGTCCCACATGAACCAGAACCGCTCCTGGCCGGGCGTTCCGAAGAGGTACAGCACCAGGTCTTCGCGGAGGGTGATGCGGCCGAAGTCCATGGCCACGGTCGTCGTGTGCTTGCCTTCCACGCCGCTGGTGTCGTCGACCGGGCGCCCGGCCTCGGTGAGCAGTTCCTCGGTGCGCAGCGGCCTGATCTCGCTGACCGCGCCGACGAGCGTGGTCTTGCCCACGCCGAAGCCGCCGGCCACGAGGATCTTGAGCGTGACGGGCTCGACCGGAGGCTTGCCACGCTCAGAACGCCCGAAGATCATCGATCTCTTCTCCTGCTTGATGGGGGTCGGGCGACGGCGGGCCGTAGCCCCCGCCGCCTGGGGTTTCGATGACGAGTACGTCGCCGCTGACGAGGTCCGCGGAGTCGCTGCCACCCAGTTCGGTCACCGTGCCGTCGGCGTGCTCCACCCGGTTGGCGCCGACAGCGCCCGGTTCACCGCCCGCCATGCCGTACGGGGCGACGCGGCGGTGCTGGGACAGGGTGGAGACGGTCATGGGTTCGAGGAAGCGGATGCGGCGTACGGCGCCGTCCCCGCCGTGCCACCGGCCGGCGCCGCCGCTGCCGCGCCGGACGGCGAACTCCTCGAGGCGCACGGGCAGTCGCCACTCCAGGACCTCGGGGTCGGTGAGTCTGGAGTTGGTCATGTGGGTCTGGACGACGGGCGCGCCAGGGAAGCCGTCGCCCGCCCCGGAGCCTGAGGCGACGGTTTCGTAGTACTGGTGGCGTTCGTTGCCGAAGGTGACGTTGTTCATGGTCCCGGAACCCTCGGCCTGGACGCCGAGCGCCGCGTAGAGGGCGCCGGTGACGGCCTGGGAGGTTTCCACGTTGCCCGCGACGACGGCGGCGGGCGGCTCGGGGGCGAGCAGGGAACCGGGCGGGACGACGATGCTCAAGGGGCGCAGACAGCCGTCGTTGAGGGGGATGTCGTCGGCGACGAGCGTGCGGAAGACGTACAGGACGGCTGCGTTGACGACCGAGAAGGGCGCGTTGTAGTTGGTCGGCAGCTGCGCGGAGGTGCCGGTGAAATCGATGGTCGCGGCCCGCTGCTCGCGGTCCACCCGCACGGCCACGCGGATGACGGCTCCCGAGTCGGTCTCGTAGGCGTACTCGCCGTCGTCGAGGGCGTCGATGACGCGGCGCACCGCCTCCTCGGCGTTGTCCTGGACGTGCCTCATGTAGGCCTGGACGACATCGAGGCCGTAGTCCTGGATCATGCGGCCGACCTCGTCGACGCCCTTCTGGTTGGCGGCGATCTGGGCGCGCAGGTCGGCGAGGTTGGTCTTCGGGTTGCGGGAGGGGTAGGGCGCCTCGGCGAGCAAACGCAGGGTTTCGGGCTCGCGGAAGCGGCCGTTCTCGGCGAGCAGCCAGTTGTCGAAGAGGACGCCCTCCTCCTCGATGGTGCGGCTGCCGGCGGGCATGGAGCCGGGGGCGATGCCGCCGATCTCGGCGTGGTGGCCGCGGGAGGCGACGTAGAAGAGGATCTTCGGATCCCGCTTCTCACCCTCCTGAGCGTCACTCTCCGTGTCGGCGGCACGTGTCGTGTCGAAGACCGGGGTGATCACGGTGACGTCCGGCAGGTGGGTCCCGCCGTGGTACGGGTCGTTGACGGCGTAGGTGTCGCCCGGGCGCATGCGGGGGCCGCGCCGGTGGATGACCTCCTTGACGCTCGTGCCCATGGAACCCAGGTGGACGGGGATGTGCGGCGCGTTGGCCACCAGGTTTCCGTCCGGGTCGAAGAGGGCGCAGGAGAAGTCCAGCCGCTCCTTGATGTTGACGGACTGGGCGGTGGATTCGAGGCGGGCGCCCATCTGCTCGGCGATCGACATGAAGAGGTTGTTGAAGACTTCAAGCAGAACCGGGTCGACTTGCGTACCGAGATCGGAACTCTGCGTAATCGCGGCGCGTTCCATGACCAGATGCCCCTCGACGGTCGCCGCGGCCCGCCAGCCGTCGTCGACGACCGTCGTGGAACCGGCTTCGGTGATGATCGCCGGACCGGTGACGGTGTCGCCGGGGGGAAGTTCCTCGCGGCGGCGGAGGGGCACGTCGCGCCAGGCGCCGCCCGTGTGGAGTCGGACGGTCCGGGTTGCGGTGGGGCTGTGGTCGGGGCGACCGCCGGGGGCGGTGGAGGTGGCCTCGTAGGGAGCGAGAGCGGACAGATCAGGGGGTGCGGTGATGCCGGTGGCTTCGACGGAGAGGGCTTCGACGACGATCGGGCGGTCGAGCGTGAAGGAGTACGTGGCGCGATGACGTTCTTCGAAGGCGTGCCGCATCGTGCCGGGCTCGGTCAGCTCGACGGTGAGGGTGGTGTCGGTGCCGTCGTAGCGGAGTTCCGCGCGGCGGGTGACCTGGATGTGCTCCTCGGGGACGTCCTCGGCGAGGAGTTCGGCGCGGGCTGCGGCTTCGAGGTCTTCGGCGGTCCTGAGGACGCCGGGCATCGAGGCGGGTTCGAGGGAGGCTTCGACGGACTGCTCGCGCATGGCGGTGGTATCGGCGAGTCCGATCCCGAGTGCGGACAGGACACCGGCCATGGGTGGTACGAGGACGGTGCGGATCCCGAGGGAGTCGGCGACCATGCAGGCGTGCTGGCCTCCTGCGCCGCCGAACGTGGTGAGGGCGTAGCGGGTGACGTCATGGCCCTTCTGGACGGAGATCCGCTTCACGGCGGACGCGATGTTGGCCACGGCGATCTGCAGGTACCCCTCGGCGACCTGTTCCGGCGTGCGGTCGTCGCCGGTCCGCTCGCCGATCTCGCGGGCGAGAGCGGTGAAGCGGTCCCGGACGAGCACCTCGTCGAGGGGCTCGTCGCCGCCCGCTCCGAACACCTTCGGGAAGTGGGCGGGCTGGATCCGGCCGAGCATGACGTTGGCGTCGGTGACGGCGAGCGGGCCGCCACCGCGGTAGCAGGCGGGCCCCGGCTCCGCACCCGCCGAGTCCGGCCCTACACGGTAGCGGGAGCCGTCGAAGTGCAGGACCGACCCGCCGCCGGCCGCGACGGTGTGGATGTCGAGCATGGGGGCGCGCAGCCGGACGCCGGCGACACGGCTGGTGAACACCCGCTCGTACGCGCCCGCGAAGTGGGAGACGTCGGTGGAGGTGCCGCCCATGTCGAAGCCGATGACCCGGTCGAAGCCGGCGAGCTGCGACATGCGGGCCATGCCGACGATGCCCCCGGCCGGCCCGGACAGGATGGCGTCCTTCCCGCGGAACTGCCCGGCCTCGGTGAGGCCGCCGTTGGACTGCATGAACATCAGCCGTACGCCTTCGAGCTCGTCGGCGACGTGCCGGACGTAGCGGCGCAGTACGGGCGAGAGGTAGGCGTCGACGACGGCGGTGTCCCCGCGGGGTACGAGCTTCATCAGGGGGCTCGTCTCGCTGGAGAGCGAGATCTGCGGAAAGCCGATGCGGGCGGCGATCTCCCCGACGGCCTGTTCGTGCGCCGGGTGGAGGTGGCTGTGCATGCAGACCACGGCGACGGCCCTGACGCCGTCGTCGTACGCCTCCTGGAGGGGTCCGGTGAGGGCCTCCAGGTCCGGGGCGCGCAGGACGGTGCCGTCGGCGGCGATGCGCTCGTCGACCTCGACGACACGCGAGTACAGCAGTTCCGGCAGGTCGATGCGGCGGGCGAAGATGCTCGGGCGGTTCTGGTAGGCGATGCGCAGGGCGTCGCGGAAGCCGCGGGTGATGAGCAGCAGGGTGCGCTCGCCCGTGCGCTCCAGGAGGGCGTTGGTGGCGACCGTGGTCCCCATGCGCACGCTGTCGACGGGGTCGCCCGAGCCGGCCAGCAGGGTGCGGACCCCTTCGACCGCGGCGTCGGCGTAGCGTGCGGGGTTGTCCGAGAGCAGCTTGTGCGTGAGCAGCCGGCCGTCCGGGCGCCGGGCGACGACGTCGGTGAAGGTGCCGCCGCGGTCCACCCAGAACTGCCAGCCAGTCACGTCAGTACCCCGCTTCCGCGCTGCTCACAGCGCCCGGAGGCCGTTGATCACGTCGCGCAGAATACTCTCGTCCGGCAGCTCGGCAGGGGGCACGGGCCGGTTCACATGGACGAATTCCGCGTCCACGAGATCTCCGACGAGGACCCGTACCACTCCGATCGGCAGGTCGAGTTCCGCTGCGAGTTCGGCGACCGACTGCGGGATGTCGCGGCACAGTTCGACGATATCCACATGCTCCGGGGAGAGCATGTGGTCGGCTTCCGGGTCGTCCGCATGCGGCTCCACGACCACGACCGCGATCAGGTCCAGGCGGTGCTGGCCCTGGCTGCTGGTGCGGCCGCGGGTCATGGCGTACGGGCGGACGACCGGTCCGGCTTCGTCGTCGAACCAGTGGCTTCTTCCCTGACCGTCAGCGCTCATGCCATCCCACTACCCGCCTGCGGGCAGATCGGTGCGTGGGGCGGACGCCAGATGCACGCCCACCCGCTTCACGAGGAGCGTCATCTCGTAGGCGACCTGGCCGACATCGGAGTCGGCGTCCGAGAGGACGGCCAGGCAGCTGCCGTCGCCGGCGGCCGTCACGAACAGGAAGGCATCGTCGAGCTCGACGACCGTCTGGCGGACGTTGCCGGCCTCGAAGTGACGTCCCACGCCCTTGGCGAGGCTGTGGAACCCGGAGGCGACGGCAGCCAGGTGCTCACTGTCCTCCCTGGTCAGGTCCTTGGACAAGCCTGTCGGCAAACCGTCGCCGGAGAGCACGAGGGCCTTGCGGATGCTCGCGACACGGTCCACCAGATCATCGAGGAGCCAGTTCAGCTCCCCCGTGTTGGTCGCGGTGTGGCCGGTCGCCTTCGGTGCGGTCATCGACCGTCCCCCTCTGTCGTTCCTTGTGGTGCTGTGCCGCTGTGGGCGGCGTCGCCCGCGGCGTTCTCCTCACGGCCACGCTGCCAGCCACGCTGGAGCGATGCCATGCGGCTGCGTACTTCCTCGGCGTCGCGTTCGGCGGGCTCTGCCCTGTCCTCACTACGCGGCTCCGAGCTCCGCTTCAGCTGCGGGGCCAGGCTGGCCTGCCGGACGCGCCGAGGCAGCGGGGAGGTGCCGGGACCGGACTGTGGTGCGGAGCCGGTTCCGCGGGAGGCTGCGCCCGGGCCCGCCTCACGGCCGGGGGCACCGCCGGTGCCGGCCGGCGTGGAGCCGGAGCGCTGGTCCGATCGTTCCGGCCCGCTCGAGGCGATCTCCGCACGGCGGGTACGCCTGGGGAGAGCGGACGGCTCCGACCCGTCGCCGGCGGCGCCGCCGGGTGCGGCCGGGGGCTGTGTGTGGTCCTCTGTGCGGCCGACCGCGCCGATGCCACGGCGGCCCGAGTCCGTCCCGCGACGCCGGGCGGGCAGCGGCGGCGGCGTGTCCGGCAGGGCGTCACCCCGACGGCCGCCGGTGGCCGGGCTCTCGGTGCGGCGCCGTGCCGGAAGCGGGAGCGCGGGTTCGGGTCCCGCCCAGTCGGTGCCTCGGCCGGGCGCGGGCTCCTCGCCCCGGTCGCGTGACGGGAGCGCCGAGGTGGTGCTCGAATCCGTCCGGCCGCCGGCGGGGGTCGTCTCCTCGTCCGGCCTGCCCCGCCGGGGGCGCGGCTCGGTCACCGGGCGCCCGTGCGAGCTGACCAGCTTGGGGGTGTGGCGGCGGGGCAGCGCGGCCGGAGCGCCCAGCTCGTCGTCGCTGTCGGTCCGGTCCCCCGTGCCGCGGGCGTCGGCGGGCTGCCGACGCGGATCGGTGCGGCGGCCTGCGCTCTCGTCCGGGTCGCGGGTGAGGGAGTGGCGGGGGCGGAACAGACCGCCGTGTTCGCTGTCCTCGTCCTCGATGGCACCGGGGAAGTCTCCGATGGCGTCCAGGTCGACGGGGGCCTCCAGCTCGACCGGGCCGTCCAGCAGGCCGGCGGGCAGGCCGGGGCGCTGCGCGGGCGCGTGGGACAGTGCGGCGCGGCGGCTGTCCTGCGGCTCGCTCTCCGGGGCCAGCTGGGGGCGGTCGAGTCGGAACCCGATCCCGTTGGTGTCCGGGACGTCGTCGGTGAGCAGCGTGTCGGGGATGAAGACCACGGCGGTCGTGCCGCCGTACGGGGAGGGCTGCAGGGAGACCCTGACGTTCTGGCGCTGGGCGAGCCGGCTGACCACGAACAGACCCAGCCGGTCGGTGTCGGACAGCTCGAACTCCGGCGTCTCGGCGAGCCGGAGGTTGGCGTCCAGGAGCGCTTCCGCGGCCATGCCGAGGCCACGGTCGTGGATCTCCAGGGTGAAGCCGTTGGCGACACGCTCGCCCAGGACCTGGACGGCGGTGTGCGGCGGCGAGAAGACCGTGGCGTTCTCCAGGAGTTCGGCCACGAGATGCGTGAGGTCGGCCACGGCCGGTCCGGTGATGGCGTTGCGGGGAAGGCGGCGGACCTCGATGCGCTCGTAGTCCTCGACCTCGGCGACGGCGGCGCGTACGACGTCCATGAGCTGTACGGGCTTGCGCCACTGGCGGGAGGGTGCGGCGCCGGAGAGGATCACGAGGCCCTCGGCATGCCGGCGCATACGGGTGGTGAGGTGGTCGAGGCGGAACAGGTCGGCGAGCTCCTCGGTGTCCTCGGTGCGGCGCTCCATGGCGTCGAGGAGGGTGAGCTGCTTGTGGAGGAGGACCTGACTGCGGCGCGCGAGGTTGACGAAGACCTCGGAGACGCCCGCGCGCAACTCGGCCTGCTTGACGGCGGCTTCGACGGCCGCGCGCTGCAGGGTGTTGAGGGCCTGACCGACCTCGCCCATCTCGTTCTTGTCGTATTCGAGGCGCGGGACCTCGGTCTCGACGTCGACCTGCTCGCCCGCGGAGAGGCGGCGCATGACGCTGGGCAGGCGCACTCCGGACGCCTCGTGGGCATCCAGGCGCAGCTGACGCAGATCGCGGATGAGGGTGCGGCCGACGCGTACGGACAGGAAGAGGGAGAGCAGGAGCGCGATCAGGCCGAGAGCACCGGCGATGACCGCCTTGGCGATGACGCCGACGGCCACGGGGTGGACGCGGTCCTGATAGCGGTCGTTGGCCTGGTCGTTGAGGGTGCCCAGCTCGTCGAGCACGTTGCCGGCGGCGCTGTCCCAGCTCTTCGCGGAGACACCGCGGGGGGTTCCGGCCCCGGAGGAGACGGCGGCTTCCTCGGCCACGCGCAAGGGAGCGGAGGAGGCGTTCTTCCAGAAGCTCTGGTAGCGGTCGCGCTCCGCCACGGGCAGCAGCGGCAGGTTGACGTCGTACATCAGGGTGCGCTGGGCCACGAGGTCGGAGATGTCCCGCTCTTCGGAGTGGGAGATCCTGCCGACGATCAGGGCGGAGCCGAGGAGGGCGTCCTCGCGGGAGAGCAGTTCGCGGGCGCGGGCGAGATTGACCAGGGCGCGGTACTGCTTGTCCAGTTCGATGTTGTCGACCACGTGCAGGTTGGCCAGGAGGACGTAGCAGGGGTCGACGAGCCGGTTGTAGAGGTCGAGGGCCTGGGTCCGGTTGACGGTGCCGTCCTCGACACTGCGGCGCAGCGACTCGATGCCGTCGAAGCCGTCCAGAACGGCGGTCAGCCGCTCGTCGGTGTCCGCCCCCATCGCGTCACGTACATCGGGGTTGCGGGCGTTCTCGCGGATGCCGCTGACGGCCTTGTCGGTGGCGGACCGGCTGCGCCGGAGCGCGGCGAGGCCGTCGGACGCTCGGGGGTCGGCGAGGTAGACCAGGGTCTGACGGCGTTCTTCCTGGAGGACGCGGACGGTGTCCTCGATGGGATAGCCGATCTTCTCCACCACGGACGACACGTTGAACAGGTCGCTCGCCTCACGTCCCGTGAGCACGGTGGCGAAGGTCCAGATCGCGGTCAGGGACACCAGCGGCACGAGAAGCAGCGCCACGATCTTCCGGCGGATGGACTTCCCGCGAAAGCGCATGGCCTCCCCCACCTCGGGCCCCCGGCTACCGGGGGTACACATGTACGTCAACAAACGGCGCGAGCCTACTACCGACCCACAGGGAACTCGAAGGCCGGTCCGGAACCTGAACTTCCGCGCCAGCCACGAGGCGTGGCGAGTTGTCCGGCCATTGCGGGAGTTGTCTCCCCGAAACCGGTGGTGGGGGCGCGGGTCAATCCCCGAGCAGCCCGTCGTCGGTTGGCTGAAATTTTTCGATTTCCGGGAATCTTCGTGAGCGGCCGTTCGTCCTACTCCATGGGAAACGGGGGCGGAATCGGCCACAGGAGCCGCGTCCCGCATCTGTGCGGCGTAAAACAGCGCAAGCCGGGCAGCCACTGGGGAGCACGGGTCTTCGGATGCGAGCGAGCGGTCTGCTGGCGGTGGGGAGTGACACGGTGATGGGCACGGCGGAACGGCGCGGTGCGTCCAGGGCGGGTGGGGCGCGGTTGACGGAGCATCAGAAGGTCGAGGCAGCCGATCGCGACAGCTTCGAGGGCGTGGCGGAGCCCGGCGAGCAGGAGACGGGGGTTCTGACTCGTGAGGCGGGTCGCGGCGCCCGGGAGCGGCAGTATCACCGGCCTCTGTGGGTCGAGGAGCCCGCGCGGCGGCGCCGGTTGCCGGATCCGGTGCGGACGGCGGCCGTGCGAGCGGTCCTCCTCATAGCCGTGACCCTGGTCCAGGCCATGGTGGCTTTCCTGTGCACCCTGGCGGGGTCCTGGCCGGCCTTCCCCATGGTGATCAGCAGTGTGGTCAGCACGATCGCGGCCACCTGGGGGGCGCTCGACGTGTGGGTGACGCGCCAGGTCTGGAATCAGCGCAACGGCGTGGTGTCGGTGCCGAGCAGCACGGCGCGGGCCCTGCGGCGCGAGCGGCGGCGGACCAGGCGGCAGGAGCGTGCCGCCGAGCGGGCGCAGGAGCGGATACGCCGGCGGAGTGGCGCCGGGCAGTTGTCCCACTCCTGACGCAGGACGGCAGGCGCCGGGACGAGGCGGGCGGGGCCCGGGACCAGGCCGGGCAGTTGTCTGCTCATGAGGGAGGGCGGCGGGTGCCGGGACGAGAACGGCCGGCGGGCACGGATTCCTGCCCTCGCCTTCTCACCGCAGGAGCCGCTGCGTCTGCCCCTCCCCTGAGCTCCGCGTGAGTTCGCGCCTCGCTCGCATGAACGGGCGTGGCCGGTCCACGGCGAGGACGGCGGTCGTACTGCCGTCCCGTTCGTAACGGGCCAGGAATCCGCCCTCGGCCGGTGCGCCGTCGGAGAGGTGCCCCTCGGTGATGCGGACGGTGTCGCCGTCCCGGCGCCGGCCGGCGAACTGGATCCGGGCGCCGTACTGGTCGGACCAGAAGTAGGGCACCGCGACGGCGGCCTCGGCTGTACACGTCCGGCGAGCAGGTTGGTCACGGCGGCTCTCGACGGCTGGGTGGCGGACGTCCAGTGCTCGGCGCGGTGGCCACCGACGCAGGCCACGTCCCCGACGGCGACGACCTGCGGCAGGGCCGTCACGCAGCCGTCGTCGCACAGGTACCCGCTCCTGCAGACGGCGTGGACGGTCGCCCCGGCACTCGCGGCGGGCAACACCTTCGTGCTCAAGCCGAGCGAACTGCCCCCGCACACCGCCGTCCACCTCGTGCGGCTGCTGGCGGAGGCCGGTCTTCCGCCGGGGCGCCGCCAACCTGGTGCCGGGCGCGGGGCCGGAGGCGGGCGCCCCGCTCGCCGACCATCCGGACGTGGACCTCGTCTCGTTCACCGGCGGCCTGGAGACCGGCCGCCGGCTGATGGCGACCGCCGCCGCGACGGTCAAGAAGGTGGCCCTCGAACTCGGCGGCAGGAACCCGAACATCGTCTTCGCGGACACCGGCTTCGAGGCTGCCGTCGACATGGCACTGACCGCCGTGTTCCTGCACTCGGGGCAGGTCTGTTCGGCCGGGCACGGCTGCTCGTCGAGGACTGTCTGCACGACCGGTTCGTCGACGAACTCGTACGCCGGGCGCAGGACATCCAGCTGGGCGGGCCGTTCGACGACCGGGCGCAGACCGGGCCGCTGATCTCGGCGGCTCACCGGGCCAAGGTCGAGGCGTATGTGGCCCGGGGCGTGGCGGAGGGCGCCGTGCTGCGCTGCGGCGGATCCCGGCCGGACCGGCAGGATCTGGCCGACGGCTTCTACTACCTGCCCACCGTCTGGACGAGTACGCCTCGGGGATGTCGGTGGTCCGGCAGGAGTCCTTCGGACCGGTCCTCACCGTCGAGCGGTTCACGAGCGAGGAGGAGACGGTGCGCCTCGCCAACGACACCGTCTACGGCCTCGCCGGCGCGGTGTGGACGAGCGACGAGGCCCGCGCGGCCCGGTTCGCGGTCCGGCTGCGGCTCGGCACGGTGTGGATCAACGGCTACCACCCCTACGTTCCGCAGGCGGAATGGGGCGGATTCAAGCAGTCCGGCTTCGGACGCGAACTCGGGCCCGCGGGGCTCGCCGAGTATCGCGAGACAAAACACATCTGGCGCAACACCCGCCCCAGCCCTCAGGGTTGGTTCGACTGATCGAACCGACCCTGAGACATCCATTGAGGAACCGCCCATGAAAACAACTGCAGAGTCGACCGACCCACACGGCCGGGACGACGCCGAACTCACCGAGTTCGGCTACAGACCCGAGCTCAAGCGCACCCTCGGCAACTTCCACACCTTCGCCGCGGGGATCAGCTACATCTCGATCCTGACCGGCACCTTCCAGCTGTTCTACTTCGGCTACGGCAGCGGCGGCCCCGCCTACTGGTGGTCGTGGCCGATGGTCTTCGCCGGCCAGTTCATGGTCGCCCTGTGCTTCGCGGAGCTCGCCGCCCGCTACCCCGTTGCGGGCTCCGTCTACAACTGGTCGAAAAAGATAGGCAATCCGCATCTGGGCTGGCTCGCCGGCTGGATGATGCTGATCGCCTCGATCGTTTCCATATCGGCCGTCGCGCTGGCCTACCAGCTGACGCTGCCGCAGATCTCGTCGTTCTTCCAGTTCGTGGGAGACGGCACCGGTACGTACGACGTGGCGACCAACGCGGTCATCCTGGCCGCGGTGTTGATCCTGTTCACGACCCTCGTGAACGCCTTCGGCGTCAAGCTGATGGCACGGATCAACACGGCGGGCGTGTTCATCGAGTTGATCGCCACCGTCGTACTGATCGTCCTGTTCGCGGTCCACATCACGCGCGGTCCGCAGGTCGTCATGGAGACGCACGGCACCGGCGCGGGCTACGGCAACGGCTACCTGGGCGCCTTCCTGGTGGCCTCGCTGGCCTCGGCGTACGTCATGTACGGCTTCGACACGGCCGCCTCGCTCGGTGAGGAGTCCCTGGACCCGACCCGCAACGCACCGCGCGCGATCATCCGGGCGATCGTGGCCTCCTTCATCCTGGGCGGCCTGATCCTGCTGCTCGCGCTGATGAGCGTCTCCAGCCTGAAGGGCGACAAGCTGTCCACGGACGGTCTGCAGTACATCGTGCTGGACGTGCTCGGCCCGACGGCCGGCAAGGCGATGCTGTGGTGCGTGCTCATCGCGGTGACGGTGTGCGCCCTGGCCGTGCACACAGCGGCGATCCGGCTGGCGTTCGCGATGGCCCGGGACAACAACCTGCCCGCGTCCTCGAAGCTGGCCAGGTGTCACCCGAAGTTCCAGACGCCGGTCCTGCCGACCGTGATCATCGGGATCCTGGCGCTGGCGATCCTGGTGGTCAACATCCGCCAGCCGCAGATCTTCACCGTCGTCACCAGCATCGGCATCATCATGATCTACCTCGCCTATCTGGGGGTCACGGTGCCCCTGCTGGTCGCACGGCTGCGCGGAAAGTGGCAGCCGGCGGGCGAGGGACGGTTCTCGCTGGGCCGCTGGGGCCTGCCGGTCAACATCCTGGCGGTCCTGTGGGGCGCGGCCATGACGCTCAACCTGATCTGGCCGCGAGCCGCGGTCTACAACGCCTCGGCTCCTTACCACTGGTACCTGCGCTGGGGCGCGGTGCTGTTCGTCGCCGTCATCGCGGGCGGCGGCTTCGCCTACTACTGGTTCGTCCAGCGGCACCGGACCGGGGTGCTCGCGGAGCACCGTTCCGAGGTGTCGGCCACCGCTCCCGTCACCGCCCCGGCGGCCGACTGAAGGCTGAAGGAGAACCCATGATCACTCATGAGTTCGACTACGTCGTCGTCGGTGGCGGCACCGCGGGCAACGTGGTGGCGGCCCGGCTCTCCGAGGACCCCTCCGTCACGGTGTGTGTGCTGGAGGCCGGCCCGAGCGACGTCGGCGACGACGACGTCGCTGCGGCTGGAGCGCTGGATGGGCCTGCTGGAGTCCGGCTACGACTGGGACTGCCCGGTCGAGCCGCAGGCCAGCGGGAACAGTTTCATGCGGCACGCCCGGGCGAAGGTGCTCGGCGGCTGCTCATGCAGAACTCCTGCATCGCCTTCTGGGCCACCCCGGCCGAGGACCTCGACGCCTGGGCGGCCGCGGGCTGCACGGGCTGGAGCGCGGCCGACCTGTTCCCGCTGTACCGGCGGAGGACGCCGGGTCCTAGGAGACCGGGCGCTTGTACATCCTGGTCGCCGTGATCTCGCTGTGCACCGCTTCCCCCGCCTGGGGCTGCTGCGGCAGTCCCGGGCGGAGGTGTTCCTCGACGCTGATGTACTTGAGTCCTGCCCTCAGGTCGGCGTCGTTGCGCATCCGGATGACCAGCGGGAACTCGGCCAGCGCGGTGGTGTCGAACAGGCCCGTGGTGTAGAGGAGCTGCACGCCGAGGGCGTCCGACACCGCCCGCTGGAGTTCCAGCAGGTACGTGGCGTTGGCGCGGCCGATGGGGTTGTCCAGGAACAGGGTGCCGGCGTGCCGGTGCTTGTCACGGCCCCGGTCGTTGGAGCGCAGGGCGGCCATCGTGCAGTAGAGGGCGATGGCGGCGGTGAGGAGCTGACCGCCGGAGAAGACGTCGCCCATCTGCCCGACCGGGACCCGCTCGGCGCGCAGCACCGCGTCCGGCTTGAGGATCTCGACGGCGACGCCCTTGGGCTGGAGCGCGGCGGCGACGCCCCGCAGCAGCAGGGACATGCCGTCGCGGCGCAGGTCGGAGTTCTTCTTGACCGCGGCACGGGTCGCCTCGTCGACGACCTCGCCGAGCCGCTCGGTGAGGGTGGCCTGGTCGGGCTCCTCGAAGCGGATACGGAGGAACTCCTGCCCCGACCACTCGCCGAGGCCCTCCGGGAGGCGGGAGAGACGCTGGGCGGAGCGCAGGGTGGCCAGGGCCGACTCGACCAGGCCGCGCAGGCGGTCCACGATCGAGTCGCGGTTGCGTTCCAGCTGCTGCAGTTCGTCCGTCAGGACGCGCAGGCGGGGTGCGAAGGCGTCCGCCCACTTCTGGGCGTGCTCGGGCAACGCGGAGGCGGGCAGTTCGCGGATCTGCTGGCGGGCCGGGGTACGGACCTGCTCGTAGCGCGTGGAGTTGGCGTGCCGGACGAGGATGTCGCTCGCCTCACGGACGGCTCCTTCGGCGGCGGACAGGTCGGCCGCGCAGCCGCGCAGCGAGCGCCGGGCCTCGGCGGCCGCGTGCCGGGCCTCCTCCGGGCTGCCGGCGTAGGGCTCGGGCTCTTCGGGCTCCTCGTCCGTGGCGTGCTCACGCAGCAGGTCGCGGAGCATGGCCGCGATCTCGTCGAAGCCGCTCTCCGCGTCCTCGGCGGCGCGGTGGGCGTCGAGGAGCTCGGCGTGCGCCTCGCGGGCGCGGTCCAGCGCCTCGGTGTGCGAGGCGAGTTCGGCCGTGGCGGTGCGCAGCAGGGTCTGCGCGTGTTCGGTGTCGCGCGGTCGGAGGGCCTCGGGGAGGTCCGTGTGGGTCTCGCCGTCGTCGGCGGGGGCGAGGCGTTCGGCCTCGCCGCGCAGCCGTCCGAGCTGCTCGCTCGCGGTCGACATCCGGGTCTCCAGGAGCTGCACCAGCTCCTCGGCGCGGGCGGCGGCGGCCTGGCGGCTGGGGCCGTCGGAGCCGTCGGGGGATTCGAGGAGCTGTTCCGCGCGCGTACGGACCTTGTTGCTCAGCCGGTCCAGTTCCGCGCGGGCCGCGCTCTCGTCGCTCTCGGCGCGGGCCTGCTCGGCGCGCAGGTCGGCGCCCACGCCGACCTTCTCGTACACCTGGGACGCGGCCCGGTAGGCCTCGCGCAGGGCGGGCAGGGAGGCCTTGGGGATCTGCTCCTCGTCCTCGGGCACGTCGTTGGGGGCGCCGGCGATCTCGGAGCGCTCGGCGCGCAGCGCGCGGGCGGTGCGGCGGGTGTCGTCGGCGGCGCGCTGGGCGGCACGCCGGTCCTCGTCGGCGGCCCGGGCCCGCTCCAGGCAGGCCTGGGCGCTCGCCTCGGACTCGGCCGCCTCGTCGGCCAGTTCGCGCAACTTGACCTGCCATCCGGCCCGCTCGCGCAGCCGGAAGGCGAGTCCGGCGAGGGCGTCGGCGGAGCGGCGGGCCTTCTGCGCGGTCTCCTGCCGCTCGTCACGGACGCGCGCGGCCTCGGTGGCGACCTCGTCGGCCTCGGCCCGCAGGGTCCGGGCCTCTGCCAGTTCGGCCTCCGACTCCTCGGCGAACGCGTGGGTGTCGTGGGCGGCCCGGGCCAGTTCGGTCAGCCGGCCGGCGGGGCAGCCGGTGCGCCAGGAGGCGAGCCGGGCGGCCAGTTCGCGGTCCTTGCCGAGCCGGGCGGCGAGCGTGCGGATCTCCTCGTCCCGCTCGGTGGCCCGGGCACGCAGGGCCTGCCGCTCCTCGTCGGCGGCGTGCTCGTCGTGCATGGCCGGGTTCGGCGGCACGAGGAACACGTCGCCGCTGTCGGTGTCCGCGGCCGGGGTCGGGGCGAGCAGGGCGGCGGCGGTGCCGACCGCCACGGCGGACCGGGGCAGCAGCGCCGCGTCGCCCAGGGCTTCCCGGGCGCGGGCGTGGGAGTCCGGGTCGGTGATGATCACGCCGTCGACGAGTTCGGGCCGGGCGGCCAGCACGCGTGCGTGGTCGGCCGGGTCGACGGCCTGGGCGAGGTAGCGCCAGCCGGGCAGCGCGGGGATGCCGTGCTCGCCGAGGAACTCGACCGTGGCCAGCACGTCGGGGCCGGGCGGCAGCAGCCCGCCGTCGCCGAGCGCGCCGAGGATCCGGGAGTCGTCGGCGGCGGCCGTGCGCAGGTCGAACAGCTGCCGCTCGGCGGAGGAGACCGCGCTGTCGAGCAGGTCGCGCAGGTCGTCGGCGAAGCGGTCGAGTTCCTCGGAGGTGAGCCCCTGCTCGCCGGTGGCCGGCTGCGCGGCCGGCTGACCGTCCGTGCCGTGCCGGGGCTGCGGGATGCCCGGACGGGTCTGCGGGGTGAGGCTGAGCAGTTCCGCCAGCCGCTCCTCCCCCGCGAGCGCCTCGGCGGTACGGCGCTCGGCCTCGTACGACCGCTTCGCCGCCGTGGCCGCGTCGGCGGCGCGGGCCGCGGTGAGTTCCGCGCGGCTCTCGGTGGCGGCGGCTTCGCGCGCCTGCTCCGTGGCCCGGCGGGACGCCTCGCGGGCGGCGTCCCAGGCTGCGACGGCGGTCTTCTCCGCGTCGCTGGCGGCGAGGGCCGCGCGGGCGGGGTCGGCGTCCGGCGCGGAGTCGTCGAGCCAGCCGGCCCGTACCGCTTCGGCGGTCTCCTGCTCGACCTCGGCGAGGCGCTGCTTGAGGTGCCCGGTCTCGCTGCGGGCGCGCTGTGCCTGGGTGGCGGCGGCGGTGGAGTCCCGGTAGGCCGCGTCGCTGACCTCCTGGAGGGCGGCGGAGCGCTCCTCCTCCTCGTTGGCGTGGCTCTCCGCCTTCTCCGCGGCGGCGTGCAGAGCGCGTACGAGGTCGACGGCGGCCTTGGAGCGGGCGGCCAGGGCGGGCGCGGCGTCACGCTCGGCCTCCTGGATGGCCGCGGAGACGCGGGTGACGCGGTCGGAGGCGGCGCGGTGGCGCAGCACGGCCTCGGCGGCCTGCCATGCCGAGTACAGGGTGCGGGCGTCGGCGAGCTCGCGCTTCTGCGCGGCGGCGGACTTCTCGGCCCCGGCCAGCGCCAGCGAGGCATGCCGGTAGGCGAGTTCGGCGGAGATCAGCGCGCTGCGCTCGCGGGCCTCCTCGGCGTGGGTGACGGCGTACGCGGCGGCGGTGACCCGCTGGGCCAGGTCGGCGGCCCGGGCCCGCTCCCGCACACCGCGCGCGGACAGCCTGCGGGCCAGGCTCCGGGTCCGGCGCTCGGCCGCGGTGTGGATGTCACGGGCGCGTGAGCGGGCCTCGGCGGCCTCGACGATCCGTCCGAGGAGGTCGACGGACCCGGCGGTGAAGTCGCGTTCGGCGATCAGCTCGGCGCGTCGGCCCAGCTTGTTGCCGAAGCCGCTGACCAGGTCGGCGAGCCCGTCGGTGTCGCGGGTGTCGGTGACGGCGCGCAGCAGCAGGTCGGTGAAGTCGGCGTCCTTCTTTACGGCGAAGAGACCGGCCGCCTCGCCCTCGTCGGCGTTCATCTCGCGCTGGTAGCGGAAGAGTTCGGGGTCGAGGCCGAGGTCGCCGAGGTGCTCGATCCAGCGGTCGTGGATCTCCTCCCAGTGCACCTCCAGGTGCGGGTAGTTCTTGCCCGCCTCCGTGAGGGCGTCACGGAATCCCTTCATGGTGCGGCGCCTCCCGCGAGCGCCGGACTGGCCCTCGGCCGCGGCCCGTACGGCGGTGGCCTCCGCGACGGGGAGGTTGTCCAGGCTCAGTCCGGGGCCGGGCCGGAAGGAGTACCAGGCCTCGGCGAACTTCCGCGGGTCGTTGGAGACCTGCCGCCCGCGCCACTCGCTGACCTTGCCGACGACGACGCACTCGCCGGTCAGCACGTGCTGCCACTCCAGCGCGACGTGCCCGCAGTCGTCGGCGAGCAGGAACTTGCGCAGCACGCCGGAGCTGGCGCCGCCGAGGGTGTTGCGGTGGCCCGGCAGCATCACGGAGAAGATCAGCTTGAGCAGCACCGACTTGCCGCCGCCGTTCTCCAGGAAGAGCACGCCCGCGGGCGCGGGCCGGCGCGGCGGGCCGACCGGCTCCTCCTCGAAGAACTCCGCCTGGGCGGGCGCGGGGTCGGGCACGATCCCGCCCACACCGCGCAGGTCAAGCACGGTGTCGGCGTAGCGCGCACCGGCGGGCCCGATCGAGTAGAGGCGGACCCGGGACAGCTCGTACATGGCGGACTCTCGTAAGTCTTCGTGAGATGGGGAGTTCAGGAGGAGTGGAACGGCAGCCCGGCGTCGGCGACCAGTTCCAGGTCGTCGCTCTCCTCGGCGGCCACCAGCGTCGGCGTGCCGTCGGTGACCGGGACGACACCGAGGTCCAGCAGCTCGGCCATGGCGGCGGTGCCGGCCATGTCGCGGACCTGGAGCTGGTAGCGGGCGGTCGTGCGGTAGGTGCCGCCGTGGTCGTCGCCGGTGCGCTGCAGGAAGCCGGATTCGGTGAGGAACGCGGCGGCCTTGGCGACGATGCCGGTGGTCGAACCGGCCAGGCGGCGGGCGTCCTTGGTGGCGCCGGTCGCACTGCGCCGTACCCAGATCCGCCAGGCGGCTTCCAGGCCGGGCGCGTCGGTCGCCGGGTCGGTGTTCTCGCCCTGCTCCTCGGCGCGCTCCTCCAGACGGCGGCAGGCCTGGCGGACGAAGGCGTCGACGCCGTTGACCGTGATCCGGCCGATGTAGCCGTCGTCGGCGAGGTCCTCGGGCCGCGGGAACGCCATGGCGGCGACGGCGAGATGGGCGAGCCCGTGCAGGAACCGGTCGCCGCCGTCGGCGGACGTACGACGCGCGTAGTCGCCCATGCGGACGGCGAACACCGAGTCCTCGGCGGCGGTCACGGCCATGCCCGCGCGCGGGGAGACCTCCAGCACGATCAGCCCGAGCCCGGTCGCCACGGCGTCCGCGAGCCGCGCGAAGGGCGGGTCCTCGCGGTAGCGGCGCAGCAGGTCCGCGTACTCCTGGTCGCGGGCGGGCTGCAGCTTGGGCTGCAGGCCGAACGAGACGAGCCGAGCCGCGTCGGCGGCGTCGGCGGGAGTGACGGCGGCGGTGGCCGCCGGGGCCGGGTCCTCCGGCTCGCTCCACTCGACGTGCTCGCTCACGACGTGAACTCCTTGACCTTGTGGACGGGGTTGCGGGCAGCGCCCTCAGGGGCGCGGGGAACTGCGCGGTCGGCCATGACGGCGTCGCAGCCGCCCACCGGCCGGAGCACTACGCGGCCTCCGTCCGGTCCGCCGCCATCCCCGCCGCGTCCAGCAGGGCGGTGCCGACGATCAGGTCCGCGCCGCCGAACTCCGGGTCGTCGAGCTCGGTCCCGTCGTCCACGGCGAACAGCAGCTTCTGCTCGCCCTGGCGATAGGCCGTGCCGACCGGCGGGCTGGCGGCGTGCACCGCCAGCAGGGCCACCAGGTAGGGCAGCTCGGGGTCCTGCCGCCGGGCCTCGGCCAGCAGCCCCGACAACCGGCGCGGCGCGTCCGCGGGCAGGTCGAGCAGTTCCTGCGCCGCCGCCAGTTGTTCCTCGCTGAAGCGGCTGTCGTCCGGCGTGGCGATCAGGTCGGGCTCGGGCATCTCGGCGCCCAGGTGCTCGCGCTCCACGGGCGGCGTCAGCAGTATGTCGACCAGGTCCCCGACCCGGACGGACACGGGCGTGCGCAGCCCGGTGCCGCTGCCGAAGAAGGCGTCGGTGACGCGGACGGCCTGCTCCAGCGGCAGCGGGAGCACGGGCGAGACGAGATGCCCGTAGAGGTCCGTGCCCGACGTCGTCAGGGGTGTGGCGAAGGCCTGCCGGTCCTGTTCGGCGCGGAACAGCGGTCCGGCCTCCAGCAGCCTCGACTGGAGCTGGGTGTGGCGGCGGATGCAGTCCTTGACGATGTCGACGAGCTCGGCGGTGCGGCGCTTGTGCTCGGGATCCTCGGACTCGTCACGGGCCTTGCGGATGTTGGTGAGGATCGCGTTCTCGTGGCGGTAGCGGTCGGCGACGTGCTCAAGGGCTTCGGCGATCATGTCGGGCACGGCGGAGAGCCAGTCCACCGCGCGCACGTTGCGCCGGGTCGCGTCCAGGGCGCGGCGCAGGGTCTCCGAGTACTGCACGGTCCGGTAACGGGCCTGTTCGGCGGCGAGCTGGGCGTCTGCGAGCCGGCCACGGCTGATCAGGATCTCCAGCTTGACCTCGGCGGCGATCTGCGCGCTGGTGACGTCCGTGTCGAGGGCGCCGACGAGGACGTTGACCGCCTCGTCCGTGGTGCGGAGGTAGACCGTGCCGCCGGGGCCGGGGACCTCCTCGATCAGCTTGAAGTCGTAGTCGCGGCGCACATAGGTGCCGTCCGCGCCGAACGTGCCGTACACGGCGCGGAAACCGCGGTCCACGCTGCCGACGTTGATCAGGTTCTCCAGGACCCAGCGGGCCACCCGCTCGTGCTCGGCGGCCGGGCGCTGTGCTGCCTGGGCGGCGATGCGCGGGACGAGGCGGGCGACGATCTGGTCGTGGTCCGCGCCCGTGTCGAAGTCCATGTTCAGGGTGACCAGGTCGATGGCCGCGAGGGCGACCTCCGCCATGCCGTACACCGAGTACTCGCCGGCCAGGTTGGCCTTGCGCGCGTCCAGGTCGTGCAGCGGCGCGGTGCAGGCGAGCGCGCGCAGACGCCGCGCCAGGCCCTCGTCGGCGGCCGGCCCCGGGGCGGGGCGCGGCCCCGCGCTGAGCTGGGGCGGAACGCTGTCCGTCGATGCAGGCGAAGTCACGGTGCACAGACTAGGTCCTGGGTCTGACAACCTCCCAAACGGCGCGGTACGCCCTCCGGGCCGGGCAGCTGCGCGGACCCTCGGCCGCCCTCACGGATACCCTGAGCCGCTGCCCTCGGCCGCCCTCACCGATACCCTGAGCCGCCGCCCTCAGCCGTCCTCGCCGACCCGCCGCCGGTACACCTCGACCACGCGCTCCAGCGAGTCGTCGAGATATCCCGCGAGCAGGCTCTCGGCCTTCTCGCGGTCCCCGCCCTGAAGCGCCTCCAGAATTGCGACATTCCGCGCTATATAGGGTTCATGCAGGCGCTGCGGTTCGTCCACCACATGGAAAGCCAGTCGCAGTTCGGCGAAGACGCTCCGCATCAGCTCGGCGGTGCGCTCGCTCGCGGCGAGGGCGACCAGTTCCCGGTGGAAGTGGATGTTGGCCGTACCCACTCCTTTCCAGTCACCTTCCCGGGCCGCCGCCCGCCCCTCCGCGACCGCCTCGGCGAGCCCGTCCAGGCCGTACGGCGGCTCACCGAGGCCACGGACGACGGCGCACTCGACGAGCCGCCGGGTGCGGTAGATGTCCTCGACGTCCTCGACGGTCAGGACCCGGACGAAGACACCCCGGTTCAGCTCGTGGACGAGCAGACGCTCGTGCGTGAGCAGCCGGAACGCCTCGCGCAGCGTGTTGCGGGAGACACCGAGCGCGCCGCCGATGCTGTCCTCGGACAGGCGGGTGCCGGGCGGGAAGTACCCCTCGGCGATCCGGCTCCTGAGGATGTCCGAGACCCGCTCCGCGGTGCTGGTGCGCCCCAGGAGGGCCCGGTCGTCGGCGAGGTCCTTCAGTTGCTCTGCCATGCCGGAATTCAATCGCAGATCACAAGAACGAACCAACATGGGTATTGAGGGATCGTTGAACAATCCTCTACGGTGCTACGCACGGCGTCGCTTCCCCCATAGCGGCGCGATCGCCTCCGTACGGCACGGCTCACCCCGAAGCACCCTCCGTCCTCCCTCTGCGAGGTGCCCATGAGCACGACCCCTCCACCGCAGGCCCAGATCGACGACCCACGCCCCGCGACCACCGAACGCACCTCGGACGACGGGGCGTTCGGCTGGCTGCGCGCCCTGGGCCCGCGTGGCCGCCGCGCCTTCGCCGGCGCCTTCGGCGGCTATGCGCTGGACTCGTACGACTACTTCACGCTGCCGCTCAGCATGGTCGCGCTGTCCGCCTACTTCGGCCTGAACAGCGGCCAGACCGGTCTGTTCACCACGGTCACCCTGGTGGTCTCCGCGGTCGGTGGCGCCCTCGCGGGCGTGCTCGCCGACCGCGTCGGCCGGGTCAAGGCCCTGATGCTCACGGTGATCACGTACGCGGTGTTCTCCGTCGCCTGCGGCTTCGCGCCCAACTACGAGACGCTGCTGGTCTTCCGCGCCCTCCAGGGCCTCGGATTCGGCGGCGAGTGGGCCGTCGGCGCGATCCTGGTCGCCGAGTACGCGAGCGCCAAGAACCGGGGGCGCACCCTCGGCGCGATCCAGAGCTCCTGGGCCGTGGGCTGGGGCCTCGCCGTGATCGTCTACACCCTGGTCTTCTCGGTGGCGGGCGACGACCTGGCCTGGCGCATCATGTTCTGGACCGGCGCGCTGCCCGCGCTCCTCGTCATCTGGCTGCGGCGCAGTGTGCACGACGCCCCCGAGGCCGCCGCCGCGCGGGAACAGAGCGCGGACAAGGGCTCCTTCACAGCGATCTTCAAGCCCGGTCTGCTGCGGATCACCCTGTTCGCGGGGCTGCTCTCGACCGGGGTCCAGGGCGGCTACTACACGCTGGCCACCTGGGTGCCGACGTATCTGAAGTCCGAGCGCGACCTGTCGGTCGTCGGCACCGGCGGGTATCTGACGTTCCTCATCTCGGGCGCCTTCATCGGCTATCTGACCGGCGGCTACCTCACCGACAAGCTGGGCCGGCGGCGCAACATCTGGCTCTTCGCCCTGCTGTCGGCGCTGTGCATCCTGGCGTACGCCAACATCCCGAGCGGCGCCAACACCCTGCTCCTGGTGCTCGGTTTCCCGCTCGGGTTCTGCATGTCGGCGATCTTCAGCGGCTTCGGCTCCTACCTGAGCGAGCTGTACCCGACGGCGGTGCGCGGGACGGGGCAGGGCTTCACGTACAACACCGGGCGCGCGGTGGGCGCCGTGTTCCCCACGACGGTCGGGTTCCTGGCCGACAGCTGGGGAGTCGGCGGCGCGCTGGTCTTCGGCGCGATCGGCTACGGCATCGCCGCCCTGGCGCTGCTCGGGCTGCCCGAGACGCGCGGGAAGGAGCTCGCGTGAACGGCACGAGCACCGAGGACCGCCCCCTGCTCCTCGTGGACGAGCACGCGCGCGCGTGGAGCCCCGCGACGGCCCGGGCCCGCTTCCGGGAGGGCCTCACGGGCCCCACGGCGGGGGTCGCGGCGGGCCACACCCAGGCCAACCTGATCTCGGTGCCCGCCGACTGGGCCTACGACATGCTGCTGTTCTGCCAGCGCAACCCCAAGCCCTGCCCGGTCCTCGACGTCACGGACGCCGGCTCCTGGACGACCGTGCTGGCCGAGGGGGCGGACCTGCGCACCGACCTGCCGCGCTACCGGGTGTGGCGGGACGGCGAGCTGGTGGACGAACCGACGGACGTGCGCGCGTACTGGCGCGACGATCTGGTGTCGTTCCTCATCGGATGCAGCTTCACCTTCGAGTGGGCGCTGGGAGAGGCCGGAGTGCCGATCCGCCACGTCGAGCAGGGCCGCAACGTCCCGATGTACGTGACGAGCCGGCAGTGCCGTCCGGCGGGGCGGCTGCACGGGCCGCTGGTGGTGTCCATGCGGCCGGTCCCGCCCCGGCAGCTGGCGGCGGCGATCCGGGAGAGCAGCCTCATGCCGGCGGTGCACGGCAGCCCCGTGCACTGCGGCGACCCCTCGGGGCTCGGCATCGCCGACCTCGGCCGCCCCGACTTCGGGGATCCGGTGGACGCCGAGCCGGACGACATCCCGGTGTTCTGGGCGTGTGGAGTGACCCCGCAGGCGGCCGTGACGGCCTCGCGCCCGCCGTTCGCCCTCACGCACGCCCCGGGGCAGATGTTCCTCACCGACGCCCGCGACGAGCAGTACCGCGTGGCCTGACAGGAGACACGGCACATGACCTCGATCGACCTGAACGCCGACCTCGGCGAGGGCTTCGGCCGCTGGCGGCTCACCGACGACGAACGGTTGCTGTCCGTCGTCACCAGCGCCAACGTGGCCTGCGGTTTCCACGCCGGGGACGCGGTCACGATGCGCCGGGTGTGCGAGCTGGCGGCCGAGCGCGGTGTCCGGATCGGCGCCCAGGTGTCCTACCGGGACCTGGCCGGGTTCGGGCGGCGCGCGATGGACGTGCCGCCCGCCGAGCTGGCGGCCGAAGTGGCCTACCAGATCGGCGCACTGGAGGTGTTCGCGCGTGCGGCGGGCGCTCGCGTGGCCTACGTCAAGCCGCACGGCGCGCTCTACAACCGGGTCGTGCACGACGAGGAGCAGGCCGCCGCGGTCGTCGACGGCGTGCTCCTCGCGGACGCCGCGCTGCCCGTGCTCGGGCTGCCCGGCTCGCGCCTGCTGACGCTGGCCCAGAAGGCCGGACTGCCGGTCGTCCCCGAGGCGTTCGCGGACCGGGCCTACACCGACGAGGGCACCCTGGTGCCGCGCACCCTGGAGGGCGCCGTGGTCACCGACCCGGACACCGTCGTGGAACGCTCCCTCGCCCTGGCCCGTTCCGGCGAGGTCGTCTCACGCTCGGGGACGCGCGTCGAGGTGCGCGCCCGCTCACTGTGCCTGCACGGTGACACCCCGGGTGCGGTGGAACTGGCCCGCCGGGTGCGCGAGCGGCTGGAGACCTCGGGGGTCCGGGTGGAGGCCTTCGCATGAACGTGCTGCCCGTCGGCGAGGACGCCCTGCTCGTCGAGGTCTCCTCGGACGACGAGGCCCAGGCCCTGCACGCGGAGCTGCTGCGGCGCCGCGCGCAGGGATCGCTCTCGGCCCGCGAGATCGTGCCCGCGGCCCGCACGGTCCTCCTGGACGGCCTCGACGCCCCCGCCCGGCTGGCCGCGGAACTGACCGCCGCAGAGCTGCCGTCCGCTCCCCCGCGCGCGGGTGCGGTCGTGGAGATCCCGGTGCGTTACGACGGCCCGGACCTGGGCGACGTCGCCGCGCACTGGGGCGTTCCGCGGAGCGTGGTCGCCCGCATCCACGCGGAGACGGAGTTCCGGGTCGCCTTCTGCGGCTTCGCACCCGGCTTCGGCTACCTCACCGGGCTGCCGCCGCGTTACGACGTCCCCCGCCGGGCCACTCCGCGCACGGCCGTTCCCGCGGGCTCGGTGGCGCTGGCGGGCCCGTACACGGGCGTCTACCCGCGCTCGTCGCCGGGCGGCTGGCAGCTGATCGGCACGACGGACATCGTCCTGTGGGACCACTCGCGCGTCCCGGCCGCGCTGCTGTCGCCGGGCACGCGTGTGCGGTTCGTCCCCGAGGCGGGGTCATGACGGACAGCGCGCTCGCCGTCGTCCGCGCCGGCGCCCTCACGACCGTGCAGGACGCGGGCCGCCCCGGCCATGCCCATCTCGGCGTTCCCCGCTCCGGGGCACTGGACCGGCCCGCCGCGGACCTCGTCAACCGGCTCGTCGGCAACGCCCCCGGGACGGCCGTGCTGGAGACGACCCTCAACGGCTGTGCCGTACGTCCCCGTTCCACCGTCACCGTGGCGGTCACGGGCGCGCCCTGCCGGGTCACGGTGGACGGGCGGCCCGTCGCCTGGGGCGCGCCGGTGCGGGTGCCCGCGGGGGCGTTGCTGGACGTCGGGGCCGCTGGGTCGGGCGTGCGTGCGTACGTAGGGTTCGCCGGGGGCATCGCGGTCGAGCCGGTGCTGGGCAGCCGGTCGACGGACCTGCTCTCGGGGCTCGGCCCGCCTCCGCTCGCGGACGGGACGGTGCTGCCACTGGGCCGGCCCGTGGGCGGGCACGCGCGCGTGGACGTCGTCCCGCAGCCGGCGCCCCCGGCGGAGCTGGTGCTGGGGGTGACGCTCGGCCCGCGCGACGGCTGGTTCACGCCGCAGGCCGTCCACACCTTCGTCTCCGGTGCCTTCCGGGTCTCCGCCGCGAGCAACCGCATCGGGCTGCGCACTGAGGGACCCGCCCTGGAGCGGGCCCGGCCGGGCGAACTGCCCAGCGAGGGCATGGTGCTGGGCGCCGTGCAGGTCCCGCCGGACGGCAGGCCGGTGGTGTTCCTCGCCGACCATCCGACCACCGGGGGCTATCCGGTGATCGCGGTGGTTCGCACGGCCGACCTCCCGGCCGCCGCCCAGGCGGTCCCCGGCACACCGGTCCGCTTCGTGTCCGTGCGCCGCCGCTGACCCGTCGGGACCGGCACAGCCGGGTGATCGCAGGCCGCCACTGAACCGCCAGGACCGGCAACAGCCGAGGTGACCGCAGGCCGCCGCCGAACCGCCCGGACCGGCAACAGCTGAAGTGACCGCATGACACGACATGACTGCCCGGACCGACCACAGCTGAAGTGACCGCATGACACCGCCGAACCGTCCAGGCCTGTCACGGCCGGCCGGTCTGGGCCGCTGACAGGCCCGCCAGTGCGGCGGACACCGCGGCCGAGGCCCGCAGGTCGAGCCGGGCGCTCGTGCCCCGGGCTCGGTGCCGGAGTTCGTCGGCGGCCAGGGTCAGCAACTGGGGCAGCAGGTCGGTGCACCGGCGGGCCACCCAGCCGGTGCCGGCGGTGGCCAGCCACCTCAGGCTCGCCGACCGGGTCGGGCCGGGGAACTCCGGCTCGGCCGAGGGCCCTGGCCCCGTCGCGAGGCCGTGCTCGGCGAGCAGCGCGTGGAAGCGCAGGGCGAGTTGCCGGTGCCCGCGTTCGCCCGGGTGCAGCCGGTCCGCGCTCCACAGGGCACGGTCGGTGACCCAGTCGCCCTCGCACGCGTGCAGATGCAGCGCCTCGTACCGCTGGGACAGGGCGTGCACCACCGTGTTCACGGCCCGTTGCCGCCGGGCCAGCGGGTGGGCGAGAGCCGAGGGCAGGCCCAGCATCGTGCCCGGGTCGGGCAGACAGGCGGTGAGCAGGACCGCGCCCTGCTCGCTGCAGGCCGCGTACACCCGGTCGAGCCGCGCGGCCACGGCCCCGATGTCGAAGGTGCAGCGCAGGGTGTCGTTGACGCCGACGACGACGGACACCAGGTCGGGCCGCAGCTCCAACGCGGTCGGCAGCTGCCGCTCCAGGACGTCCCGGGTCTGTGACCCGCTCACCGCGAGGTTGGTGAACCCGACCCGCTCCCCGGCGATCCCGGCCGCCTCCCCCGCGATCCCGGCCGCCTCCCCGGCAACCCCGACCACCTCACCGGCGAACTCGGCCCGCTCTCCGGCGCGCCCGTCCCGCTCTCCGGCGCCCCCGTCCCGCTCTCCGGCGCCCCCGTCCCTCTCCCCCGCGCGCCCGTTCCGCTCTCCGGCGAGCCCGGCCGCGAGCAGCGCGGCCCAGCCACGCCACTCCCCGTCACCCACGGGGTCCCCCACGCCCTCGGTGAGCGAGTCCCCGAGGGCCACGAACCGCAGGGGCCGCCTGTGCCGCGGGGGTCTCATGCCATGCCCCGCGGCGCGAGGGGCCGGGCGGGACGTACCGGGACGGCCGCGTCGTGCGCGGCGAGGAACGCGTCGACCGCCGCGTCCCACCCGAAACACTCCGCACGCGCGCGTGCCGCCTCGCGCCGGTCCGCCTCCAGGCGTTCCAGCAGCAGGTCCACGGCGTCCGCGAAGGCCTCCCCGTGGTCCGCCGCGACGGCGCCGGCGGAACCGATCACCTCCGACAGCGCGGACGAGGCGCTCGCCACCACGGGCGTACCGCAGGCCATGGCCTCCAGCGCGGCGAGCCCGAAGGTCTCGGCGGGCCCCGGTGCCAACACCACGTCGGCGGACGCCTGGAGCGCGCCGAGCAGCGGGCGGTCGGAAACGTGCCCGAGGAAGGTGACCGGCAGGCCGCTCTCACGCGCCCGCTGTTCGAGCCGCGCGCGCAGCGGGCCGTCCCCGGCCACCACCAGCACGGCCCGGCGTCCGCGCCGCCGCAGCGCCTGCAGGGCGTCCAGCGCCGTGCCGGGCCGCTTCTCCACGGACAGCCGAGAGCACATCACGAGCAGCGTCTCGTCCGCGCGCGCGTGCCGGGCCCGTATCTCCGTATCGCGCAGCGCGGGGTGCCGCTGCACCAGGTCGACGCCGAGCGGTGCCCGGACGACGTTGCGGGCCCCGATCCGCACGAACTCCCGCTCGGCGAACTCGGTGGTGCACACCACGCGCGCGTAGGTGTGGGCCGTACGGGCGTTGAGGGCGTCGGCGGCGCGCCGGGCGGCTCCCTCGGGCAGGCCCCAGGTGCGCAGCACCCCGTCGGCCGTCTCGTGGGAGACCATCACGGACGGGATCCGGGCGCGCCGCGCCCACCTGCCGGTCCACCTGAGGGTCGTGCGGTCGGACACCTCCAGCCGGTCCGGTGCGAGCTCCTCCAGGAGCCGCGCCACCCGGCGCTTGTCGACGAGGACGCGATAGCCGCCGGTGCCGGGCAGGAGCGGCCCGGGCAGGGTGATCACCCTGCCCTGCCCGGTCTCGCGGTCGCTCGTCCGCTCGCCGGGGATCACGAGGACGGGCTCGTGCCCCGCTGCCTTGTAGCCCTGTCCGAGTTCGCGCAGCGCGGTGCGCAGTCCGCCGGACGAGGGGGCGACGAAGTTGGCGAGCCGGACGATCCTCAGCGACCCGCGGTCGCCGCTGCCGGAACGCGGGCCGCTCATGCCGCCACCGCCGTCCGGCGTCCGGCGAGCACCTGCGTGTAGTGACCGATGAGCCGGTCTCCGACGGCCGCCCAGGTGCGGCCCTCGACGGTGGCACGCCCGGCGGCGCCGTAGCCGGCCCGCAGCCCGGCATCGGCGGCCAGGGACCGCACCGCGTCGCGGACGCCGGCCGCGTCGTGGGGCGGCACCAGCAGGCCGGTGTGCCCGTGCGCGACCAGGTCGAGCGGACCGCCCGCGGCGGGTGCCACCACCGGCAGGCCGCTGGCCATGGCCTCCTGAACCGTCTGGCAGAAGGTCTCGAAGGGGCCCGTGTGCGCGAACACGTCGAACGAGGCGAAGACCCGGGCGAGGTCGTCACCGGTGCGCCGGCCGAGGAAGACGGCGCCCGGCAGCGCCTGCTCGAGGCCGGGCCGGCTGGGACCGTCGCCGACGATCACGACCCGGACGCCCTCCAGGCCGCAGACCCCGGCGAGGAGTTCGACGTGCTTCTCGGGGGCGAGCCTGCCGACATAGCCGACGATCAGCTCTCCGTTCGGGGCGAGTGCGCGGCGCAGGGCCTCGTCGCGCCGGTCGGGCCGGAACCGTTCGGTGTCCACACCGCGCGGCCACAACCGGACCCGGGGCACCCCGTGGGTCTCCAGGTCGTTCAGGGCCGCGCTGGACGGCGCGAGGGTGAGGTCCGCGGCGCCGTGCACGGCGCGGATGCGCCGCCAGGCGGCGGCTTCCCCGGCGCCCATGTACGTACGGGCGTAACCGGCCAGGTCGGTCTGGTAGACGGCGACAGCGGGGATGCCGAGGCGCGCGGCGGCGGCCATGCCCCGTACGCCGAGGACGAAGGGGCTGGCGAGGTGGACCACGTCGGCACGGTGCTCGACGAGGGTGGCGGCCAGGCGGCGGCTGGGGAGGGCGACGCGGACCTGGGGGTAGCCGGGGAGCGGGAGGGAGGGGACGTGGACGACGGGGCACGGCGCGAAGGCGACGGGCTTGTTCCCCGGTGCGGGGGCCGGGGCGACGACGACGGGGGCGTGACCGCGATCGACGAGGTGCCGGGCGGTCTGGAGCGCGCAGTGGGCCACGCCGTTCACGTCGGGGGGAAAGGATTCGGTCACGATGACGACACGCATACCGGTGTTGTCGCCGTGCCGGACGTGCCCGCGTCAACGTGGATCTTTCCGGACGAGGAACGTCCCATGAGCGTTCTGAGGTGCACCCGCGCAGGTCAGGCGGTGTCCATACGCTCCTGACCCGCGGGTCACCCCTTGTTCACCCTGGAGGCGTGGTTCCGCCCCGGCATTCCGTCGGCGAAGGGCGTCCAGCGGTCACACCGCGGGCTCCTCGGGACCGATCCTGCTGCGTACGGCCGTCTGCACCTCGGCCTCTTCGGCCGGGTCGGCGGCGAGCCGGCGCAGTCGCTCGACGACGCGGGTGTCTCCGGTCTCGGCGTGCCGGGCGGCGATCTCCCGGGTGGTCTCCTCGCAGTCCCACAGGCATTCGACGGCGAAGCCGGTGGCGAAGGAGGGGTCGGTGGCGGCGAGGGCCCGGGCGGCCCGGCCGCGCAGATGGGAGGAGGCCGTCTCGCGGTAGACGTGGCGCAGTACGGGTGCGGCGCAGGCGATGCCCAGCCGTCCGGTGCCGTCCACGAGGGTCCACAGGGTGGGTGCGTCGGGGCCTTCGCCCCGCACGGCCTCGCGCAGGGCCGCGAGGACCAGGTCGCGGTCCTGGACCCCGCCCCGGCAGGCCAGCACGCGTCCGGCGGCGGCGCCCAGCGGATCCGGGCGCCGGGCCCAGCCGCGCGCCCGGTCCACGGCGGCCAGTGAGCGCATCCGCTCGAAGGCGTCGACGGCCGCGTCCACGACGAGTGTCGAGCCGTTGGCCACGGCGCCCTCGATCAGTTCGAGGGCCTCGGGATCGTTGCCGTCGGCGAGGTACCGCAGAGCCGTGCACCGTGCTCCGTCGGTGCCGGCCTTCGCCGCCTGGACGATCTCGGCCCGGTCCTCGGGTCCGGCCACGGCGCTGAGACAGCGGGCGGCCGGCACGTGGAGGGCGGCTCCCCGCTCGATGCCCTGCTGGGCCCATTCGAAGACGGCCTGCACGCTCCAGCCCGGGCGGGGGCCGGAGGGGCGCATCTGGCGCTGCCAGCGGTCGAAGCAGCCCGTCTCGTGAGCGGCACGCACACGGGTGGCGACGGATTCGCGCGGATCCTCGGCCCACAGGCGCCAAGGGCGGGGCTCGAAGGCGTCCCGGACGGTGGCGGCCAGCTCGGCGTCGCCCTCCGGGTCGGCCGGGAACCGGGCGAGGACGGGGGCGGCGAGGGCGCGCAGGCCCGCGTCGTCGTCCCTGAGGGCGAGCTCGTCGAGGGCCCAGGCCCAGTTGGAGCCATGGGCGGCGTACCTGCGCAGCAGTTCGAGCGCGTCCCGCCTGCCGTAGGAGGCGAGGTGCCCGAGGACGGCCAGGGCGAGCCCGGTGCGGGACTCGTCGCTGTCGAGGACGTCCTCGGCGCCGAAGAGATGGGCCTCGACCTCGTCCAGCTCGCCGTTCAGGTCGAGGTAGAGGCGGGCGTAGTAGAGGGAGCGGTTCTCCACCTGCCAGTCGTGGCGGGGATCGCGCAGCACACAGTGGTTCAGCGCCGCCAGCGCCTCGGGGCGCGGGGCGGTGAGCGCGTGCAGCGTGCCGTCGCCGCGGCCCCGCTGGAGCAGGCCGAGCAGCGTACCGCTGGGCGCTATGACCGGATCGAACATGGGAAACAGCCTCACATCAAGCGTCGACGCAACCGGGGACGTGTACTACCTGGCCGCGTGACAACACGTCGGAGCGCCCGCCGTTTCCTGCTTGCTGTAGACCATCTTCCTCTGCCTCTCGTCGGTGGCCCTTGCGGACCGCGTCACGGCCCGCGCGGTGCGGCAAAACCTGCCCAACCATCACGTCCGTGAACCACGTCGTCATGATGACTCGGCACTTCCGTCTGCCGCGACCGAAATTTCGGCGGCCCTTTACCGCCTCCCCCGTTTTCGTTGTCGTTCCAGGTCAGACCGGTCGGCTCAGTGCTCGCCGAACAGTTCGAGCAGTTCCGTCCGGCCGAACATCCGGGCGGTGTCGACCGCCGAGGGCGTGCCGGCGGACGGGTCGGCCCCGCCCTCCAGGAGGGCCTTGATCACGTCCGTCTCGCCCTTGAAGACGGCCCCGGCGAGCGGGGTCTGGCCTCGGTCGTTCACACGGTCGGCCTCGGCGCCGCGGTCGAGCAGGGCGCGCACCGCCCCGGAGTGGCCGTGATAGGCGGCGAGCATCACGAGCGAGTCGCCGCGGTCATTGGTGAGGTTGGCCGGAACACCCGCGTCCACGTAGGCCACGAGCGGCTCGGTCTGTCCACGCCGGGCCAGATCGAAGACCTTGGTCGCCAGCTCCACGACCTCGGGGTCGGGGACTTCGGTCATCGGGTGGACCGCCTCTCCACTACGCATCGCCTCCGGTGTGTACGCCTGCGAGGGCGCAGCCGTACGAGTGAATCGCCAGGGTACTGGCTGGCGCTGCACATGACCCGATCTGCCCGAGGTAAAGATCAGCGCAGACCGGGACGAGTGCATCCCCCCAGCTCGACCGGGCCCGTGACCACTCCGCCGCTCGGGGCGAATAGTCCGAACTTCACCCACTTGCACCTTTTATCGTATGGATACAAGCTGTGAGCCTGGAAGTACTCATGGTGACTGTCCCCGCGAACCAGGAGAACCCAAATGATCCTCTCCATCTCAGGTGTGGTCCTGCTCGGCATCGTCGTCTTCATCTTCTTCCGCAAGGACGGACTGAAGGCGTCGCATGCCGTGGTCGCCATGCTGTTCGGCTTCTATCTGGCGAGTACCGCCATCGCCCCGAGCATCAAGGCGGGCGGCGAGAGCCTGGCGAGCCTCCTCGGCGGAATCAAGTTCTGACGCGCCCGTCCCCGTACGCATCCCGCACGTACGCACTCCCTGGAGGCAGTAGTGGCCCGGCGCCCCCTCCCCCGCATTCTGAGCAACGGCAGCGCGCAGCTCGCCCGGAGCCGGGAGCTGGCCCGGACGGCCGCCGACAGCGCCACCGACGTCCTCCACCCGCTGATCACGATCACGCGGGGTCTGCGCCGGCTGGCAGCGGCCGGGCGGCGCAGATGGACCGAGACCCCCAAGGAGCGACGGGGGGCGCTGCTGTTCCTGGTGGCCTCCGTCGTCCTGGTCGTGGCACTCGCGCCGTACGGACCGCTGCTCGCCGTCATCACCCTGATGGCGGCGGCCGCCTGGCAGGGGAGGGAGCGCTCCCCGAGAGCGTCGGACGGGCCCGACGAGTCGCAGACGCAGCGGCTGAAGTCGCTGTACGACGCGCTCGTGCCGCACTTCTCCGCCGCCGAGGACCCCGAGCCGCTGTACTCCCACGGCGGCGCGTGGGACAAGGCCTTCCCCACCTACGCGTTCGACGGCGGGGGCCGGATCTCGCAGCTGGTGGTGCGCTACCCGGCGTACTTCACCGACGGCGAGCCCGAGGCCCGCGCCCGGATCGAGCACCTCCTCGCGGCCAAGTCGGGCCGCGGCCGCGAATACCACTTCACGTGGGACGAGGAGGGCAACCAGTTGACGGTCGGCGTGCTCCTGCCCCTGCCCGTCGACATCGCCGCCCAGCGTTTTGTCACCACCCCCGGCGAGACGGTCCTCGGTTTCACCGACCCCACCCGGGTCCAGCGCACGCTCCCCGTCACCTGCGGCGAGCGGCGGCGGGACGTGCCGCCGGTCGTCTGGCGCACGGGCCTGCGCTCCACCGAGCCCCACCTGCTCGCTGTCGGCCAGCCGGGCAGCGGCACTTCCACCCTGCTGCGGTCCATCGCCCTGCAGGCCCTGCGGCACGGCGACGTGGTGATCCTCGACGGCGGCGGCACGGGCGAGTACGCCTGCCTGACCGGCCGGGACGGCGTCCTGGCCGTCGAGGCGGGGCTCGCCGGGGTCACGGCCGGCCTGGAGTGGGCCGCGACCGAGACGGAGCGCCGTCTCATCGCCGCCAACCAGGCCCACCAGGCGGGCGATCCGCCGCCCGACGACACCAGGCGCCCGCTGTGGATCATCGTGGACCGCCCGACGGCGTTCACCCACCTGGCCGCCACCGACGGCCGCAAGGACCCCCAGTCCCTCCTCCAGGTCCCCCTCCGGCACGGCCGCCCGGCGAACGTGACGGTGGTCGTGGCCGAGCAGCTGGACAACGTGGACGCCCTGAGCGATCCGGTTCGCCGGCACACCCGCGCCCGTGTGGTCCTGGGCCCGGCCACGGCGGCCCAGCTCGAGTCGGTCCTGGGCGCGCCCCCGCGCACCACTCCGATCGACGAGCTCCCGCCCGGCCGCGGGTACGCCCGTCTGGGCACGGGCCCGGTCCACCGCGTCCAGGTCCCGGCCACGCCGAACCCCTACGACGACGCCACGCCCGACGCCCTCTGCGAGGCGGTCCTGGACCTCCTCCCGCCGCGCACGGCCCCGGCGGACGGGGAGACGATCCCGGAACAGGACCCGCCGGAAGGCGAGTCGGCACCGGTTCCGGCAGGGGAAGAAGCGGAGTCGGAGGCGGGGTCGGCGTCGGAGGCGGCGGATGCGCGGTCGCGACCGGCGGCGCAGGCCCTGGCAAAGGAGCCCCTGCCGGACCCGGCCAAGGAGCCGGACCCGGTACCGGTCCTCACCGAAGAGCCCCTGCCCGACCCGGTACCGGTCCTGACCAAGGAGACGTAGCCGCGGCCGACACGCCGCTGAGGGTGCACAGACCCCAACGGCCCCGCTCGGTCCGCCGGATCCGCCGGATCCGCCGGGTTCCCCCGCTTCCCCGGTTCTCCTGATCCGCCCTACGCGCTACGCCCTACGCCACGAACGTGCGCGGCGGCTCCGCGGTCCCCACCGCGCCGCTCTCCACCAGCCCCGCCGCCGCGGCCAACCGCACGGCCGCCTCCTCCGCCACCGCCCCGCCCACGGTGAACGGCAGCCGCACGTACCCCTCGAACGCCCCGTCCACCCCGAACCGCGGCCCGGACGGCACCCGCACTCCCACCCGCTCCCCCGCCTCGGCCAGCCGCGACCCGGACAGGCCCCCGGTCCGCACCCAGAGCGTCAGCCCGCCCCGAGGCACCTCGAACTCCCACGTCGGCAGCTCCCGCCGCACCGCGGTCACCAGCTCGTCCCGGTTCGCCCGGGCCTGCTCCCGCCGTACCTCCACGGCCTGCTCCCAGCCCCCGGTCCCGAACAGCCAGTTCACCGCCAGCTGCTCCAGCACGGGCGTGCCGAGATCGGCGTACGCGCGGGCAGCGACCAGACTGCGGATCACGTCCGGGGCGGCCCGCACCCACCCGATCCGCATCCCGGCCCAGAAGGCCTTGCTCGCCGACCCCACCGTGATCACCGTGGACCCGGCGGGGTCGAACGCGCACACCGGCCGCGGCATCCGCACCTGCGGGTCGAGCCACAGCTCGCTCATCGTCTCGTCCGCGATCAGCACCGTTCCGGCGGACCGCGCCGCGTCCACCAGCCGCCTGCGCTGGTCCTCGTCCGCGAGCGCCCCGGTCGGGTTGTGGAAGTCGGCGACGACGTAGGCGATGCGCGGGGCGGCGTCCCGCAGGACCTGCCGCCAGCGGTCCATGTCCCACCCCTTGAGCCCCTCGGCCATGGCGACGGGCACCAGCCGTGCCCCGGCCTCCCGCATCAACTGGAGGATGTTGGCGTACGAGGGCGACTCGACGGCGATGCGCTCGCCCCGCCCGGCGAACAGATGGCAGATGGCGTCGATCGCGCCCATCGCACCGGTCGTGACCATGATCTGCTCGGGCATGGTCGGGATCCCGCGGGCGGTGTAGCGCTCGGCGATCATCGCCCGCAGGGCGGGCAGTCCGGCGGGATAGTCGCCGTGCGTGTGCGCGTAGGGCGGCAGCTCCTCCAGGGCGCCCTGGACGGCCCGGGTGAGCCAGGGTTCGGGAGCGGGGAGGGCGGCGCAGCCGAGGTCGATCAGGGAGCCGAGTGCCTCCGGCGGCAGGGGCTCCAGACCGCGCGCGGGCAGCGGGTTCCCTGCCGGGACGGCGGTCCAGCTGCCCGCACCGCGCCGGGACTCCAGGAACCCCTCGCTGCGCAGTGCCTCGTACGCGGCGGCGACCGTGGTGCGGCTGACGGACAGGGAGAGGGCGAGTTCACGTTCGGCGGGAAGCCGGGCCGCCACCGGGACGCGCCCCTCGAGCACCAGCAGGCGGATGCCGTCGGCGAGCGCGCGATAGGCGGGCGGCCGGCGAGTGCCGGGCCCCGCCGGGCGGTCCTGCTGGGAGCTGAGGAGCCGCGCGAGCTGTGCCGCACCCACGGCCGAGGTCCATTCCGCCATCGAAATCAGTCCACCTTCCCCGGATTGGCCATGGATGGCCTCTCCATCCAAGCCACAGGGTGTCATGAAGCAGTCCACTACCACCACTGGGGGCACGTCATGGCCACGCAGGGGCGCCTCGCCCGTCGTCTCGTCCAGCTCTACGCGGGTCTCGCGCTGTACGGCGCGAGTTCGGCGCTGCTCGTCCGGTCGGGGCTCGGGCTGGAGCCGTGGAACGTGCTGCACCAGGGTCTCGCCGAGCGGACCGGTCTGTCGATCGGTGTCGTGCTGACCCTGATGGGCGCCGCGGTGCTGCTCGCGTGGATCCCCCTGCGGCAGCGGCCGGGCCTGGGCACGATCTCCAACGTGCTGGTGATCGGCATGGCGATGGACGCGACGCTGGCGCTGGCGCCCGACGTGCACGGCCCGGCGCCGCGCATCGCGCTGATGGTGGCGGGGATCGTCCTGAACGGCGCGGCGACCGGCCTGTACATCGCGGCCCGCTTCGGGCCGGGGCCGCGCGACGGCCTCATGACCGGACTGCACCAGCTGACGGGCGTCTCGATCCGCCTGGTCCGCACCGGCATCGAGCTCGCGGTCGTGGCGACCGGCTTCGCCCTGGGCGGCACCGTCGGCATCGGCACGCTCCTCTACGCCCTGGCGATCGGCCCGCTCGCCCAGATGTTCCTGCGCGTGTTCGCCGTCCCCCGGGCATCCGGCGGCAGCACGGCCGTTGCCACCGGTCAACCGCGAGGAGCGATACTGCGTTCGTGACCCCGCGGATACGCCATCCCTACCTCGACCATCCCGGCCCGATCGCCTTCGCCCACCGGGGCGGGGCCGCGGACGGCCTGGAGAACACCGTGCGGCAGTTCCGGCGGGCCGTCGAAGCGGGTTACCGCTACATCGAGACCGACGTCCACACCACCGCGGACGGCAAGCTCGTCGCCTTCCACGACGCGACGCTGGACCGGGTGACGGACGGCGGGGGACGGATCGCCGACCTGCCGTGGCACGAGGTACGGCAGGCCCGTGTGGCGGGCGAGGAGCCGCTCCCCCTCTTCGAGGAGCTCCTGGAGACCTTCCCCGACGTGCGCTGGAACGTGGACGTCAAGGCGGAGGGCGCCCTGCTGCCCTTCCTCGACCTGGTCGGGCGGACGAACTCCTGGGACCGGGTGTGTCTCGGCTCGTTCTCCGACGCTCGGGTGGTGCGTGCCCAGCGCCTGGCCGGTCCGCGCCTGGCCACGTCGTACGGCACCCGGGGCGTGCTCAGCCTGCGGCTGCGCTCCTGGGGGCTGCCGGCGGCGGTGCGCCGCTCGGCGGTGGCCGCGCAGGTCCCCGAGATGCAGTCCGGCATCCAGGTCGTGGACCGGCGCTTCCTGCACACCGCCCACGCACGCGGGCTCCAGGTGCACGTGTGGACCGTCAACGACGCCGAGACGATGCACCGGCTCCTCGACCTGGGCGTGGATGGCATCATGACCGATCACATCGACACACTGCGCAAGGTCATGGAGGACCGCGGCGTCTGGGTCTAGGGGCCCCGAGCACCTCCCTCCGCGCGTTCACGGGGAAGCGAGGGCACGGGTGGGCGACGACACCGTGCGGACACCACCGGCCGACGGGGCCGCGCAGCTGAGACGCGAACAGCGCGGCTGGTACTTCTACGACTGGGCCTGCTCCGTCTACTCGACGAGCGTGCTCACCGTGTTCCTCGGCCCCTACCTGACGTCGGTCGCCAAGTCGGCGGCCGACGCCGACGGCTACGTCCACCCCCTGGGCATCCCGGTGCGGGCCGGGTCCTTCTTCGCGTACTCGGTGTCCCTGTCGGTGATCGTCGCCGTCCTGGTGATGCCCCTGGTGGGCGCCGCCGCCGACCGCACCGGCCGCAAGAAGCCCCTCCTCGCGGCCGCCGCGTACACCGGCGCCACGGCCACGGCGGCCATGTTCTTCCTGGACGGCGACCGCTACCTGCTGGGCGGCGCCCTGCTGGTCGTCGCCAACGCCGCGCAGTCCGTGGCGATGATGCTCTACAACTCCTACCTGCCGCAGATCGCCCCGCCCGAGCAGCGGGACGCGGTGTCCTCACGCGGCTGGGCCTTCGGCTACGCGGCGGGCTCGCTGGTCCTCGTCGCGAACCTGGTCCTCTACACCGGACACGAGGGCTTCGGCCTCTCCGAGAGCACGGCGGTCCGCATCTGCCTGGCGTCGGCCGGCCTGTGGTGGGGTGCGTTCGCACTCATTCCGCTGCGGCGGCTGCGCGATCGCGGGGCCGCCGGCCGGGAGGCGGCCCTCCCGGGCTTCCGGCAGCTGGCGGCGACCGTCCGCGACATGCGACGCCATCCGCTGACACTCGCCTTCCTGCTCGCGTACCTCGTCTACAACGACGGCATCCAGACGGTGATCTCGCAGGCGTCGATCTACGGCTCCGAGGAACTGGGCCTCGGGCAGTCCACGCTCATCGGCGCGGTCCTGCTGGTGCAGGTGCTGGCGGTGGCGGGCGCGCTGGCCATGGGCCGGCTGGCCCGGACGTACGGGGCCAAGCGCACGATCCTCGGCTCGCTGGTCGCCTGGACGGTGACACTGGCGGCCGGGTACTTCCTGCCGGCCGGGGCGCCGGTGTGGTTCTTCGCCCTGGCCGCCGGGATCGGGCTGGTCCTCGGCGGCAGCCAGGCGCTGTCCCGATCCCTGTTCTCGCATCTGATCCCGCCGGGCAAAGAGGCCGAATACTTCTCGGCGTACGAGATGAGCGACCGCGGCATGAGCTGGCTCGGGCCGCTGCTGTTCGGCGTGACCTACCAGCTGACGGGGAGCTACCGGGACGCGATCATCTCGCTGGTGGCCTTCTTCGTTCTCGGGTTCGCCCTGCTCTACCGGGTCCCGCTGCGGCGTGCGATCGGCGAAGCGGGGAATCCGGTTCCTGACAGGATTTAGCACTCGGAGCGAAAGGGCTGTAGTGTACGCGTTTGGCCTGCCAGGCGTACCGTTACTGCGCGTCAAAGATGCCGAAACGCTGGGTTATATCTGTTATCAGATGTGACAAACCGGGCGCTGGTGGGTACAACAAGGGCGGCTACGACGGCGACGCATGACCCGGAACGAGACCCGGAACGGGAATCTTTACCGCCGACCGGACGTTGACCGGATGACGACGACAGCGACACCTGTCCTGTGGGCGACAAGCCCGGGAGGCACGATTCATGAGTGAGCGAGCTCTTCGCGGCACGCGCCTCGTGGTGACCAGCTACGAGACGGACCGCGGCATCGACCTGGCCCCGCGCCAGGCCGTGGAGTACGCATGCGAGAAGGGGCACCGGTTCGAGATGCCCTTCTCGGTCGAGGCGGAGATCCCGCCGGAGTGGGAGTGCAAGGTCTGTGGGGCCCAGGCACTCCTCGTGGACGGCGATGTCCCTGAAGAGAAGAAGGGCAAGCCCGCGCGTACGCATTGGGACATGCTGATGGAGCGGCGCACCCGTGAGGAGCTCGAAGAGGTCCTCGAGGAGCGCCTGGCGGTGCTGCGTTCCGGTGCGATGAACATCGCTGTTCATCCCCGTGACAGCCGCAAGTCGGCCTAGTCCCCCAGGGCCTGGCCCGAACAACAGCGCATCACAAGACCGCGGGCGCCGTACTTCACGTACGGCGCCCGCGGTCTTGTGCATGTCCGGCTGCCCGGGGTGGGGGCCGAGGAACGGCCCCTCGGCCACGCGCTCCCCCGTGCGGCTCAGTGCGTCAGCGGCGGGCGCGGTGGCTGCGGGGCGTCGCCCGGCTCGTCCCTGATGACCTCGCCCTGGACGACCTTGCCGTCGGGCCGGCGCATACGCGCCTGCTGGAAGGCACCGCCCAGGCCGCCCGCGCCGGCCTCCCGCAGCTTGCGCTCGAAGGTGCGCTCCGCCGAGCGGCTCACGATCTTCTGGACCGGCGGCAGCAGCAGGAGCAGGCCCACCGCGTCCGACACCAGACCGGGGATCATCAGGAGCAGGCCGCCCAGCATCATGAGGCCGTTGCCCTCGCTGTTGGACCGGCCCGCTTCGGGCATCACACCGCTCTGCTGCTGTTGCAGCGCCTCGGAGAGCTTGCGGAAGGCCCGCCGTCCGGCCCGCTTGATGACGACCGAGCCGAGGACGAGACCCGCCAGCAGAACGAGGAAGACCACCAGCCCGCTGGTCGCCCCCGCGACCAGGGTGAGCAGCCAGATCTCCAGCACGAGCCACGCGGCGACCCCCAGCGGCAGGAACGTACGCAGCCGGGAGCGCTTGGGCCGGGCAGGGGACAGCGGGGTCTGAGCGCCAGTCGTCATGCGTCCAGTGTGCCTGGCCCCGGCTCAGCACGGGATAAGGCCACCATCAGCTCTTTCTGTGAACGGCCGCCCCTGAAGCGGTCTGCCGCTACGGCTTGGTGGGCTTGCCGCCGCGCCCCGTGACCTTGCCGATCCGCTCCCCCACGCCCCACGCCGTGACACGCCACAGCGCCTCGACGAGGATGTCGCGGCTCATCTTGGAGTCGCCGAGTTCGCGCTCGACGAACGTGATGGGCACCTCGATCACGTGGTAGCCGGCCTTGACCGCGCGGCGGGCGAGGTCGACCTGGAAGCAGTACCCCTGGGAGGCGACCTCGTCGAGGCCGAGGCCCTGAAGGGTCTCGCGGCGGAAGGCACGGTAGCCGCCGGTGATGTCGCGCAGCGGCAGATCGAGCGCCAGCCGGGAGTAGAGGCTGCCGCCCCGGGAGATCACCTCGCGGGACTTCGGCCAGTTCACCACCCGGCCGCCCGGCACCCAGCGCGAGCCCAGCACCAGGTCGGCGCTCTTGAGGGCGGTGAGCAGACGGGGCAGTTCCTCGGGCTGGTGGGAGCCGTCGGCGTCCATCTCGATCAGCACGCCGTAGTCCCGCTCCAGGCCCCAGCGGAAGCCCGCCAGGTAGGCGGCGCCGAGGCCCTCCTTGCCCTTGCGGTGCAGCACGTGGACGTGGTCGTCCTCGACGGTCAGCTCGTCGGCCAGCTTGCCCGTGCCGTCGGGGCTGTTGTCGTCGGCCACGAGTACGTGCGCCTCGGGGACGGCCTCGCGTACCCGGCCGACGATGCTCTTGATGTTCTCCGCCTCGTTGTAGGTCGGGATGATCACCAAGGCCGTGCCGAGCGGGCCGAACTTCCTCTCCCGGGCTTCTGCCGCGAGGGTTCCGTCGCCGTCGTTCACTACTGCCCCTTCATGTTCATACGCAGGGGTCCACCATAGTGGGCCCGGCCTGCGATGACGTGACAGGACGTTCGAATCGCGGTGTCGAATCCGGAAGACGGGGGTAAGAGCGCGCCTCCGGATGCGTGTGTGTACGGCGGATGGGGGCCCGGCGCCCTTCGGGCCGACCTGGGATCCGCTGGCTGCGGATCGACCGAAAGCCGTTGTCTACTGAGCGCGCGGGCCCCACCCGGGTCACACCTCCCCGACCGGCCGGAACGTTCCCTCGGCGCTGCACCGGCCTGAGCCTGGCTCCCAGTGGCGGTGCCCCGGTGCGGCACACCGTCCCTGACCCGGCGGCGCCGCGGCGAGTGCTCGGACGTTCCCGTGTCGGGCGTCCGGTGGTGGACTCGGCCGAACCTACCGGCCCCCTGCGGCCGCCTGTCAACAGTCGTTTGACCTGCGCGTCTCACGGCAAAGCCCTGGTCAGCGCCGAGGATACGCAGGTCGCGCGCCGGGGGCCCGGCGCGCGACTTCATGCGCGCCACCCCCGTAGATCACTCGCCCGGCCGTACGAAGACCGTGCGTCCGCCCACCACGGTGCGCAGGCAGACGGGCAGGTCGTGGCCCGGAGTGAGGTCGGGAAGACCCGGGGTGCCGGAGCGGGGGTCCGTCGACCAGCGGGCGACCCGGTCGTCCGGGGCCTGGACGACGAGTTCGCCGGTGCGCCAGACGGCGTAGTCGGCGGGGGCGCCCGGGACCAGCACGCCCGCGTCGTCCCGTCCCACGGCCCGCCAGCCGCCGCGCGTGTGAGCCGTGAAGGCGGCGCGCACCGAGACGCGGTGCTCCGGCGTGCGGTGGAAGGCGGCGGCCCGGACCGTGCCCCACGGGTCGAGCGGGGTCACCGGGCTGTCGGAGCCGAACGCCAGCGGGACACCGGCGCGCAGCAGGGCCGCGAAGGGGTTCAGGCCACGGGCCCGCTCCACGCCCAGGCGCTGCGCGTACATACCCTCCTCGCCGCCCCACAGGGCGTCGAACGCGGGCTGCACGGATGCCGTGAGGCCGAGCTCGGCGAAGGCGGCGACACTCTCCGGGGTGAGCATCTCGGCGTGCTCGACGCGGTGCCGGGCGGCCCGGATCCGGCCGAGCCCGAGCTTCTCGGCGGCGGCACGCACCCCGTCCACCACGGCGTCCACGGCCGCGTCGCCGATGGCGTGGAAACCCGCCTGCAGGCCCGCCTCGGTGCAGGCCACGACGTGCGCCGCGACCGCGCCGGAGTCCAGGTAGGTGATGCCGGTGCGCGCGGCGTCGGCGTACGGCTGGTGCAGACAGGCCGTGTGCGAGCCGAGGGCGCCGTCGACGAACAGGTCCCCCGCCGCGCCGGCCGCGCCCAGCTCCCGTGCCTTGGCGACGTCCTGCTCGGCCCAGTAGCCGACGACCCGCGGCCCGGGTTCCTCGCCCGCGAGGCGGAGCAGGCCGGTGAGGTCGTCCTCGGAGGAGATCGCCGGCCCGGCGCACTCGTGGAGCGTGCCGATCCCGAGCGAGACGGCGTGCGCGAGGGCGGCGCGCTGGGCGTCGCCGCGCTGCTGCGGCGTGACGGCGGCGAACGCGGCGGCGCGCACGGCGTGATGGGAGTCGGCGGTGAGCGGTCCGTCCACCCGGCCGGCACCGGGGACCAGGTCGAGCAGGGCCGTCGTGACGACCGCCGAGTGGACGTCGATCCGGCTGAGGTAGAGGGGCCGGTGCCCGGCGGCCTCGTCGAGTTCGGCGCGCGTCGGGGGCCTGCCCCCGGGCCAGCGGGCGGCGTCCCAGCCGTGCCCGAGCAGCACCCGGTCGTCCGGACGGGCGGCGGCGAAGTCCCGCACGAGGGCCAGCGCCGCCTCGAGGGACGGGGCGCGGGACAGATCGAGCCCGGTGAGGGCGAGTCCCGTCGCGGTGGTGTGCACGTGCGCATCGGTGAACGCGGGGGTGACCAGTGCCCCGTCGAGGTCGACCACCTCGTCGACCCCGTCGGCGAAGGCGTCGGCGGCTCCCTCGGAGCCCACCCAGGCGACCTGCCCGCGCTCCACGACCATCGCGGTGGCGAAGGGGTCGGCAGGGCTGTGGACCTCTCCGCGACGGAGAAGAACGGTCTTGGGCGGGGCGGTGGACTCACTCATGGAGCACAGTCTCACAGGGGCAGGGGGCGACGCCCGCATCAGGGGCGCGGGGAACTGCGCGGACTTCCCCGCACGATCCGCACCCGGCGACCGGCGGTCAGATCCGCGGCGGCCGCGCCTCGTACGGCGTGGACAGCACGACCGTCGTCCGCGTCGACACCCCGGCCAGCGACCGCACCCGCGCGAGCAGCTCCTCCAGCTCGTGCGGCGTCGCCACCCGCACCTTCAGGATGTAGTTCTCGTCGCCCGCGACACTGTGGCAGGCCTCGATCTCGGGCACCCCGGCCAGCCGGTCCGCGATGTCGTCCGGCGCACTGGGATCGAACGGTTTCACCGAGATGAACGCCGTCATGGGCAGCCCGACGGCCTCCGGGTCGACGACCGCGGCATAGCCCCGGATGACGCCCCGCTGCTCCAGCCGCCGCACCCGCTGGTGCACGGCCGAGGTGGACAGCCCCGTGGCCTTGCCCAGGTCGGTGTAGCTCATCCGCCCGTCCTTGACGAGCAGCTGCACGATCTGTCGGTCCAGCTCCTCCATGGCGCAAGAACCTACAGGGCGGTTGATCTCCTCCGATACCTGAGCACCCCAGGTCATGCCCGGTTCGTGATGTGGCCGGAAGCCGTTGGTCAGCCGTCCGGGGGACAAACGCACCGCAGTGGACACCCGCACGGGGCATGTGACGAACACCACATGCCTCGAACAGGCTCCGTGATGTTCTCGTGATTACCCCCCAGGGGGGACGGGAAGTGCTTGCTGTGGCCGAGGCCGCAGTGCCTGTGACGGCCCAGTCCGAGGGGGAGAACCCAATGCAGAGTCTTAAGCGCCCTGGTCGCACCGCACCCAAGCGGCAGCAGCTCGTTGTCGAGCCCGAGCCGGAGGGCGTCGAACCCGACGCCTTCGACGACGAACTCGACGCCTACGACACGTTCGAGATGTTCCGGGTCGTCTGCCCGGACTGCGCACAGCCCATCGCCCTGCTGGCGGACGAGGAGGTCCTGCCGGAGCACGCGATGTGCGCCTCGCCCTGGAACCCCTTCGGACTGACGGTCTGCGCCGGAACCGGCCGCAGGGCCGCGGACGCCCGCCCCGCGGACGAGTCCGCGGAACCACAGGAGCAGGACACCGCCCTGCTGTTGACGCTCCCTCAGGGCCTCGACTGGCGGACCCAGCCCTTCTCGCACGTCGGCGGCCCGGGCTCGCGCCCGATCAGGGTCCCGGTCATGCGTCGCGCGGCCTGAGCGCGGGCCCCTTCCGCCCGCCGTTCCCGTTGCACAGCTGCCCCGCACCACGGCTCCGGCAGACCGCCGCGGTGCGGGTTCGGTGCGTCCGGGCACGCGGCGTGGGGGCGAGGACAGCACTTCTCGGGCCGGCTCGGGGTGACCGATGCGCGCGGGGATCCGGACGCCTGTGAACGCACGCCCGATTCCACGCGCCGGTGACCTGTCCCGGCTTTGCCGCGTTGCCCTGGTATGACCCCCATCTCCTCAGCGACCGGGCGTCAGCGCCTCCTGTACGTCCCGCCACCCGCAGAATCGGTTCGGCCGGCTCCGCCCCGCTATCAGGACCCGCCGATCTACCGCGACTTGATGCGGACCTGGGCCGAGGGCGGCCGCACCCTGCCGGGTCGGCACGACCCGGAGTGGATGCGGCTCGCGGCCCCGTGGCGGGGCCTCGACCAGTTCAGCGTCCCTCTGGACCCACGAGATGGCGGGCGATGACCATCCGCTGGATCTGATTGGTGCCCTCCACGATCTGCAGCACCTTGGCCTCGCGCATGTAGCGCTCGGCCGGGAAGTCGGCGGTGTAGCCGTAGCCGCCGAGGATCTGCACGGCGTCGGTGGTGACCCGCATCGCCGTGTCGGTGCAGTGCAGCTTGGCCATCGCGGCCTGCCTGGCGAACGGCCGGCCGGCGTCCTTCAGCCGTGCCGCCGCGAGGTAGAGCGCACGGCCCGCCTCGATCTGGGTGGCCATGTCGGCGAGCATGAAGCGCAGCCCCTGGAAGTCGGCGATCGGCTTGCCGAACTGGCGCCTCTCGGCCGCGTAGGCCACCGCCTCGTCCAGCGCGGCCTGCGCCACGCCGATCGCGCACGCCGAGATGCCGAGCCGCCCCGAGTCGAGCGACGACAGGGCGATCGCGAAGCCCTGCCCTTCCTCGCCGATGCGCCGGTCGTCGGGCACCCGGACGCCGTCGAAGTGCACCTGCGCGGTGGGCGAGCCCTTCATGCCCATCTTCTTCTCGGGCACGGCGGCGCTCAGGCCCTCCGCGTCCCCGGGCACCAGGAACGCCGTGATCCCGCGCGGCCCCTCCTCGCCGGTGCGGGCCATGACGGTGTAGAAGTCGGCGATCCCGCCGTGGGTGATCCATGCCTTCGTACCGGTGATCACCCAGCCGTCGCCGTCCGGCACGGCCTTGGTGCGCAGGGCGGCCGCGTCCGATCCGGAGTGCGGCTCGGAGAGGCAGTAGGCACCCAGCAGGCCGCCGCCGAGCATCGCCGGCAGGTGCTCGACCTGCTGCTCCTTGGTGCCGTAGGCGGCGAGGGCGTAGGAGGCCAGGGAGTGCACGCTGACGCCGAGACCGACGGTGAGGCGGGCGGCGGCCAGTTCCTCCAGGACCTGGAGGTACACCTCGTAGGGCTGGTCGCCACCGCCGTACTCGGAGTCGTACGGCAGGCCGAGCAGTCCGGAGCGGGAGAGCAGCGTGAACAGCTCGCGCGGGAAGCGGCCGGCGTCCTCCTCCTCGGCCGCCTTCGGGGTGATCTCCTGCTGCGCGATGTCACGCACGAGCGAGATCAGGTCCCGGGCCTCCTCCGTGGGCAGTTGCCGGTCCACCGGCTGCGGGGCGCGGTCGGGCATGGCGACGCTCTCCTCCCTGTCGGGCACTGGCGGACGGGCCCATGGGTGGGGGCGGCGCCGCCGGGTCGATCTGGTGCCTTGCCGATGCTTGCAGTCCCGGGTCTCGGAAGCTGCTGACCAGCGGCTGTGCGCTGTGAGTATGCCCGATCGGAGGCATCGAGTCACCAGTTAACGACCGCTTACTTCAAGAAATGGCCGAGCGCGCCAGGGGCGGCGAAATTGGTCCGCACCATTGACCCAACTGGTCTAGTCCTCCTACTGTTTCGCTCCACCGATTCACCGCGTTCATGCCAATCGGCGCGCGTTCCCTCTCCCCACGAGGAGACACCGGATGCACACCCCCCACCGTTCCCGCTTCCGGGCCATCGTGTCCGCGACCTGTTGCGCCGTCCTCGGCGCCGGTCTGCTCGCCGCGGGCACCTCCGCCACCGCGGCGGCCTCGGCTCAGGAGGCCGCCGCAGGCGCGGAGCCCGCTCCCGGCGCCAGGGCCGCCGGCTCCAAGGTCGTCGGGTACTTCACCGAATGGGGCACCTACGACCGCAAGTACTACGTCAAGAACATCGAGACGTCCGGATCGGGCGGCAGGCTAACCCACATCAACTACGCCTTCGGCAACGTCACCGGCGGCAAGTGCGCCATGGGCGACGGCTACGCCGCCACCGACCGGGCCTACACCGCCGCCGAGTCCGTCGACGGCAAGGCCGACACCTGGGACCAGCCGCTGCGCGGCAACTTCAACCAGCTGCGCAAGCTGAAGCAGAAGCACCCGAACCTCAAGGTCCTGTGGTCCTTCGGCGGCTGGACCTGGTCGGGCGGCTTCGGCGAGGCCGCGAAGAACCCGGCCGCCTTCGCCCGGTCCTGCTACGACCTCGTCGAGAACTCCAAGTGGGCCGACGTCTTCGACGGCATCGACATCGACTGGGAGTACCCGAACACCTGCGGCGCCACCTGCGACACCAGCGGCAAGGCGGCCTTCCGCAACCTGATGCAGGCGCTGCGCGCAACGTTCGGCTCCAGGAACCTGGTCACCGCGGCGATCACCGCCGACGCCACCCCGGGCGGCAAGATCGACGCGGCCGACTACGCGGGCGCCGCCCAGTACGTCGACTGGTACAACCCCATGACCTACGACTTCTTCGGCGCGTGGGACGCCACCGGCCCGACGGCCCCGCATTCGCCACTGACCTCGTACTCCGGCATCCCGAAGGCCGGCTACCACTCCTCGGCGACCATCGCGAAGCTCAAGGGCCTGGGCATCCCCGCCTCGAAGCTGCTGCTCGGCATCGGCTTCTACGGCCGCGGCTGGACCGGTGTCACCCAGGCCGCCCCCGGCGGCACCGCGACCGGCCCGGCGGCCGGCACCTACGAGCAGGGCATCGAGGACTACAAGGTGCTCAGGACCAGGTGCCCGGCGACGGGGACCGTGGCCGGCACGGCGTACGCCAAGTGCGGCGGCAACTGGTGGAGTTACGACACCCCGGCGACCATCGGCACCAAGATGAACTACAAGAACCAGCAGGGCCTGGGCGGCACGTTCTTCTGGGAGCTGAGCGGCGACACGGCGAACGGGGAGCTGATCAAGACGATCAGGTAGGGCACGGCCACAGGTGCGGGGGGGTCCGCGACGACCCCCCGCCCCTCGTTCACAGGCCCCGGCGCGCGGGCTGCGGGGCAGGGTGGACGGGGTCGAGTTCCTCGATCGCGCGCAGGGCGCCGCCGAGGGTCTTCACCAGCAGCTCGCACATGGTGTCGCGGGGCAGCTCGGGGCGGTCGATCCATTCGAGCGTGGCGCCCTCGACACTGCACACCCAGGACAGCAGACCCATCCGGGCCAGCGGGGTGATGTCGGCGCGGCCGTAGGCACCCTCGGCGATGGTGGTCACGACGGCCTCGCGCACCCCGTCGCGGATGGCGTGCACCTCGGTGTCGAACCCGACGCCCCCGCTCACGATCGTGCGGTACGCGGCCTGGTTGTGCTCGGCGTAGCGCAGGTAACTGTCGATGGTGCGCTGCACCCGGTCGACCGGGGGCAAGTCCGGGCCGCTCGCCGCGAGGGTGAGCAGTTCGGTGACCGAGTCCTGGACGATGGCCAGGTAGTAGCCGCGCTTGGACTGGAAGTAGTAGTAGATCAGCCCCTTGGCGACGTGCGCCTGCCGGGCGATGTCGTCCATCGACAGGGCGTCGTACGACGTGTCGGCGAACAACCTCCGCCCGATGGCGATGAGTTCGGCACGGCGCGCCATCGAGCGCTCGGTGCCGCGGGCCCTGGGGCGCGCGGCAGGCTGGGGGCTGATATTCAATTTCGACCCTGGTCTCAACGGGCGGGGTGGGACCTCCGCAGTATGGCAGGCCTCACCGCCGGGTCGTGGGTCAGGTCACAGCAGCCCGAGCCGGGTCACGAGCATCGCGACGACCACGACGAGGGCCCAGCCCATGAGGTGCTCGACGATCTTCGGCCCGTCGTCCCGGGGGCCGCCGGTGCGGGCGCGGTGGACGGTGGCCGGCTGTGCGGTCATGGCTTCTCGCTGGGTCGGTGGCGCGGACGGAACCCCCGCCGGTTCCGTCCACCTTGCCACCCGAGGCGGCTTTTGTGGCCGTAAGTTCGGTCACACGCGCACGCCCACGGCCGTCAGCGCCGTGCGCTGGGCCGCGTTCGGACGGGCCGGGAAGTACAGGTAGCAGACGCCGCCGGTGCCCGAGACGACCTTGCCGGAGGCGTTGTAGCGCTTGGTGCGGAGCCAGATGTTCTCCCACTCGCGCCGCCGGTAGACGCGCCGCACGGCCTCGTTGTTCGCCGAGAAGGGATCGTTGGCGATCACGTCGCCGTCGGCGGAGAAGCCGACGACGGTCATCAGGTGCCCCGCGGTGCCGTACCCGGCGCCGGTCAGCTCCTCCTTCAGGAACGACTGGGACGTTATGGCCGGGATGCCCGCGGCGACCAGCGTCTCCAGGTCGGTGAGGGAGCCGAGCCGGGTGACCACGCCCTGGAGGTCCTTGAACGTGGCCGCGTAGGCGGCGTTGAAGGGCCAGTTGCCGCAGCCCGCGTACTGGTAGTCGTAGGTGAAGCGGGCCGCGTGGCACACCTGGGGATCGTCGTACGCGGGATCGACCCAGGCCAGTTGCGCGGCGGTGAGCCGGCCGCCCCAGTACTCGACGATCATCTGGGAGGAGGTCGGGCTGCACCAGGCCTCGCCGCCGTTGTCGTACTCGGGGTAGCGGCCCTTGTGGATCTCCTGGGAATAGCGTGGGACGGCCAGTTCCTTCGCGAGGCCGGGCGTGGAGGCCGGGACGGTGAAGCGGTCGGGCACGTCGGAGCCCATGGCGCCGAGCCGCCACACGGTCGGAGTGGCCTTGGTGCCGGGCTTGCGGTGGAGGGTCAGGCGCAGCCGGTAGGACGCCAGGCGCAGGCCGGTCGACGGGTCGTCGATCGCCAGCGTGTCGGTCCAGACCGTGCTCTTGGTGTCCTTCTGGTCGTCGACCGAGGTGCGGCGGACGTCCAGGTCGCCGGCGGCCCAGCGGCCCATCACGTACCAGGGCGTACTGGAGCCGTCGGTGTAGGTGCCTTTGAGCTCGGCCTGGATCCAGGTGCCGGCGGGGGTGTGCGCGTTCCAGGAGACGATCGCCTCGGTCGCGGGGACCGCGAGCCGGTGGACGGGGGACGTCCAGGTGGCGTACTCCCAGGCGGCCGTGGTGCCGGTGTGCGGGTCCTTGTAGTCCACCGTCCCGGCGGGCTTCGCGATGACCACGCCCGGGCGGGCACCCGCGACGGCCCGGGTGCCCTTCGCCGTGCCTGCGGACCAGTCGGCGTACGAGACCCAGAACCTGTTGTCGACGGTACGGGCGGGGACCGCCCGGGCGGGGTCCGCGGTGTCTGTGGTCATGAGGGCCTCGGGGTCGGCGGCCGCCGGGCCCGCGCTCGCGGTGACGGCTGCGGCGACCGCGGCGGCCAGGACGGTTCGGCGGGACGGCTGTTCGGCTCTGCGCATGGCGGGGCCCCCGGATGTCTCAGTCGGGCAGGTGCGGAGCAGGTCCGTGCACGGCTGGTCGTATCCGTGCGTGCGCCACATATGAGCACAGGCGGCCGTGTCCTGCCAGCACTTCGACGCGCGCCACGCCCACCAATATTGGCGTCGACCAGTGGCACCCGCCGCGGACCTCGTGGTTAGAGTGCCGATCGAGATGAATCCGTCCTCCCGCCCCGCACCGGGCCCCGCCGTCCGTGATCTGGCCGCCCGGATCCGCCGCCTCTCCCCTTCCTGCGGCCCGGTCCGGCTCGTCGCCGTCGACGGGCACGCCGGGTCCGGGAAGAGCACGTTCGCCGAGCAGTTGGCCGCCGCGCTGGACGGTGCGCCGGTGCTGCGCCTCGACGACGTCGCCAGCCACGACGCGCTGTTCGGCTGGACCGGCCGCCTGCTGGACCAGGTGATCGAACCGCTCACCCGGGGCAGGACCGCTCACTACGCCCCCTACGACTGGCGAGCCCGGCGCTTCGGCCCCCCGCGCGCGCTGCCGCCCACGCCGGTGATCCTCGTCGAGGGTGTCGGCGCGGGGCGCCGTGCGCTGCGTCCGCACCTGGCCCTGCTGCTGTGGATGGAGCTGCCGTGCGAGGAGGCCTGGGCACGGGGACGGTCCCGGGACGGAGAGGAGCAGCGGGAGTTCTGGGACGGATGGGTCCCCGCCGAGCGCCGGCATTTCGCCGACGACCCTTCGCGGCCGTTCGCCGACCTCCTGGTACGGCAGCGGGAGAAGGGATACGAGGTGCTCGCGGGACCTGCCGATGCCGTTGGACCGGACCAGCCCCTCACGCACGGTGACGGGCCGCCCGCGGTGTGCTGAACTTGTGAAAGGCCTTGCGGGACAACTTGCCGGAGTGCTCCAACTCGGCTTGACCACCGGGCCGTACAGGTCTTACGTTCTCAATGTGCGGCATCGGAGCCGCCCACAGACGCGAAGCCCCCGGTTGTTCCCCCGTGATCGGGGGCTTCGTTCTGCCCTCTTCCGGATTTCCGCCCGCCTCGTGACGCCGAGTACTCACGCTGTGTCACCGCGCACGCGTCCGCCGTGTCCGCTCCCACCTCGCCGAACGGCCCGTGCGGCACCCTACGGGCGCGCCGCCCCCGCAGGTACGATGCCCTCGTCGCGACCTGCGGACGGTTGCTTCGCGCGCGGTGCAACTCCGGTCCGTGGCACAGCGGTTCGAGAGCAGAGCAGTCGGCTGGGGGACGGCTCGTTGGCATACCGACGGGGACACGGTTCGTGGGGGACGTGATGGACTTCGGCACGCAGGGCCCACAGGCCCCGGCCGACCTCGCCTGGCTGCGAGGCGTGGACGCCTACACCATGGGCGCGTATCCGCAGGCGGAGGAGGAGTTCCGGGCCGCTGTGCGGATGGACTCCGGGATGGCCGACGCCTGGCTCGGGCTGCACGCGCTGCGCGTCGACACGACGACCGCGCTGCTGCGGATGTTCCGGCACCGGGACCGTTTCGGCGAGCAGCGCTCCCGCTACCACCGTACGCTCAACTCCTGGTACTGGCTGGGCTGGTGGGTGCAGCCCGTGCTGGAGAGCCCCCGCGACCTGCTGCTGGCGCACGCCTCCCACTGGCTGGACGGCCGCCACGTCCCGGAGCTGGACCGGGCCCTCGCCGGGCTGCCGCCCGTGGACACCGACCACCAGGTCCGCTTTCTGCACTCCTGCCGCGCCTATCTGGTCAAGGACTGGGAGCAGCTGGTCCGCCACACCGATCCCCTGCTCGACGACGCGATGCTCGGCATCGAGGCGGGCCTGTTCGGCGGTATGGCCCGGGTGCGCCTGGAGATGTACGGCCAGGCCGAACCCCTGCTGTCCGCCGCGCTGATGCGCTGCCGCAGCGAGCAGCCCCAGCGCAAGGAACTGCGCTACTGGCTGGCCCGGGCGCACGAGGGCACCGGCCGCAGTGCCGCGGCGCTCCCCCTGTACCGGGCCGTGCACCGCGTCGACCCGGCGTTCATGGACACCTCCGCCCGGCTCGCCGCCATCGCCGAGGGCGACGGCTACGACGACGCCGCGGGTCTCGCGGCGATCACCCTCACCGGGGCGGGCCAGGACGCGGTGGACGGTCCGGACGGGTTCGATCCGCTCTTCGGCCTCGAGGGGCGGGACCTGCGACTGCCCGACCCCGAGCCGCCGCTCGCTCCCCTGCCGCCGGTGACCGCCCCGCCGGTCCGCGAGAGGACCGGCCCCGTGCCCTCGCTTCCCGCCGGGCCCACCGACCCGGCGTTACTGGAGGAGGCGCTCGCCGAGCTCGAACGCATGGTGGGTCTGGAGCCGGTGAAGCGCCAGGTCAAGGCGCTGTCGGCACAGCTGAACATGGCCCGGCTGCGGGCCGGTCAGGGCCTGCCGGTCCAGCCGCCGAAACGCCACTTCGTCTTCTCCGGCCCCTCCGGCACCGGCAAGACCACCGTCGCCCGCATCCTCGGCCGCGTCTTCTACGCCCTCGGACTGCTCGGCGGCGACCATCTCGTGGAGGCTCAGCGGGCCGACCTGGTCGGCGAGTACCTCGGGCAGACGGCCGTGAAGGCGAACGAACTGATCGACTCGGCCCTCGGGGGCGTCCTCTTCGTCGACGAGGCCTACGCGCTGTCCAACTCCGGCTACGGCAAGGGGGACGCGTACGGCGACGAGGCCCTGCAGGTGCTGCTGAAGCGCGCGGAGGACAACCGGGACCACCTGGTGGTGATCCTGGCCGGCTACCCGGAGGGCATGGACCGCCTGCTCGCCGCGAACCCCGGGCTGTCGTCCCGTTTCACCACCCGCGTCGACTTCCCCTCGTACCGGCCGCTCGAACTCACCGAGATCGGCAAGGTGCTGGCGGCCGAGAACGGCGACCTGTGGGACGAGGAGGCCCTGGACGAGCTGCGGTCCATCGCCGGGCACGTGGTGGATCAGGAGTGGATCGACGAGCTGGGCAACGGGCGGTTCCTGCGGACGCTGTACGAGAAGAGCTGCGCGTACCGGGATCTGCGGTTGTCGGTGTATCCCGGGGTGTTGAGCAGGGACGATCTGGCGACGCTGCGGCTGCCGGATCTGATGCAGGCCTATGGGGAGGTCCTGTCGGGGCGGGGGCCGCAGGATCCGTCGGCCATGTGAGTTCCATCGGCCGCGGGCCGGTGGAGGCCGGTCGCGCGGTTCCCCACGCCCCCAAGCAGGGCCCCCACCCAGGGGCGCGGGGAACTGCGCGACCAGCCCCCACGCGCCCGCAGCGACGGTGCCAGGTCGCCAGCCGACGGTGCTAGGTCGCCAGCACCTCTTCGCCCGACCTCGGCTCGGTCAGCTTCACCTCGCGCACCTGCCGGTGCGCCGGATCCCGCACCTCCCCCACCAGCAGCTCCAGCACGTCCTCCAGGGCGACCAGCCCGAGCACCTTGCCGGACGCGTCGGCCACCTGGGCCAGGTGCGTCGCGGCCCGGCGCATCACCGTCAGGGCGTCGTCGAGCGGCAGCTCGGGCCGCAGGGTCGTCATGTGGCGCCACAGGTGCTGCGGAACGGCCCGGTCCGAGTCCTCCAGGTCGAGGACGTCCTTGACGTGCAGGTAGCCCATGAAGGCACCGGTGTCCGCGGCCACGGGGAACCGGGAGTAGCCGGTGCGGGCGGTGAGTTCGACGATCCGCCCGGGGGTGACCGACGGGCTGACCGTCACCAGCGACTCCCGCTTGAGCAGGACGTCCGTCACCGGGCGGGAGCCCAGCTCCAGGGCGTCCTCCAGGCTCTCGGCCTCCTCGGGGTCGAGCAGACCCGCCTGGCCGGCGTCCTCCACCAGCCGGTTGAGCTGCTCACTGGTGAAGACGGCCTCCACCTCGTCCTTGGGTTCGACGTGGAAGAGCCGCAGGATGCCCTGCGAGACCGCGCCGAGGGCGGCGGTGATGGGCTTGCAGAACCGCGCGAACCAGACCAGGCCGGGGCTGAGCCACAGCGCGACCTTCTCGGGGGCCGCCATCGCCAGGTTCTTCGGGACCATCTCGCCGATGACGAGGTGGAAGAAGACCACGGCGGCGAGGGCGATGACGTAGGTCAGCGGATGGATCATGCCGTGCGGCAGGTGGATCCACTCGAAGACCGGCTCCAGCAGGTGCGCGACCGTGGGTTCGGCGACCGCGCCCAGGGTCAGCGAGCAGATCGTGATGCCGAACTGGGCAGCCGCCATCATCTGCGGCAGCCGCTCCAGCCCGTGGAGGACCTGCCGGGAGCGGGCGGTGCCGAGCGGTTCGATCTGGCTGCGGCGTACGGAGACGAGCGCGAACTCGGCGCCGACGAAGAAGCCGTTGGCGAGCACGAGCAGCGCGGCGAAGAGAAGCTGGAGCACGCTCATCGGACGGCCTCCGCCATGGAGACCACCGGGGCGGTCCGCACGAGCCGGACCCGCTCCGCGCGGTAGTGGCCGACCTGGCGTACCGACAGCCGCCAGCCGGGCAGTTCCGCCTTGTCGCCGACGGCCGGGATACGGCCCAGCAGGTCGGCGATCAGGCCCGCGACCGTCTCGTACGGGCCCTCGGGCACGTCGAGGCCTATGCGGAGCAGGATGTCGACCCGGCAGCTGCCGTCGACGTCCCAGGCGGGCCTGCCGTCCTCCGGCGGCGCGGCGGCCAGCTCGGGCAGGTCGTGGCCGTCGTGCTCGTCGCGGACCTCGCCGACGATCTCCTCGACGATGTCCTCCAGCGTGACGACACCGGCGGTGCCGCCGTACTCGTCGACGACGACCGCGATGGGCTGCTCGCTGCGCAGGCGGGTGAGCAGCGGCCGGACGGGCAGCGTCTCGGGGACTAGCAGCGCCGGGCGGGCGATGCGGCCGACGGGGGTGCGCAGCCGGTCCTGGACGGGCACGGCCAGGGCGTCCTTGAGGTGGGCCATGCCGACGACCTCGTCGATCTTCTCCCGGTAGACCGGGAAGCGGGACAGACCGGTGGCGCGGGTCAGGTTGACGACGTCCTCGGCGGTGGCCGAGGACTGCAGGGCGCTGACCTTCACACGCGGCGTCATCACGTGCTGCGCGGTGAGCTCGCCCAGCGACAGGGTCCGTACGAACAGGTCGGCCGTGTCCTGCTCCAAAGCGCCGGCCAGGGCCGAGTGACGGGCCAGGGAGACGAGTTCGCCGGGGGTGCGGGCGGAGGCCAGCTCCTCGGCGGGTTCGATGCCCAGGGCGCGCACGAGACGGTTCGCGACGGCGTTGAGACCGGCGATGACCGGGCGGAACAGCCGGGCGAAGACGTGCTGCGGGCCCGCGACGAAGCGCGCGACCTGCAGCGGCCTGGACACCGCCCAGTTCTTGGGCAGGAGCTCGCCGATCACCATCTGCACGGCGGAGGCCAGCAGCATGCCGACGACGACCGTGACGCCGGAGACGGCTCCCTCGGGGATGCCGATCGAGGCGAACGGGCCGTGCAGCAGCCGGGCGAGCGCCGGTTCGGCGAGCATGCCGACGACGAGGGAGGTGATGGTGATGCCGAGCTGGGTGCCGGAGAGCTGGAAGGACAGTTCCCTGAGCGATTCGACGACCCGGCGGGCGCGCCGGTCGCCCTCGGCGGCGGCCTTCTCGGCCTCGGGCCGCTCGACCGTCACGAGTCCGAATTCGGCCGCCACGAAGAATCCGTTGGCGAGAATCAGCAGGAACGCGGCTGCCAGGAGCAGCAAAGGGGTGGTCATGATGCCGCCGCCTCCACACGGTCACGTACCCCGGGAACGGGGCACGCGCTATGTCGGCAGGGGGCGGCGCAGGTACTGCAGGACGATCCGTCCATCGCCGGAGAGGGTCACTCCTCGATCAGCAGGAGCCCCTGGCGCACCGGGCGGGGCGGCAGGGGCGGAGGCGCATCCGTTCGCGCCTCCGGAAACAGATTAATCAAGACACCGCCCGGTATGGCAGTGGCGGCCGGCGTGAGCTTCCCCCGGGTCAGCTCCGGTGTTGCTCGGGGTCCGCCACGGAACGGGCCTCGACGACCGCCCGCAGGGCCCGGGCGTCGGCGATCGCGCGCTGCTTGGCGAGGCCCGGCTGGATGCCCAGAGCAGGCAGGCTCGTGCCGTCGCTGAGGTTGAGGAACACCCAGGGGTCGCCGGGCCGGAGGGTCACCTGGAGGATCTCCGCCCACTCCAGACGGCGCTTGTTCGTGAGATTGACGACAGTGACGCCGTCCTCGTCCACGACGACCTTGGGGCGCGCCAGCAGGAGCAGCACGGCGTCCAGCAGGAGGGCCGTGAAGACGAAGCTCACGCGCTCGCCGGGGCTGAGCTGCTTCAGCAGCATCGCGACCGCCGTGATCACCACGAAGATGGCGACGGCCGCCGTGAGCAGCACCACGCGGGTGCTGCCCGGCCGGAACGTGACGGGCAGGGTGGGCAGCTCGGACATCACGCGTACGCCCCTCAGAGACGGCAGGCGTGGATGGCCGTGGTCAGGATGGCCCGGGCGCCGATGTCGTACAGGTCGTCCATGATCCGCTGGGCTTCCTTGGCCGGGACCATGGCACGGACGGCGACCCAGCCCTCGTTGTGCAGCGGGGAGACGGTCGGGGACTCCAGGCCGGGCGTGAGGGCGACGGCCTTCTCCAGCTGCTCGACGCGGCAGTCGTAGTCCATCATCACGTACGTACGGGCGACCAGGACGCCCTGGAGGCGGCGCAGGAACTGCTGCACCTTGGGGTCGTCGGCGTCCGCGCCGGTGCGGCGGATCACGACGGCCTCGGACTGCATGATCGGCTCGCCGGCGACCTCCAGACCCGCGTTGCGCAGCGAGGTGCCGGTCTCGACGACGTCGGCGATGACCTGGGCCACACCGAGCTGGATGGCGGTCTCGACGGCGCCGTCGAGGTGGACGACGGAGGCGTCGATGCCGTGCTCGGCGAGGTGGGCGGCGACGATGCCCTCGTAGGAGGTGGCGATCGTCTTGCCGGTCAGGTCCGCCAGGCCGCTGATCGTGCCGGGCTTGGTGGCGTAGCGGAAGGTGGAGCGGGCGAAGCCGAGGGCGAGGATCTCCTCGGCTTCGGCACCGGAGTCGATGAGCAGGTCCCGGCCGGTGAGGCCGATGTCGAGCTGCCCGGAGGCGACGTAGATCGCGATGTCGCGGGGGCGGAGATAGAAGAACTCGACCTCGTTCACCGGGTCGACGATCCGCAGTTCCTTGGACTCGCGGCGCTGCTGGTAGCCGGCCTCATGCAGCATCTCCGCCGCAGGGCCGGACAGGGAACCCTTGTTGGGGACGGCGATGCGCAGCATGAGGTCGGCTTCCTTTGCGTGGGGTGGGACGGGAACGGGTGCGGCTCAGAGGTGGGCGTAGACGTCGTCGAGGGAGATGCCGCGCGCGACCATCATCACCTGGACGTGGTACAGCAGCTGCGAGATCTCCTCGGCGGCGGCTTCCTTGCCCTCGTACTCGGCGGCCATCCAGACCTCGGCGGCCTCTTCGACGACCTTCTTGCCGATGGCGTGGACGCCCTTGCCGACCAGTTCTGCGGTGCGGGAAGTGGCGGGGTCGCCGTGGGCGGCCTTGTGCTGGAGCTCGGTGAAGAGCTCCTCGAACGTCTTCTTGGACATGGTGACGCTCAGCCTATGCCACGTGTGCCTTTCGTCAGTGCCAGGGTTCGGATACTGAGCGGAGGGTGGCCGCGGTCGCCACCGCGGCGGTCACCGCCTCGTGCCCCTTGTCCTCGTTGGAGCCCTCGATCCCGGCACGGTCCAGGGCCTGTTCCTCGGTGTCGCAGGTCAGCACGCCGAAGCCGACGGGGACGCCGGTGTCGACGGAGACCTGGGTGAGGCCCTGGGTCACGCCCTGGCACACGTACTCGAAGTGGGGGGTTCCGCCGCGGATGACGACGCCGAGGGCGACGATCGCGTCGTAGCCGCGACCCGCGAGGACCTTGGCGACGACCGGGAGCTCCCAGCTGCCGGGGACCCTGAGCAGGGTCGGCTCGTCGATGCCCAGGTCGTGCAGGGCGCGCAGGGCGCCGTCGACCAGGCCGTTCATCACCTTCTCGTGCCACTGTGCCGCGATGACGGCGACCCTGAGGTCACCCACATTGCGTACGGACAGTTCCGGTGCACCCTTGCCGCTCACGTCTCTCCTCAGAGCTTTCTCGCTGTGCCGTCTTGCTGACTTGCTGTGCTGCTGACTTGCTGTGCTGCCTTACTGGTTGCCGCAGGCCGGCACGGTGGTCGTGTCCAGCCAGGGCAGGTCGTGGCCCATCCGGTCCCGCTTGGTGCGCAGGTAGCGGAGGTTGTGCTCACCGGCGTTCACGGGCATCGGCACACGTGCCTGGACCGCGATGCCGTGGCGGACCAGCGCGTCGGTCTTGTCGGGGTTGTTGGTCAGCAGCCGGACGCCGCGCACGCCGAGGTCGGCGAGGATCTGGGCGCCGGCCGCGTAGTCGCGGGCGTCGGCCGGCAGGCCGAGTTCGAGGTTGGCGTCGAGGGTGTCGCGGCCGCGCTCCTGGAGTTCGTAGGCGCGCAGCTTGGACATCAGGCCGATGCCACGGCCCTCGTGTCCGCGCAGGTAGACCACGACGCCCCGGCCCTCCTCCTGGATCCGGGCGAGGGAGGCGTCGAGCTGGGGGCCGCAGTCGCAGCGGGCCGAGCCGAAGACGTCACCGGTGAGGCATTCGGAGTGGACGCGCACGAGGACGTCCTGGCCGTCGCCGATCTCGCCGTGCACCAGCGCGACGTGCTCGACGCCGTCGACGGTGGAGCGGTAGCCGTGGGCCGTGAAGGTGCCGTGGGCGGTGGGCAGCCGGGTGGTGGCCTCGCGGCGGACGGTGGGCTCGCTGCCGCGGCGGTAGGCGATCAGGTCCTCGATGGAGATGATCGTCAGGCCGTGCTTGCGGGCGAAGGGGATCAGCTCGGGCAGGCGCAGCATGGTGCCGTCCTCGCCGGCGATCTCGACGATCGCGCCGGCCGGGCGCAGGCCGGCGAGGCGGGCGAGGTCGACGGCGGCCTCGGTGTGGCCGTTGCGGGTGAGGACGCCGCCGGGCCGGGCGCGCAGCGGGAAGATGTGGCCGGGGCGGACGAAGTCGCCGGGCCCCGAGACGCCGTCGGCCAGCAGCCGCAGGGTGGTGGCGCGGTCGGAGGCGGAGATGCCGGTGCTCACGCCGTGCGCGGCGGAGGCGTCGACGGAGACCGTGAACGCGGTCTTCATCGATTCGGTGTTGTCCTCGACCATCTGCGGCAGCTTCAGCCGGTCCAGCTCGTCGCCCTCCATGGGGGCGCAGATCAGGCCGCGGCACTCGCTCATCATGAAGGCGACGATCTCGGGGGTGGCCTTCTCGGCGGCGATGACGAGGTCGCCCTCGTTCTCCCGGTCCTCGTCGTCGACGACCACGACGGGGCGGCCGGCCGCGATGTCGGCGATGGCCTGCTCCACGGGGTCGAGCGTGAAGCTCTCGACGTCGTCGGTGCTGTACAGGGTGGTTGCGGCGCTCATGCCGGCGCTCCTTCCAGGGTGGGCCGCGCGGCCTGACGCGAGCGCAGCCACCAGTCGCGCATGCCCCACAGGACGAGCGCGCCGTAGATGACGTAGACGAAGCCGGAGAAGGCGTAGCCGTTGGCGAAGTTCAGGGGGACGCCGACGACGTCGACGAGGAGCCAGGCGAACCAGAACTCGACCATGCCGCGGGCCTGGGCGTACATCGCGACGACGGTGCCGACGAAGATGTAGGCGTCGGGCCAGGGGTCCCAGGACAGGGTCGGGTACGCCGTGAACAGCAGCGCCACCGCTACCGTGCCGGCGGCCGCCGCCGCGACCATGGCGGCGCGCTCGCGCCAGGTGGCGAACCGTACGGCGATGTGGCCGTCATCTCCCCGGCCCTTGCCGCGCTGCCACTGCCACCAGCCGTACAGGGCGACGACCATGACGACCGCCTGCTTGCCCGCGCTGCCGGTGAGGTGGCCGTAGAAGGCGCCGAAGAGGATGAGGCCGGCCAGGAACTGCACGGGCCAGGTCCAGATGGAGCGCCGCCAGCCGAGGGCGAGGGCGGCCAGGCCGAAGAGGTTGCCGACCATGTCGGACCAGAGGATGTGCTGGCCGAAGAGGACGAACGCCTCGGAGTTCAGCGTGTTCACCGGCCGGCTCCCTGCGCACGGTCGCCCAGCATCCGCTCGACGTACTTGGCGATGACGTCCACCTCGAGGTTGACCGGGTCGCCGGGCTGCTTGTGGCCGAGCGTGGTCAGGTCGAGGGTGGTGGGGATGAGGCTGACCGTGAAGTGGTCCGGGCCGGCGTCCACGACGGTGAGGCTGATGCCGTCGACGGTGATGGAGCCCTTCTCGACCACGTAGCGGGTGAGGTCCGCGGGGAGGGAGATCTTCACGATCTCCCAGTGCTCGGAGGGCTTGCGCTCCAGGATCTCGCCGGTGCCGTCCACGTGGCCCTGCACGATGTGCCCGCCGAGGCGTTCGCCGACGGCCATGGGGCGTTCGAGGTTGACGCGGGATCCGGCCTTCAGGGCACCGAGGCTGGAGCGGTTCAGGGTCTCGGCCATGACGTCGGCCGTGAACTCGTCGCCCTCGTGGTCGACGACCGTGAGGCACACGCCGTTCACGGCGATCGAGTCGCCGTGCTTGGCGCCTTGGGTGACGACTGGGCCGCGCAGGCGGAAGCGACAGGCGTCGTCGAGGGTCTCGACGGCGGTGATCTCGCCCAGCTCTTCGACGATTCCGGTGAACACTTCCCGGGTCCTCCTGCCTCTTCGGGCACGGACTCCGGGGCTGTCGATGACGACAGAAGTACGAGCAGGGACACCGGGGACGACGCCGGACGGAGTCCGCCACGGGGACGGACTTCTCAGGCGGCGCGCACGAATGCCCGCTCGCCGCGCACTGCCTCCCATCCGGACTTTAACCGTCGGTCCAGGAATTTCACCTGGTCAACCGGCCGCTGGAGGCGACCGGGTCGCGGACTGTAACCGCCGGTTCGGACTTTCACCGACCCCGGAGTGCGCTGCTACTGGTACACGGCCAGTGTGCCACGCCTGATCGACATGCAAAGGGGCGAAGTGTGTGGGCTGCCTCACAGAACGTGTCGCAGCCCTTCCCGAGCGCGACCGGCGCCCCGGCTCCCGCCCGGACGCGACGTCTTGGAGCCCTCGGCGTTGGTACACACCTATTGACGATGTGGTCTAGTCCTTTCTAGTGTCATCGTCAGGGTCGGCTCATCCCAGTGACCGGCCCGGCGGCGGTGACGACGGCCCTTGCCCGCCGTCGGGCCTTCCCCCGGGCACGCGCTCCACCGGCGCGAACAGTTCGTCCTGGGCGCGGTTCCGGGCCGTCAGCAACGCGCCGCGCAGCACCGCTCCACCGCCCAGGGTGGTGGCCCGCACCTCCGTGGCCAGCGGCGTCATCCGGGCGATGTGCCTTTGCACCCGCCCGGCGAGCTCGGCACCGCCGGCCTGGCCGACCTCCCCGCCGAGGACCACACAACCGGGGTCCAGGATGGCGACGACCGCGGCGACCCCGACGGCGAGCCGGTCGGCGAGGGCGTCCAGGAAACGGCCGGCGGACGCGGGATCCCCGGGCCAGGGCACTTCGGGGGCCGCGGCCCCCGACGGCCCGGGGCCCTCCGGGAGAGCGGCCCGCCGCACCCGGGCCGTCGCCCCCTGCACGACACCCACTGCCGCCCGCACCACTCCCGCCTCGGACACCGCCGCCTCGATCCCGAACTCCGCCGCGAGGCCGACGACCGCCGCCGAGGAGGCCAGGGAGTGGAAACCGCCCTCGCAGTCCTTCGACGTCGGCAGCCCGGCCGTGCCCGGGACCGGGAGGAAGCCGATCTCCCCGGTGCCGCCGGAGGCGCCGCGGCGGAGGGCGCCGTCGAGGACGACGGCCGCTCCCGGCGCATGGCCGAGCCACAGCAGGACGAAGGTGTCCCGGTCCCGCGCCGCCCCGTCGCGCTGCTCGGCCAGGGCCGCGAGGTTGGTCTCGTTCTCGACGCTGATGCGGGCCTCGGGCAGCCGCTCCTGGAGGGTGGCGACGAGTTCGCGGTGCCACTCCGGCAGTCCGGTGGAGTCACGCAGTTCGCCGCTGGACGGGTCGATCAGGCCCGGCGCGCCGATCCCCACGGTGTGCAGGCGGTCGGCACCGGCCTCCTTCGCCACGTGCTCGACCAGCGTGACCGCCTGCTCCACGGCGGGGCCCGTGCCGGTGTCGCCCCCGATGGGCACCGACGCCTCGGCCAGCACCCGCCCCACCAGGTCCGCGACGACCACGGCGACGCTCTCGGTGCGGACGTCGAGCGCGGCCAGGTGCGCCCGGTCGGCGGCGATGCCGTAGACCTTCGCGTTGGGACCGCGCCGCTGCTCCCCCGCCTCGCCGACGACCGCGATCAGTCCGGCGGCGCCGAGGCGTTCGAGGAGGTCGGCGACGGTCGGCCGGGACAGACCGGTCAGCTGCTTCAACTGCCCTGCCGTCAACGGGCCTTCCTGCTGGAGCAGGCGCAGGGCGAGCCGGTCGTTGATGGCCCGGGCGGTGCTCGGGGATGCGGGCATGCGCGGATCCTTCCAGATCGACGGGGCCGTCGACCGTGGCCTGCGGAAAGCCCTCTTATTATCAGGCAGGGTTCCTGATAGTTTACGCCCGCACTGTCACGGGACACGGCAGAGACCTGGAGGGGGACCGCAGAATGGGCAACGTGGTCGACGAAGAGCGGGAGGTGAAGCGGTCCCGGTACGCCGTGGCCGCCGTCTTCGCCGTGCACGGCGCCGTGACCGGCTCGTTCGCGACCCGCGTGCCGTGGATCCAGGACCACGCGGACGTGAGCGCGGGCCAGTTGGGGATCGCGCTCGCCTTCCCCGCGTTCGGAGCCTCCGTGGCGATGCCGCTCGCCGGGGGCGTCATCCACCGCTTCGGCGCCCGGAACGCGCTGCGCGGGCTGGTCGCCCTGTGGACCCTTTCGCTCGTGCTGCCGTCCCTCTCACCGAACCTTCTGACGCTCTGTCTGGCCCTGTTCACGTACGGCGCGACGGCCGGCATGACCGACGTGGCGATGAACGCGCTGGGTGTCGAGGTCGAGAACCGTCTCGGACGGTCGATCATGTCCGGGCTGCACGGGATGTGGAGTGTGGGCGCCCTGATCGGCTCGGCGGCCGGCACGCTCGCCGCGCACCTCGGCTCGGACGCCCGGCTGCACCACGCCCTCGCCGCCGCCGTCCTCACCGTCATCGGCGTGCTGGCCTGCCGGTGGGTGCTCGACCTGCAGCCCGCCGAGGACGAGGACCCGCCGCCGCGGTTCGCACTGCCGCCCCGGTCGGCGCTGTTCATCGGCGCGATCGGGTTCTGCGCGGTGTTCGCCGAGGGAGCGAGCCTGGACTGGTCGGCCGTCTATCTGCGTGAGCAGCTGGAGACCTCGGCCGGTCTCGCGGCGGCGTGCACCACGGGCTTCACGCTCACCATGGCCGTCGCCCGGCTCGCCGGTGACAAGGTCGTGGACCGCTTCGGTGCCGTGCGGACGGTGCGGGCGAGCGGGGTGTTCGCCGTCCTGGGCGGCCTGCTGATCGTGATCTCCGACCATCCCGCGGTGGCGATGAGCGGGTTCGCTCTGATGGGACTCGGCATCGCCGTCGTCGTACCGCTGTGCTTCGCCGCCGCCGGGCGCAGCGGCTCCAACCCGAGCCTGGCCATCGCGGGCGTCGCGACCATCACGTACACCTCGGGCCTGATCGCGCCGAGCGCGATCGGGATGCTGGCGCAGGCGACGAGCCTGATGGTGTCGTTCTGCCTGGTGACGGCACTGTCGTGCGGCCTGATGGCGTTCGCGGGAGTGCTGCGGCCGGGCGAGCGGACCAAGGTGGGCCGGACGGACGCGGCGGTTCCCGACCCACGGCCCTGAGCGGACCCGCGACGACCTCCAGGTCAGCCCCGGTCATCCTCTCCCGCGACGCACCCCGACAATGGTCCGGACACTCGCACGCACGACGGAAGCGAAACCGCACCATGGATCTCGGCGTCCGCTGGAAACTGCACGGCGACGGACGCACCCCGGCGCCCGGCGCGGTGGTCCGCCCCGACGAGCGGCTCTCCTGGCCCCGCACGGCCGGCCTGGGCGCCCAGCACGTCGTGGCGATGTTCGGTGCCTCCTTCGTGGCGCCGGTCCTGATGGGCCTGGACCCGAACCTGGCGATCATGATGTCGGGCGTCGCGACCGTCGTGTTCCTGCTCGCCACCCGCGGCAGCGTGCCCAGCTACCTGGGCTGCTCCCTCTCCTTCGTCGGCGTGGCGGCGGTCATCCGGGCGCAGGGCGGCAGCAGCGCGACCGTCACGGGAGCGGTGTTCGTCGTCGGGGGCGCGCTGTTCCTGGTGGGGCTCGCCGTGCGGCGGTTCGGGGCGCGGGTCATCCACGCCGCCATGCCGCCGATCGTGACCGGAGCGGTGGTGATGCTGATCGGCTTCAACCTGGCACCGGTGACGGCCTCGACGTACTGGCCGCAGGACCAGTGGACCGCCCTGCTGGTCATGCTGTTCACCGGTCTGGCGGTGGTCTGTCTGCGCGGTTTCTGGTCCCGGATCGCGATCTTCCTGGGCCTGGTCTTCGGGTACGGCATCTCCTGGGTGGCCGACCTGGTCTTCGGCAAGATCCACTCGGTGGACGCGAGCGGCAAGCTCACCGATCACTGGCGGCTGGACCTCTCCGGCGTGGACAAGGCCGACTGGATCGGACTGCCCACCCTGCACGCCCCGTCGTTCGAGTGGTCGGCGATCCTGGTCGCCCTGCCCGTCGTGATCGCGCTGGTCGCGGAGAACGCCGGGCATGTGAAGGCGGTCGGCGAGATGACCGGCGACGACCTGGACGACAAGCTCGGCACGGCCATCTCCGCCGACGGCGTCGGCTCCATGCTGTCCACCGCGGTCGGCGGTCCGCCCAACACCACGTACTCCGAGAACATCGGCGTGATGGCCGCCACCCGCGTCTACTCGACGGCCGCTTACTGGGCCGCCGCCGGCTTCGCGCTGCTGTTCGGCATCTGCCCGAAGTTCGGCGCGGTCGTGGCGGCGATCCCGGGCGGGGTGCTCGGCGGCATCACCGTCATCCTGTACGGCATGATCGGCCTGCTGGGCGCGCAGATCTGGATCAACGCCAAGGTGGATCTGCGCAATCCGCTGAACCTGGTCCCGGCGGCGGCGGGCATCATCATCGGTGTCGGCAACGTCTCCCTGAAGTTCTCGGACACGTTCTCGCTGAGCGGCATCGCACTCGGCACGGTGGTCGTCATCACCGGCTACCACGCCCTGCGGGCCTTCGCCCCGGCCCACTTGAAGACCCAGGCGCCGCTGCTGGACGAGGGCACCTCCTCCTACGACGACGCCGAGCGGGGCGACGCCACGTCGTAGGCGCGGGAGGCCGTGAACGTCCCCGGTCTGCCCTCGCAGCCGTCCGACTCCCCCGGCAGCTTCACCCACAGGAGGGAAGCGCCGGGCCCGCCGGTACTCCCGCCGGCCCGGAGCTGCGACTCTGCCCGCATGCCGCGATGCGAACAACTCCCCCCAGCCGTGGACACTCCGGTCGACGCCGTCATTGCCCGCATGCGCGCCCTCGACGCGGCCCTGCACCCGCGGGACGGGGTGGCGGTCTTCAACCGTGTCTACCTGGCCGTGACGGAGGCGGTGGACCGGTACGTCGACGCCGGCCGGTTCCCGGACGCCCACGCCGCGATCACGCTGGACGTACGGTTCGCGCAGCGGTACCTCGCGGCCGTCGAGTCGGCGGCGGACGAGCGGCGTCCGCCCGCCTGCTGGCGGCCACTGTTCCAGTTCCGCCGCCACCCCGGGGTACGGCCGTTGCAGTTCGCCCTGGCGGGCATCAACGCGCACATCGGGCACGATCTGGCACTGGCCGTCGTGGACACCTGCGGTGACCTCGGCTGCGCACCCGTCGATCTGGAGGACGAGTTCGACCTGGTGGGTGATCTCCTCGCCTCGCTTGAGGAGCGCATCCGCGACGATCTGATGCCGGGGCCCGATCTGTTGCGGATCGCCGACCCGCTCACCCATCTGCTCGGCTCCTGGAGCCTGGAGCGCGCCCGGGACGCCGCGTGGACGGCGGCCCGGGCCCTGTGGGTGCTTCGCGAACTCCCCGATGTCTCCGGGGAGTTCATCGAGCGCCTGGACACGGCGGTGGGCTTCGCGGGGCGCATGCTGCTCACGCCCCTAACCGAGCCGCCACTGCGGAGCTAGTCCTCCGGCAGCTCCCCCCGGCAGCTCGATCCCCCGGCCGTTCGGTCCTCAGGCGGTTCAGTCCTCAGGCAGCTCCACGGGCGCGATCTCGTCGTAGAGGTCGCCGGGGCCCGGGTTGGTCGGGTCGGTCGCGCCACCCAGGTGGTGCATGACGCCCCAGACCGCGTTGAGGGCGGTCTGGATCGCGCCCTCGGCCCAGCCGGCCGTCCAGGAGATGTCGTCGCCGGCGAGGAAGATGCCGCGCTTGTCCTCGGGCAGCCGGTCCTGCATGAAGTGCGTGAACAGGCGCCGCTGATAGCGGTAGTGGCCGGGCAGGTTGGCCTTGAACGCGCCCATGAAGTAGGGCTCGTTCTCCCAGGAGACGGTCACCGGGTTGCCGATGATGTGCCCCCGGATGTCGACCTTGGGGTAGATCTCGCCGAGCGACTTCAGCATGACCTCCATCCGCTCGTTCGCGGACAGCGGCAGCCACTTCAGACTGTCGTCGCACCAGGTGTAGGAGAGGCAGATGACGGCGGGCTTGTCCGGGCCGTCGTCGAGCAGGTAGGTGCCGCGCGTCATGCGGTCGGTGAGCGTCATCGACATGACGTCCCGGCCGGTCTCCTCGTCCTTGTCGAGCCAGAAGGGCCGGTCGACGGGCACGAACAGCTTCGAGGACTCCATGTAGTGGGTGCGCTCGATCGCCGTCCAGTGGTCGATCGGGAAGAGCGAGTCGTCACAGGCGATCTTCGACAGCAGCATCCAGGACTGGGCGGTGAAGATCGCCGCCTGGAAGGTGCGGATGTCACCGTCCGCGTCGGTCACCGTGATGCGGTTGCCGGCGGTGCGGTGCAGCCGCGTCACGGCCGGGCGGGGCTCCCCGCCCTCGTGCAGGCTCGCGAGCGAGGTCCCCAGGGCCCAGTGGACGATCTTCTGCGGCTCACGCTCCCACAGGCGCAGCGGCAGCTGCTGGGAACCGCCGACGATGCCGCGGTGGTGGTCGTCGGCCTCGGTGTAGACGACGCGCAGGATCTCCAGGATGGAGTTCGGGAAGTCGGTGTCCCAGCCGCCCGTGCCGAAGCCGACCTGGCCGAAGATCTCGCGGTGCCGGAAGGACTTGAACGCCTCGGAGTCGCAGAGGAAGCCGTAGAAGGTCTGGTTGTCGAGCTTCTCGACGAGCTCGGACCAGATCTCGCGGATGCGCGGCACGTCCCGCTCGCGCAGGGCGCGGTTCATGTCGGAGAAGTCGGCGCCCTCCTCCAGGCAACGGCCCCAGGCCTCGGCGACGTCACGGTAGACCTGCGGCAGGTCCTCGATCGTCTCGGCGTAGTGCGACTCGCCCTTGAGGTCGACGACGGTCGACGGGGTCGTCTCGGAGAGGGGGTTGGGGAACGGCCGCGTCTCGAGGCCGACGAGGTCGATGTAGTGCTGGAGGGCCGTGGAGGACGGCGGGAAGCGCATCGCGCCCATCTCGGCGGTGAGGGACTCGTCGCAGCCGTCGAAGCCCACCGTCCGCAGCCGGCCGCCGATCTGGTCGGCCTCGTACACGACCGGCTTCAGGCCCATCTTCATCAGCTCGTACGCGGCGACGATGCCGGACAGACCGCCGCCGATGACCGCGACCTCCGTGCCGTGCTCGGTCGCGGGTATCTGCCCGAGGCCCGCCGGGTGGGCGAGGAAGTCGGCGTAGGCGTACGGGAAGTCCGGGCCGAACATGGTGATCGGCGGCTGCTGCGCGTCAGCGTGCTCGACGGCGTTGGGCACGGTGGACGTCATGGGGTACGGACTCCTTGCACAGATACGAAGGGTGGTTCAGGGGATTTCAGACGAGCGAGCCGTACAGACCGGGCCGCCGGTCCCGCAGATACGGGTTGTTCTCGCGCGACACGGCGAGGAAGGCAGGATCGACGTCGGCGAGCACGAGTTCCTCCCCGCGTCCGGCCCGGGTCCGGGCGACCCCGTCGGGCCCGGCGAGCGTGGACAGGCCCACGAACTCGAACTCGCCTTCCCGGCCGACGCGGTTGACGTAGGCGACGTACATCTGGTTCTCGAAGGCTCGCACGGGGATCATCGACTCGGCGACGAACTGGAACGGGTGCATCTGCGCGGTCGGGACGATCAGCACGTCGGTGCCGGCCAGGGCGTGGGCGCGGACGTTCTCGGGGAATTCCACGTCGTAGCAGATCAGGATGCCGACCCGCAGGCCGTCGATCTCGGCCTGGACGACCGGCTGGTCGCCCGGCGTGAAGTGGTCGCGCTCGAAGCAGCCGAAGAGGTGCGTCTTGCGGTGGTTCGCGAGCCGGATGCCCTCGGCGGAGATCAGCTGGGCGGAGTTGAACACGGCGTCGCCGTCGCGCTCGGGGTAGCCGTATGCGATGGCCAGGCCGTGGTTCGTGGCGATCTCGGCGATCGCGTCCGCGCAGTCGCCGTCGGCGGGTTCGGCGAGCCGGCCGATGTCGTCGCCGATCGCGTAGCCGGTCAGGAACATCTCCGCCGTGACGAGCAGCCCGGCGCCCGCGGCGGCGGCCCGGCCCGCGGCCTCGTCGAGGACCTTGAGGTTCTCGGCGGTGGAGCCGGGGCGGCCGGAGCTCTGGAGCAGGGCGGTGCGCATGCGTGATCCTCACCGGGCGGAGGGGTGGTCGGGAGACCTTTTGGGGGCCACGTAGACGGTACGGGCGGCTGACCAGGGCGGACAAGCAGGAGCCGTTGCGCGCCGGTGAACGGTTCGTTGCGTGCGTGCGGGGCCGGGCGGCGATTCGTTGCGTGTCTCGGGTCGGACTCCCGCTCCTCCTCGGGACGCAGCCGCCCGCCGCTACCCCCGCCGTACGGCGGAGGCGGGGTCCCGCCCCGGGCGCGATGTTCCCGCCGCGCCGGGCCGGAAGAGTAAGGGCTGTCCACACGACCTGCGGAAGGACCCGAAATGAAGCGCCGTACGAAGATCGTCGTGCTCGGCTCCGCGCTGCTGCTCACGGCCGGGGTGGCCTCGGCAGCCACCGCGTCGGACTCGCCCCGGGAGCGGACGACCGCCTCGGACGCGCCCCGGCAGCGGGAGGCCGCGGCCCTCACCGGCACCGCCAAGCTGTACCGCTCGGCCGGGGACGACATCACGTTCTCGTTCGACGCGCACCTGGCCGCGAAGGACAAGGCCGACCCGTCGAAGGCCACCGGCACCTTCGAGTTCAGCCACTATCTGAACGGCGAGGGCGCCCGGGCCGAGGTGAAGGTCAACTGTCTGCTCACCGGGGGCAAGGTCGCCGTGGTCTCCGGCGTCATCAGCAGATCGGACCTGCCGGGCGCCGAGGGCAGGCGGGTCGGCGTCACCGTCCACGACCTCGGCCGCCATGACCGGCTGGGCTACAGCTGGGCCTCGACGGGCAGCCCCGTCGACATGAAGGGCCTGCCCAAGTGCGTGAGTTCCGCCCCCTTCGAGAAGGTCGCGAAGGGGACGGGCGACTTCAGGGTCGTGCCGTGGCAGCCCCAGCTCTAGCCAGCGCCAGCGCCGTCACCAGGTAGGGAACCGCCAGCACCGCGAAGACGGTGCTGTGCGCCAGGTCCGTGCCGAGGAGTGCGTACACGCCGAACGTGGCGACCGTCGCCAGTTCGGTGCCCAGGCTCGCTACCGAGGTGAGCGTGGCCCGGCGGGACTCGTCGATGCGGTGCTGGAGACGGACGTCGGCGAGTACCTCGGCCAGCTGGAACCCGGCGAAAGCGAGGCCCAAAAGGACGACTCCGGTCAGCGAACGGGCCAGTGCTCCCGCCGCGAGGGCGAGGGCGGCGCCCGCGAGCAGCACCGCGAGTCCGGTCGTGCCGAGGCGCTCGGCCGGTCCTGCCAGGAGGCTGCCGAGGGTGACGCCCGCCCAGATCAGCATGACGAGGTAGGGCACGGTGGCCTCGGCGAAGCCGATCTCCCGGATCAGCAGAGGGGTGTACTCGTCGAGTGCGCCCCACACGGCGGCCACGGCCGGGATCAGCAGCACGGCGTCGCGTACCGCGCGGTCGCCGCGGACCTCGGCGAACCCGGCCCGCACGGTCGCCGTCCAGCTGCCGTCGGCCCTTTCGGGCCGTACCCGGTGCTCCGGGAACCGGGTGGCGGTGACGGCGGCCAGCACACAGGCCAGAACGCTCGCGGCACCGACGGCCGCGTAGCCGCCCCGGGCGAGGACGGGCCCCGCGAGACCGATGGAGGCCACGGTGCCCAGCAGCCGCGCGGCCCGGGCCCGGCCCATGACCCGCGCGTACCGGTCGGCGGCGCCGAGCCGGTCCAGCTCGTCGTAGACCAGCGCTTCCAGCGCGCCGGAGCCGAGGGCTCCGCCCGCGCCCCACAGGACGAAGCCGGCCGCGAAGGCCCCGTACGACGGGACGGCCACCCACAGCGCGAAGCCGGCGGCGGTGAGCAGCGGGCCGATCCACAGCAGCCTGCGGCGCGACATGGCGTCGGCCCAGGCGCCGGAGGGCACTTCCAGCACCACCGAGGTGATCGACCACAGGGCGAACAGGGAGGAGATCTGCCAGAGCGACATGCCGGTGTCGGCGAAGAGCAGCGCGTACACCGGGTAGAGCAGGACGAAGTCGTCGAGGAACGCGTAGCCGTACAGCGTGCGCGTCAGTCGGCGGACACCGGTCGCGGACACGCGTGCGGGTGAGAGTGTCATGGGGCCTTCCCGGAAGGACGGATCGGACGCCGGAGGTACGGCGTCCGAGGCGGTCCTCGGGAGGCACGGCTGGTGGATCAATGTCGCCAGGTCATGGCACCCAGGCTAGAGGTGTCACAGGGGGCGGGCCACAGAGTTACGTGGGAGATCCCGACGAGAAACGCCGCAGCAGCGGCGAGAGCACGAGCACGGACTTGGTCCGCTCGACGAACGGCTCCCCGGCGATCCGTTCCAGGACCCGTTCGAAGTGCCGCATGTCGGAGGCGAAGACCTGGGCGACCGCGTCCGCGTCCCCCGTGACGGTGGACGCGGCCACGACCTCCTGGTAGCGCTCCAGGCCCCGCTGGATGGTCTCCGGGGAGGTGTTCCCGCGGCAGTAGATCTCGACGAACCCCTCGGTCTCCCAGCCGAGGGCGCCCGGGTCCACGCGTACGGTGAAGCCGGTGATGGCTCCGGTGGCCCGCAGCCGGTCCACGCGCCGCTTCACGGCGGGCGCGGACAGGCCGACGAGGGAGCCGATGTCGGCGTAGGAGCGGCGGGCGTCCTCGGCGAGGGCGTGCACGATGCGTTCGTCGAGATCGTTCAGCACAGTGGGTCGTTCACTTTTCGGATGGTGCGAGTCGGGAACGGCGGTAGCCGTACCCGAAGTAGAACACGAGCCCGGCGGCCATCCAGACACCGAAGACCACCCAGGTCACGGTCGACAGGCTGCCCATCATCCATACGCAGAAGGCGAAGCCCAGCGCGGGCAGGACCGGCGAGAGCGGCACCCGGAAGGTGCGGGGCATGTCCGGCTTGGTGCGGCGCAGCACCACGACGGCCACGTTGACGAGGGCGAAGGCGAACAGGGTGCCGATGCTGGTGGCGTCGGCGAGCTGCCCGAGCGGGATCGCGGCGGCCAGGACACCGCAGAACAGCGACACGATCAGGGTGTTGGCCCGGGGGGCGCCGGTCTTCGGGTGGACCCGGGCGAACACCTTGGGCACCAGACCGTCGCGGGACATGGCGAACAGGATGCGGGTCTGGCCGTACAGCACGGTCAGCACCACGCTGGCGATGGCGATGACGGCGCAGAACGCCAGCAGGGTGCCCCAGAAGGTCTGCCCGGTGACTTCGCGCATGATCTGGGCGAGGGCGGCCTCGGAGTCGGTGAAGCCCTTCCAGGGCTTGGCACCCACGGCGACGGCGGCGACCAGGACGTACAGCGCGGTGACGATGACCAGCGACAGCATGATCGCGCGGGGCAGGTCGCGCTGGGCGTTCTTGGCCTCCTCACCGGCGGTGGAGGCGGCGTCGAAGCCGATGTAGGAGAAGAACAGCGTGGCACCGGCGGCGCTGACGCCCGCCATGCCGAGCGGCATGAAGTTCTCGTAGTTGCCGGAGCGGAAGCCCTGGACGCCGATGGCGCAGAACATCACCAGCGCGGCGATCTTCACGATGACCATGACGGTGTTGGCGCGGGCGGACTCGCGGGCGCCGCCCAGCAGGAACGCCATCGCGAGCAGGACGACGATCAGCGCCGGCAGGTTGAACACGCCGCCGTCGCCGGGCGGGGCCGACAGGGCCGCCGGGATGGTGACGCCGATGGTGCCGTCGAGCAGTTCGTTGAGGTACTCGCCCCAGCCGACGGCGACGGCGGCCACCGACACGCCGTACTCCAGGACCAGGCACCAGCCGCATATCCAGGCGATCAGCTCGCCCATCGTTGCGTACGCATACGAGTACGAGGAACCGGAGACCGGGATGGTGCCGGCCAGCTCCGCGTAGGACAGGGCCGAGAACAGGGCCGTGAGACCGGCGATCACGAAGGAGAGGGTGACGGCCGGGCCCGCCTTGGGGACGGCCTCGCCGAGGACGACGAAGATGCCGGTGCCGAGCGTGGCACCGATGCTGATCATGGTCAGCTGCCACAGCCCGAGGGTGCGGCGCAGTGACCCACCCTCACCCTGACCACCCTCCGCGACCAGGCGTTCCACCGGCTTGCGGCGCATGAGGCGCGCGCCGAGGCCGGGGGGTGCGGAGGCCGCCGTAGGGCCTGGGTTCTGCGGGGGTGCGCCTTGGTCGAGCACGCGCTGGCTCCTTATCGCTGCCGGTCAGGGCGGCGGGGACCGCGGGCACCCAGGAGACAGGGACCCACCGAGCGGAGTCCCGCCACGCCACGTACGAGGCGACAGCCTACGAGCAATGGCGTTGCTGGTGAAATGCAGCAACCTTGCGCGTACCTGCAAGATCGTTGCGTTGACGGCGTCGGGCCGGAGCTTCGTTGCACGGCACCGTGCGTCCATTGCACGGGCTTCCTCGGACCAGCTCTGCCGTGAGGGGCGGCGGTGCTCGGGTTGCCGTCGGAGGGCGGCGGTGCTCGTGTTGCCGCCGGAAGACGGGGCACCCACGCGCGTACGGCCCCCGGTTCTCCACCGGGGGCCGTACGAGGAGGTGTCGGGCCGTCAGCTCCAGCTGGCGTGCAGGGGCTTGCCCTCCGCGTAGCCGGCGGCGCTCTGGATGCCGACGACGGCCTTCCCGGCGAACTCCTCCAGGGATCCGGCACCGGCGTAGGTGCAGGAGGAGCGGACGCCCGCGATGATCGAGTCGATCAGGTCCTCGACGCCGGGGCGGGCCGGGTCGAGGAACATCCGGGAGGTGGAGATGCCCTCCTCGAACAGCGCCTTGCGGGCGCGGTCGTACGCCGACTCCTCCGAGGTGCGGTTGCGCACGGCCCGGGCGGAGGCCATACCGAAGGACTCCTTGTAGGCGCGGCCCTGGGCGTCGTGCTGCAGGTCGCCCGGGGACTCGTAGGTGCCGGCGAACCAGGAGCCGACCATCACGTTGGACGCGCCGGCCGCGAGGGCCATGGCCACGTCGCGGGGGTGGCGGACACCGCCGTCGGCCCACACGTGCTTGCCGTACTTCTTCGCCTCGGCGGCGCACTCCAGGACGGCGGAGAACTGCGGCCTGCCGACGCCGGTCATCATGCGCGTGGTGCACATGGCACCGGGGCCGACACCGACCTTGACGATGTCCGCGCCGGCCTCGATCAGGTCGCGCACGCCCGCGGCGGCGACCACGTTGCCCGCGACGATCGGGACCTGCGGGTCGAGGTCACGCACCAGCTTCAGGGCGCTGATCATCGACTCCTGGTGGCCGTGCGCGGTGTCGATGACGAGCGCGTCGACGCCGGCGTCCAGCAGCTGCTTGGCCTTGCCGGCGACGTCGCCGTTGATGCCGACGGCGGCGGCGATGCGCAGCCGGCCCTGCGCGTCGGTGGCCGGCTGGTAGAGCGTGGCGCGCAGGGCGCCCTTGCGGGTCAGGATGCCGGCGAGCGTGCCGTCCCCGTTGACCGCGGGGGCGTAGCGGCGGTTGGCGTGGTCGAGGGTGTTGAAGGCCTCGCCCGGGTCCATGTCCGCGTCGATGAGCAGCAGGTCCCGGGACATGACCTCGGCGAGCTGGGTGAAGCGGTCCACGCCGGACAGGTCGGCGTCGGTGACCACGCCGACGGGCTTGTGGTCGCCGTCGACGACCACACCGGCGTCGTGCGCCCGCTTGGGCAGCAGGGCCAGCGCGTCGGCGACCGTCTGGTGCGGGGACAGGATGATCGGGGTGTCCAGCACCAGGTGCCGGCTCTTCACCCAGGAGACGACGTCGGCGACCACGTCGTCGGGGATGTCCTGGGGTATCACCACGAGGCCGCCGCGGCGGGCCACGGTCTCGGCCATGCGGCGGCCGGCGATGGCGGTCATGTTGGCGACGACGAGCGGGATGGTGGTGCCCGTGCCGTCCGGGGAGCTGAGGTCGACGGCCTGCCGCGAGCCCACCGAGGAACGGCTGGGCACCATGAACACGTCGTCGTATGTCAGGTCGTACGACACCGGGGATGACTCTACGTAGCGACCGGTACCGGCCTCGATGAAGCGCATAGCCTCACATTTCCACACGAAATCACGCAGGTCACTCCCACGAAGGCACAACGAAACGCCCCCGTGATCATGTAATCCTCCAAGGAGGTACGGGGGGCTCCCGAGCCGGGCAGGTACCTGCCTTACGTCGAAACGTTACCCGTGCAGCTAGGTGCACAACAACTTGCTGCACGCGGCACAGCTGGCGGTCCGACTTCCGAATGCGGCACGGTAATTCCCGTGCCTGCCGGGTGGTTGTACCTCGAAATCACCTTCGTCACACCAGTCCGATCGACTTCTCGGAATGGGCACTTGGCGGATCACCGACCGCCGTTTGATTCGTTGCCGACGCACGACTTCTGCGCTGAGCAGAGCGAATTGAGGAACGATGCAGAGTGTTCACACGCGGACCGAAGCGGAATCCGATTCCCTGGTCGCCGACATTCCGCCGGAGGACGTCGGCGGTCAGTACCGCACCCACCTGACCAGCACCCCCGAAGAGCTGCTGAGCGCATTGCCGCTGACCGCTGCCGCGGCTCGGTCGGTGAGCGCCGGCCGCCGGATGACACGCGGGGTGCTGAGCGGTGACGACGACCGGCTGCTCGTGGTGGTCGGCCCGTGCTCGATCCACGACGTCGACGCCGGTCTGGCGTACGCGAGGTCGCTGGGTGAACTCGCGGCCGAGCTCGACGACGACCTCGCGGTGGTCATGCGGGTGTACGTGGAGAAGCCCCGCACCACCGTCGGCTGGACCGGGCTCCTCGCCGATCCGGCGCTGGACGGCAGCCTCGATCTCAACCAGGGGCTGCGCACGGTCCGCACGCTGATGCTGGAGATCGCGGAGGCGGGCCTGCCCATCGCGACGGAGTGGCTGAGCCCGGGCGCTCCGGCGTACCTGTCCGATCTGATCTCGTGGGGCGCGATCGGCGCCCGGACGGTCGAGAGCCAGGTGCACCGGCAGCTGGCGAGCGGCCTGCCGATGCCCGTGGGCATGAAGAACGGCAGCACCGGCTCGGTGGGGGTCGCCGTCGACGCCATCCGTTCCGCCGCGGCCCGCCACGCCTACCTGGGCCACGGCCCGGACGGCCGGCCCGTCACCCTGCGCACGAGTGGCAACCCCGACTGCCATGTGGTGCTGCGGGGCGCCTCGGGCCGGCCCAACTACGGCGCCGAGAACGTGCGCGAGACGGCGGACCTGCTGCGGGCGGCCGGGCTGCCGTCCGGCCTGGTGATCGACGCGAGCCACGGCAACAGCGGCAAGGACCACGAGCGCCAGGCCCTGGTGGCCCGGGAGATAGGCGCCCAGGTCGCGGCCGGTGACCGGAACATCCGCGGCGTGATGCTGGAGGGCTTCCTGATCCCCGGCCGCCAGGACCTCGGGCTCGGCGAGCCCGTGTTCGGGCAGAGCGTCACCGACGCCTGCATGGGGTGGGACGCCACCGTCGGCGTCCTGCGGGACCTGGCGGCGGCGACCCGGGGGCGCCGCACCGTGGCGGCCGCCGTCCGCTGACCCGCCCCGACACCTCACGTACGCCCCCGTGACTCGCCGGAAGGAACAGGAGAGCGAGCATGCTGGACATCCCCGCGCTGGGGCCGACCGGGCCCTACAGGACGCGGAACCGCACCACGGTGACGGACTCCTCGGGCGTCCCGGCGCTTGAACTGGCGTCCGTCCCGGGCCTGGTCGTCTCCCACTGGATCGACCAGCTGCGCACGAGTGCGCCGCTGCCCGTCGCGCAGGCCTCGGACGTCCTCGCGAAAGCGGCCGACGTCTTCGAGGACCAGGCGGTCCTGGGGGACGATCTGGACGCCCACGAGCGGCGAGTGGCACAGCTGACGGGCACGCCCCTCGCGGTCGTGCGCGAGTGCGACCGGCTCATCACGGCGACCCTGCGCGACGTGGCGCGCACGGCGTCCGCCGCACGGCCCGCCGGCTGCGCCCCGGTCGGCACCGAGGTGTCCGAGGCGGCGCCCGCGGGGGCCGCCTGGCGCCGCGCCGGGGACGTCCTCGCCGTGCACGCGGCGGGCAACAGCCCGGGCGTCCACGCCATGTGGCCGGAGGCGCTGGCCCTCGGTTACCGCGTGGTCGTCCGTCCCTCCAACCGGGACCCGCTCACCCCGCTCCGCCTCGTCACCGCGCTGCGGGAGGCGGGCGTACCGGCGGCGCAGCTGGTCGTGGTGCCCTGCGACCACGCGACGGCCGATCTGATCATCGAGCGCTCGGACCGCGCCGTGGTGTACGGCGGACAGGAGGTCGTCGACACGTACCGCAACCGGGCCGACGTCCGGACGCAGGGTCCGGGCCGCTCCAAGCTGGTGGTGGCGGCCGACGCCGACCGGGAAGCCGGGCTCGAACTGGCCCGCGCCGGTGTGCTCTACCACGCGGGAACCGCCTGCACGGCGACCACGGGCGTCCTGGTCGAGGACGATCCGGCGGGGTTCGCCGCCGAACTGGCCGCCGGGCTCGCCGAGGTGGCACCGGCCGGGCCGGTGACCGGCACGGCGCTGCTGCCCTGCATGCCGGAGGCCGACGCGCAGCGGCTCGTCACCGCGGTCCTGGACCGGGCGGCGGACGCGGTCGTGCACCTCGCGCCGCGAGCCGAGCGGCTGGGCGGCACGGGGTCCCTGGCGGCCCTGACACCGGCGGTCGTGGAGCTGACGTCCCCGAAGGACCCGTTGCTGTCCTGCGAGATGCCCTTCCCGTGCGTGTGGGTCGCCCCGTTCGAACGCGGTGGGACGGACGTCCTCGACGGCTCCCTGGTGCTGTCGCTGCACACCGGGGACCTGGGACTGGTCGCCGCGGCCTCGGAGCTCGCCTCGGTCTCCAACGTGTACCGGAGCAGGCCGACCTCGTGGATCCACCCGGACGTGCCGCACGACGGACATCTCGGCGCGTTCCTGATGCGCGCCACCGGACTGGCGCTCGCCGACGAGAACGAGACAAGGAGTGACAAGTGAAGATCAACTCCAGGAGCGACCTCGACTTCATGGAGCGGATACAGCAGGAGGTGACCGCCCACCGCACCGCTTCTCCCTCCGACGGGACCTACTACGCGTCGAAGCTGGGCGAGGCCTGGGACCGGGCCCGGCAGACCTCCGCCTACGCGTCGCTGGACGCGTTCTCGGCCGACGCGTTCCGCGACCTCGCAGCGACCTCCAAGGACGCCCTGAAGTCGCAGCCGCTCGACTATCTGCGCGTCCCCGTCGACGCGGGCCTGAAGTACTACCAGACCACGGGGACGACCGGGACCCCGACGCCCACACCGCGCACCGCCCGGGACATGATCGCCAACACCGTGTCCGTGTCCGAAGCCTGGCGCGGCATGCTGGCCGGCAGCGGCCACCGCGCTCTGATCCTGCTGCCCTCGGACATCGTGCCGGTGGCCGACCTCATGGTCGGTGTCTGCGAGTTCCTGGACATCCCCCACGTCAAGGCCTATCCGTACACCACCGGCATCTCCGACTGGGACCGCATCGTCGGGCTGTGGGAGGTCTTCCGGCCGACCGTGCTCTTCGTGGCGCCCGGGGTGCTCCTGGAGTTCTCCCAGGTGCTCAAGCGGCGCGGGCTGCTGGACCGGCTGCGCGAATCGGTCGAACTCCTCATGCTGCTCGGGGAGGTGAGCACCCCGGAGCTGCGCGCCATGGCCGGGTCCTGGTGGAACGCGCGCGCCTACGACGCGAGTTACGGCAGCACGGAGAGCGGCACGCTGGCCGCGTGCTGCGCGCACGACCGGCTGCACCTGCTGCGCGGGGCCAACTACTTCGAGATCGCGGACGGGGACGGCGTCGCACCCGCCGAGGCCGGACGCGAGGGCCGGCTCGTCGTCACGCCGCTCAACAACGACGCCCGCCCCCTGCTCCGCCTCGACATGGGCGACGAGGTGTCCCTCACGGGCGGCTGCCCCTGCGGCCAGGACACCCCGACGGTCACGGTCCACGGCCGGGGCAGCGACGGAACCGCGATCAAGGGCAGTCGGGTGCGCACACGCGACCTCGAAGGCATCGTCTACGCGAACAACGACGTCATGGGCTACCTGATCGAGATCGACGGAGAAGGCACCCGGGCCCGGCTGCTGCTGGAGCGGGATCCGGGCACCGACCGGGACGCGGAGCCCGCCAGGAACGCCGTCATCCAGCGTCGGACGGAGGAGCACCTCGGCTTCCGCTGGGACGAGGTCCGGTTCGTCAACCGGCTGCCGGCGTCGACGAAGAGCGGCGGTTCGCAGAAGAGCTGGAAGCGCTCCAACTTCCGGGTCGTGGACGAGGTGGTGCCGGCATGACGTACGACGCCTTGCTGACATCGTCCGGGGTCGTCTCCGGGGAGTCGGACCTGTGGTGCACGTACGCGGCCGTACGCACCCTGCGCTGGCTGGACCGGATCGGCGACCTGCCGTCGCCCGAGTCCGCCGCCGGCTTCCTCGCCTCCCGGCAGAACTCCGACGGCGGGTTCGCGTGGTCGGCCGGTATGAGCTCCGACGCCTGGGCCACCTACTACTGCACGCAGGCCCTGGCCGATCTGCCGGACGGCAGCCGGGGCACGGTGCGCGGGTCGAGTTCCGCCTGGGTGTGGAGCACCGAGCATGCGGACGGCGGGTTCGCGATGACACCCGGCCAGGCGTCGGACGTGTGGGCCACGTACTACGCCGTGCGCACCCTGGTGGAGATCTACGGCGAGCGCCCGTCCGAGGCGCTGTTCGACTGGCTGGCCGCGCTCCAGTCCGAGGACGGCGGCCTGGCCTGGAGCCCGGCCCATGCGAAGGACGGCGCCTGTGACGTGCGGGCCTGCTATTACGCCGTCACCGCCTGGCACACGGCCACCGGCGGACAGGGGCCGCTGCCGTGGGACCGCGAGCGGCTCACGGACTGGCTCCGGGGCCGGCAGAGCGCGGCCGGTGGCTTCACCTTCCAGGCGGGCGACGACACGGACTGCCTGTGGGCGACGTTCCGGGCGACCGGGGCGCTGAGCCGCCTGGGAGAGGCTCCCCGGGACCCCGGGGGCTGCGTCGCCTGGATCATGACCCGGCTGCGGCCGGACGAGTCCTTCACGCGGTGGCCCGGCTACCCGGTCCAGGACGTGTGGGCCGCGTTCTGCGCGGTGGGCGCGCTGCGGGAACTCGGCGCGCGGCTCGACGGCATCGCCGACGGCGTGGTCGCGAGGGTGCTGTCCTTCCGGACCGGGCAGGGCGGCTTCACCTACCGCACTCCGGAGCTCGCCTCGGACGTCCTCACCACCTCGGCCCACCTGATGGCCCGCAGCCTCCCGGCCGGTGGGGAGAGCGAGGCACTGCGGTGGACGGAGAGCTGCGTGCTGCCGAACGAGAACGGCATCATGTACATGCCCGGGCGCGGCAGTGAGGTGCGCTGCACCCTCTGGGCCCTGTCCGCGGGCGCGTTCGAGGACGACGCCCCGGCCCGTGAGCGCATCGCGGAGTGGCTGGCCGGTTCCATCCAGAATCCCGACGGCGGGTTCGGCTACTGGGAGGGCCGCGCGTCGGACATGGTCTCGACGAGCTCCGCCGCCGAGATCCTGCACCGGACCGGCGGGGAGTCGGCGGCCGGCTTCCTGCGGGACGTCGCCGAGTACGTGGCCACCTGCGAGACGGAACCCGGCCAGTACGCCAACGTGCCGGGCGGGACGGCCACGCTGCGCTCCACCCTGCAGGCGCTCAGGGCGCTGCACCGCGGCACCGGGGCGGACGGTGCCCGCGTCACCGAGGCCCTCACCAGGCACCGGGTGCGCGGCGGCGGGTTCGCCAACGAGGGCCGTCGGGTCCCGGACCTGCTGAGCACCTACGAAGCCGTGCTGGCGTCGGACGTGTTCGGTCTCGGCTGGGACGCCGCCCACCTGACGAAGTTCCTGGACAGCGTGCGCACGGCGGACGGGGGATTCGCCTGGACGCCCCTGATGGCGATGAGCGGTGGTCCGCTCGCCGACTGCCTGGGCCGGCGCCTGGAGCTGAGGCTGTCGCCCGAACGCCTCGCCCTGCCGCCGCTGGCCCTGTCGTGAAAGGAGCACCCCCTTGCCCACCGTCGAGGTGACCAGCACCCCCCTCACCCCCTCCGCGCGCCTGCGGGCTGCCCTGCGGCTCACGCGGTGGATGGCCGCGCACGGTTCGAACGCCGCGCACGTCGTGGTCTCCTTCCGGACCGCCGAGCCCATGGAGCACTTCGCCGGCGGGATGCCGCTGACCACCTACGAGCACGACACGGAACCGGCCAAGCACGCCCGGTGGGCGTCGGTCGTGTGCCATGTCCACCCCGACCGTGACCACGCGTACCGGGCCGGACTGGCCGAGGAGATCGGGCAGTCGCTCGGTCTCGGCACGGACACCGCCCACCTGACCGTCCGGTTCCAGCCCACGCAGCCCGACCAGGTGTTCTACCTGGAATCGGGGTCGATGACGAGCGGCGGCCCGCTACCGGTCGGCCGCGGCTGAGAGAGAAAGGTTCCCGACCATGCAGACCCTCGACCACACCGAGATCGGCAACCGCGTCCGGGCCGTCCTGGAGAAGCGCTTCGGCGACGCCGCCCGCGCACTGGCCACGGACGCCGACCTGACCGACGCGCTCCCGGGCTTCGACAGCCTGGCCGCCCTCGAGTACGTCACCGCCGTGGAGGGCGAGTTCGGTATCGAGATCGACTTCGTCGGCGACGACGTGCGCTACTGGTTCAGCACGCTCGGCCGGACCACGGAGTACGTGCGAGAGCGCATCGAGGACCTCGGGGCATGACGGAGACGGCGGCCCGTACCGAGGAGCCGGGGGCCGGGGACGGCGAGATCCGCTTCGACACCTCCGGCAGCACGGGAGCCGCGCGCCGCTGGTTCCGGCTCCCCCACCAGATGGAGCGTGAGGTGGAGCTGATCGGAGCGGCGCTCGTCGGCCCGGTCGACCGGGTCGTCAACTACGCCCCGCCGCAGCACCTGTTCGGCGCGCTCTTCGGCGAGTGGCTGCCCCGCATGGCGCGGGTCCCGGTCCACCAGGCGTGGGCCGACCCCTACGCGCCACTGCCGGTCTCGCCCGGAGAGCGGGTGCTGGCCGTCTGCATCCCGATGGCCTGGGACCTGCTGCGGCGCGGCCTGCCGGTGCTGGAACGCGCGAGCTCGGTCGTCGCCCTGCACAGTTCGGCGGCCGCGCCGCCCACGGCCCACGCGCTGGTCGGCCGAGCCGGTCCGCTGCTGCGTGCGCACGAGATCCTCGGGTCGACCGAGACCGGAGGGATCGCCCACCGGAGGCTGGTTCCCGAGGGCCGGGGCGCCGGGCCGTGGCAGGCCTTCCCCGACGTGTCCTTCGTGCGGGAGGCCGGCACACCGGCAGGAGCCGCCGAGGAGCTGGTCGTCCGCGGCCCGCGCCTGGCCCGCCCGGAGAGCGGGACGCTGCCGCCCGACCGGTGGGCCACGGGCGACCTGGTGGAATTCACCGGCCCCCGTTCGTTCCGGCTCGCCGGCCGCGCCAGTTCCCTGATCAAGGTGAATGGGATCAAAGTCCATCTCGCCCGGGTCGAGGAGCAGCTGAAAGCACTGCTCCCGGGGGCGGAATGGGTTGCGCTCCCCCTGTCCGGTGATTCCCTCACCGGCGAGGGATACGCCGTCTTCTGGGCCGGGCGGGGCGGTGAGGCGGTGGGCGTGGCCGACGTCAGATCGGCCCTCGGCGACTTCCCGAGCCCGTCGCGGCTCGTGGAACTGGCGGAGATCCCGCGGACCCCCACCGGAAAGCCCGACCGCACGGCCCTTCTCGCACAGGCGGATGGGTCCTCCGCCCGCCCGTGAAAGCGGAACGGCACATACCCAGCAACAAGAACAGCAACACAGCCAGCGACAAAACAGCGACAAAACCAGCGACGAAGACATTGGAGTGTTCGACTCTGTCCAGGTTGATCGTGGTGACCGGCGCGAGCGCCGGCATCGGCAAGGCGACGGCGAAGCGCTTCGCGGAGAACAACGACAAGGTGCTCCTGATCGCACGTCAGGAGGAGCGGCTGGCGCAGGCGGTGCGGGAGATCGAGGCGAGCGTGCCGGGCGCGGACGTGTCGTCCCTCGCCCTCGACATGTCCGACGCCGCGTCCGTCAAGCGCCTGCGGGACCACGTCCGGTCGACGGGTCTGCCCGTCAGCGGGCTGCTGTGCTGCGCCGGGGCCGTCCCGCAGTCCGGGGACACGGACGCGGACGACGTGGCCTCGGTCCTGACGGAATGGCAGGAGGCCTACCAGGCCAACGTGACGACCTCGGTCGTCGCCGTGGAGGGCCTGCTCCCGGACCTGGCCGACGGCGGCAGCATCGTGCTCTACAGCTCCATCGCCGCCTACCGGGGATCCGGCGGGACGGGTGGCTACGGCGCCGCGAAGGCCGCCCTCCACTCCTACGTCCACACCCTCGCGACGCGCCTCGGATCGCGCGGCATCAGCGCCAACGCGATCGCGCCGGGCTACGTCGCCGACACCGACCTCTTCGGCGGCGCCCTGCCCGCGGCGCGGGAGACCATGCTCGTCCGGCAGACCGCGCTGGGACGCGCGGGGGACCCGGTGGACATCGCCGAACTCGGCTTCTACCTGTGCTCGGAGCCCGGCGGCTACGTCACCTCACAGATCCTCCAGATCAACGGCGGCTCCTCGCACGGCGTCTGACGCCTCCGTGCCGACGGCGGCTCGCCCCAGGGCGTCCGCCGTTCCCGTTCCGCACTCCCCTTCCCTCCCCCTTCCCTCCCCCTTTCCTCCCCCTCCCCTTCGACCGAGAAAGCACGGTGACCTGCCCATGAACGCCCGCGAACAGGCCGACGCGCACGTCCGCGCCATGATGCGCTGGCACTTCGACCCGGCCACGGGTTCCCGGTACTGGCTGGAGCGCCGCGACCGGCTGGGTTTCGACCCGGTCGAGGACGTGCGGTGCGTCGACGACCTGCTGCGGTTCCCCAACCTGGTGGACGAGCTCCGGGACGTCCCGGTCGAGGACCTGATCCCCCGGGGTCTCGACTCCTCGGAGAAGGTCCTCGCGGTGTACGAGAGCGGTGGCACCACCGGAGCGCCGAAGCGCTTCGTGATGTTCGAGAACTGGCTCGACCAGTACATGGCCTGGGAGAACTCCCACTACACCGACGACGGCCGGGGACACGCACTGGCCGTGGCGCCCAGCGGACCCCACATGCTCGGCGAGTACTCCCGCAGGATCGCCGAGGCCCGGGGAGGGATCCGGTTCTCCGTCGACCTGGATCCGCGCTGGGTGAAGCGGCTCGTCGCCGCCGGTGACACCGCCGGCGCCGCGGCCTATGTCGACCACCTCGTCGACCAGGCCGAACTGGTCCTGCAATCCCAGGACATCGCGTTCCTGATCACGACCCCGCCGCTGCTCGCCCGCATGTCCGAGCGGGCCTCCGTCCGTGAGCTCATCGAGGAGAAGGTGCGCCTGGTGATCTGGACCGGCGCCCACATGGACCCCGACACCCTGGACTTCCTGTCCACGGAGCTGTTCCCCAAGACGCGGTTCCGCGGGTCGTACGGCAGTACCTCCGTGCTCAGCGGCACGGTGCAGCGCCCCGACCCGGAGGGCACGGGCGACACGGTCTTCGACTCGTACGCCCCCTACGTGTTCTACCGCGTGGTCGACCCCTCCTCCGGCAGGCCGGTCGAGTTCGGGTCGGAGGGGACCGTGGTGATGAACTACCTCACCAAGTACGGCCTCGTGCCCAACAGCATCGAACGGGACCTGGCGACCCGGGTCCCGAGCCCCACGGGAGTCGGGGACTCCCTGCGGAACATCCACCCGGTCGCCGAGGTGGACGGCCGAAAGCTGATCGAGGGCGTCTACTAGGGACGCCTCCCAGGTGTCGGGAGGAGCAGTACGCATGTCGCACGTGCCCACGGCCGGGTACCTCGAACTCGACGGAGCCGGCCTCTCACCCCACGCGGTCGCGGCGTCCGCGCGCCGGGGCGGCGACGGCGCCCGGGTGCGGCTCGGCGCCGGGGCCGTCGAGCGGATGCGGGCCTCCGTCGCGCTCAAGGACTCGCTGCTGGCGCGCGAGGTCCCCATCTACGCGGTGACCACGGGTTTCGGGGACAGCTGCGTCCGGCAGATCTCACCGGACAAGGCGCACGAGCTTCAGCGCAACCTCGTGCTCTACCACCTCAACGGCGTGGGACCGGCGGCCGTGCCCGCGGTCGCCCGGGCTGCCATGATCATCAGGGCCAACGCGCTGGCCAAGGGAGCCTCGGCGATCCGGCCGGGGACCGTGTCGGCGCTGCTGGAGTGCCTGGAACGGGACATCCTCCCGCTGATCCCCGAACGCGGTTCGGTGGGGGCCAGCGGTGATCTGGTGCCGCTGTGCTATCTGGCGGCGGCACTGATCGGCGAGGGACAGGTCCTGCACCGCGGCACCGTGCGCCCGGCGAGGGACGGCCTGCGGGAGGAGGGCCTCGAACCGGTGCGGCTCGCGCCCAAGGAGGGCATCGCGCTGATCAACGGCACGTCCTTCGCCGCCGCGTACGCGGTCATCGCCGCCTGGGACGCCCGGGAGCTGGCCTTCGTCGCCGAGCTCGCCACCGCCATGACGCTCGAGGCCCTGCACGGCAACGCGTCCGCACTGCACCCCTTCGTCCACGCCGCGAAACCGCACCCCGGCCAGGTCCGCTCGGCCGGGGTCGTCCGGACCCTGCTCGCGGGGTCGAAGCTCGCCACGTCCTTCGACGACATCCTGGTGCGCCGCGAGAAACTCGCCGGGCGCAGTTACCTCCAGCTGAACGAGAAGATCCAGGACACGTACTCGGTGCGCTGCGCCCCGCAGGTCATCGGCATCGCGCGGGACACGCTCGACTGGGCGGAGGACTGGCTCACCACCGAGATCAACTCCGCGACGGACAACCCCCTGTTCGACGTCGACGAGTCCGGGCTCCACCTCGGGGGGAACTTCTACGCCGGCCATGTCGGGCAGGCCATGGACAGCCTGAAGACGTCGGTGGCCGGCCTGGCCAATCTCCTCGACCGGCAGCTCGCTCTCGTCGTGGACGAGAAGTCCAACCGGGGGCTGCCGCCCAACCTGGTCGTCCCGCGTGGTCCGGACGATCCCGGGGCGGGGCTGCACCACGGGTTCAAGGGGATGCAGATCGCGGCCTCGGCCGTCACCGCCGAAGCCCTCAAACAGACGGGGCCCGTGTCGGTGTTCTCGCGGTCCACGGAGGCCCACAACCAGGACATCGTCAGCATGGGCACCATCTCGGCCCGGGACGCGCGCACCGTCAACGGACTGGTGCGGGAGGTCGCGGCCATCCATCTGCTGGCCCTCGCCCAGGCGATCGACCTTCGAGGTGCCGAGAAGGCGTCACCGGCCGTCCGCGCGGTGCACGGACTCATACGGGAGCACAGCGCCTTCGTCACCCACGATCGCCGGCTCGACGAGGACATCGAGGCGGTGTCCGGCCTGATCGAGAGCGGAGCGCTGCGGCGCGCCGCCGGTTTCGCCGGCATCGTCTGACACAAGCGCGACATCGCCTGAAGAGCAAGCAAGGCACCGCGCCACGCGTGGTGCGCGACCGAGGAGTTGCATCTCATGCCGAAGAAGAAGTTCGCCCTGGTCAGCGCGGCCGGGACCGCCGTCCTGGCGCTGGGCGCGACCGCCCTGCTCACCGCTCCGGCGCATGCCGAGCCCGGGAAGGTCATCGACCTGGACGTCGGCAACGACGGGGTCGTGAAGACCGATGTCGGCGAGCACGGGCTGAGCGTCGGCGACGAGTTCCTCTACGCCGACAAGCTGTACCAGGGCGGGAAGCAGGTCGGGAAGGACGGCAGTTCCTGCCAGGTGACCCGGCTGGTCGGCGAGAAGATCACCACCAACTGCGTGCTGTCGGTCCAGCTGCCGGACGGCCAGATCACCGCCCAGTCGCTGTGGACCAAGGGCGAGGACACCGTGCGGATGGCCGTCACCGGGGGAACCGGAGCCTACCGGGGAGCCAGTGGTGAACTGTCGTGCTACGACATCCAGACCCCGCACGAGACGTACCGCATCACGCTGGACAAGCCCTAGACCTCATGCGGGAGTTCGGCATCGCGAGGGCTGGCCATGTCCAGCAGGAGCATCGCGTCGTGGTCCGGGGTCCCCGGCGTGGCCTGGTACGTGACGAGGCGTTGCCCGTCCGTGCGGGAGATCACCAGCACCTCGTAGTCGAGGAGCATCGAGCCGACCTCCGGGTGCTGGAAGTGCTTCTGCCCGCCACCCCGGGCCTGTACGTCGTACCGCTCCCAGAGCCGGGCGAACTCCGGGCTCTTCACCACGAGTTCGCCCACCAGCTGGGCCAGCTCGGGGACGTCCGGGTCGGCGCCCGCCGTCGCCCGCAGGTGCGCCGCGCTGTGCGCCGCCATCTTCTCCCAGTCCCGGTACAGCCGGCGCGCCATGGGGTGCAGGAACAGATAGCGGGTGACGTTGCGGCGCTCGGGCGGCCAGTCCGTGATGCCGGGGAAGAGACGCAGCCCGGGCCGGTTGGCGGCCAGCAGGTCGTTGGCGCGGCTGACGGCGTACGCCGGCGAGGGGCGCAGGTTCTCCAGCAGGTGGTGGATCGAGTCCCGCACCGTGCGCGCGGGGCCGGGGGACGGCGCCGGCACCTGGCCCGAGGCGAGCGCGACCAGTTCGTGCAGCCGGTTCATCGCCTCGGGCGAGAGCTGGAGCGCCTCGCCGAGCGCGGTGACCACGGCGGGCGAGGGCCGTGTCTCGATGCCTCGCTCCAGTCGCGTGAGGTAGCCGACGCTGACCCCGGCCACGGCCGCGAGTTCCTCTCTGCGCAGCCCGGGAGTGCGACGGATGCCGGTGCCGACGGGCAGGCCCACGTCCTGCGGCCGGATCCGGCCGCGGCGAGCACGGAGAAAACGTCCCAGTTCCGTACCTTCACTCATCCCTCCATTGTCGCAAGTGGTCACGCGCGCAGGGGGGCCGTATCAGGGTCAGGCACCGCGCAGCCCCGCACGACTCGGTCTGCCGGGGGCCTCGTGGGGCGGGCACGCTGGAGAGGTCCGGGTTCAAGGTTCGATGCCATGTTCGATTCTCAGTCCCGACAGGGACGGCACACAGACAAGTCCCGGCAGGGACGACACAACGAGAGGAGCAGTGCACGATGAGCGCGACGCAGTCCGGGACCGGCGAGGAAACCGACGGGAGTACGGATGTCCGGGGTGAGCCGGAACCGGCGGGTTCGGCCACCGCTGCCCTGGCCGCCGCCGTCCTCGGCTTCTTCGTGATCACACTCGACGTCTCCGGCGTCAACGTGGCCCTGCCCGCCGTGGGCAACGATCTCGGCGGGTCGCTGTCCGGGCTCCAGTGGGTCGCGGACAGTTACACCCTGATGTTCGCGGCACTGATGCTGTCGGCCGGTTCGCTGTCGGACCGGGTCGGCGCGCGGCGCGCGTACGGCTGGGGGGTCGGCCTCTTCACCCTGGCGTCCCTGGCCTGCGCGGTTGCGCCGACGCTCGGCACGCTGACGGCCGCCCGGGTGCTGCAGGGCGGCGCCGCGGCGGTGATGGTTCCCTCCTCGCTGGCGCTGATCCGGCAGGCCTTCCCCGACCCGGACAAGCGTGCGCGCGGTATCGCCCTGTGGACGGTCGGCGGTGCGGTTGCCATCGCCGCCGGGCCCGTGCTGGGAGGGCTGCTGACCACCGAGTGGAGCTGGCGTGCCGTGTTCTGGCTCAACGTGCCCGCGGGTCTCGCCGGATTCCTGACACTGATGCGGGCGGCGCGCTCCCCTCGTCATCCTGCCGTGTTCGACCTGCCGGGGCAGCTGACCGCGGTGCTGGCACTGGCGGCGCTGACGTTCGCCGTGATCGAGGGCGGGCACCACGGCTTCACCGGCACCGTCGGGGCGGCGACCGCGATCGCCGTGCTGGCCGGGGCCGCGTTCGTGGCCGTCGAGACCCGGCGGAAGGCTCCGATGCTGCCGCTGTCGCTGTTCCGGCAGCGCGGGGTGAGCGTGCCGGTCGTCGCGGGCTTCGCCTGCAACGCGGCCTTCTACGGCGGGGTGTTCGTGCTGAGCCTCTTCTTCCAGGAGCAGCGCGGGCAGTCGGCGTTCTCCGCCGGGCTGATGTTCGTGCCGATGGCGGTCATCACGGCCTTCTTCAACTACGCCTCTCCGAAGGCGGTCTCCCGCTACGGCCCGCGGAAGGTGGTCGTCGCCGGACTGCTGACCGGCATGGTGGGCTGCGCGGGACTCGCCGCCGTCACGATCGGGACTTCGCCGTGGGTGACCGCCGCCCTGATGATCCCGCTGGGCATCGGGGGCGCGCTCGCCATGCCGGCGCTGACCACTCTGATGCTCGACAGTGTCGCCGCGGCACGAGCGGGCACGGCGGCCGCACTGCTCAACACCAGCCGTCAGACGGGCGGGGCACTCAGCATCGCCGTCTTCGGCGCGCTTCTGGCCGGGGACTTCGCACCGGGTATGCGGGAGAGCCTGCTGCTCGCCGCCGCCCTGCTGGTGGCCAACGCCCTGGGCGCCGCGGCGCTGCTGCCGCGCCGCTGAGCACAACGCGGCGGGGGGTGGGGGGGGGGGGGGTGCGGGGTTCGAGGGGGAGGGACTGGGT